>DASYDV010000040.1:0-69110 GCA_036499375.1 Candidatus Udaeobacter sp.
GATCGTGCACGTGCGATTCTCGATCGCCAGGTGCGGCAGATAAAAATTGACCGCATCGCGCAGACTCTTTCCGAAAGGTTTCAATTTTTCGGAGCATTCCAGCGCCTCGACGCGCAAGCGTTCGGGAAAGTAAAGCGCAGCGGTCCCCTGGTTGCGCCGTTCGATTGAAAGAGCGTGCGCTTTAGTGTCGGCATCGCGCCGGATCTCAAAAAAGAATCGCCGCCCCTTGCCGTGGATGCGTCCGTCCACGAGATAGCGCTCGCGCTTTTTTTTGTCTTTCACTTTGCGAATCCGGGGCCAATTGTTTTTCATGTTGAAGCCGGAGCGTGGCAGCAGTTTGGCAGTCGGTCAAGATGTGTTTTGAAATAGTGGAGGCAGTTTTCATAGGTAAAACGAGCGAAAAACAGGGCGTTTTAGCGAGCAGACTTAAAATCCGTTGGGCCATAAAAGGCCCGTGCCGGTTCGAGTCCGGCCATCGGCAATTCCGCTTTTGAAAGAAATTCCGGCGTTATGGCAGAGAGCGACGTCACAAATCGAATGAAGCAGCTAGGGGTTTTTGAATCCGATCTCGAAGAGATTTTTGCCCGGTCCTCAGGGCCTGGTGGCCAACACGTTAACAAGGTTTCAACCGCGGTGACGCTACGGCATGGGCCGAGCGGCATCTCCGTGACCGTCCAGGATTCGCGTTCGCAAGCGATAAACCGAAAGCTTGCGCGTGAACGTTTGGTCGAAGAAATCACGAGGTTACGGGAGCAGCGTCGCGCGGCAGAGCGTGCGAAACGCGAGAAAGAGCGCCGGCAAAAGTCGTCACGGCCGGCAGCGCTCAAGAAAAAGATTTTGGAATCAAAACGCAAGCGCGGAGAGCTAAAGAAGCAGCGCGCTAAGATTCAAACGTGAGAAGAATTTATCCGTCCTAATACATCTGCCGACGCAACTTGTGACGAATCTGTTGTAAACAAAACAAGTTCACTATGAAAAAAGCAATCATACTGGTTTCTGCGATGTCAGTGATTGGTTTGTCGCTGGTTTCCTGCTCGAGTACACCGGAGTCGACGACGACAACGACTCGGCAAACCACGGTCACGGCCGAGCCGCCGCCACCGCCGCCGGCTACGCGAACGACGACGACAACAACCCACATGGGCAGCGGCTACTGAGCCAGGAACGCGCGGATGGAAGTCCAGGGCGGCGGAGCAGCGCGCCGTCCCTCAAATTTTGTTGCTAGGATTTTTCGGCAGGCGCGTTTGCGCCTTGAGCTTCCTCTTCCGCGGTCTGACTCACTACGGGTGCGATTGCCTGAAGCTTCTCGCCGTTACGAAGGTCCATTAATTTTACACCCATGGTATTGCGACCGGTTTCGCGAATTTCTTTGACCCGGGTGCGCACCATTTGGCCTTTGTTAGTAATGAGCATGATCTCATCAGTTTCGCGAACTGTAAGCGCGCCAACAACGTCGCCAGTTTTTTCGCCGGTTCTCATGGTAATGATGCCTTTGCCGCCGCGCGATTGCCGCCGGTAATCATCAAAGGCAGTTCGTTTGCCGATTCCGTTTTCGCCGGCCACGAGCAACATGGACTCTGGATCGACGATCGCGGTCGCAACGACATGATCGCCCTTCTGCGGGCGAATTCCCCACACACCGACGGTGTTCCGGCCTTGGTCCCGCAACTGCTCTTCATGGAATCGCAAACTCATGCCGCTTTTCGTGATCAGGACGATCTCGTTGTTACCATTCGTTAGCTTCGCATCAATCAAACGGTCGCCTTCTTCGACTTGAATGGCGATAATGCCACCGCGCCGGACATTCGCGTAATTAGACAGATTGGATTTTTTGACGATGCCGGACTGCGTCGCGAAGCCGATGTGCAGATTTTCGTCCCACGTTTGATCGACAGCAGTCGGGCCCGTACCGGACTTTTTAGATTGAACGCGAATTGTGGCCGCGATTTTTTCGTCCGGCTTCAGCTCGAGAATATTCGCGATGGAGCGGCCTTTTGCCGCGCGTCCCATCTCTGGAATTTCATAAACCTTTTCCACGTAAGCGCGGCCAGTCGCCGTGAAGAACATCAGATAGTCGTGTGTAGTAGCCGTAAAAAGGTGCTCGACGAAATCGCCTTCTTCTGCCTCGGTCGCACCCTCGCGTGTTTGCATGCCGATGACACCTTTGCCGCCGCGCCGTTGCGCGCGAAAGGCGCTCACGGCCGTCCGTTTGATAAATCCGCCATATGTAATGCTAATGATGCAGCCCTCGTTGGCGATGAGATCTTCCATGTTGATCTCTGCTTGATCAGGGGCGATTTCGGTCAGGCGCGGCGAGCCGTATTTATCGCGGATCTCGCGCAATTCCTTCTTGATGATGGTGAAGACACGTTGCTCTTTCGCGAGAATGTCCTGCAAATCCTTGATAGTCTCGATCAGCTCCTTGTACTCCTTGTCAATTTTGTCGCGCTCGAGACCGGTTAATTGATAGAGACGAAGATTGAGAATGTCGTCAGCTTGCTGTTCGCCGAACGCATACCGGCCATCCGTCAGGCGTGCGGGATTGCGGATAAGAATCCCGATTTGTTCCACCTGACGTTTAGTGAATTCAAATGCGAGCAGTTTTACTCGGGCTTCATCACGATTGGCAGATCCGCGAATAATGCGGAGAAATTCGTCGAGGTTTGCCAGCGCAATGAGATAACCTTCCAGCGTCTCGGCGCGTTCTTCGGCCTTACGCAATTCGAAACGCGTGCGCCGAAGAACGACTTCGCGGCGATGCTCGATGTAAGCCGCGATGGCTTCTTTAAGCGAGAGCAGCTTCGGCCGGCCGTGGTCAATCGCCAGCATGGTAACGGCAAACGAAGATTCTAATGCGGTATGCTTGTACAGATTGGCGATAGTAACTTTCGGATTCGCGTCGCGTTTCAATTCGATCACCACTCGGGTGTTCTCGTCCGATTGATCGCCAACGTAGCTGATGTCGGTCAGTACTTTATCGTTCACCAGTTGCGCAATGCGCTCGACCAGCGTGGCGCGGTTCACGCCGTACGGGATCTGCGTGATCACGATTTGCTCGCGGCCGCCTTTGAGTTCTTCGACGCCGGCCCTACCGCGCACTTTCATACTGCCGCGGCCGGTCTCGAAATACTGCCGGATCCCGCCCCCGCCGCAGATGACGCACCCGGTCGGGAAATCCGGTCCTTTTACGTGCTTCATCAGCTCGTCCAATGTGATGTCGGGATTATCGATCTGCGCGCAGATCCCATCGATGACCTCAGCGAGATTGTGTGGCGGGATATTGGTCGCCATGCCCACGGCGATGCCAGTTCCCCCGTTGACGAGCAAATTCGGAAGAGCAGCTGGAAAGACTGTCGGCTCAGTGCGCGTTTCGTCATAGTTGGGAACGAAATCGACAGTGTCCTTCTCCATGTCGGTCATCAACGCAGCGCCGAGATGAGTCATGCGCGCTTCGGTGTACCGCATCGCTGCCGGTGGATCGCCTTCGATGGAGCCGAAGTTTCCCTGGCCGTCAACCAGGCGCTCGCGCATTGCCCATGGTTGCGCCATGTGAACGAGGGTAGGATAAATCACAGCCTCGCCGTGAGGATGATAATTTCCGCTCGTGTCGCCGCAGATTTTTGCGCATTTGCGGTGCTGCCGACCCGGGAAAAGCGATAGATCATGCATCGCGTAAAGAATCCTTCGCTGTGAAGGCTTCAGTCCGTCGCGTGCGTCAGGCAATGCGCGAGAAATAATCACCGACATCGAGTAATCGAGGAAAGACCTCGATACTTCCTCGGCTACGTTTATCGGCTCTATTTTTTCGTTCGGATTCAACATGACTGGTTTAGCTAGACGCTAACGAATACGCAGAAGGCCGCTCCGCTAAGAAACGTTCTTCCCAGATCCGAGAGATCTCATCGGCTTGGCGGGTCGTCACAGGCGGACCTACGCGTGTATTAGACGGAAGTTTGATTCTCAAGAAATTCAGCACTGCGCGGATCGTCGCTCCGTAGTCGTCGCAAAGTTTTTCGTACTCGACCAGGAACGGTTTTGCTCCGATACGCCGAAAGAAATCGTCCCAGATTTTCTCCTGCCGTTCAGCTTCGCGGAGTGATTGCTCGATTAGGTCGGGATCGAACTCCGGTTCCCTGAAACTACTTTTGCCTTCCTGTACTTTCCAAAGACCGGTCTGAAGTGCGCGAGCGGTGGACAACGCCTGCCGTAATTTGTGACGCCGCACGATGCGGACAAAATCAAGACGCGGAAAAGCGCTTCCCAATAGCTCGAGATCGCTTGTTGTAGAATTTCCAGAACGGTGCGTTTCTCGCAACCGCGAGAAAAAATCGTCCAAGTACCAGCTCATCAGTTTGAAACCAAAGACCTCGTTGCGCGTTATCTTGCTGTTTACAACGCCGCGCACGTAGCCGGCATAATCAGCAGCCGGATCAATCCCGAGTTCCGCGGCATAACCCGATTCAGCCTTCGGCAGAAAAAATTGTTTGGGCATCCCTGCACGGCGAGTGTCGCGCAACCCGTCCGTGAGCAAATTGCTTCCGGAACGAGGAATGGTGCAGACCACGTAACAGCGCCGCGGATGACGCAGCCTATGAAATAAACCGCCCATCTGGTTTACACGTCGAGGTTGCGCACATTTAGCGCGTTGTCTTCGATATATTGACGACGCGGCTCGACCAGATCGCCCATTAATCTCGTGAACATTTTGTCGGCATCGACAGCGTTATCGTCATTGAGATCGACTTTCAGAAGCTTGCGCTTTTCCGGATTCATTGTGGTCTCAAACAACTCCTTGGCGTTCATTTCGCCCAGACCCTTGAAGCGTTTGATCTGCACTCCGCGCCGGCCAATCTCCAGAATCTTCTCGAGGATTTCCGGAATCGAAAACAGCGGATGTGAAACGGCTTTGTCGCCTTCGCCTTCAATCAGCTCGAAGATCGGCTGGTCATTGGTGGCGTAATGGCCAATTTTCAGGCCTTTCCGAGCGAGTTCGGCTATGATTTTTTCGATGGCAGCAGATTCGTGTAACTCGATCAGTCTGCCACGTCTGCGGTTTCCATTGGTCCGCGCGGGGGCATCGCTCAGCGGAAGCAGTTCCTGCCCGATCTGTGTATCGAACAAATTCAGGTCGAGATTTTCCTGATGAAAAGTGCGCACTGCTTTTTCGTCGTGGAAATAGTGCGCAGTCTCGTCATTTCCGTCCCGTACCTTGACCAGATACGTTGGCAGCTTGCCCGATTTGGCGTTCCGATGCGTGAGATAAGTCTCAAAATCTCCGCCGTGACGGCGCACTGCTTCGCTCAGTTTCGCGAGCTTCTCAAGCAAATCGAGAATGTCCTTGAGTTGTGCCGCAGTGATTTCTTTATCGTCGGCGAGATTTTTCAGACGCACATCCTCCGCACCGAGCGAAATCAAAATTTTGTTCAGCCGCGCATCGTCATCCACGTATTCTTCGCGTTTTTTACGCTTAATTTGATAGAGCGGCGGTTGCGCAATGTAAATTCTTCCGGCGCGCACCAGCTCAGTCATCTGCCGGAAAAAAAAGGTGAGCAACAGAGTTCGAATGTGGGAGCCATCTACATCCGCATCGGTCATGATGATGATGCGACCGTAGCGCAGCTTTGTGATATCGAACCGGCCCTCGTCCTTGCCGTTGCCTTCCTCCTTTGGTTTGCCAATTCCGGCGCCGATCGCCGTGATCATGGCCTGAATCTCAGTATTTTTGAGAAATTGATCCTCGCGCGCTTTCTCGACATTGATCAATTTGCCGCGGATCGGCAAAATCGCCTGATAACGCCGGTCGCGACCCTGCTTGGCGGAACCGCCGGCCGAGTCACCTTCGACGATGTAGAGCTCGGTGAATTCTGGATCGCGCTCGGAACAATCTGCCAGTTTTCCAGGGAGACCGCCGCCGGTAAGAGCACCTTTGCGAATTGTTTCGCGGGCCTTTCGCGCAGCTTCCCGCGCACGGGCCGCTGTAAGAACCTTGTCGAAAATACGACGGGCAATCGGCGGGTTCTTATCAAAATAAGTCATCAGCCCGTCGTAAGCGACCGAGTTTACGACTCCGTCGATTTCGGTATTCACCAGCTTCACCTTAGTCTGCGACTCAAAACGCGGATTAGGCAACTTCACGCTAAGCACGCAAATCAAACCTTCGCGCACATCATCTCCCGAGATGGAGGAATCCTTTTCCTTTAAGAGGTTGGTTTGCCGCGCGTATTGATTGATTGCCTTCGTCAGCGCGGTGCGAAAGCCGGTAAGATGCGTACCGCCATCCGGGTTCGGGATCGAATTCGCAAATGGCAAAATCTGATCGTTATAGCTGTCGTTATATTGGAGGACGACATCGACAAAAACCTCATCTCTTTGTCGTGAAATGACGATCGGCTTTGGATGTAGAACCTGCTTATTTTCGCCGAGCTGCTTTACGAATTCTTCGATGCCGTGCTTGTAAAAAAATATCTCCTTTTTGGCTGGGTCGACACGCTCATCTGTCAGAGTGATTTCCAGGCCCGGATTGAGAAATGCCAGCTCGCGCAAACGCGTTCCCAGGCGCTCGAACTTAAACTCCGTCGTAATTGTGAAGATCGTCGGATCGGGTAAAAAAGTGATGAGCGTGCCGGTAGTTTTTTTATTTTTGACCTCACCGATGACAGTGAGCTTGTCAGTTGTTCTCCCTTTGGCGAAAGCCATGTGATAGACTTTGCCGTCGCGCGAGACTTCGGCCTTGAACCATTCTGAGAGAGCGTTTGTGCATTTCGCGCCGACGCCGTGCAACCCTCCCGAATACTTGTAGGCGCCTTGCCCGAATTTTCCGCCCGCATGCAGATTCGTGAGCACCAGCTCAATCGCCGGCATCCTCCATTTCGGATGAATATCAACTGGAATACCACGACCGTTATCGCGGACCGAGACCGACCCGTCGACGTGGATGACTACTTCGATCCTTGTGCAAAATCCCGCCAGATGTTCGTCGATGGAATTATCGAGAACTTCGTAGACCAGGTGATGCAATCCGCGTTCGTCCGGATCCCCAATGAACATTCCGGGTCGTTTCCGTACCGCTTCGAGCCCTTCCAGCTTATCGATTTGTGCCGCATCATACTTTTGTGTTGCGGCAATTCCGGTCGACATGCTGACTTTTTCCACCGGAATTTCTTCTTGAACTTGCGCCATAAAATCGGGGCCGAACGGCCCAGGTGAACAGCATAACAGAAAACGACTGCGAAACAACAAATAATCTCTGGGCACGAGCGGGTTATTTCCGCTACTAATTGGAGAGGCACCGGCCTCCAGGCCCATTATATTGTGGTCGCGGCCAGCGGCCAGCTGTCGTAAATTTTGCCGCCTTGACCCGCCCTTTTTTGACCCCGAAAATAGGCTCCCTTATGCGCCTCCAAACCTTGTCGGAAGCACGCTGGATCTTAACTTTTCTTGCGGGGCTCGCGGTCATTTCCGGATTGTTCTCGGCATGGGCATTTTGGTTCTTTGTGCTGCTCTGTTTGTGCACTATCGCATTTTTCCGTGATCCCGAACGCGCTGTGCCGACAGATAAAAATCTGATCGTCGCCGCCGCTGATGGAAAGGTGATGGATATCGTGGAAGTGAATGAAAATGAAGTGCTGAAAACCAAAGCCCGCCGTGTCGGAATCTTTTTGTCGATTTTCGATGTCCACACGAATCGCGCGCCGATTGATGGCCGGATCACTTACTGCCAACATCGGCCAGGGCTATTTCTCGATGCGCGCCGTCCGGATTGTTCCGAGAACAACGAATCGATGACGTGGGCGTTCGAGAACGCGGGCGTTACAATCGTTGTTCGGCAGATCACAGGCGCGATTGCGCGACGGATCGTTGCGTGGGCAAAAATTGGCGATGAGTTAAAGAAAGGTGAGCGCTTTGGTATGATTCGCTTCGGTTCGCGAACGGAATTATATTTGCCGCTTTCCGCCACTATTCTCGTCAGGATAGGAGACCACGTGGCGGGCGGAGCAACCCCGATTGCGCGACTGTCTGACGAATGAACGAACAGCCATCCAAAATCTATCTCCTGCCCAATTTAATGACGGCGGGAAATCTTTTTTGCGGATTCACGGCCACGCTCAAAATTTTGGAAGGCGCGCTCCTGCAAAGCACCAACGTGGACGCAGCGGCCAATCTTTTCCATGAAGCGATCTGGTTTATTCTCGGTGCGTTTATTTTTGATTTCCTGGACGGGCGCCTCGCCCGGCTAGGCGGGCACGAGAGTCTGTTCGGTCGCGAGTTCGATTCACTTGCAGATATTGTTTCATTCGGGCTTGCCCCCGCCCTGATGGTTTACCGCGTTGTGTTGCAGGAGTTTCCTCGCGCGTGCTGGATCATCGCGTTCATTTACCTGGCTTGCGGCGCGCTGCGATTGGCCCGTTTTAATTCCGCGGCTGCCAAACCTAACGGACCGAACCAACACACGTTTACAGGTTTTCCGATCCCAGCCGCGGCCGGTCTAATTGCATCAATTACGTTGTTTCTTCTTTGGCTCGCGGAAGGTGAGCATCACGTCGGTAACTGGCGCTTTGTGTTGCCGCCATTGTTGCTTTTCCTTTCCTTCATGATGTTCAGCCGGTTTCAATATCCGAGCTTTAAGGCGGTTAATTGGAAAACGAAAAAGTCGATTCCGCGTTTTCTTATCATCATCCTTGTTCTCATTTTGACGGTGATGAATTACGAATGGATGCCCGCCGTGCTGTTCCTGGCATATTTGCTTTACGGATTTTTGCGGCCCTGGCTTTCGCGCGAATGGCGCCGTGAAATTGAAGAAGAAATCGGCGAAGAACCTCCGGCCGAGGCGGCCGAGCAAACGCGGTGAAGTTGGTTACGAATCACGCCACCGACGCGGATCGAAATTGGATGGCTGCGCGGCAATTCGCGGCACTCATTGGTTTAATCGTGCGAGGATTTCAGGATCGCGCACATCCGCCCATTCGCCGGTGAGCGCGAGCGCTCTCACTTTTTTACCGGAATGAGCAAGATCGCGAATCGCATCGGTCAGTTCGTATTCGCCGCGTGGGGATGGTTTTAGTTTTGCGGTGAAGTGAAAAATGCTGGGGCGAAACGCGTAAAGGCCGGCATTGTACCATGGGCTCGTGGGCTCGCCCGGTTTTGGTTTTTCGCGAAGGTCGAGCAAATCCATCTCGCTACTCAGGAAAACCGCGCCACCTTTGGTGACATCTTCGCCGCGTGTGACTGTCAGTATCGCCTCAACATCTTCGGGAAGATCAACCAGGCGTTTGTAGTTTGCCGGATCAACCAAGATATCGCCGTAGCTCAAAACGAATGGAGTATTTCCCACGAAATCGCGAGCAAGATCGACAACCCGCCCCGTCCCATCTTGTATTGTCTGAGTTACATACTGAATAGCGACATTGTAGCGTGAACCGTCACCAAAAAATTCGCGGACGGCATCGGCGCGATAACCGACGACAAGAAGCAATTCGTCGATGTGCGCGTTACGCAGTCCGTCAATCATGTGGTGTAACACTGGCTTGCCGCGGAGTTCGATCATCGGTTTGGGAAGTTCCGCAGTAAGCTCGCGCATCCGTGTGCCGCGACCCGCCGCAAGCACGACAGCCTTTTCGATCTTGGTCATGGCGGATCGGCTTCTCCTAAGGTGATGTGAATCTACACGGTTACCCCGTCGCTACTTAGCATCGCGTTAAGGACAACGCGATCCCACTCATCCGCTTTTCTTTTCGCTGATGATTAGCGTGGGCAAATTAGCCTGTTTAACCAATTCGCTTACTTTGGCGATGTCCACTTGCTTGAGCTGCGCCCATTTTTTTAGCTGCTCGTCAAGCTGGCTGCTCAACATTTGAAATACATCGAGTTGGGGTTTGGTCGGTTCAGTGTCTGCGGTCTCGATAGTGTGGCTAAATGTATCGAACCGCTCGTTTAACATATTGGGAAAAGCGAGGTTGGCTTCCGAGCCCTTCATGTTTATCTGGATAAGCTTCTGTTCGACTTTGGACATTTTGTGATCGAGATCCTCCGCAGCTGCAAGCGCCGGCTTCAGGCGCTGATCGTCTCCGAAACGTTTGTGCAGATTTTGAATTTGTGATCTTAGATCGCGGATTTCATCTACGGATTGGTGAAGTTGCGAAATTCGATCGTTTACCTGTCTGGCTAAAGTGAATTGTTTTTGCAATGCCGCTTCCTGTCCTTTGTTTCGAGGATCGATCACCAAATGAAGCGGTGCAGTTTGCGATTTGCCGCCAACGGTCAGTTTCACCTGGTAATCACCCGGCAGGGCTAATGGCCCTTTCGGTCCGGTGCTTGAATAGAATGCGCCCGGGATTTGAATGGGATCGTCGTAACGCAGATCCCACGCGAATCGGTTCATTCCTTCGTTAGCTGGAATCCTCTTTACGCGCTCTACGCGATCCGGCCACTCAGGCGGTTGCTCGTTTTCCTTCTTTTCCTTGCTGGAAAGATGCCGCACGACCTTTCCTGAAGAATCCAGGATGTCGAGTGTAACTTCCTCTTTCGGCGCGGTCTTGAAATAATAATCGATGATCGCACCCGGCGGCGGGTTGTCGCCCACTGGCTGGCGTTTGTCGAATTCCTCTGGGTAATGCAAACGCAATGCGGTCTGCGGCTGATAAAGAATAACGTCCGACGCGCTTGATTGCGCATTTAGCTGGCGAAGCGGTGTCAAATCGTCCAATACCCAGAAGGAACGCCCGTGCGTCGCGACGACCAGATCGTCGTCTTTGAGCACGAGATCGTGAATTGGTGTTACCGGAAGATTCAACTGCAGCGGCTGCCAGTGCGCGCCGTCATCAAATGACACGAAGACACCGAGCTCAGTTCCCGCATAAAGCAGACCTTTGCGCTTGGGATCTTCGCGTACCGCGTGGACATACGCGCCATTTGGAATTCCATTTGTAATTGCGCTCCAATTTTTTCCGAGGTCGGTCGTTTTGAAAATGTACGGTTTGAAATCGTCGAGCTTGTGTCGGTCTACCGCGACGTACGCGGTGCTGCCGTCGTGCGGTGAAGCGTCGATGATGCTGACGGTGCTCCACTCGGGCATCTTCGGCGTGACCTTTGACCAATGCTGGCCGTCGTCCGTCGTAACCTGAAGCAGTCCATCGTCTGTGCCGGCCCACAGAGTTCCCTTGTTTACCGGCGATTCGGCGAGCGCGAACACGGTGTCGTAATACTCGACTGACGTGATGTCATTTGTCAGCGGGCCGCCGCTCGGCTGTTGTTTGGATTTGTCATTGCGTGTGAGATCGCCACTGATTTGTGTCCAGCTTTGCCCGTGGTCGGTCGATTTGAAAACGCATTCCGCCGCGGTGTACAGCACATCAGGATTATGCGGTGAAAGCATCAATGGCGAGACCCATTGAAAACGGTGGGTGAGATCGGCGGCGCCGTGACCGGAATTATCGAGCGGGATTGGACTGACGTCCTGCACTTCCTCCTTCTTTTTGTCGTAACGGTTGACGAGGCCTTCGCTGTTTGAATAAATGATGCGCCAATCACGCGGGTCGGGCACCACGAACCCACACTCGCCGCCGCCAGCCTCAAACCAATTCGCCCGGCCAATAACTCCTGAAGCAGAACGGCTCGCGATGCCGACATTCGAATTGTCCTGTTGTGCGCCATAAATGTGGTAGGGGAACGCGTTGTCCACAGCGACGTGATAAAATTGCGCAGTCGGCTGGTTGTCTTGACTGGTCCAATTCTTGCCGCCGTCAGTTGAGATGCTTGCGCCGCCGTCACTCGCATTTGCGATACGGGACGGATTTGTGGGATCAATCCAAAGCCCGTGATGATCTCCGTGACGCGCGGGCATGAGATTGAATGTCTTTCCGCCATCGACAGACTTGAACAGTCCGGTGTTTAAAACGTAAACGGTGTCCGCCGATTTTGGATCCGCATAAACTTTGCTGAAGTACCAGGCGCGCTGCCGAAATCGGCCATCATCATTTATTCGCGTCCAATGCTGTCCCGCGTCGTCCGATCGAAACAAACCGCCGTCTTTCGCCTCGATGATTGCATAGACGCGATTCGAATCCGCGCCGGAAACCGCGATTCCGATTCTTCCGAGAATTCCGTCCGGAAGACCATTACCTTCGAGGTGTTTCCATGTGACGCCGTTATCCTCCGAGCGGTAAAGGCCGCTGCCGGGACCGCCGCTGGAAAAAAACCACGGCTGCCGGCGCGCCTGCCAAAGCGATGCAAACACGATGTTGGGATTGTGCGGATCGAATACAACGTCGATACCGCCAGTATTTTCATCTTTAGATAAAACTTTTGTCCAAGTTTTACCGCCGTCGGTTGTTCGAAAAATCCCGCGCTCTTGATTTGGACCAAACGCGTGACCCAGCGCTGCGACCAGAACCACGTTCTCATTTCTCGGATCGACTATGAGCGCGCCGATCTGCCGCGTATCTTTCAACCCAACGTTGTCCCATGTTTTGCCGCCGTCGATCGATTTAAAGACTCCGGTGCCATACGTGATATTGCCGCGAATCGCTGCTTCGCCGGTTCCGACATAAATGACGTTGTGATCGGATGGTGCTACCGCAATAGCGCCGATGGAAGAAATCGGTGCTTTGTCGAAAAGCGGACTCCAATTTGCTCCCCCGTCAATCGTCTTCCACACACCGCCAGCGACGCCGCCAAAATAATAAGTATCCGGTTCGCCTGCCACGCCTTCGATCGCCAGTGCCCGACCTCCGCGAAATGGCCCGATCTGTCGCCAGCGCATTCCGTTGAACAAATTTTCATTAATCGCTCCCGGCGGCGTTGAACCAGTAGAGACAGCAAATCCAACAGAAGCTGGCAAAATTGAAATAGCAAAAATGCTCCAAGCCAGCGCAGAAACACGACAACTCGACGGAATCATCCGCCTAAGGTGTAAAGGTTGCGCCTTGCTTCAACTGGAATCGCGCGAGGTTTGGAGTTCCGCGTTTACGCGGCCCAGCGGAAACCGGCTAAAGAAGGAATTCCAAAGCAAGCGCGGTCGGCTTTCAGCGGTCTCCTACGCGTTGATTGCAGCCATGCTGGGCGCGTGAGCTTCGACCGAGGTTCCACCGGCCGGACCGCCGCCAAAGCGTCGCGCGGCAAAATACGATCCGATTACGAGCACCGCTGCGATTCCTTGTGCAACGAGCGTTTCAACAGTTGGAAAAACAGCAAACCAGAGGCCCATCCATCGGGGAATGTATGTTTCAAGAAGACTGATGGGGGTAGTGGGGATCCAGTGCGCCAATTGCATTTCCTGTGCCTGCTCGCCGACCATCACCAACAGCACCACGCCTAGCAGAATGCCGGTGGTGATTAGCATTTTGCGATAGGGCAGTCGCTGCTGGAGAACGAATGTAAGGACGGCCACCATTCCGGTCAGCACGAGACCCAGCAACGCACCTTTGAGCACAACCCCGCCGCCCAATCGCAAATGATAGCTCTGTAAAAAAAGCACGACTTCAAAACCTTCCCGATACAACGACGTGAACCCGAGCAAGATCAATCCCCACCACAGACGTCTCTGTGAAATTTCAGCCGTGCGCGCGTTTTCGAGCAGGGCTTTGCGCCGGCGATTGTGCGCACGAATCCAGCCACCCCAGTAAATTTTATGGAAAAACCAATTCATGATCACCAGCAAAACAACGATGGCCACCAACCCGGTTGCGGCCTGGAGATCGAGCGCGGACATATTGTCGCCAAGCGAGCCGACGATTCGAATGGCGACGAACCACGTGATCAATGTGGCTACGAAGGCGAAAGACGCGCCGAACGCCACTGGCCGCCGATGACTGCGTTTAGGACCAGTCATGCTCGCCGTGATGGCTGCCAGCACCAGAATGCATTCCAGCCCTTCGCGGAAGACAAGAATTCCAATGTCCAAAAAAGCCACGGTTGGACTGGTGTTTGGTCGCAGTGGATCAGGGGCACCCTGTGCGGTGACTCCCTGCCAGATCAGCATCGCAACTACGCACGCCGCGGCTGTGACGATGCCGATGCGCAAGGCAAGCTTCATTTCCGATAAGAGCGTAGCACACAGACAATGCGACTGCTGGTGGTCGATTGCTTTTTTTTAGCGGCTCGTTGCACGGACGATTTGCCGCTCGCTTGTCATTAATTTACGATCACAAGCACATGCCGAAATATGTTCTGCGTCATGATTTGAAAGGCGAGGGAGCGCGTCTGGCGCTTATGGCGCAATTATTGGATCCGATGCATCGACGGTACATCGATGCGCTCGGAGTCGTCAGGCCAGGGGCGTGCACGCTTGAAGTTGGATGTGGCAATGGATCGGTTTCTGCATGGCTCGCGGAGAGCGTGAGTCCGGCTTGGGCAGCCGTCGCATGAACGTGACGGCTGGGAAGGCGTCACTCCCTGAGCTGCCCGGTTGTGATTTTGCGTCGATCGAGTAACTTCGTCAGTGCAACGTTTTCGGGCGTTTACGCTGATCGAG
Organism: Candidatus Udaeobacter sp.; assembly: GCA_036499375.1. Taxonomy (GTDB): domain Bacteria; phylum Verrucomicrobiota; class Verrucomicrobiia; order Chthoniobacterales; family UBA10450; genus Udaeobacter. The sequence goes on from DASYDV010000040.1 coordinate 14,468, forward strand.
ATTGCGCTCAGCATTTTTATATTAATGCTGTTGCTTCTACTAGCCGTGCCGAGTTTGAGCGGCGTCATCGCTAACAGGAGGCTGAAGCAATCTCTCGATGGTTTCAACCAGCTTGTGCACCAGGCGCAGGAGCGCAGTGTGACGGAGCGCCGGCCATATCTGCTTGCCTGGGGCAAGGACATTGTCTTCTTGCGGCCGGAAGTCTTTGCAGAAGATGGGGACGCGAAACCCACTGCGGTCTTTCGTCCGGGTAAGGGAACCTCCCTAAGGCTTTCGCTTCCGGTAGCACTGACGGGCAAACACCCGGCTGAATGGATATTCTGGCCGTCGGGAAACTGTGAGCCCGCGATTGTCCAATTCAGAGGTCCCGCTGGTGTCTGGACGGCAAATTACTCGCCGCTAACCGCGCAGCCGGAGCTTACTCAATATGCTGCAAGGTAAAGAGCCCCGGAGTGACGGAGTATTGAAGAAGTGGAGTAATGGAATTTTCAACGATCCAGCCCTCCAGCACTCCAATACTTCAATTATGGCTGCGAGGCGAACTCGGAATCGGGCAACATCGGCACGTGGCTTTGCGTTGTACGAAGTGCTGCTTGGTGTCGCCATCTTTGTTGTGGGCGTGATCTCGCTTGGACGCGCGGTAGAGAATTGCATGAATGCGAGCACGATTAGCGCTGAAGAGAACGTTGTGCGACAGATCTTGTCCGATCGAATGGCGCAAGTTCAAGCTGCGTCAGCCGTTCCTGAAGCTGAAAAGGAATTCAAGATTAACACCAATTATGGCAGGATCATCCTGACTCAAAAAACCGTTCCTGCCGCTTTAACCGAGCCCGATAATACGCTCATAAACGGTATCAATACCGTTACATTGACCGCCCATTGGGAGCACGCGGGCGTTCCGCAGTCAAAACAGATTCAGTTTTATGTTTATCGCGCCGGCTAGGTTGACGAATTGCCGGTCCCATCGGATGCGCGCAGCGCGCCATTGCTACCGGGGTTTCACGCTGCTTGAGATCATGTTGGCGGTGGCGATCCTTGGGATGATGGCGATGGCGATTTTTCGCTTTGTACAATCGACGATGAGTGCCCTGCAGTTTTCATCGGCTACGGCCGCAAACGATGCGCAATATGATGGGCTACGTGATTTGCTCACCACCGAGTGGCAAAGCTTGAGTCCCCTTGGAGCGAGGATGATGGGAGAGCCGTTTAAGTTAAACGATCGCGAGCGCGATGAGATAAGATGGAATTCCGGGGCGGGTCCTGGTCTGCTTACGCGCTATGCGCCGGGCGAGTTTACGGTGATCCTCCGCTTACAACCAGATGGAGACCAGTTGGACATTGGCCTGTTGCGAAAGCCGCTGAACGATTCTGACACTGCAGAAGGGCACGAAACCTGGGTGCCGTTGATTAGAAATGTGACCAGCCTTGAAATCGCCTACTTTGATCCGAATGCGAATACATGGTTGCCTCGATGGCCCGGCGGAGCTCGCTTGCCATCGCTGGTGAAGATCAGCGTCGGGCGCCCCGATGCAGCCGATCCCTGGGAAGCGGTCATCCCTCTAAGGCGAACGCCATACTAGTAGAATCACGTTGTGAAAATACCTTCGCGAAAATGTCATTCCGATTCGGGCGCTGCATTGCTATTGTCCCTTTGGGCGTTATTCTTGCTTGCTGGTGTCGTATTCGCGTGGGCTCTCGACATCAATTCACGTCTAACGGTGTCCGCGAATGCAAACCGTGTATTGTCCGCTGAAGCAATGGCGGCTTCGGGTGCAGAGGTGGCATTGAATCCGACGATCCAACCTGCCTCGGCGAATCTGCATGCCAAAATGGGGGCCAGTGAAAGCTACGATGTCCAAATGAGTGGTGAATGTGGTCGTTTCAATTTGAACTTACTTGCGCCGGGTGGTCTAGAGAATCCGGTGCTCGTGCAAGCTCTGCGCCAATATCTCAACATAAAAGGTGTAGAGCTAAACGACCTCGACGCGATGATGGATTCCCTGCTTGACTGGATATCGCCAACGAAAGGGTTGCGACATTTGAATGCGCCGGAAGAGACCGACGATTATCATCCGGCGCATGCGCCGCTGACTTCTGTGGACGACCTGAAAAAAGTCTTTGGATGGGCCAAATACACTTCACATCCCGGATGGGACGAAGACTTCACCACCGTCGTTGGCGGATGTCAGCAGATTGATGCAGCCTATGCGTCCCGGGACGTGTTGCGTGCGCTGGGAATTCCAGATGACTTTGTCGATCGTTTTCTCCAGGCGCGGCGTGGGCCGGATGGAATCGATGGAACAACCGACGACGCCCAGATGGATCAACAAACTGCGGTTACTCTTCTTGGTCTCACAGGGGCCGGAACGGGGCCATTACCGCAGGCCAACGGAATTCAAAACCTCATCGTGTACAAAAGCCCGAATCCAGTGTTTCGCATCGTCAGCGTGGGAAAATCGGGTAGTGTTACGCGATCGGTGGAGATGGTAGTGCTCAAGCAAGCAGCAGGAGTAGGTCGTCCTCAAGTGTTCAGTTGGAAGGAGCTTTGATATCCACATCGGGATGCCATCTATTTTCATTATTCCTACTTCCCACGGCTGGAATTTTCTCCGCTCAGCCGAGCAAAACGGTTCCTGGACCGTGCGCAAACTGCAAACTTTGGACGAAGCAGTGCCACTGCTCTCGGCCGATGACGAGTTTGTTCTTGGTCTGCCTGTGTCGTCCGTGATTGCGCAGCGATTCCGAGTGCCCAGCGTCGATCCGGCGGAGTTCCCGGAAATGATTCGTCTTCAAATCGAGAAGTTGCTGCCGTTTCCTGCCGACGAAGTTACGAGCGATTTTGAACTGATCGAACAAAACGAAAATGAAAGCGTCGTGTCTGCGATCGCCATTAGAAACGAGCAACTTTCCGAGGTCGCTTCGCCGCTCCTGGCGCGTGGTTACATTCCACGGCAGGTAACGGTGTATGCCGCACAGCGGGCCAGCACGCATGCCCCGAAAGGCAATGCTCTCTTGATTTATCCGGAAGGCGAGATGCTCGTTTACGCCATGACAGAAAACGGAAAGCTTTGCCTTGCGCGGGCAATCGAACACAATGGCGATCAGCTGCAACTTGAACTGCCGCAGTTGCGATTGAGCGCCGAACTGCAGGGCATAGATGCTTCCTATCCCAATGTGTTGCTGGACGAAAGCTGCTACGAGCTGCGCGATACAGTGCAGGATATTCTGGCCAGTCCCACCGAGATCGTAGGCATCGAGCTGCCTCCAGCGCCGGTTAAACTGAATCTTTTGCCAGAGAGCTGGCGCCGCCGCCGTTTACAACTCGTGCGGCAGGTAGAGTGGCGAAAACGGGTGCTCTGGATAGGTGGCGTTTATGTGGGAGCCGTCGTTCTCTTGTTTGCCTATCTCGGACTGTTGCGCTTTCAGCTGGGCCGTTTTGACCGGCGCATTGCGCACGACGCGCCTGAGACCGAGTTCGTGCGGGCGACAGAAGCAAGATGGAAGGCGCTCGCACCAGCGATCGATCCGCACTACTACCCGGTCGAAATCCTGCAGCATGTTTTCGAAAGTCTGCCATCCACAGATGTGCGTATCACTTCTTACAACCAATCGGCGCGCCAGATTTCTGTGGACGGGGAAGCGAATACGGCTGCGCTTGCCTACGACTTCATCGATAAGATCAAGAAGAATCCCGAATTGCGAACCTTCAAATTTGATATGGCTGCGCCGCGGATTTTGCCGAATAACCACGCGCAGTTTCGAGTGGAGGGTAAACCAAAATGATGCCCGCGTGGTACCAACGAATGAACCGGCGGGAACGTCTGCTTTCGTGGATTGTGGCCGGCACTTTGTTCGTGCTCTTTAATATTTGGATTTTAAGTTCAGTCCTCGGTGCAGTCGGAAGCGCGCAAAAAGAGCTGGCCACTCGGAGGAGCAAATTGGCGGAGCAAGCTCTTTTCGTGAAGGAGCTCGACACCTGGACAAAACGCGATGAGTGGGTCCGGCAACATCAACCCACGCTAAAGAATCCAGCGGAAGCTTCTGCGCTTCTTGATCAGCTCCGCGAAGTCGCGGGCAAATATAACATTGAGGTTGAAAATCCGGCCATTGGAACGGGCGAGACCACGCCGTACCATCAGACGGTTTTCGCTTCCATTGAAACGAAAAGCCCCTGGCCGCCCCTGGTGCATTTCCTTTACGACGTGCAACGCCCGGAAGCATTCGTGGTTTTTGAAAATGTTAATCTTGCCATCGATGGAAACGATCCCACGATGATGCGAGGAAAGTTTAAGATCGCGCGCTGGTTTGCACCGGAGCAGAAGCCAAAGTAAATTATTTGGCAGCTGGAGTTATGAAATACTCTCTTACGTTTGCATGGCTTCTCGTCCTGACCGGAGCGATTTGCACTCGAGCCGAGGATGTTCTTCCACCACAGTATAACTTCGATCGCTACTCAAAGATGATGGACCAATCGCCATTCGCGGTTGCCACCGCCGTAGCTGCCCCTGCTGGCACGCCGGACTTCGCGAAAGATCTTTACATAGCGAATGCCGCGCGTTCGCAGGACGGTGACATGGTGACCCTCGCTTCTACTTCCGATCACAACTTCAAAAAATATCTCACCACGAAAGAGCCGGTGGACGGTTACAGCATCGCTAATATTGAATGGTCCGACAAAGTGGGTGGGACAAAAGTGACAATTAGTAAGGACGGAAATTTTGCGACGCTTACGTTCAATCAGGCGTTACTGTCGCAGTCCTCCGCACACCCAGGTGTTATGGCCAGGCCGCTCCCGGCTCCCGTGGGCCCCAACCGCGCTGGTCTACCAAACATGCATTCACCAAAATTGCCACCCAACGCGCCGCCGGAATTACAAGGGTTGATTCCTTCTCGGGAATTAATGCAGCCGCGCACTCGTGGCATGATTCAACGGAATCCAAGGACGTCGAAGGGCGCTGGCTCTGACCCATCCGCCAAGCAGTAGGTCGATATTCACTTCCGGCTGCAGACCGTCTGTGTCTGAAGTGGTCAGATCTGCACCTGTCACTTGCGGCTGATCAAAATTTCTTGAACCGCTAGCCGCCCCAGTCGTCGTCTGCAGTATCAGCCTGCCGGTCGGGTCCTGCGGAATACAAATCATAGCCGCCCGGATCTTTCAGACCGGGATAACGATAAATGTAATCGCTACCCCACGGATCCTTGGGAAGTTCCTTGAACAACTGATACCAACGCGTAGGCCGGGGATCGTTTTGCGGTTGGGTCACCAACGCCTGCAAACCTTGTTCGCTCGTCGGGAAAAAGCCGTTCATGCTCTCGTACAATTGCAACTGCGTCTTGATTGCCTGGACATCCGCCTGAACACGCATGGTTTTGGCGATGGCAGTCGTATTGCCAAGTTTGGAAATCGCTACTCCCAGTATGATCACGATAATGCTCACCACGAGCATGATTTCCAATAGCGTGAAGCCCTGCTGCTTAATCTTTGTTCTCATCTAAATTAAGGAGAATCCTCCGTCCTGGTGCGCGACTACAGTAGCCAGATCTTCGACGATTGCTACAAGCATCTATTTTGGAATCCGACCCGATGCGCCGAAAATCTTTCGGCTTGTCCAATGTGACAGTGCAACCGTCAAAGACGTTCACTGGCCGGTGCGCAGCAGATAATCTGACTTGTCCCAAATATACTTTAACTGAATCTGTGCAGCGCGAATTGCGGAAGGACCGGTGCCGGGTCCGTTCGTCACAACGAGGTCGTTCGTGCCCACTTTCAAGATTGTTGCCGGCACAATTTTCTGTGCGCGCAGCCATCCCGTATAAGTGAAGTGCATTTCAGTCGTGAGCGGTTCGGCTTCGCCGCGGTAGCCAGGATCGGCGAGGTCCGGCAACGTGAGTGCCACCGGTCCGATGTCTTGTCCGTTGAGATAAACTTCCGGCGGCGCGTCGATGCGCGGGTTTGCAATCTCAAAGCTTAATAATGCGGCAAGCGGTTCCGCTTCTAACGGAAATTCGAATGCGGCGCTTTGCTGATTCTGCGCATCAATCCGAATCGCCTCGGTCGCGAGAGTGGCGGTCACTGTTCCAAAGTTCTCGACGTCTTCGGGCGGCGAGTGCAGAGCCGGCGCAGATGAGAACGGCTCGGGAATTATGTCACGGTGTTCCGCGTTCACGGGATGCACTACTTCACTGGCTGTCATCCAATCGAGATAAGCTGCGCGAATTGTTTTTCCGTCCCCCGGCACCTCGATATCAATCGCGGAGGCGCCAGTCATCGGAATGAGGATCGAATCCGAGCTGGGCAGGTTCATTCCCACGCCGAGCGTGCCCGAGTGCAAAATGTGGCTGCCGGATTCGTCCCATGCCACTAATTCCGGCTGCTGATTCGGTTTGTCGTCGAAAAACAATCGGAAGAAAAGAACCTGATAATCCGGACCCGGTTGCGTTACGCGAATGCGAAAAACGCTTTTCGCCGCGCTACTGCCTTCGGTGGCCTCGCCCGGCAGAAGCGTGAGCGCTTCGACCCACGCGGGGGCGTCTTGCGGCTTCGAATTACGCGACATTGTTTGGCGCAGATCGAGCCAGGCGCTTGATGGAATGGGCTGTGCAATCGCAGCAGGAGGAGCCGGCAGAGCGTCGGTCAAAGCTTCCTGCGCGCTTACGCGGCAGACCGCAGCCAGAAACATCGCAAACGCAGCGCGGGTTAACATTAAGTAGTCGAGATTAATTCACACTGATCTTGCTTTGCAAGCTCTGAATTTAATGCGGCCGGATTTGCAAGCTGTGTGTCATTTCGAAGACCGCCGACAGGATGCTGAATACGACTAATCCTACCAGAACCGCGATCGCCACGATAATGATCGGCGGAATCAGTTGCGAGATCACCCCGACGGATCGATCAAGCTCGCGCTCATAAACGTCCGCAATCGCTTGCATCGTTTCGGCGAAATGCCCGGTTTGTTCGCCCACGGCCATCATGTCAGTAAACAAATCCGGAAAGAGTTTCTGCTGTTGCAGTGCAGCCGAGAGGGTCGCACCGTCTATGACAGCTTTGCGCACGTCGCCGAGTTTCGTTTCGAGAAAGCGGTTGCTGGCGATCTCAGTCACCAGATCGAGTGAGCGCAGTAGGGGCACACCGTTTTCCATCAAAGTTCCCAGTGTCCGTGCAAACTGTGCGTAGTACCTATGGCGGATTACGCCGCCATAGCCGGGGATGAGCAACCGGAAGCGGTCCCAGCCCAAGCGGCCTTCCTGTGTGCGAACGGCAGCACGGAAACCAATGACCGCGCCAATCACTATAAGCACGCCTACCCACCAATAACCCGTGATGGCGTGATGAATCTGTAACAAAATCCGTGTCGGCAATGGCATCGCGCCGCCGGTTTGCGCCATGAACCCGGTCAATTGCGGCACCATGAACGTAATGAAAATCGTAACGAGAATGGCGCCGGCTAGCGCGAGAAAAGCCGGATAAATCAACGCTTGTTGCACGCGGTCGCGCAAATCTTTTGCCTGCATCAGATGCTTCACCAGCCGCAGCAAAATTTGTGGCAACGCACCGCTGGCTTCACCCGCAGCAACCAGATTCACATAAAGCGGCGGGAAAATCCGGGGCATCTCGCTCAACGCCTGCGAAAAACTGCGGCCATCGACCAGCGCCCGATGCAGCGTATGCGTCATCTGCTGCACGCGCGGCTGTTTCAGGCGTTTTTTCAAAATCGATAGGCCTTCATCCAGCGTCATACCGGCTTGCAGCAAATTCGCCAGTTGCTCCGTGAAAATGAGCAATTGGCTGTGCGGAATCTTAAGGCTCCGCGCTGGCGTAGCGGCTTCGGGCGATCCCAGCAGCCGCAATTTTCGTGGAGCTGCGGGCGCCGCGGTGGCTTTAGCTTCCGCAGGCTTCGCCGCTTCTACCGTATCGATCCGAATCGGAATGCACTGTTGCGATTCAATTTGCCGAATCGCAATCGCGCGATCTGCGCAGTCGAGCACGCCTTCAACCAAACCGCCCTGCGCATTGCGGGCACGATAAGTAAACTGTGGCATCGGCAGCAAAAGGTAATCGGAAACCGTGAATCGCAAAATGAATCTCGCTTCGCGAGATTGAAGCGTTGAAGTGTTTGAAACGATGTCATTCCGAGCGCAGTCGAGAACGAAACGGCTGGGGAAGCCGCGACATGGACGGGAAGGCCGGAGGCTGAGCGAACGGGAAGTGAGCGAATCAAATCCCGTAGCGAAACCGAGAAGTAACGCTCGTGAATCATTCGGCTCTGTGTAGGATAACCCGCTTGAACCCTTCAACGGTTCAACCAATCACCTGGGCTTAGCGTCCTAATTACCGCGCGAGTAAAGAAATTTTGCTTGTCACGCAATCTCAATTTGGTAAGACCGCGCGACATGAAATATGCAGCAGCGATCATAATCGTTTCCATTGCGCTGGTTTCGGAGGCGTTCGCCGTTTTACGGCCGCTATTCCCAGCGAAATCAGCGCCGCCCTTTAACGGAGGAGCGATCGTTACAGGAGACCATTGGCTCCGAAATTTGTCGAAGCAAGCGCCTGCTACGGCGCGGAAATAAGCGCCGTGCCAGCCGCAAGACGCAGACCCCTCGGCTGCGCGGTCGTGTACTTCTCGCCTGTGTTGCCGATTGCGCGTTCCAGTAACGGTTCGCCTCGCATCTCGGAAAGTGCGCAAATGACAAAAAAGGCGGGGGGCGGGAATGGAGCCGGCGGGAGCCGAGCGACATAGACGAAGCCCCGGAGGGGTGAGCTCGCGGGAGCGAGCGAATCAATCGAACCGGCACGTGGAACGAAACCCCGTTGTCCAACAAACCCGAGCGTGGTTGGAAAGGCGGGGGCGGGAATGGAGCCGGCGGGGAGCCGGGCGACATAGACGAAGCCCCGGAGGGGTGAGCTCACGGGAGCGAGCGAATCAATCGAACCGGCACGTGGAACGAAAACCCCGTTGTCCAACAAACCCGAGCGAGATCCTGAGGCGGGGGCGGGAATCGAACCCGCGAATAGCGGTTTTGCAGACCGCGACCTTACCACTTGGCTACCCCGCCGAGATTTTGCGAGGCGCAAAATATCCGGGTTCGCCACGCTGGTGTCAATGCGCCGCTGACACTCTGTGGAGTGATGGAGTTGTGGAGTAAGAGAATTGAATCATTGCCGCGTCGCTCCAATACTCCAATACTCCAACACTGCCTTTATGATTTCGCGTTCATCCGAGCTTTTCGCACGCGCACAGAAACGCATCCCCGGCGGTGTCAATTCACCGGTGCGCGCATTTCGCAATGTTGGCGGCGCACCGTTTTTCGTCGCGCGCGGAGAAGGTGCGCGAATCTGGGACATCGATGGAAATGAATACATCGATTACGTCGGGAGTTGGGGTCCGGCGATTCTCGGGCACACGCCGAAGGTGGTTGTGGACGCGGTACGCGATGCTGCGACGCGTGGATTGAGTTTTGGGATTCCGAACCCGCTCGAAGTGGAGATGGCGGAATTGATCTGTGATTGGATGCCATCGATCGAGAAGGTGCGGATGGTGAACAGCGGCACGGAAGCGACAATGTCGTGCATTCGTCTCGCGCGCGCGTTCACGGGGCGCGACAAGATCATCAAGTTCGACGGTTGCTACCACGGACATGCGGATCCGCTTTTGGTGAAAGCCGGTAGTGGTGCACTAACTCACGGCCAGCCGAGCAGCGCTGGTGTTCCGAAGGCGTTTTCCAATCTCACAATCTCGCTGCCCTTCAACAATCCGGAGCTGGTGAAAAGAGCGTTTCACGAAAACAAAGACGAAATCGCAGCGGTAATTGTCGAGCCGATACCAGCCAATGCTGGTCTTTATTTTCCGCGAGAGGGGTTTTTGTCCCTCTTGCGCGATGAATGCGCGAAACACGGCGCGCTCCTGATTTTTGATGAAGTAATCACTGGGTTTCGAGTTGCGCGCGGCGGCGCACAGGAACTCTTCGGCGTTAAAGCCGATATGACTGCTCTTGGAAAAATAATTGGCGGCGGATTACCCGTTGGCGCATTCGGCGGACGCGCCGAGATCATGGACCAGCTTTCGCCGGACGGCGCGGTGTATCAGGCAGGAACGTTATCGGGCAATCCGCTTGCGCTTTCCGCCGGTTTGGCGCAGTTGCGAGAGCTTGAGAGGATCAATGGCTGGAAATTGCTCGAACAGTTGGGTGCGCAATTTGAAGCGCTAGCGCGTGAGGCAATCAAAAGCGCGAACATCGATATCACTTTTCACCGGCTCGGTTCGATGTTTTGTTTGTTCTTTGCTGCCGCCCCGGTTGTCGATCTCGCTAGTGCGCAGCGAAGCGATCTGAAATTGTTCAGCCGTTTCTTTCACGCTTGTTTGAAGCGCGGCATCTATTTCGCGCCGTCGCAATTTGAAATTGGCTTCATCTCCGCAGGGCACACGGCCGGAGACGTCGAACGCACGGGCGCTGGCGTGCGTGACGCGTTAGCTAAGCTGTAGCGACAGGCGCTTCCCTGCGCGATCGTTGTTCCTTCTGTCATGTTGAGTGAAGCGAAACATCTCTGGCTGTTGTTTTGTTGGCTGAGTATGGGAAATGATCGGAGATTCGTCGGTCCGTTCAGAATGACAGGATAAAAGGTCCGACATGACACAAACGACAAGCACCCGAATTCGTCCCGCTGCGAAGTTTTTTTTCGAAGGCGACAGGAAATTCTTCGTCAAGGGTGTGACGTATGGTCCGTTCAAACCGGACGTGGATGGAAATTATCTCGGCCGGCCTGAGCAGGCGGATGCCGATCTGGCACTGATGCGCGAGGCGCGTTTAAACGTCGTGCGGATTTATCATTCGCCTCCGCGCTGGTTTCTTGATCGTTGCGCTGCGGCGGGGATGCGCGTTCTGGTGACGCTTCCCTGGGAAAAACACATCGAGTTTCTGCGTGAACGATCCACGCGCAAACAGATCGTCGAAAATGTCCGCGCTGCCATTAAGACGCACGCCGGTCATCCAGCGATCCTCGGTTACCTGGTCGGCAACGAAATTTCCAGCACGATGGCGCGCTGGCTCGGGACCCCTCGGGTAATTGAATTTGTCGAGGAATTGATTCAGATCGGCCGCGCAATCGATCCGGAGGCTCTCTTTTCGTATGCCACCTATCCGCCGACCGAATATCTGCTCCCGCAGAACGCCGACTTTTCCTGTTTCAATGTTTACCTTCATAATCAGCGCGATTTCGAAAGCTACCTGCTACGGCTGCAAAATCTGACCGGCGAGCAGCCCTTGATCCTGGGCGAATTTGGCATGGACACAATCCAGCATTCCCAGGAGGAGCAGGCGGAAATGCTTGGCTGGCACATCGACAGCATCGTGAAATGCGGTCTGGCCGGCACGATTTTTTTCACGTGGACGGATGAATGGTTCACTGGCGGCCACGAAGTGACGGACTGGGCATTTGGTATCGTCACGCGTGAGCGCCAGCCGAAGAAGGCGTTCCACACCATCCAAAAGAAGCTCGGTCGAAACGATTCGACTTTGCTTCACCTTCCGTTGCCGCGCACGCCCACGGTATCGGTCATTGTATGTTCCTACAACGGGGCCCGCACTCTTGCTGCCTGCCTCAATTCGTTAGGGAAGCTAAATTACCCCGCCTACGAAATCATTCTTGTGGACGATGGCTCCGCCGACGACACGGCATACGTCGCCGCGCAGTTTCCGCAGGTGCGTTACATTCATCAGAGTAATCATGGATTGAGTCATGCTCGCAACACCGGGGCCGCCGCCGCCAAAGGCGAAGTATTGGCCTACACCGATTCGGACTGCATGGCGGATGCCGATTGGCTGTACTATCTCATTGGCACGCTTGTTAGCGGCGATTACGCCGGAGTAGGTGGCCCGAACATTACGCCGCCGGCAGAAAACTGGATTCAGGCGTGCGTTGCGGCGGCGCCGGGCGGCCCAAATCATGTTCTGCTCACGGACATAGTCGCCGAGCACATTCCCGGTTGTAACATGGCGTTTTACCGCTGGGCGTTTGAAGCCGTCGGCGGCTTCGATCCCGAATATCGCAAGGCTGGTGACGACGTCGACTTCTGCTGGCGAATTCAACAGGCCGGGCGGGTGATTGCTTTCAGTCCAACCGCGATCGTTTGGCACTATCGACGGTTTACGCTTCGCGCTTTTTTGAAGCAGCAGGATGGCTACGGCGAAGCGGAATCGCTGCTGCGTTTTAAACATCTGATCTTTTTCGGCCCGACCGGCACAGCGAAATGGCGTGGCCAAATCTACGGTGCTACGCGGTTCAGTTGGTTCGTAACACGTCCCGTGATTTACCACGGGATTTTTGGCGAAGGATTCTTCCAATCGATTTATCCGGTTCCGCAATCAGAGGTCGCGGCGTACTTGAGCAGCATTGAATGGGTGGTGCTGACGATCTTTCTCTTTGGCCTCGGCATTTTTCTGCCTGCGCTGCGCATTGTTCCTTATCTCATGTTGGGTGGCACCTTTTGCGTAGCACTCTCGTACATGGTTCGCGCGCGCATTGAACCGAAATTCGATACTGTGCATGCGCGCCTTCTGGTGATCATTCTGGCGTTCGCGCAGCCGCTGGTGCGCGGATTTTCTCGCTATTTCACATGGCTCCGATTCAAGCGCACACCGGCAAGCGTGATTCGAAAACACGAACATTTGCCGGAGCGCATACGCGCGGAAGGCAGCCTGAGTCGCCGGACATATTGGAGCGAGCAGGGAAGGGACCGGCACTATTTGCTGGGCGCGTTGTTTGAACTGCTGGAGGAAGAAGGCTGGCGTTATTCCACCGACAGCGGGTGGAACGATTGGGACATTCAGATGTACGGCAATTTCTGGTGGAGCATCTCCCTGCAAACCGTCACAGAATATCACGGAGGCGGCAAATGTTTGACTCGTGTCCGCCTTCGCAACCGGATGGTGATTACGACGATCATTTTTAATCTGGTTGCGATCAGCTTGTTGATTTACCGCCAGCTCAATGTTTCCCACATCGACCTGTGGTCCATAATTGGATACGTGGTTTTCCTCATTTTTCTGGCAACACGAGCGCGCGCGTTAAAATCGCGAGTAGCCGAATTGGTCGAGCTTGCTGCGCTGCGAGCGGGCCTGCAGCGGGTAGCGCGCAAAGGGAAAACGGTCGCGCCGACGGCCGAGCCCGACCTTGAGGTCGCGGTGAACGCGACCGATCCTGCGTCGCCGCAGATTCCTGGGTAGCGCACCAAGGAGCGACAGCTTCCCAGCCGTCATGTTTAATTTTCGACGGCTGCCCAAGGCGTCGTTCCTTGGAGGCGATCGCCATCCCGCCTCAGAATTTTAAACATGCTTTGCCTCTTCCGCCCTCGACACGACCGATTCGTTTCGCTCGCAATACATCGATCGCGCGGTTTGCATTTCGCTCTGCGACGATCGCCACCATCCCGATACCCATATTGAAAACTTGGTACATCTCGTAACGATCGACGCTTCCATTTTGCTGCAGGATTTGGAAGATATGCGGGACACGCCATTTTTTCGTTTCGATGACTGCATTGCAGTTTGGAGGCAAAATGCGCGGCAGATTGTCAATCAGACCGCCGCCGGTGATATGGGCTAAACCTTTGATCACGCCGGCTGGAATTTTGGCGAGGACCGGCTGATAATTTTTATGAACACGCAGCAGTTCATCGCCGATGCTGATTGTCGATCCGGGCAAACGCGAACCGGGTTTGAGTCGCATTTTCTCGAACAAGATTTTTCGGGCTAACGAGTACCCGTTTGTGTGCAAGCCATTTGAAGAGAGGCCGAGAATCACGTCACCGGGCCGGATTTTTTTCCCGTCGATGATCTTATTCCGCTCCACGACCCCCACGATGCAACCGGCCAGATCGTATTCTCCCTTGCGATACATTCCTGGCATTTGCGCGGTTTCACCGCCAAGTAATGCGCAGCCGACTGCCGAACAAGCACGAGAAAGGCCGCGAAGTAATTGCTGGAAAACACGGGGCTCGAGTTTTTCGCAGCCGATGTAATCGAGGAAGAAAAGTGGCCGCGCCCCGAGCACGGCGATGTCGTTTATGCAATGATTCACCAGATCCGCTCCGATTGTGTCATGCTTATCCAGTCCAAAGGCGATCTTTAATTTCGTGCCAACGCCATCCATGCTCGCAACCAGCACCGGCTGGCGCATGCCGGGAAAACTTGCGCGAAATAATCCGCCAAATCCCCCGATTTTCCCGAGCACCTGTGGGCCATGCGTTCGCCTAACGAACGCACCAATGCCGCGCTTCAGGTTGTTTGCCAGATCTACATCTACGCCCGCAGATGCATAGGCCTTTGCCATCCCGAGCGAAGTCGAGGGACCCCGTTGCGCTGCCTTCAAGGTTCTGTCACGGGATTCCTCGACTTCACTTCGCTCCGCTCGGAATGACACGCTGTTATTTTAAATCGGTAAACAACGTCGGCTGCGCTTCCTGATCGGCCAGCGCTTTGGCGCGCTGCTCGCGTCGTTCCATGATGAACTTGTCGAGTGCAGGATCGACGGGCAGGGGATAGTCGCCGTTGAAGCAGGCCAGACAAAAACTGTTCAACGGTTTCCCAGTCGCGCGGACCATTCCTTCGACGTCCAGATAACCAAGACTGTCTACACCCAGATATTTGCAGATGTTTTCCATCGACATCTGGTTTGCGATTAGTTTTTCGGGATCGGGAAAATCGATGCCGTAATGGCAGGCAAACCGATGTGGCGGACAACTGACACGCATGTGCACTTCTTTCGCGCCGGCTTCGCGTAGATTAACGACGCGCGCACGCGCCGTGGTGCCGCGTACGATCGAGTCGTCTACAACGACCACGCGTTTCCCGGCGACCATTTCCTTGATCAAATTTAATTTCACGCGCACGTCGAAATCGCGGATGAGCTGGCTGGGCTGCAAGAATGTGCGGCCAATATAATGGTTCCGGACGAACGCATGCGCGTATGGAATGTTGAGTTCCTCCGCGAATCCGAGCGCTGCGTAGTTTCCGGAATCCGGGACCGGCACGACAATATCGGCTTCAACTGGAAATCGGCGTGCTAGTTCGCGTCCCATTTCGGTGCGGACTTTGCCGACGGTCACGCCACCGAGTTTACTGTCTGGTCGGGCGAAATAAACGTACTCAAACATGCAGAACGCCGGCTCTTGCGGCTGGAATGGAAATTCCGAGCGCATTCCGTTCTCATCGATGATTAACACTTCACCCGGCTCGACATCGCGAATGAATTCCGCGTGTACCAAATCGAACGCGCATGTCTCGGACGCCAATACATAGGCATCCCCCAGTTTTCCAAGTGAAAGCGGTCGCCAGCCGAATGGATCGCGCACAGCGATCAATTCGCGTTCGCTCATAATCAGAAGTGAAAATGCGCCTTCAATCCGTCGCAGGGGCGCAAGCGCGTTGCTGCCGTTGTCCATCGGTTGCGCAAGAAGGTGCAAAATGATTTCGCTGTCAGCCGTCGTTTGGAAGATTGAGCCTTTACGTTCCAGTTCATCCCGCAGCAGATCGGCATTAATCAGGTTTCCGTTGTGTGCGATCGCCATCTGACCGCGAATGCAGTCCACTACGAAAGGTTGCGCGTTCTTGATGGTGCTGGTACCGGTCGTCGAATAACGTGTGTGCCCGATTGCCCGCGTGCCCTTTAGCCTGGCCAATTCTTGCTGACCAAAAACCTGCGACACCAGACCCATGTCCTTGTGCATGAGAAAGCTCGTGCCAGGCCCGTTGCTCGTCACGATGCCGGCGCTCTCCTGGCCGCGATGTTGCAACGCGAACAGGCCGTAATACGTCAGTACGGCGGCATTCGGTTGGCCGAACACGCCGAAAAGACCGCACTCGTGCTGCGGTAGCACGCCAGAGTCGGGCATCTCGTCCGCGTCAGATCTGTTCGAGAGGAAATTCACACTAAATAATCCATCAAGTTAGCGCGTATTCAATCGCGCCCTTTATGGAATCACAAGATCGGAATGCTTTCTTCTTCTCCAACAGCCCGTTGAATGGCATTGAACCAATCGTCGTAAAGATCGCGAACCGACCAACGAAACGTTTTCTGACTTATCCGGATCTGTAGCTTGTCGCCGCCGACGGTGCCTAGCTGCTGAAATGGAACTTCACGCTCACGCAAAACGTTTGTCGCATTGTCGAGGTCTATAGGTGCGACGGAAACTACGATGCGCGACTGCGATTCGTTAAAAAGCGCTGTAGCCACGTCACTGTGCGACGTGTTTTCCCGATTGCCCACAGGGCCTTGGCTACAATCAATCTGCGTCCCGAAAAGCTTTTCGGGATTGAAACAGCATTCAGCGAGTGCGACTGCGAGTCCGCCTTCGGAACAATCGTGTGCGCTTTTCACGAGGCCCGCTTGGATTAGATTGCGCACGGCATTTTGCACTTTGATTTCGTGTAGGAGATCGATTTGTGGTGGCGGACCGACTTTCAATCCGTGGCAGACATTCAAATACCGCGAGCCGCCAAGTGTGGCGGCGGCGCCTTCGCCGCCCTTCTCTGGTGCAGGCGCGACGATGGCGTCGCGTCCACCAACGAGAAGAATCACGTCGCCTTCGTTTTTGAACCACGACGTGGTGATGTCTTTTTCGTCGTCAATCAACCCGATCATCGCAATTGTCGGTGTTGGATCGACTACGCCGCCCGGGCTCTCGTTGTAGAGCGAAACATTTCCACCAGTCACAGGCGTGCCAAATGCGCGACAGGCTTCAGCCACGCCTTCAACCCCTTCGCGTAATTGCCAGAAATTTTCGGGCTTATACGGATTGCCGAAGTTTAGGCAATCGGTTACCGCGAGTGGGCGCGCGCCCGAGCAGGTGAGATTGCGGGCAGCTTCGGCCACCGCGATTATGCCGCCTTCGCGCGGATCCAGCCCACAATACAGTGAATTGCAATCAGTGGTCGCGGCCAGAATCTTGTTTGCGTCCCGAACGAAGAACACCGCGGCGTCCGAGCCCGGTCTCACGAGCGTGCCGGTGCGCACAGTGTGATCATACTGACGGTAGACCCAGTTTTTGGATGCAATGGTGGGGTCGCGCAGCAATTGCTGAAGTGCTTCGTGATCGTCGATTTCTGTGAGATCTTGTAGCCACGGCTCTGTGAGCCGTTCTTCACCGACGCGCCACAGGCGCGTGGCTACAGGAGCTTTCGCTTCCCTGGAGTAAAGTGGCGCTTCGTCAGCCAGTGCTTTCGCTGGGATTTCCGCGGCGATCATGCCGTTGTTTCGGACGCGCATGATTCCATCGTCCGTTACGCGGCCAATTTCCGCGCACGGCACGTCCCACTTTTCGAACACGTCACGAACGACATGTTCCTGGCCGCGTTTGGCGATGATGAGCATTCGCTCCTGCGATTCGCTCAACATGATTTCATACGGCGTCATGCCCGGCTCCCGTTTTGGAACTTTGGCCAGATCAATTTCGATTCCGCTGCCGCCGCGGCTCGCTGTTTCGCACGTCGAGCAAGTGAGTCCTGCCGCGCCCATATCCTGGATTCCGGCAATGACACCGCGAGCAAGCAGTTCGAGGCACGCTTCGAGCAGCAATTTTTCCTTGAACGGATCGCCTACTTGCACCGCCGGACGATCTTCGCGCGATTGCTCGGTTAATTCGCGTGAGGCGAACGCTGCGCCGGCGAGACCGTCGCGTCCTGTTTCAGCGCCGACATAAAAGACAGGATTGCCGCTGCCCTCCGCTTTGCCGCGCGCGAGCTGTTCGTGTCGCAACACGCCGAGGCAAAAGACATTTACTAACGGATTTCCATCGAAACTTTCGTCGAAATAAATCTCACCGCCAATCGTTGGGATCCCGATGCAATTACCATAATGCGCAATGCCGGACACCACTCCGGTGAAAAGGCGGCGGTTCGCGTGAATCTGTTCTGGTCGATCTTCTCTGGTGGCACGCGTGTCGCCTGCGAGGCGGGCACGGCCGCCTCTGCGGTCTTCCGTGATGGGTCCAAAGCGCAGCGAGTTGAGACAAAACTCCGGGCGCGCCCCCATCGTAAAGATGTCGCGAATGATTCCGCCCACGCCAGTCGCTGCACCCTGAAACGGCTCGATCGCGCTGGGGTGATTATGGCTCTCCATTTTGAATGCGACCGCCCAACCGTCGCCGATATCAACCACCCCTGCATTTTCTTCACCAGCTTTGACCAGAATGTTGGGGCCAGTCGTGGGGAATTTCCTGAGTTCTTGCCTGGAATTTTTATACGAGCAATGCTCGCTCCACATTACGGAGAAAATGCCCAACTCGGTAAAGTTCGGTTCTCGCCCGAGAATTTCCCTGATCCGCTCAAATTCTTCCGGCGTCAGGCCATGCTCCTGGACCAACTGGGGTGTAACCGCTGGATCGGCCTGCGGCATTTTGTGGGTCATTGGCATTTTTATTTTACTGAATTAGGCAACCCACTCAATCGCACAAATCGCAAACTGGCCCCATGTGCGAAGCGACCGCTCAATGCCCGAGTCACGAACTTTGGGATAAACCATCAAAAAGGAGGCATCAGAGTGAAGAAAACAATTATTGCTTTGGTCTGTGGGCTGGCAGCGCCTCTGGCGTTTGCACAAACCAGCACCACTACGACCGAAGAAACTACAACATCAAGACCAACAACCACAACAGAGACGACTACAAATACAACCTACGAGGCCGGCACGGTAACTACATATGAGCCTGGAAAGACGATCGTCGTCAAGGGCGAGCAGGGACCTGTCAGTTTCGCGCTGGGCACTGCCGCGCGAGTCGTCGACGGCGCGGGCAAAATTGTCACGGCGCCGCTGCGAGCGGGGCAGAAGGTACGCGTTTACTATACTGGCCCGACTGAGCGTCGCACGGTCGAGCGCGTGATTGTTGAGGACTGAGCAATAACTGCAGGGTTCCTGCAGGAACTTGAAGCCGCAGGGTCGAATATCGATCCTGCGGTTTTTTTTGTGGTGGTAACGCAGTCGCCATGGATAATTTTTCCCAGTGAACCTTTCGACGCTGGCGAACGTCGCAACAGCACTCACCGTAATCATCGGTGTAATTTTTGCCTTGGTCGAAGCACGAAGGCTTCGGCGTGATCGCGAAGAGCGCGGAGCGCTCGAAGCCTTACACGCCATGTTGACACCCGCATACATGGATTCGTTTCTCATTGTGCAAACAATTCCTGACGAAGCGACTGCGGAAGAGATCGAGTCGAATCCGGCTACGCTCGGAGCAGCGAGATCGGTGGGTCTTGTCATTGAGGCTTTGGGGTATTCGGTTTTTGAGCGGATCGTGCCGGTGCGAATTGTCGACAATCTAGTGGGTGGTAACATCCGTGTGATTTGGCGGAAACTTCGGCCATATGTGGAGTACGAGCGGGCACGGACCGGGTCAGAGAAGACGTTCGAATGGTTTCAATGGCTCGCCGAGCAACTGGAGGAATACAATCGGGGCAAGACAAGCCTGAAGGTCGGCGCGCACGAAGCGTATCGCGACTGGAAGCCTTAATTACGACTCCATCGTTCCGGGAAGTTTCGGAGACGCAACACAGAGCAGGGCGGCATAATTTGCGTTTCGAATGCAAATCGCAGAACGTCACTGGATGGCTTTTGATCTGAAGGAAATTATTGCCGCGCGACTGGGTGACAATTACCAACTCCACGAGCGCCATGTGAATCCGACGCTGGTACAGGCGCAGCGAGTAATCGGGTTCGATAAAGTCTATGCGCGAGCGGACGGCGCGTACCTCTACGACATGGACAATCAGCCGTACCTCGATTTTTTGAGCGGCTACAGTGTTTTCAATTTCGGGCGTAATCACCCAGTCGTGAAACAAGCGATCCAGGACGTGCTCGATCTCGACCTGCCAAATATGGTTCAGTTGGATTGCTCGCTTTTGAGCGGATTGCTGGCCGAAGCGCTGATTAAACGCACCCCGCCGCATTTGGATGCCGTCTTCTTCTGCAATTCTGGAACAGAAGCGATGGAGGGAGCTTTGAAGTTTGCCCGCGCGGCGACCGGGCGGACACGGGCGGTGTCGCTTACAAGCGCGTTTCACGGACTGAGTTTCGGTTCGTTGTCGTTGATGGGTTGTGAAAGCTTCACCGAGGGTTTCGGACCGTTGATGGAAGGATTCGACGCGCGCGTGGCGCTCGGGGACATCGATGAATTGGATCGGCAATTGCGTTCGCGCGATGTGTCGGCATTTGTCATCGAGACGGTTCAGGGAAAAGGCTGTCAAACGCCCCGGACGGATTTCTTCGTCCTCGGACAGGAGCTTTGTCGTAAGTACGGAACGCTACTAATTTCCGATGAAGTGCAGACTGGCCTTGGTCGCACGGGCAAGATGTTTGGTTTTCAGCATTGGAATCTGGAGCCGGACATCATCACGATTGCGAAGAGTTTGAGCGGCGGCTATGTGCCGTGCGCCGCCATCATCACCCGGCGCGATATTTACCAGAAAACGTTTTCGCGCATGGACCGGTGCGTGGTGCATTCCAGCACCTTCGGACGCAACAACTTGGCGATGGCGTGCGGACTGGCTGCGCTGGAGATTATCGACACCGAAAATCTAGTCGAGAACGCTGCGAAAATGGGCACGCTTTTGATGAATAGAATCGACGATCTGCGCACCAAGCATTCGTTCCTCAAGGAAGTCCGCGGAAAAGGACTTATGATAGGCATTGAATTTCATGAGCCTCAGGAACTGAAACTCAAGATGGCGTGGAAACTCTTGCACAAGATCGACAAGGCACTCTTTGCTCAAATGATCGTAACTCAAATGTTGAGCAAACATCATATTCTCACACAAGTCGCCGGACATAACCTGGACGTGATAAGAATCCTGCCACCGTTAATCATCGGCGAGAAAGAAGTGGACATGTTTGTCAACGCGCTTGACGACGTGTTGACCGAGTGCCGCAAATTCCCCGGGCCAATGTGGGAGCTTGGAAACAATTTCGTCCGCGCGGCACTCGGATCGCGCAAATCCGCCGAGCTGCGGTCGGTGATCTCGGCGTAACAAGGAACGACGGCTTTCCAGCCGTCGGGTTAAACGTGACGGCTGGGAAGCCGTCACTCGTTGTAGATTTTGTCGTTGTCGATTTTTGTTCGGGGCGTACGTTTCTAAAAAGAAGGAGGAAAGATCATGAGTAGTGCTGTCGCTGAAGAGAAAAAGACTGAAACCAACCTGAATCAGCTCGAGCAACTAAAAAAGTTTACCAAAGTCGTCGCTGACACGGCGGACTTTGAGTCCATGAAGGAATTCAAACCGCAGGATGCAACGACGAATCCGAGTCTGGTTTATGCTGCCACGCAAAAACCGGCATACGCGCATCTGATCGAGGAGGTACTGGCGGACCGCAAGAAATCAGGTTTGAGCGGCCAGGAGCAGATCGAAGACATCTGCGATCATCTGCTCGTCCAGTTCGGCACGGACATTCTCCAGATTGTGCCGGGACGCGTGTCGACCGAGACCGATGCGCGATTGTCATATGATGTCGAGGGTTCGATCAATAAAGCGCGCCGGTTGATCAAACTTTATGAGGACCGCAAAATTCCGCGCGAGCGGGTTTTGATCAAAATTGCTTCGACCTGGGAAGGCTTGAACGCCGCTGAGCAACTCCAGAAGGAAGGAATCAAATGCAACTTGACGCTGCTGTTTTCGTTGCCACAAGCCGTGCGTGCGGCCGAAGCAAAGGTGCAGCTGATCTCGCCGTTCGTCGGGCGCATTTACGATTGGTACAAAAAGGAAATGAAGCGCGACTACGTCGGCGCGGAAGATCCGGGCGTGCAATCGGTCACGGAGATCTACACATACTACAAACATTTCGGCATTCCGACCGAAGTGATGGGCGCGAGTTTTCGGAACATTGGACAGATTCTGGAACTGGCGGGATGCGATTGCCTAACGATTAGTCCCGAATTGATGGAAGAGCTTTCGAAATCGAACGAGCCGGTCGAGCGAAAGCTCACTCCGGAGAAGGCGAAGTCGGCGAAGGTCGACAAGCTGGAGCTCGACGAGAAGAAATTCCGCTGGATGCTGAACGACAACGCGATGGCTTACGAGAAAACGGGCGAAGGAATTCGGAAGTTTGCCGCGGATGTTGTGAAACTCGAGAAATTCGTCGCGTCGAAACTCTGAATCGCGGATTAAACGGATGACACGGATAGTGGTGGAAGCATTTCCCAGTGTCATGTTGAGCGAAGCGCAACATCTCTGGTTTATTTCCGTGCACCGTCGATTCAGAAAATGACCAGAGATTCTTCTCCCGCGACTGCGGGATCAGAATGACAACGCGCTCCTCGCAATCTTCTCTTTTATTTTTATCCGGGCTATCTGTGTAATCGGTGGTTAACATTTGTGTTTAATGTCGTTCTGGTTCGCCCGGAGATACCGCCAAACACGGGCAACATCGGGCGGCTTTGTCTCGCGACTCAATCGATGCTGCATTTGGTTCGTCCGCTTGGCTTTTCACTCGACGATCGACAGTTGAAAAGGGCTGGTCTGGACTACTGGAACAAAGTAGGTTTGAGATTGTGGGATTCCTTCGAGGCCCTGCGGGAGTCGCAGCTGCCGGATGCGAATTATTTTTTTCTAACGACAAAGAGCAAGCGTCCTTACTACGAAGCAAGATTTCGGCGCGACGACTTTCTCGTGTTTGGTCCTGAAACAAAAGGTCTCCCAGAGAGTTTGCTTGCAGCCAATAATGATCGCTGCGTTTGCATTCCAATGCATGGAACCCGCAGCCTGAATCTCGCTACTGCTGTTGGAATTGTGTTGTTTGAGGCTGTCCGCCAGCAGCACGCCTGACAAAAAACATCGCAACCCGCCCGGCACCCGGGGAGTTTAATCAGTGAAGGAAAGGGAAATTATGAAGCGAATTGTGCTTTTGACATGCATTGGGACCCTTGCGCTTGCGCTGACGACGTGGGGCGCTCCAAGAGGTAAAGCAGGGCACGGGTCAGCGAAAGGTGGAGGTGCGCGCAGCGCGCACGTCGTCTCACACAGAAGCGGTGGAGGCCATTCGTTTGCTCACGTGAATCGTACTCCGCGGAGTAGCCACTTGAGTGCAGCGAGAGCTCGAACCCACGCCGAGCGCAGGACCGTGACTCGCAGCAGAGCCGCACTTGGGCATCATAGAAACGCAACTCGGGCAACTACGCGGCGCACCGCCCGGGCCGAGGCGGCAAGAACGCGCAGTTCGCGAGTTGCTAGTCGTCAGGCAAGAACTGCTGAGCGGAACAGGGCGGCCCTAAATCGTGACAGAAATATCACAGGTGCGAGTGCTCAGAGAACCAATCGTGTGCAAGCGGCACAAGCGCGGAATGTCCGCGTAGCTCAGGCCACCAGAAACGCCGCTCGCAGAAATCTGGCGGTGAATCGGCAGCGAAATCTCAGTCTGGCTCGTAACGTGTTGCATAATCGGGCAGGAAATGTACGCGTCACCAACAACTGGCGTGGCGCTCGTTTCAACGATCCGAGATACGCCGCATTTCACAATTACAACCGGACTTGGCACGATCGTGCGTGGTGGAGAGATCACCATTCACGCATCGCGTTTGTGCTCGGCGGGTGGTGGTACTGGAATACTGGCTACTGGTATCCAGCATGGGGCTATGACCCGTACGCCTGGTATCCGTATGACGGGCCTATTTACACCGGCTATGCAAATCTGACGCCCGATCAAGTCGTTGTAAACGTTCAAATCGCATTGCGAGACCAAGGCTATTACGCCGGAGCGGTCGACGGTGCCATGGGCCCGCAAACGCGTGCCGCATTGGCGGCTTATCAGGCTGACCAGGGCCTGGCCGTTACTTCTGCAATCGACAGCCCAACGCTCACAACGCTTGGTCTTTCGTAACTGAGATACATCTTGAGCCCGGTGGAGCCGCACAAAAACATGTGCGGCTTCTCGTGTTGCTGGCCGATTCGATTGGTTGCAACGAAAGACAAAACATCATTTCCGTTTTGGCAAGACAGGCATCCAGGAAATGGCGCTGTCACGTTGAATAAATGCAAAACAGAAAAGGTCTAACAAACCGAAATGAAAGAATCTTATGAGAACACTAGTTATTTTAATTTGTAGTCTCGCTCTCGTCACCGCGTACGGTGCGAAGAACGACGAAAAGAAATCACAGCAGAAAAAGCAGGCTCAGACGAGTCAGCGTGCGGCTCAGCCCACGGGCCGTCCGGCAGGTGCTGGAGCCGGAGGAAAGAAGACTTCGAATGCGGCCTATCAGGGGCAAAACGCTCGAAAAGGCCAATCCTCGATGGCGGCTTACAACGGGCAAAAGGGAAAAAAGAATCAAACTTCCGGGCGAGCTTATGAGGGACGGAAAGGCAACCAGGGTCAGACCTCGACGACAGCTTACCAAGGCCAGAAGGGAAAGAAGAATCAAACCTCCGCGCGAGCTTACGAAAAGCAAAAGGTCAAGCAGGGTCAGACCTCATCGGCAGCTCAAAAGGCCAGGAAAAATCAAACTCAAGTTGAACGACAAACCGGTAAAGCGGCGAGAAGTGGGCAAGTAACGCGGGCAGGTAAAACGACTCAGGCTACTACGGCCAACGCGGCAAAAACCGCGGCTAAAGGCAAAGCGGCCACGGGCAAACCATTTAAGCCGCAGCATTTCAACGTGGCTAAACAGCCAAACAGGGCAAAAGCCCCGCCGGTGAAGTTCCAGCAAGGTAGACGCATTCAAGGAAGCCAAAACTGGCAAGGGCAGCAATACACCGTCTTTCGCAACTACAAATCACAGTGGCACGACCAGAACTGGTGGCACAACCATTACCGTAACAATTTTGTTTTTGTCTTCGGTGCACCGTATTACTGGAACGCTGGTTACTGGTTCCCTGCCTGGGGCTATTATCCTAACGCATATTATGCCTGGGATGGCCCGATCTACGCCTATAATCATCTGCCGCCGGACCAGGTGATCGCAAATGTACAGGCCGCCCTCCAACAGCAGGGTTATTATCGTGGATCGGTAGACGGTCTCATTGGCCCGCTCACGCGCGACGCGATCGCGGATTACCAACGCGATCACGGACTCTACATTACGTCTGCTATCGACCAGCCCACGCTTCAATCATTAGGAATGGCATAGGAAACGACACGTTTAACTTCTGGCAAAAGCCGCCGCGATATTGAATTTCGTCGGCGGCTTTTTGCGTGGCTCCTCTTGCACGGCGGCGTTGTTAGCGGCACATACTTGCTCGTGCAGCAACCGCAACTGATTGCCCGGGACATTTGCAAGTCCTTCCGTTTGGGCCCGCGTCGAATTGAAGTCTTGCGCGGCATTTCAATGGAGATTGCTCATAACGAAACGATTTTTCTATCCGGTGCATCCGGCGCTGGTAAGACCACGCTGCTCTACACGTTAGCAGGTCTTGAGCGTCCCGAATCAGGAACCGTAGAATTTGAGGGACAGCGACTTTATTGCAGTGCCTCTGGGGCAGAGGCACGTCTGCGAAATAGAAAGATGGGCTTTGTTTTCCAGGGTTACTTTCTGTTGCCGGAACTTACCGCATTGGAAAATGTGACATTGCCGGCACTAATTGGTCATCGCCCACGAACGGACGAAGCTGAGCAAAGCCTGGCATCGGTCGGTCTCGCCGACCGGCTGCATCATTTGCCGGCCGAACTTTCGGGCGGAGAGCAGCAGCGCGTCGCGATCGCGCGGGCGTTGACGAATAACCCGGACATTATTTTTGCTGATGAGCCAACTGGAAATCTCGATTCGAAAACCGGCGATGCGATCATGGATCTGCTGCTAAATCTCGCGCGCGATCGCAACAAAACTCTGCTGGTTGTAACCCACGATATGCGTCTGGCGACACGCGGCGACCGGCAATTGCACATTATGGATGGAGTACTGCAGTGAAACAACATACCATTGTCATGTTGAGCAAAAGCGCCTGCCAAGCCGTAGCTTTATGCGAAGGCTGGAAACATCTCAGTTTGCTTCCTTGGGCGCTCGGTCAAAAATGATCAGAGATTCTTCGCTTCGCTCAGAATGACAGATTCCCTGTAACGATTCATTTGCGGCTTGAATTGCGCGACTGAGCATTTGAGGTTTTGTTGTTAACATGAAAACCACTGATGCGGCTGTGTTGGACGAACCAAAGACTCACAAGCGTGCGACCGAGGAGGCAATCGAGCCTGCTATAGAAAGCCGGCCGCGCACTGCGACGCGCGTCAGGGAAGCAAAGATTTACATCGACGGGAAATTTTACTCGGAGGCAAACGCGAAAGTTTCCGTGTTCGATCACGGCCTTCTCTACGGCGATGGAATTTTCGAGGGCATACGCTTTTATAATGGCCGCGTTTTCCGGCTCGAAGAACACATGGAACGGCTCTGGGATTCAGCGCGTTCGATTTGCCTCGAAATTCCGATGACGCGGCAGGAAATGACCGAGGCGCTGCTTGAGACAATCCGGCAAAATCATTTGCGGGACGGTTACATCCGGTTGCTCGTTACACGCGGGGTGGGTAATCTGGGTTTGAATCCAGAGCAGTGCAAAAAGCCCAGCGTGATCATTATCGCGGCGACGATCGCGCTTTATCACGAAGATTTTTATCGGAAAGGATTAAACATAGTCACGGTCGCGACACGCAGAAGTAACCCGGCGTCGCTCAATCCGGCGGTAAAATCATTAAACTATTTGAACAACGTCATGGCTCGCATCGAAGCGAACCTGGCCGGCGCGGATGAAGCATTGATGTTGAATGATGCAGGAAACATTGCGGAATGCACTGCCGACAACGTGTTCATCATCAAGGATGGCCAGATTTACACGCCTCCCATTGCGGCCGGAGCGTTACGAGGGATCACTCGATCCGTGGTGTTTGATATAGCTGGCGAGTTCGGCATCAAAGTCATCGAAGCAGATCTCACGCGGCACGATGTTTTCGTGGCCGACGAATGTTTCCTCACGGGAACTGCTGCGGAAATCATTCCGGTAGTCAAAGCCGACGGGCGCGTCATCGGAAACGGGAAGCCCGGCCCGCTCAGCACACGTATCATCGGACGTTTCCGCGAGATAACACGCGAGACCGGCACGCCGATCTTCGATTGAGTGTGAAAAAGCGATTACCAAAACGCGAGTGTGCCAGAGGGCGATACGCGGGGTTGAATGTTTGCAAGACATCACGGTCTAACTAACAGACATGTTGTGCGACGTTTGCAAATGTAACGATGCGACAGTCTTCCTGACGCAGATTCTGGAAGGCAAGATGCACAAGGTAAACCTGTGCGAAGCTTGCTCGAAGGAAAAGGGTGTACAGGACCCCACCAGTTTCGCACTCGCTGATCTGCTGCTGGGCATCGGGGCAGCAGAAGAAATTGAAAAGGGTGCGCCTGCTAAAAAGTGCGCCGTCTGTGGGTTTAGTCAGGCGGACTTTAAGAAGACTGGCCGCCTGGGTTGTAGCGAATGCTACGTCACATTTGCGGAGGGATTGGGTTCTCTGCTGAAAGCGATGCACAAAGGCATAGAACACGTGGGGAAATTGCCGGAACGCGCGCAGCGCAGCATAGCGCTGAGCCAGCGGATGCGAGCACTGGCAGACAACCTGCAAAAAGCGGTCGCAGACGAGAACTACGAAACGGCTGCGTCGCTGCGTGATCAAATTAAGCGACTCGAAAGCGACCTCTCTAATTCGTCATGAAATTTTCGAACATGCTGTCCACCGCCGGAGAATGGCTGCGCGGCGAAGGCCCGCATCACCAGGTTGTAATCAGCAGCCGCGTTCGCCTTGCGCGGAACCTGCGGAACCATGCCTTTCCCGGCTGGGCCAAGAAAGCCGAACGCACGTTGATCCTCGAACAGGTCCGGGCCCGCGTGGAAGCGCTTCCGGAAATGCAGGATGCGTTCTCCGAGGGCTTGCAGGATCTGGCCGCACTGGACAAGCAGGTTCTGGTCGAGCGACATCTAATTAGCCGTGAACATGCCGCGAAGGGCGCTGGTAGCGCGGTCGTAGTGAATCGACGGCAAACGCTCAGCATAATGATAAACGAAGAAGATCATCTACGGATGCAATCCATTCGTTCGGGCCTCCAATTGAAACAGGCTTTCAAGCTGGTCGATAAAATTGACACGGCGCTGGAAAACAAACTGGACTTCGCTTTCGATCAGCAACTGGGATATTTAACCGCTTGCCCGACGAACGTCGGTACCGGTATGCGGGCATCCGCGATGCTGCACCTGCCGGGGCTTGTTCTCAGCGAGTTGATCAACCAGGTCATTCAAGCAGTCAGCAAAATTGGTCTCGCGGTGCGCGGCCTTTACGGCGAGGGAACCGAAGCGATGGGAAACCTTTTCCAGATCTCGAATCAGACCACGCTCGGCGAAAAGGAGGAGGACATCATCAATCGACTGAGCAAAGTCATTGAGACGATCATCGATAAGGAACATGACGCGCGGCAAACTTTGCTGCAGAGAAAACCGGGCACGCTTTGCGACCAGATCGGCCGCGCCTACGGTGTTTTGACGTACGCGCATGCCATGCCGTCGAAGGAAGCGCTCAACCTGCTCTCGGTCATCAAACTTGGAATGGACCTGGGGGCGTTCCCGGAAAATCACCGCCTCCAGATCGACGAATTGTTCATTGAAACACAGCCGGCGCATTTGCAAAAGAGTTCCCAGCAAAAGCTAAATGCGGAAGAACGCGACTATCTGCGAGCTCAAATTATCCGCGACCGTTTGAAAATTTTCCCTAAACCTGATATTAGTAGGATGGTAAGCGACTCAGGCAATGGCTTGACGAACGGACCATCGAATAATGAATAATTTCACACCGCGAGCTCAACAGGTTTTGGCGCTGGCTCGGAAGGAAGCCGACCGGTTTAACCACAATTATGTCGGCACCGAACATTTACTGCTCGGGCTGATCAAGCTCGGACAGGGCGTCGCCGTCAACGTCCTGCAAAAAATGGGCCTCGATCTCGAGACCGTGCGGATGGAAGTGGAGAAACAGGTCGGTTCGGGGCCGGAGACAAAGATGGTCGGCAACGTGCCGTACACGCCTCGTGTCAAAAAAGTTCTGGCGCTCGCGGGCAAGGAAGCCAAGGCGCTCAATCATTCCTACGTTGGTACCGAACATATTTTGCTCGGGCTTTTGCGCGAAGGCGAGGGGGTTGCTGCCAGAGTGCTGAAGAGTCTCGAACTCGATATCGAACGAACGCGCAACGAAATTCTAAAAGAACTCGATCCAAACTTCACTCCGTCCGAAGCAGAGCAGGAAGGCGAGCCAACGAAGAAAGACGTTAAGACTCCAGCACTTCGCGCGTTTGGCCGCGATCTCACCGAGTTGGCGAGGAAAGGCGAACTCGATCCGGTGATCGGCCGCCGCAACGAGATTGAGCGCGTGATTCAAGTGCTTTGCCGGCGCACGAAAAACAACCCGGTGCTAATAGGCGAAGCGGGCGTCGGCAAAACAGCCATTGCCGAGGGGCTCGCGCAGGAAATCTCAAACGGCAATGTGCCCGAACTATTGCGCGACAAGCGCGTGATCACCCTAGATCTGGCGTTAATGGTTGCCGGGACAAAATATCGTGGGCAATTCGAGGAACGCATTAAAGCTGTGATGGACGAGATCCGTCGTTCCAAGAACGTGATTCTTTTCATCGACGAGCTGCATACCATCGTTGGCGCAGGATCGGCCGAAGGCGCGATGGATGCGTCGAACATCATTAAACCCGCACTGAGTCGCGGCGAACTGCAATGCGTCGGCGCGACTACGATGAATGAATATCGAAAGTACATCGAGAAAGACGCAGCGCTGGAACGGCGATTTCAGACGATAAAAGTAGATGCGCCGACGGTTGATGAGGCCATTCAAATCTTGAAAGGTTTGCGTCCGAAGTACGAAGCGCATCACAAGGCCAAGCTCACCGACGAAGCGCTCGAGACTGCGGTCAGATTCTCCGACCGTTACATCACCGGCCGCTTTCTTCCTGACAAGGCGATCGATGTCATGGATGAGGCCGGCGCGCGCGCGCGCATCAACTCAATGACACGGCCGCCCGACGTTAAGGATATCGAGAAGGAAATCGAAGTGATCCGCCTTGAAAAAGAAGGCGCGATCAAGGCCCAGGATTTTGAGAAAGCCGCCGCGCTTCGCGACAAGGAGAAGCAAACCAAGGAAAAGCTCGATACCATTTTGACTAAGTGGCGCGAAGAACGGGAAGAGAAGGAAGTCATCGTAACCGGCGACGACATGATGCACATCATCTCGAAGGTCACGGGCGTTCCGCTCCAGCGCATGGAAGAGCAGGAGACCCAGAAGCTGCTCAGGATGGAAGCGGAACTGAAAGAGCGCGTCATTGGGCAGGACGAAGCGGTCACCGCGATCAGTAAGGCGTTGCGACGCTCGCGAGCGGATCTAAAAGATCCGAAGCGCCCGATTGGTTCGTTTGTATTCCTCGGCCCGACCGGTGTTGGCAAGACGTATCTCGCGCGCACGTTGGCGGAATTCATGTTCGGGGACGCCGACGCCTTGATTCAAATCGACATGTCGGAGTACATGGAAAAATTTACCGCGTCGCGTTTGATCGGATCGCCACCAGGGTACGTCGGGTACGAGGAAGGCGGACAGCTTTCGGAGGCCGTTCGACGCCGGCCGTATTCGGTCGTGCTGTTTGATGAGATCGAGAAAGCGCATCCCGATGTGATGCATTTGCTTTTGCAGATTCTCGAGGACGGTAAAATTACTGACTCGTTAGGCCGCAAGATCGATTTCAGGAATACGATCATCATCATGACTTCGAACGTCGGCGCGGACTTGCTGAAGAAGCAGACGGTGATGGGCTTTGGCGCGCCGAGTGAAGGACACGATTACGATTCGATGCGGGACAAGATTCTCGACGAAACGAAGCGCGTTTTTAAACCCGAGTTCCTCAACCGCCTGGACGAGATCATCGTGTTTCATTCGCTTGGTAAACCCGAGCTGCTGCGGATCGTTGATTTGGAAGTGGAGAAGGTGCTCACGCGCATCAAAGCCAAGGACGTCCATATCGACCTCAAACAAAGCGCAAAGGAATTTCTCATCGATAAAGGATACGACCCGCAGTACGGCGCGCGCCCCATGCGCCGCGCGGTCGAGCGTTTTCTGGAAGACCCGCTCGCAGAAGAGTTGCTCCGCGGCAACGTCAAACCAGGCGACCAGGTCGAGGTCATCGCGGCCGAAGCGAAGCTGTCTTTCCGGGTTCCGGAATCACAAGCGCAAAGCAGTGCGCCTGCGCCGGCGCCGAGCTAAGGGCGCAGCGCGAGCGACGTCAGGCGTTGACAAGTCGGAGCTATGTGACACGGTGTGTCACATGAAGACGATAACGATTCGCGAGCTTCACCACAACACCGGTGAATGGCTCCGAAAGGCCGCCAAATTCGGTGAGATTCATGTCACCGAACGGGGCAAAACCATCGCCAAAATCGTTCCCCAAACCCCGACACCGGAAGTACCGTATTTTGCTCGCAGAAAGCTCAGCCCGGAGTTTCGCAGAATAATGCATCGCCTTCGAGGCGGTACAGATAGCACGCAGATCATTTCCGAAGATCGCGACCGGCCCATTGAATGATCTACTTCGATGCGAGCTATCTTGTGCGGCTCTATTACGAAGATTTCGGGTTTCAGGCGGTTCGCCAGTTGGCCGCTACTGATACGATTGCCTGCGCTCAACACGGACAAGCAGAAGTAATCGCCGCTTTTCACCGCAAATATCGTGAAGGCGGTTTGACGTTCACTGCTTATCAACTCGTATTACAGCAGTTCGCTGATGAGACCCGGGCCGATGCCTTCAGGTGGCTGCCGTTGTCGCCAGCGATTCTAAACCGCATCCGCGGGGACTTCGAGACCGTACCCACAAGCAACTTCCTCCGCGCTTCCGACGCGCTACACCTGGCGATTGCCAGCGACAACGGATTCCGGGAAGTCTACTCCAATGACAAGAACCTCTTAGCGGCTGCTCCGCACTTCGGAGTCCGCGGTGTAAACCTCCTTGATTGATTACGCCCGCGGATGTGCGTCCCCGTAGGCTTTCTTGAGACGTTCCACGGTGACGTGCGTGTAGATTTGTGTCGTGGACAAACTCGCGTGGCCGAGCAACGCCTGAACACTGCGCAGGTCGGCGCCACGATCGAGCATGTGGGTCGCGAAGCTATGCCGCAATTTGTGTGGGCTGATTGAAATCGGAATGGATGTGTGCCGAACGTAACGCTTTAACACCAGCCAGATGGACCGCACGGACATTTGCCCTCGCGCTTTGTTGATGAAAAGCGGGCCCGCATGCACGTTGGCTGCCACTCGGTATTTTTGCATCGCTTCCAGCGCAGGCAGACCTACCGGGCAGACGCGTTCCTTACGGCCTTTTCCGAATACGCGAACCGACTCCGTGTAGGGATCGACATCGCCTACATCAAGCGCGGCCAGTTCGCCCAGTCGCAACCCGCTGCTATAAAACAATTCCATGATGGCGACGTCGCGCAGGGGCATCCACGACGGCGCAGATCGGCTCTTCGGTTCGCGCGTGGGCGCGGTGAGAAGCTCGTCGACCTGTTGTCGCGTGAGGACTAGCGGCAGCTTCTTCTCTATTTTCGGCAGTTGCACTTCCCGGACCGGATTACGCCGCAGACCTTTCCGGGCAGCGAGAAATTGATAGAAAGTGCGTAATGCAGAAAATTGCAGTCGCACATACGAACGCGCCTGTCCGTGTTTCATCAGCGCGAAGAGGTAGTCGCGGAAATCGTCGCTGGTACACGTTTTCCAGGTTCTGTTGTTCTCGGCGCGAAAACCAGCAAGCGCCTGGCGATAGACCTTGAGCGTGCGCGGTGAAGCATTTCGTTCGTTCGCGAGATAGCGCAGAAATTCCTCGATAACAGGATCGCGATTCACGAGCGCGCCAGTGGCCTGGGCCATTGAAAATGACGAATGACGAATGACGAATGACGAAGAAAGCACGAAATCCAAATGACGAAATAACGCTGTGAAGGTGATAGCGCGCTTCGAATTCGTGCTTCGTGCTTCGTCATTGCTTCGTCATTAATGTCACTCCGGTTTTTCCACAACGTAGCGAAGATCCGAAGCGCGGGCGTTACCCCGGAACTGGCTTCTAAAAATTGGCGGCGGATTAGTGGAAATCAGTTCATAGCCTTTCAAAACGAACTCCGGATAAATTCCGTTGCTGGCAGGCTCATACACTTTGTCGCCGCTGAAATAACCGTACAGCTTGTATTCGTAATTGTTATCGCTACCGAATTCGAGGCGTTCGCGGTCGGGAGCAAGCTTCTGCTTTTCATTGAGCATGACCATCTCCGCTGTGCTCCATGGTTGACCGGGCTTGCGAATGTAACCCCAGAACTTGTAATCGGGCTTGTAGTAGCGCCGGCCGATAAAATAATCACCGGTCGGTTCCGCGGCGATCCGTTGCGACATTTCGATTCTCGCCTGCTGAATGCCTTGCGGAACAGTTTCACATCCGGCGAAGAACAGAGCGCCCAAAAGCAGATTGGTAGCGAACAAATACTGAGCGGCGCGTCTCATCCGTTAAAACGCCATTCTTTACGCAGCTTTGCGCCAGGCGCAATTGCAACCTCAAAAAATGAATTCCGCATTTATTGTGGTGATACGAGAAGAATTGCATTGGCGCAACGGAATCGCTAAAATTCCACCGCAGATGATCGAACTTGAGGTTTATGCGCGTGGTTTGCGAGAAATGGGCAAGATCCTCGAACTGGATCGCCAGCTCATAGAGATCGCCGGCTTGCGTTACAAGCTGGATACAACTCACGATATCGTTCACCTCGAGTTCGATGAACCGACGTTGAGCGTCCGCGAAATTCGCGCAATTTTCATCAAGCTCGGCCTTCAACCGCTTTTTATCGGCACGATTCCGTCGGAGCTTCACTCCCAAACAAAAACCAAGCGGCTGAAAACATAGACATGTTATCAATGACCATTGATCAGAAATTCAGAACAAAATGTTGCGGACGCGCTCATTAGCCGTTCACTGATCACATTCCATAATGGTCCGTTTCTTTAGCGCTCTCGGCGCGCCGCTGCTCTCATTTTTTCAATATTTAGGCGAGCTTGTGCTGCTGGCGGCCGACACGTTTCGTTCCATTTTTACGCACAAGCTCCGCTGGAAACTATTCCTCAATCAAGTTGTTGAGGTTGGATTGCTTTCGCAGCTGGTGGTGATAATCACCGGCGCGTTCACTGGTGCGGTATTCGCGGCGCAGACATTTTTTCAATTTAACAAGCTGGGAATGGGCTCCGCCGTAGGCGCAGTAGTTTCGGTATCACTCTGCCGCGAGCTTGCCCCGGTGCTGACCGCTCTGATGGTGGCCGGACGCGTCGGGGCCGCGATGTCGGCTGAGATCGGGACGATGAAAGTGACCGAGCAAATCGATGCGCTTCGCGCGTTGGCAGTGTACCCCGTTGATTATTTGGTGGTGCCCCGCGCGCTGGCCATGATGGTGTCGATGCCTCTGCTAGTGGCGGAATGCATCGCGGTCGGGATCGCTGCCGGGTATCTGGTGGCGATTTTCATGCTCGACATTAATGGCACTTATTACATGGCGAACATGGTGCGCTGGACCCGCAGCCGTGACATTATCATGGGTCTGTCAAAAGCGTTCTGTTTCGGAATACTCATCGTGTTCATCAGTTGCCAGAAAGGGTTGACCACGCGCGAAGGCGCAGTCGGCGTCGGTCGAGCCACCACCGAGGCGGTGGTGAACTCGTCTCTGGCTGTTCTGATTTGTAATTTTTTCCTCACCATGATGTTCAACATTATTTACCCGGCGGGCTATCAGTGACGGTGTGTAGTTGAGTGTTGCGGGTTGAGAGTTGACTGTTGGTGTTGCAAATGATCGAGGCCCCGCCATCTCCAAAACCGTCGATGAAACCTCATCGGGTTGCCGGCAATTCATCGCCGATGATTGCGGTGCGTTCGTTGAAGAAGCAAATCGGGCAACAGGAGATTTTGCGCGGTGTCGATCTTGACGTGCGCACAGGTGAAACCCTTGTTTTGATCGGCCGCAGCGGCGGTGGCAAAAGCGTTCTGTTGAAACACATGGTCGGTTTGATGGAGCCGGACTCAGGGGAAATTCATATCG
Organism: Candidatus Udaeobacter sp.; assembly: GCA_036499375.1. Lineage (GTDB taxonomy): Bacteria > Verrucomicrobiota > Verrucomicrobiia > Chthoniobacterales > UBA10450 > Udaeobacter. Next base: position 49,574 of record DASYDV010000040.1, read on the forward strand.
AAGGTCAAAACATCACAGGCATGAAGGAGCGCCAGCTTCGGGCGATCCGCCAGAAAGTCGGCATTCTTTTTCAGGGTGGCGCGCTTTTCGATTCGATGACCGTTGCGGACAACATCGCATTTCCTTTGCGCGAAGGGGGCGAGCGCGATCCAAAAGTTTTGCGGGCGAAAGTCGGGCAGATGCTCGAAGTGATGGAAATGGAGGGACAGGAAGAAAAGATGCCAGAGAGTTTAAGCGGCGGAATGAAAAAGCGCGTTGGCCTGGCGCGCGCCATCATTCGCCGGCCCTCGTGCGTCTTGTACGATGAGCCCACTGCCGGCCTCGATCCCGTGGTGGCGGACAGCATCAATCGTTTGATTCGCCGATTGCAAGAGCGGTTTGGCATGACCAGCCTCGTCGTAACGCATGACATGAAGAGCGCATTCGATGTGGCAGACCGGATCGCGTATTTGCACGAAGGCCGGGTTTATTTTCACGGAACCCCGAGCGAGCTTCAGCAGGCGACGGACCCGCTCATCCAGGATTTCCTTCTCGGCCGATCCGACGGCAGAGGCGACTAATCCATTCGACTTCGCTCAGCGCAGGCTTTCAATCGCTTATCGTCGGTTCGGATGCACCGTCCCCACCTTGCGAAACGCGCTCGGAGATCGACAGTAATATCTCAAAATGAATCGGCACGAACGAGGTTTGGAATTCAAAGTCGGCATTTTTGTTTTTGTTGGATTGGCGATGGTGGGCGCGCTGCTCGTGCAATTCGGCAGGCTGGGAGAGGGTTTCAAGACGTATTACTCCGTCACGGTTCGCTTCACCAATGCTAGCGGACTGTTGAAAGGCTCCGATGTCCTGCTCGCCGGCGCGAGAATTGGAAAGGTAGCCGGTGGTCCGCGACTGGTTCGCGAGGGTGATGGGGTGGCTGTGCCGCTGAAAATTTATGATTACGTCAAGATTCCTGCAGGAACCAAATTCTCAGTTGGAAGTTCCGGTCTGCTGGGCGATCGATTTGTTGTCGTGACGCCCCCGTCGGGACCGCCAAAAGGGTATCTGCAGCCGAACGCGTACATCCACGGAACGCGCGAGACTGGTATTGATGATCTTACCAAAGAGGGCGGCGCTCTGGTGACCGATCTTCGCGGTACTGTGCAAAAGATCGATACCACGGTGGACCGCCTGAATCAGGACACGCTTTCTCAACAAAACATGCAAAACCTGAGGGCCAGCATGGAACATCTGAACCAGGCTACCAGCGCGCTGGCAGACTCTTCCAAGAAGCTGGATGGCGTGATCGATCAGGCCGATTCGACCATGGCCTCCGCAAAAAAAGCGGCGGACGGTTTACAGAATGCCATCGCAGATACGCGTAAAGTTTTGCGTAGTGCCATGCAAGGAAAGGGTTTGGTCGCGACGCTGCTAAACGATCAACAACTGGCGAACGATCTGCACGCGCTCATCAGCAATCTGCGCGCGCACGGGGTGTTGTTTTATCGCGACAGCGCGGCGAGTCGTCAGAGCACCCCGCCGCCACAAACCACGCCGTCACGACGAGCTCCGAGCCGCTGAGCGGCGCCTTAATCTGACGCGATTGGTCTGAATTCAGTGAAAAAAGCGGCGGAGCACCGCCGCACTCCAAGACGCAAGCGCGAAATACAGCGTCGCAATTACGGCCACGTTTTGAGTGCGGCAGTGTTCTGCCGCTTTCAATTGCGCTGAGCGTCGCGAAGCTAACGCCTTCGGTGCTTTTCAGATTGTCGCGCATAATCGCCGGCGCAGCTCTTCCTCCGCCAAGCCATTTATCCGAATCATTTTGTCGCGCGACTTGTGACCGCGTTCCAGAACAATGGCATGCCGGGGGAGCTCCAATCGCTCGGCGAGAAAACAGATCAGCGCCGCATTCGCTTTTCCCTCAACGGCGGGTGCGCGCAGCTTGATCTTAACCGCGCCGCCATACTCGCCGGCCAGACTGTCTGTTTTCGCATTCGGGACAACGTGAACGCGCAAAATTCCCATTCAGCCGATTGTATCAGAACGCCAATGAACTTGCTCGACGAATTCTGGCGTCGCATGTCATCATGTCTGCGGATGACGCCGAATGATTTTCGAAAACTGGCGCTGAATTTTCCGGAAGCGGTTGAGTCGGCGCATATGCGTCATCCCGATTTTCGTGTTGGCGGAAGAATTTTCGCAACGCTCGGATATCCCGATGAGGACTGGGCGATGGTGAAACTGCCAGGAGACGCGCAAAAAGAATTTGTTTGTCGATTTCCGGGCGTTTTCAAATCGGCCAAAGGCGCCTGGGGCCGGCACGGCAGCACGAACATTTATCTGCTAGGCGCGAAAGTTGGGATCGTACGCAAAGCGCTCACCGCTGCGTGGCACAATACCGCACCGAAACGGTTATTAACGAGTCGGTAGCGCGGACCGACTCCTTTGCGGACGCTTCTGGTCAGATAATCGCAAATTTACTCGCTCCACTTCACGCGACGCTCAGGCGTCGGGTGGCTCTTGACCGTGTTCTCGGAAGTATTGTTGTAAGAACATGAGATCCTCGGCGTCTTTCGGTCGTCGGCTCGGTTTCTTACTGCGCCAAAGCAAACGCGGGGATGCGAACGGGATTGGCACCCCCTCCACTTCGCGAACTACAATTTCCTTTACGGCTTCGGCATATTCGATTCCAAACGCCGACTTCATGAGATCGACCATGATCTCGTCTCCCACCCGCACCACTCCGTACCGGGAAGTCTCGCCGGGCTGGAGCTCTCGCACTGCTTTGTCCGGAAGAATTTCAAGCGCTTTATAAACGAGGGCCTCGTTATCCAAAGAAGTGTCGATGTGCAAATCAAGGTCGGCAGTTGCTCTGGCAAATCCGGCGAGATAATCGCGAATCCGCCAATGACAATGTATCGGGCGCTCAGGTCGTTTAGAGTGCGACAAAGCGCGATCAGATCCGCCTCTTCAGGAATGCGCGTCGTTAACTTTTCGCTTGACGTCGGCGGCTCATCCATTTCAGCAACCATTCATCCGCTTCTTCATGTGTATCGAAGCGAAAGACGCCCGTCGGACAAATCCCTTCAAGATGGCTTTGAAGTTGGTTAATAGTCTGTTGCAATCTCATGGCTCGGGCAAAAGCCTCTGTGCTGGCGGCATACGGCCGACAACTTTGCCGATTTTTTCGTCCACGTTAACGACCATCTCCATATCTCGTTAACGGTCACACATTGCGCGCGTCCCGCTAGCGCAGACCGACTGCTTTGCGGACGCGGTCCATGACTGGATCGGCAATTTCGTTGGCGCGCTTTGCGCCGCTGGCAAGAACATCGTCGATATACGATTTGTCCTTGAGAATTTCTTCGCGGCGCCTGCGCATCGGCGCGAAATATTCCCAGAGTTTTTCGAACAACTGTTTCTTGAAATCGCCGTAGCCCGTCCCGCCTTTTACAAACCGTTCGCGCATGTCTGCGATTTCCTCCTTCGACGCGAGCAGTGAATAGAGCTTAAAGATGGTCGATTGCGCCGGGTCCTTCGGCGCCTCCACTGCAGCGGAATCGGTAACAATGCTCATCACGCGCTTACGCATCTCCTTCTCGTCGCCAAAAATGTCGATGTTGTTGCCGTAGCTCTTGCTCATTTTCTGGCCATCGATGCCGGGCACGGTTTCTGTCGCGGCCCGAATACGCGGTTCCGGCAACTTGAAGATCCGCCCGTCCTGCTCCTGTTGGCCAAACGTTTCGTTCATTTTCACCGCCAGATCGCGCGTGATTTCAATGTGCTGTTTCTGGTCTTTGCCGACCGGCACGACATCGCTGTCGTAAATCAAAATGTCCGCCGCCATGAGGATCGGGTAACTGAAAAGTCCTACCGTGGGGCTCATCCCGCGGGCGAGCTTGTCCTTGTATGAGTGCGCGCGTTCGAGCAGACCCATCGGGGCCACTGTTGATAAGATCCACGCCAGTTCGGTGACCTGCGGCACATCTGAATGGCGAAAAAGCGTTGCGCGTTCGGGATCAAGGCCGCATGCCAGGAAATCGAGCGCAAGACGCCGGCTGTTCGCCCGCAGCGCTTCAGGATCGCGCAGACTGGTGAGCGCATGGTAATCCGCGATAAAGTAAAGCGCTTCGCCCTCGGCTTGGAGCGCGATCGCAGGCTGCATCATCCCAAAATAATTGCCGATGTGCAGAGCACCGCTGGGCTGGAGACCAGAAAGAATGCGCATGGCGCTTTAATAAAATGACGAATGCCGAATGTCGAGTGACGAACGATTGCCGAAGCCGGAATGACGAAATACATCCGGTCGACGCTTGGTCATTTGAGCATTCGAGTTTCTTTCGTCATTCGGAATTCGTCATTTCCCTCTGACTTCCTGCTGGTAAACCTGCGCGGCAGCGATTAGAAAACATCCCAATGGCCAAAAATTCCCAGCCCGTTTCGGTTGTCACCGGAGGCGTCGGTTTTCTCGGTTCACACCTGGCGGACCGGCTTTTAACGGAAGGCCACCGTGTGATCGCGGTCGACAACTTGATCACCGGCAACACAGCAAACATTGGCCATCTCGCCGGGAACGAGAATTTCCGGTTCGTGAAACACAACGTCTCGGATTTCATTTTCCTGCCGGAACACGAGATTGATTACGTCTTTCACTTCGCGTCGCCAGCCAGCCCCATCGATTATTTGGAACTGCCGATCCCGACGCTCAAAGTCGGAGCGTTGGGCACGCACAACGCGCTCGGCTTGGCCAAGGACAAACGTGCTACTTTCATTCTCGCTTCCACGTCCGAGGTTTACGGCGATCCTCTCGAACATCCGCAGAAAGAGGACTACTGGGGGAACGTCAACCCGATCGGGCCGCGCGGCGTTTACGATGAGGCAAAACGTTTCGCCGAGGCGATGACCATGGCATATCATCGTTCTCATCGCGTCGATACCAGAATCGTCCGCATCTTTAATACTTACGGCCCGCGGATGCGTTTGCATGACGGTCGCGCCGTGCCGGCATTTATCGGCCAGGCGTTAAGCGGCCAACCGCTGAGCGTGTTCGGCGACGGTTCGCAGACGCGCTCATTCTGTTACGTATCCGATTTGATCGACGGAATCTTCAGGCTCGCGATGAGCGATTTTCACGAGCCAGTTAACCTCGGCAACCCGCGCGAGATGACGATCAAACAGTTTGCCGAGGAAATCATCCGGATCACAGGGGCGAAATCCTCCATCGAATACAAGCCCTTGCCGGTTGACGATCCCAAGGTGCGCCAACCCGATATTAGCCGCGCGAAAGAAATCCTCGGGTGGGAACCACGCGTTGAATTCGAGCAGGGGATCAAACAGACGATCGCCTATTTTCGCGAATCGTTGAAGCGTTGAACCAACACAAAATTTTACTGGCGTTTGCGGCGATTTGGTTTTGACTTCTCACATGTTGAAGGGTGCGCTCGTCCTCGCGTTGGGGTTGCTCGGCATTTGTTTCCCGGTCGCAGCGCAGCAGGCCAAACACTCTGGAGCTTCGAAACATCCCGTCGGCGCATCTGCGGTAACGTCCCTCGGCCCCGCTTCGAATCTCAGTCTCTACCGGCCGACGATTGCCAGCGCCTCCAACAATTCTCTTCTGTTCCGCAACGGGCCGGTGCAAGCCTGGTCGGATGGCGCGCAGTTGATGAGTGAAAGTGCGTTCGTTCAAATCGGCATGGCGCCGCTCGGCCTGTTTCCCGCTGCCTACTTGGCTCCGAGCGATAACGAGCCCGTATCGACGAGGAGGCCTGCCGCCGCTTCAAATTCTCGGTCGGCAATGCTTGCGAGTGATGGCAAGGATTTGCCCAATGAAATGATCAGTTCGCCGTTGAATCCAGTCTACTACACTGGCGAAGTCGGATTTATGTACGGCCGATGGAGCGGCAAAGGCAGCGGCGATTACACTGGGAGTTATGTTTGGGGTCAGGCCGGCGACGATAAATTCCAAATCACTGCCGGCGCTTCATTCGAAAATTGGAGCGGAAATTCATCGAGAATTCGCGGGTTTTCTTTTTCGAGATAGGGACGCGCGCGGCGTCGAAATCGTAATAGGTGGATCTTCGCTCTCTTCGCCCGCTCGCGAATGGAGGCGCAGGGATGCGGCCGACATAGATGGGCAAGCCGCGAGGCCGAGATGACTGGGAAGGAATGAGTCACAGCTTTCGGAGCTATCTTCTATTAAAAGAATTTTTCTTACAGAAAAAAACGAAGATCACGAAGGGGAAACCAGAGAGACCACGGATAAGAAAAATGACGAAGCTCGAATGACGAAGGAATGACGAAATTCGAAGTTGAGGCAAATGGATGCAGGTTAGGTTCGGAGTTCCGTCTTTAGACGGTCTTCCTTTGATTCGCGTCAATCCGCGTGATTCGCGGGCAGAAAGATGACGAGGCACGAGTGACGAGTGCCGAAGTTCTGGCATCTTCGCTGTCTTCTGTAAAAAAATTATTCGTACCGCAGCCAACGCGTTCAGGACAACGCGATCCACCTTGCGCTAACGCTTGAGTATTGAAATTTGCTTTGGCATTTTGCAATTGCGATTTAGACCTTTAAGCCGATGCCTGCACCCGCACGCCTGATTACTCTCAACCTCGGATCTCAAACGATTGGTCTCGCGGAATTTCGAGCGGACCGTGGCGGTCTGGTCCTTATAAATTATCGCTTACGCGAAACGTCGCTCGACCCGGAGACCGGCCAGCGGCGTGATGCGCACCTCGCGCTGCATGAAACAGGCCCCGTCTTAAGTGAGATGATGCGCGACATGCAAATCCATTACGGCCAGGTGAACTATGCAGTCCCCGCACAAGCCGTTTTTGCGCGTTTTGTCAAACTGCCCGCGCTCGACGCGGCAAAGATCGATCAAATTATTGCCTTCGAGGCGCAACAAAATGTTCCATTCCCACTTAACGAAGTTGTCTGGGATTACCAGCTCGTCGGCGGCGGATTGGGCGAACAGATTGAAGTGGTAATCGTCGCGATCAAAAAGGACTTGCTCGAAGAGATCAACAACGTCGTCGAAGAAACCGGATTGAGCACGCACATCGTGGATGTGGCGTCCATGGACCTGTACAACGCATTTCGTTACAGCTATCGTGACATTGACGATTGCTCGCTCCTGCTGGATATCGGCGCGCGCACTACCAACATTCTGTTCATCGAGCCCGGAAGATTTTTTCTGCGCAGCATTCCCCTTGGCGGCAGCACGATCACCGCTGCGATTGCCAGGGAATTTAACGAATCATTCGCAGCAGCCGAAGAGCGCAAGAAACGGGACGGATTTGTCGGTTTAGGCGGCACTTACGCCGAACCTGCCGACCCTAAGGTCGGACGTGTGTCGAAGATAGCGCGCAGCACCATGACCCGGTTGCATGCGGAATTGATGCGTTCCGTTACGCATTACCGGGCACAGCAGCAGGGAAATCGTCCGGCTCGCATTTTTCTTTGCGGTGGCGGCGCAGGTATGCCGTACATGCGCGAGTTCTTTCACGAGAAATTTCAGGTGCCGATCGAGTTTTTTAATCCGTTGCAAAACGTGACCGTGTCGGAGTCCCACCTCAGCGGGATGCAGGATGTGGCGCGTTCCGCGCATTTGCTTGGTGAATTGGTCGGGCTGGCGTTGCGCAGCGTGACCGTTTGTCCGGTAGAAATAAACCTGCGTCCGGCGATCGTCGTTCGCAGGCACGACTTGGAAAAACGCCGGACATTTTTCATTGCCGCCGCCGCGTGCATTCTGGTCGCCCTGCTGGGCTGGTCGGCGTATTACACGCGCGCGGCGCAGGTGGCGCAGCAAACCGCCGTGACGATTCGGCAGAAGAACGACACCATGCACCTGGCCGAAACGCACTTGGACAAACTCAAAAAGCAGATCACCGCGTTGGACAACACAGCCACGCCGCTCATCACCGCCGTGAACGATCGCAATTTCTGGCCGCAGATTTTGGAACAGCTAAATGCGCATCTGCCGGAATCAGACATTTGGATCACCGAGCTTGCCGCGACGTCCGGCGGAAAACTGTTGGGCGTCTCTGAAAAACGCGCCGCGGAAATTGCGTCCACGCCTCCACCTGCGCCCACCGGCCCCGCAGTAAAGACCGCGGCTGCCGGCCCGAAAGTCATCGACGGCATCAATGTGCGTGGGCTTTACCTGTACAATCCGAAACAGCAGGAGATCGTGGTTGATTACCTGCACAATCTCGCCAAGTCGCCGCTCTTTGTTGTTGATGTGAAGACTCCCGAACGCTTCGTCAAATCCAACTCCGTCCCGGACGACTCCGAATGGGCGTTCCCGTATGAGGTTCAGCTTCCTCTGCGCAAACCGCTGAAAATGCCATGAAGCAGAGTAACCACGAATGGACACGAATGGACACGAATGTTGCGCGAAGCGCTGTGGAGTGCGGCGCTGCTGCGCCGCTTTTCGGATTTAACCACGGATGACACGAATGAAAACAATGACGAAATCCGAATGACGAAGCTCGAAGGAATGACGGATGACGAAACCCGAAGGAATGACAACCCCGAAATGCAGCCACGGCGCAAGCTTCTTCGTCATTTGGTCATTGTTTCGTCATTCGTCATTCGTGCTTCGTCATTTTCGTTCGTGTCCATTGGTGTCCATTCGTGGTTAAATCTCCGTGGTTAATGGCATGAAATGGTTTCAGCAAAACCGCGCGCTCGGCACACTTCTGCTTGTTTCGGGAATTTGCTTTCTGCTCGGCACGGCCCTGCTTTACTGGAGATGGAGCGCTTGGAGCGAGGCCAGGCAAACGTTCGACCAGGCCACAACGGAGCGAAATCGTTTACAGGGTCTCGATCCTTTTCCAAACGACGCGAACTACCAGAAATTGCAGGGCTACCTCGAGAGATACACAACCGCGCTCGATAAGTTCAAAGACCAGCTAAAGGAGGAGATGGCGCCCGAACAGAAGCTTGCGCCTAACGAATTCCAATCGCGTCTGCGGCAGGCCACCCTTACCGTGCAGGACCGGGCGCGCACGAACAACGTGAAGTTGCCGGAGAATTTTCAGCTCGGCTTCGACGAGTTCACCAAGATAATGCCGGGCACAGCCGTGGCGCCATTGCTTGGACAGGAACTTTCCCAGGTTCAGATGCTCGTTAGCATTTTGCTCGATGTGAAGGTTGACAGCATCACGTCGTTTCGCCGCCATCCGTTGCCGCAGGAACATGGAGCGTCCGCAACACCAACACCCAAGCCGTCACTAGCTCGCGGGCGGGGCGCGGTTCCGGTAACTGCAAAACCGGGCGGCACACCGGCACTGACCTTAATCGAGCGCAATTTGGTCGAAATAACTTTCAAGGCCGCGCCCGGCGCGGCGCGAAGGGCATTGAACGAAATTACCAGTTCTACCGGCCAATTTTTCATCATCCGCACGCTCTACGTGCACAACGAAAAAGACAAAGGCCCTCCGCGCGAGAGAGGCGCAAGCCCGACCCCGCCGTCAGCCGCCGCGGGGAAGCCCGGCCAACCGGCGGCAGCCAGCGCGTTGAATTTTATCGTCGGCAACGAGCACATCGAAGTCTCCGCCACCATCGAAATGCTGCGCTTTACGTTCTAACCACGAATGGGGATTCCAGAATTTAACCACGGATTACACGGATGCTCCGATAATGACGAAGCTCGAATGACGAAATCCGAAGGAATGACGAAACCCGAAGGAATGACGAAACCCGAAATGCGGCACCGCGTAATCTTCTTCGTCATTTGCTCATTGTTTCGGGATTCGACATTCGTGCTTCGACATTTTCTTCGTGTCCATTCGTGGTTAATGATTAGCAATGGCGAAAGCAATCGACTGGCTTAAGGCGAATTACGATCGCGCGGTGCTGATGGCCGCGGCGCTGCTCGCTTTTTAAACTTTGACCACGGATTACACGGATGATCAGATGATTCACGAGGAGTTAAGCGGCAAGGTCATCGGCGCTGCGATGGAATTACTCAATGAACTCAAACCTGGGCTCGACGAAAAACTTTACGAACGGGCACTTATTATAGAACTGAAGCACCGCGGACACATCGTTTCGGTACAGTGCTCGTTTCCGGTTTCTTATCGCGGTGAACTGATTGGCAATCTCATTCCGGATCTCATAATCGATAACGCGCTAATCGTTGATCCCAAAGTAGTCTCGTGCTTCACCGAAACGCACGTCGCGCAAATGATCGGGTATTTGAACATCACGGGACTGGACCTCGCGCTTCTGATCAATTTCAAAAACGCGCGGCTGGAATGGAAACGAGTATTACGTCCGCAAGAAAACGAGGAAGACATCCAGCCTGATCTGCATTCCTAAATCTTCTCATCCGTGTTATCCGTGTAATCCGTGGTTCTTTTCTTCTGATTATGGCGAACGCAATCGACTGGGTTAAGGCGAATTACGATCGCGCGGTGCTGATGGCCGCGGCGGTGTTCCTTTTCATTTCCGCCCTCGCCATCTGGTGGAGTGCCATTCAGTTCGGCAACCGGTTGGTGACTCCGGCCACGGTTCCGCCGAAACCGGCCTCGCAGCCGCCGGTCGCGGTCGAGCTGGATCGCGCCGCGGAGCAACTCCAGAAACCGCTGCAATGGAAAGCCAGCTCCCGTTCCGGGCTGTTCGTTCCGGAAAAACATTTCATCGGCGCGGACGGCATGCCGGCCACGCTGGAAAACACACAGGTGCATGCGCCCGTGCCTAACGAGTGGTTTGAAAAATACGCGTTGCCGATCGAGGACGCCGACGCGCTCGAACAGGACCCGGACAAGGACGGCTTCACCAATCTCGACGAATGGCAGGGGAACACCGACCCCACCAAAGCCGAATCGCATCCGGATTACACCACAAAATTACGTTTGGTGTCCGCCACCGAGGAGCCGTTCCGGTACATGTTTGCCTCGCGCACAAGAGACAAGTTCGGGATCAACAGCATCGACGAGACTGAGCCGACGCAATTTCTGAAAGTGGGCGATGTGATCCGCGGTACCGATTTTAAGATCGTAAAGTTCACGGAAAAAAAGGAGCGCAATCAGTACGGCATGAACATGGACGTATCGGAGTTGCTGCTCGAACATCAGAACAGCCAGGTGCAGCTCACGCTGGTGAAGGGAAAGATCGCCACCTCGCCGCAATCCGTGGCCACCTTCGTTTATACGTGGGGCGGACGAAAGGAATTCGAGGTGCGCAAGGACCAGGAATTTCCTCTCGCAACAGCCGAAGGCAACCGGACGTACAAGCTCATCGATGTCCGGCCGGACAAGGCCGTGATCGTGAGCACGCAAGAGTCCGGTGCGCCCATCGAGATCGGCTTCGCGAGTCCGTAAAAAACTAACCACGAATGGACACGATGCTGAATGACGAAGCACGAATGACGAATGACGAACCAATGACGAAGCACGAATGACGAATTTTAGCGCCGGGTGGATCGGGTGGATCGGGTGGAAAGCCTGGGGTTTGCTTCGCATCCGTTGCAGGTCCTCAGGTCGATGAGATCGGGCCCGCAGGGATCTGCCGCTTTCCCGCACTGGGCGTCTCCGTATTCGCCGCGTAGTTCTCCCTCTTCTTCTCCCCCTTCGTTACCTTCGCTTCCCCTTCTGTACAATAATTTCTTTTTTACAGAAGATAGCGAAGACAGCGAAGATGCTGGAATGTCGGTATCCCTTCGGAGTTCGTCATTCGAGCTTCGTTCATTCCTTCGAGCTTCGTCATTCGGATTTCGTCATTGTTTTCATCCGTGCAATCCGTGGTTCCCTGGTTGAAACTCGCTCCCCTTCCAGCTCGCTCGGCGCTACCCTGGCGCCTTCACCTTCTATGTCGCTCCTCCCGGTCGCTCCGTTCTCCAAAAATCTTAAGAAATTTTCCTTGTATCCCGTATAAGGGATCACTAAAAGCACCTAAGTGTGTGTAAGTGAGCCGGAAACCACGGATGACCCGCCTACGCGCGAGGCTACGGCGTGGCGGGCACGGATACCACGGATATACAGACCCAGAAGGAATAAGTGACGTTTATGAAAACCACCCAGAACGCAGTAACCATTGCAATGCACCGTCTTGTAGGGCGTCTGTGCCAGCCCCGAACGCCTTCGGGGTTCACAGAATGGAGTCGGCGGGCGCCGGGCGACATAGACGGGTTGGCCGAAGGCCGAGCCAAGCGGGAGCGGGCGAGTCAAACGCCCTACAATAGAATGCGCGCGCCCTTTGCCCTTTGCGCCGCGCTCTTTGCCATCCTCTGTTCCACCGTAGTCGCGCAGAACGCCGACAGCATTGCCGATCGCGAAGTGCAGCGGCGTCAGGCTGCCATGCCGGAAGGAGAAGCCGCGCTGGCGCGCGGCAAGTCCGCACTGAGATCGAAGAATTACACCGTCGCGTACCAGGAATTTAAAACGGCCATCGGCTATTTGCCGGATGCAGTCGTCTCCGGGAAAGCGCACGACGATGCGGCGGAAGGGGTTTGCAAAAGCGGCACCGTTTTGGCCGAAGCACGGATTGCCCAGGGCGATTATGCCGGGGCTGAAGCGATTCTGAACGAAATCTTAACTCGCTACGACCCCAATTGCCGCAAGGCGCAGGATCTCTTGGCGCATTTGCGAACGCCGGGTTACTTCAACAAATCGCTAGACGCCGGATTCGTTAACAAAGTCGAGGAAGTAAAACGCCTGCTCGCCGAGGCCGACGGCTTTTATCAGTCCGGCCAGTACGACAAGGCGATGAAGCGCTACGACCAGGTGCTGGCGCTCGATCCGTACAACACCGCAGCGCGCAAAGGCCAGGAAAAAATCGACAACACCAAATACCAGTACGGAGAGGAAGGGTACAATGAGTCGAGGGCCCGTCAGCTTTGGAAAGTAGAAGAAGCCTGGCAACAGCCGGTCAGAAAATATGGCGCTGTGGGCCCGGTCGCTGACAACAAAGGGCGAGGGGAAGTACGCGGGACCGCGCAGATGACCAACAAAATGAACAGCATCATCATTCCGCACGTGGAATTTCGCGATACCAGTATTCGCGAGGCGGTCGACTTCCTTAGGGAGCAGGCAACCGAGAACGATCCCTCCGGGCAAGGTGTGAATATTGTGCTCCGGCTCGTTCCTCTGGGACAGGTTGCCCAGTCTTCGATGCCAGTCGTGCCGCCGACAGGTACCGGCGCGCCCGAGGCCGGCGCGCCCCCGCAAAATCCGCCGGTAACCACACCGCCTCCAGGGGCACCGCGCCAGGGTGCTCCTGGCGGACCGCCAGTCCCAGCGCCCCTTGCAGGCCCGTCCGGTGCGCGCATCACAGTCACGCTGGATAACATCCCACTCGGTGAAGCGTTGCGGTACGTCGCCAATCAAGCGGGATTGAAAGTGAAAGTCGAACCGTATGCGGTTTCACTTATTCCTCTCAGCGAGCAAAGCAACGATCTGATCACCAAGCGGTATCACGTGCCGCCGGAATTTTTCGGCGGTCCGCTCGATGTCGGTTACTACATCGGAACTAGCGTGGCCGGTGGTGGTGGTGGTAATCAGGGTGCTGGTACAACAACCGGAAGTAGAGAGGCGCCACCGGTCTCTGAGAATGTGCTTGAGAAGGAGGCAGTCAGTTTTCAGAGTGCTTCCGGAACCGGCACGGGTGCTGGTGCCACGAGTCTGGCAAATCAACTGCAGGGCACTGCCAGTACTCGCCAGACTTTGTTGAACGATCGTCAACTTGTTGGGCGAGCAGACGCGATCACGATGCTAAAGAGCATGGGTGTATCGTTTCCGGGAGGCGCGAGTGCAACTTTCTGGCCGCACAGCGGCACGCTCATCGTCCGAAATACGCAGGACAACCTGGACATGGTGGATGCGTTGGTTGACCAGGCAAACTCGTCCGCGCCGAAGCAGGTCGCGATCGAATCGAAGTTTGTCGAGATTAACCAAAATAATCTGAAGGAACTTGGGTTCGATTGGTTATTGGGCCCGTTTAGCACGAACGGGAAAGTGTTCGGTGCAGGCGGCACTTCGAGCAATGGCGTCCCTGTAAGTGGGGCGAATTTTCCTTTTAATGACGCTAGCGGAAATCCGATAGGGCAAAATCCGGTTACATCCGGCAACCGCAGCGGCAATTTCGCAATCAGCGCCAACGCGCTGGATGCGCTCCTGATGCCGGGTCTGGGGCAAGTGGCCGGCGTTGCGCCGTCGATCTTCGGTGTAGCAGGTGTCTTTACCAATCCGCAATTTCAGGTTGTGATTCGCGCGCTGGATCAAAAGAAAGGCATTGACCTCCTTTCCGCGCCCAGCGTTACCACTAAGAGCGGACAACGCGCCATCATTGAAGTCATTAGGGAACTGCGTTATCCGAGGTCATACACCGCGCCGCAAGTACCATCGATCAGCAGCTCGACCTCTACTGTCATTGGAGCGTCGACGACTGTTCCAGTAGTTGTGACTCCCACGACTCCTCAGGATTGGGAGACGCGAAATACTGGTGTGACGCTGGAAGTCGAACCAGTCGTGGGCGGTGATGCGACGACGATCGATCTGAACCTCATTCCGCAGGTTGTCGAGTTCGAGGGATTCATCAACTACGGCAGCCCGATTAACGCAGTCGGCGTTAACACGGTGGCCGGTATTTCGATTTCCCAACCCGTTGAGCTGACCCCGAACGTGATTAATCAGCCGGTGTTCAGCACCCGCAAGGTGACCACCAGCGTGAGCGTTTATGACGGGCAAACGGTCGTGCTTGGCGGATTGATGCGCGAAGACGTGCAAAAAACCGAGGATAAGGTTCCCATCATTGGCGACATTCCTCTGATCGGAAGGGCGTTTCGCACCAACACGGAGCAGCACACCAAAAAGAACCTGGTGATTTTCGTCACCGCGCGCATCATCACACCCGCAGGTGTACCGTTGAACGAGGAAGAAGAAGAAGGCCTGCTCCCGCCCGAGCTGCCGGAAGTCCCGGCATATAAGAAGTAAGCGGAAACAGGTAGGGGCAGTTGATTCGTTCGCTCCCCGCTTACTCAGCCTTCGGCCTGCCCGTCTGTGTCGCGGCCTCCCGGCTCGCTCCGCTCACCTGAACCGCCTTGGCGATTGAGGTCAATCGAGTCGAGGGATCGGCGAGATAGAAGGTAAAGCCGCGACGGGCAGCGGCGAGTGAGCTGGGAAGCAAGCGAGTTTCAATCGCCGCTATCTGGAATGAACACGTAACGCCAATCGGCTTCGTTCCGCACCAACCCGGCGCGAACTGGATTCTGACAGATGTACGCAAATTTCTCGGTCAAACTTTCATCATGACGCAGCCGGTGATCGAAGAAATTTCGTTGCCATTCTACGCCGCTGAGCTTCACAGTAATTCTTTTGAAGTCGCGAATTAGCTGCGAAAGCGAGTCGCGTCCGTCGATCCCGATCAGCGCGTGTAAATGGTCTGGCATAAGCAGCAGGAGATTCAGATTCCATCGTCTGCGCTCGTGATACATTTGCGCGGTATCAAAAAGCACTTTCGAGGTTGTTGCATTGCAAAGTCGATTTATTCGGCGTTGCTGACAGCAAATCGTAATGAAATAGGTCGCACCGAACCGCCCGGCGAAATGCGTCGTGTGATCGAGCCGTTTACGGATTACGCGCGACATCGCAGAACGATATCAAAATTCCGAACGCTTTGGTAGGGGCGGTTCCCCTGTACCGCCTTGGGCGATTGGGGTCAATCGCCCCTACCTGCCGAAGTCGTTCCCGACCATCCGTGTCATCCGTGGTTGAACCAGCTTAGGGTTTGTTCGCAACCACTTTGGCCGACGGCTTATTCATTTCCAGTTCGGCGTTCGCTTTTTGGATTAGCGCGGTGTTCTCATTCAGCTGCGCGGTGAGCGTCTCGATTTGTTGCTGTTGCCGCGAGACCGTTCCTCGCAAGTTCTGAACTTTCAGATCGAGCACGGCTTGCTTTGCGGCGTCGGGAATCGCTTGGGGCCGGGGGCCTTCGGGAGATTTACCCGGGTTTGGACCGTCACCGACGCGGAACGTGCCTAACCTTCCATCGGGATCGACATACACTTGAAGGGCCACGCCAGCCGGGTTCGCATCATCAACGTTCGCACCATAGATGTTGTCGATATAGCAGACGTTACCTTCCTGGCCAAAGCGACTGTGTACTCCATTGTGGTGGCCGATGATAATATTGTTATTGACCTCGGTTATCGCAGACCCGGCCAGTCTGCCTACGCACACGTTGTTGCTGGTGTTCACGTTGTCCTGGAGCGCCAGATTGCCGATGGCTGTGTTGTTGTCTCCGCTGGTGTTGCTTGCGAGGGCAAGAGTACCAACCGCCACGTTGTTGACTCCAATGGTGTTGGCTGTGAGCGCTTCCCAACCGACGGCGGTGTTGGAGCCGCCGGTGGTATTATTCATGAGCGCAGAGAAACCAGTGGCCGTGTTGGAGGAACCGCTGTCGTTAAAGACGAGCGCGTCAGTTCCAACAGCGGTGTTCTGTGTGCCGCTGGTGTTGAGCAACAACGCTGCCGCGCCGACCGCAGTATTGGAATCCGCGGTATTTAGTACCAGCGCTCCAGCGCCAACACCGGTATTGAAGTTGCCGGTGCTATCGGTAAAGAGCGCACTCCAACCAAGTCCTGTGTTTCCAGCGCCGCTGGTGAGCAGAGAGAGCGCATTGCACCCTTCCGCTGTCGTGTAATTGGGATAGCACCCGTCCGGTGCCGGACTAACCGCTCGCGCTCCTGGTACAAGTACAAGTGTAAAGCAGGCTAACACCGGCAGGATGGCCAGTAATATCGTACTTCGTTTTTTCATCTTTTTCTTTCGTTTCATTTCTTCAGCTTTCCATGAACTCTCGTTCAGGGAACAGCTTAAGGTTTGTTCACAATGATTTTTGTCGCTGGCTTATTCATTTCGACCCGGGTGTTCACTTTCCGGATTTGCCCGCCTTGCTCTTTAATCTGCGCGGTGAGGGTCTCTATTTGGTTCTGCTGCTGCGAGATGGTTGCCTCCAAACTCTGAACTTCGAGATTGAGCATGGTTTGCCTGGCGGCGTCAGGAACGGCTTGGGGCTGGATGCCTTTGGGAGAAGAGTTACCCCCGCATGCGTCGGCAGGACAACGCACTGTGCCTAACCTTCCATCGGGATCGACGAGCACCGGACGGGCAATCCCGTTTGAGTCGTCAACGTTCGCACCATAGATGTTGCCGATATAGCAGACGTTATTTTCCTGGCCAAAGCGACTGTGCACACCAGAATGGTGGCCGATGATGATGTTGTAATCGGCGATGGTGATCCCGGACCCAGCTCCTGCGCCCACCACAACGTGTCGGTTCGTGCTTATACAATTGTCGAGCGCCAGACTACCAATCGCTGTGTTGTTGTCTCCGCTGGTGTTGCTTGAAAGGGAAAGACTACCAAGGGCCACATTGTTCACTGCATCGACGTTGGCCGTGAGCGCTTCCCAACCGATAGCCGTGTTGGAGCCGCCGGTGAGATTGTTCATGAGCGCAGAGTAACCGGTGGCAGTATTGCCGTCGCCGCTGACGTCACCGCTGCCGTTGAAGACGAGCGCATTCGTTCCAACGGCCGTGTTTTGTGTCCCCCTGCTGTTGAGCAACAAGGCTGCTGCGCCGAGCGCAGTATTGGAATCCATGGTGTTTAGCGCCAGCGCTCCGCCGCCGGCACCGGTATTGAAGGCGCCGATGGTATTGACAAAGAGCGCACTCCAACCGAGCCCTGTATTTCCAGAGCCGGTAGTGAGAAAACCAAGCGCATTGCACCCTTCCGCTGTCGTGAAATTAGGATAGCACCCCTCCGGCGTCGGTGTTGGCGTTGCCGTGGGCGTCGGCGTCGGTGTAGGTGTGGGCGAAGAAACCGGGCAGGTCGGGCAGTTGTTGAATTCAATCCGATCGAAATCCGGGGCCCAGCTACCAACGACCGGATTGTAGAACTCAAGCGTGTTGCAGCCGGTATTCAAAGCGAGGGTTATCTGTATTGACCCGAGAGTCTCAAACGAGCCAGTGGAAGGAAAGCTTACCGGCATTCCTGGGCCGCCGTTCACGCTGAGATAAGCGTAGCGCACCGCGTCTCCGTTGAGGTACCAGATCCTCACGCTGTAATTGTCCGTTGCGACAACACCGACATTGTTGAACTGGAGAGTACCATCGTTGCTGCCCACGTAACTTACCTTCTCTCCACCGCAACACGTCGGGCAGCTTAGAACGATGGCGCTCCCCTGCAGCGTGTTAACGTCGGATTCCGCTTCAAACTTTGCACACTCTCCCGGTGGCGGCCTAAAACACGATACCGTCGCAGTCGGGCTTGGCGTTGGAGTCGGGGTCTGACAGAAGACGTGGTGGTTGAAAGTGATCACTGAAAGCAAAATGAGCGCGCTGCGGAGAACGTGCGCCCTAAGGGGGGAAGGATTAAAGTGTTTTTTCACGGCGCGTGTACGGGTACGCACACATTGGGGACACCCTTTATTGCGAAACGCGAAATTAGGTCAAGACTTTTTAAAAAGAACTAACCACGAATCCCGCCTCAGAGGCGGGACGAATGTTCGGAAAATGACGAAGCACGAATGACGAACGTCGAAGGAATCGTTGCTTCGCTTCCCTCGCAGGTCTTCAAGACGATGGGTGTTGAACCACGGATGACACGGATATCACGGATTGGGGAGGGGACAGCGATCTGCGATTTTTGAGGCAGAAGATTTTATTCGCGTTCATTCGCGTCATTCGCGGGCAAACTTCTTGTCTTCGTCATTCTCCGAACATCTGTGTAATCCGTGCCATCCGTGGTTCGCTCTCTCCCCTTCGTTACCTTCGCTTCCTTCTGTAGGATCATTCTTTTACAGAAGATAGCGAAGACAGCGAAGGTGCCAGAATTTCGGATTCGTCATACGGATTTCGTCATTCGGATTTCGTCATTCGTTTCATCCGTGCAATCCGTGGTTGTCTGGCTTCCTGAACATTCGCGTCCATTCGCCTGCCAAGCCGTAGCCTTGGCGAAAACTCGTGTCCCATTCGTGGTTAAAAAATCTTTATTTTTTTCGGAACTTCCCTCCGCCATCTCCGTAGAGAGAGGTGAACCGCCTCCGTCCCCAGTCGCGGGACTACGGGGAGCCCGGGAGAAACCACGAATTAACGCGAATAGACCAATGTCGGAAAGGCCTGAGAACACCACGGATGACACCCGCGTTAGCTGTCACGCCGTAGCCTCGTGCGTAGGCGTTATCCGTGGTTAAGTCTGCAAATCTTGGCAAAGGCTGTGCAATTCTTGCTGTTGCGGAAAAAGTGAGAAAATAATTATTGACTTTACCCGCGAACGCAGCGATAACGCGCGCACCTCAGAGCAAAAACCCTCTGAACAAACCTCAACCCAAAACAACAAACCCAGACCCCAGAACCCGCCTACGCTGCTGCGCTTCCGCCTTCGCTTCAAAAGCTCCGGCGTGACAAGACGGCCGCGGCAGGCAAAAACCGCAGAACAAACCACAAACCCCAAAAAACCTCTGAGAAAAAAACTGGTAGGGGCGGTTCACCCGAACCGCCAAGGCGATTGAGGTCAATCGCCTCTACCAAAAGCCCTCAGAACAAACCTAGAAAA
>DASYDV010000041.1:0-34144 GCA_036499375.1 Candidatus Udaeobacter sp.
AGTTTGGCGTTGAGTTGGAGCGTGTCCTCTTCCGTTTTACACGCCGGGGTTTATTTTCCAGCGGTTCATACTCCTATCCGTGCATGAGCTCTTTTTGGTCTCAGCACCATTTGATCAATGCGATCATTGTTGGAAGAAGAGCGTGGAGGCGGCCCAATCTAATGCGACGCTCGCGAGTTTTGCACCGGAGCAGGTTAGGTACCGGGCGCGTCTCGCACGCTCCAAATTGTATAAGAACTGTTCCCCTCGAACCTTCTTCTCCTTTCTCTTTGTGCTTTTAAATTTCTAATCCGAGCGCTTGAGCGCTGAGTCGACCGGTGCGGACCCGCCACAGATCGACAGCCAGCTGGCGGGCTAGAGCGACGATGGCTTTTTTGCGCGAGGCGCCGGTAGTGAGCGCGCCTTTGGCCAAGCGCGCTTTCCATTTGAGCACCGGTTTGTAGT
This sequence comes from Candidatus Udaeobacter sp., assembly GCA_036499375.1. GTDB lineage: Bacteria > Verrucomicrobiota > Verrucomicrobiia > Chthoniobacterales > UBA10450 > Udaeobacter. The sequence goes on from DASYDV010000041.1 coordinate 445, forward strand.
TAGACTGGAAACGGACCAGCCGCCAGGCCAGCTCCACCAGCGCGGCGCGCAAGCGCGGGTTGCCATGTTTGGTGACGCAACTTTGCAGCCGCGTGTTGCCACTGGAGTATTCACTGGGACATAAGCCGGTGTAGCTGGCGATTTGCCGTCGATTGTTAAAACGGTGCCAATCGCCGATCTCCCGATCGATAACGACAGAAGTCATTTTCCCAAGGCCGCGCGGTGGTTCGTACTGAGCTTCGCTTTGCAACTGCCGCGTGAGCTCGTCGACTTTCGCCTGGAGCGCCAAAACAATGGGCTGACTGTTTTGCAGAAGTTGTTTCATCCACCGCGGCACGCCCAGCGCAGCAAAGGCACGATTCTTCCACCATTGTTGCACCGGTTCGATCCCATGATTGACCAAAAGACTGCGGCCCTGGGCTTCCAACACTTTGCGCACTTTAACCAACTGCTCGCGCTGTCGATGAAGGGCGCGGCACTGTTCCTCTTGTTCAGTGGGCACGCGCACCATCGCCAGTGCAGCGCGATTGCCTTGAACAAATCGATCCAGCTTTAAACAGAGCGCCCTGGCGTCCAGGCCATCGGTCTTCACCCGCTTGTTTTGCTCGTCCAACTTTTGCGGGCAGACCACGTAACAGGCAATCCCCAGTGCGTTCAGCTTTCTTTGCAACCCAAAGCCAAAGCCGCACGCTTCATACACTGCGTGCACTGTTGCGCCACCGGCCCTGAGTTTGGCCGCCCAATGCAGAAACGCTTCTTTGTGGAAACGCTGCGGCGGTTTGGGATTAGCGCCATCCTCCTGTATCACCACCACGTAAAAATCCTGATGCACATCAATCCAAAGCTTGATCGTGCATCTGCCGCCATTAAACTGGCAGCGGGTTCCCTCGAGTGAGGACAACTCAGTGTGATAAACACTATTCATATTGCCGGGTGTAGGTCCCAAACCCGCACCCGACAATCCCCATCATGTCATCTAAGCGCTGGAGCCAACCGCTGGCCGTTGTGATAAGCTGCTTTGATTTTATGAAACAGTTTCTCGTGTTTACCGCGCTCGTCCTCGCCAGCGATGGCTCAGCTTGTTCTCGTTAGACCTAAAGCATGACAGCAGCGCACCTCTTTAGAGCCTTGTTGATCACCCAGTTTCTGCTGCCGATCATCGCGAGGCTCATTGGCGCTACTCATGGCCCTTCTCGTCCGCTCGCTTCGCATTTTGCGCACCCGAACGTGTTTCGTGCGGTTGCGCTTGTCGTTGTCGTAGCTGACATCGCCGTCACAATCGGCCTGTGGCGGTTTCGAGCCTGGGCTCGCGTGGGCGCGATCATTCTTCTACTCATCGCGCTGGCCTTTGCTTTTTCCGCATTTCACGCGGCGTTTGTTACACGAGGTTCTTTCGCTCTTATGTACCTCGAGCATTTCATCGCTGGCGTGCTCTTCGCGATGATGTTTCTACCACCATTGTCTCTCGAGTTTGCACACCGTAAGGTCTAACAAATCGATGAAGCCAACGGCCCCATTTCGAAATAAGTTTAGCGTGTTTGCCACGACACCCTCGACTTTGTCTCGGTTCCCGGCTTCCCTAGTGCGATTCGCGTCTTCGCGCTCACGCACTCCCGCCGTATTGTTTTTCAACGATAGCCGTGGCTTATCTCCGTCTCGTTAGGTTTACGGAACGTTAAAACCTATGTCGTTCGAACAAATATCCTATCTCGCGCAAATTGTTGCTTCGCTTGGCGTAATTGTATCTTTGATCTTTGTCGGTCTGCAGATCAGGCAGAATACGGGCGCACTCCAACGGAACGAGCACAATTCGACGATGGAGCAGTGGACGGTGATCCGCCAAGCAATCGCCCAGAACCGCGACATTGCCGAGTTGATGACGGCCGGCCTTCACGGGGAACGTGCCTTGGATGCCGCCGATCAGCTGAGGCTGGAGCAGATGCTGCAGGAAAATGCCTGGGCCGCCTTCCACATTTGGGAGAGAACGCAGCGGGGTATTTTTCCGAAGGGGACTTTCGAAGCGACAGCCGGAGCACTCTTGAGCACCTTGCTCGGAACGCCGGGTGGCGAGAGCTGGTGGCGCAAAGCCAAACATATTGGCTTCCCTCCTGGGTTCGTCTCGGACGTCGACGCCGTGCTCGCCAAGACCTAACCCCTATGAGGGGAGTCAAGTGCTGCTCGTCGTGAAGGTCTACATTTGATTTTATGAAACAGTTTTCAGATTTTGCCACGCTTGCCGCCGCCAGCGGTGGCTCAGCTCCGTTTCGTTAGGCCACTACAAATGAGCGATATATCCAGTTCCCACGGTTCGGAGCGGGACCTGCTGTGCAGAGGACCAAGCGCGTTCCTTCTCTGGTGTGTGCCGTTGTGCGCCTTTACGCTTGGCTTTGGCCAAGCGGCTTGGTTGAGAACGATTCTGTGGTCAACATCGCTCGCGGTCGTGGGGGTAGCGTGTCTAATCAACGCCTCCCGATGCGGCCGCGTTCACTGTCTCTTTACGGGACCATTTTTCATCCTTTGCGCTGTTACTTCCCTGGCTTATGGCCTAGGGCTTCTGCCGCTTGGACCGTCCGGGTGGAAGTGGATCGGCGTCGGAACAATCATTGGTGCCGTGCTTCTTTGTTGCATTCCGGAGTTGCTTCTCGGTCGGTATCGGCGAAAAGGCTCCGCAGCCTAACCAATCGAACCGCGCAGCGTCCAAAAAGCTAATTCCCATCAGCGATCGAAATGACCAAAACCGCTTCTAAAATCCGTTTCAGAGCGAAACTCTTCCGGCCGGCGTCGAGTGGGAAGGTCGGCTCGTGGACCTTTCTTACCCTGCCAAAAGACGCCAGTGCGAAGCTTCCCTCGCGGGGCATGACGACGGTCGAAGGCACCATCAATGGGGTCCCATTTCGAGCCACGCTCGAGCCGGACGGCCAAAAAAGTCACTGGCTTAGAGTGAACCGGAAAATGCGTGAAGCTGCGGGCGCAGACGCAGGCGACGTGGTCACGCTGGAGATCGCGCCGGCGCGACAGCAATCGGAACCCACGGTGCCGGCAGATCTGCGGAAGGCTTTCGCCGCCGCTCCAAAGGCGCGGGCGGTGTGGTCGGACATCACGCCGATCGCGCGCAGAGATTGGATCCACTGGATCACCTCAGCCAAGCAGTCAGAGACTCGCACACGCCGGATCAAAAATGCCTGCTCGATGCTCGCTGCCGGTAAGCGACGCGTTTGCTGCTTCGATCGGTCTGGCTTCTATAGCAAAAGCTTCAGCTCTCCTAAAAGAGGATGATGTTCGCGATCAAAGCCGAGGTTAGCAATCCGCGGGCGGCGACGTTCGCGTTCAACGCGCAGAAGACGATGTATGGTGGCAAACACATCGCGAAAGGCGATACCATTTTCGTCTTCGCGAGCGAAAACGAAGGCGGACCGGGTCTCATCGCGAACGGCGTCGTCACCTCGGCTAAGGCGGTCGCGAAGAAACGTGGTATCGCTCGGCAAACGCCGCGCGTGAGCATCACCATCAGACGCACTGCGCTCGCGAAGCGGCGCCTGGGACGGAGCGAACTCAAACTTTTTTCCCACTGGAACGACGGCCGACCCGAGACCGAGCTCAATTTCAAATTCTATCGTCAGGCAACGAACAAGATTGTCGGCATCTCCGATGAAGCGGCGGCATTCCTCGGCGGATTTTTCTAATGGCGCGGATTGGTTCGCCAGGCGCTCCCATCGCGAGATGGTCGAGTTTACTAGCCCGAAGGCGAGGGCTATCAGCGTTTCTGTTTCTCAAGCCGCAGGCGCGGATATATATCTCGTGCGGTATTGAACAGTCCGATCTTAACCCAGCAAGCTAACCAATGATCTGATGGCTAACCAAACAACGAGTCAAAATATCGATCCTGCTTCGGGTTCAGACCAGGATGGGCCAATCTGGGGTTATCATTTTGTCGCCAACCAGCCGGCGCGACCGATCACTTCTGAGGAAGCCGTTCAGTTTTTGACCGCAGCTGGTCCCCCCGTGCCAGATGAATTCCTCTGGCTGCATTTTTCGCTTTCCAATGTGGCTTCGGAGCCCTGGCTACGGCGTTATCTGACGTTGCCCGATACTTTTTATGAATCGTTAAATAGCGATATAGACTCCACTCATTTGGAGCAGGATGGTGACGCACTGGTGGCGCGTATCCATGATGTGCTTTTCGATTTCACATTTGACGCCCCGGTTGCGACCACCAGTCTTTGCATAAAACCTCGCGTGGCGGTAAGCGCGCACCGCCGGCCATGGCGTTCGATTAACCAACTCCGGGAAGCGGTGGAAGCGGGCCAGGTCTTTCACTCGCCGATTGAAGTTCTGTCGCGCTTGTTCCGAGATCAGGCCGGGGTGTTAATTGACATCGTGCGGAAGGCCACCCAACGAGTGGACCCGATGGAAAAGCGGCTGCTGGCCAAGCGCATTTCCGTTAGTCGCAGCGAATTAGGTTCTCTGCGGCGGATGTTGGTTCGACTTCAACGGCTGCTGGCCCCGGAACCGGCTGCATTCTTTCGTCTTCTCAGCCGGCCTCCCGATTGGATTGCAGAGGAACAACTTCAAAACCTGCAACAATCCGCAGAGAAGTTCTCCGCTGCCATCAACGAGACAACGGCCCTGGTTGAGCGCGTCAAACAGCTTCAGGAAGAATTGGCCGCCCTGGTCAATGAACAAACCAATCGCACGTTGTTTGTGTTGACATTCGTAACTGTGCTGGCTTTGCCGATTAACCTGGTGGCGGGATTGTTTGGCATGAACGTAGGTGGGATCCCGTTAGCTCAACGCCCGTACGGTTTCTTTTTGATCGTGGGTCCCCTGCTGGGCTTGACAGCGCTTCTGGCGTATTTGGGGTTGTTCAGACGTCGTGACTAGGAACCTTGTGGCCGCTTTGCGGGATGAAGTGAAATCGAAACTCGCGACTGGCCGTGCGATAGCTCAACTTTGTCGCGTTCGTGTCATGAGAGTGCCAGTTGCAATCGTGACGGTTCTTTTATTCGCTCACTCTGCATTCTATTCCGACGCTGACTCGAAGACACTCGATGAACCGTCTTTGCGTGGCTACATGACCGGAGAGTATGACCTCATCGGCCGCAAAGGTGATTCGACCGCAACTTATTCTGGACATGTAACACTCCAGGATGACGGAGAGGTTCTCCAAGTCGCACGAACCGTGGACGGTAAAACCGACAAATGCGCCGCTCGATTCGATACGGTAGCAGGCAGTGATCGGATTCCTGTGTTAAGAATGCATTTTCATTTTGACGGCAAGGAGTATGACGCCACCTACCGCTGGCAATCTGATCCTGATAATTACCCGCGATTTACAGGCTATGTTTATCTTGCCGGCACTAAATCGCCTGGCTTGGAAGCACTTTTCCCAATCCACAAATGATGGCAAAGCTCTCCGAGGGCGGAAGTCGCTTTTGATTTAGGAGAAAAGTGTTCAGTGTTGAGTAACGGATGAACGCCGAACAAATAGCAGTGATCCTCAAATCTTTCGAGGCGCCGGATGAAGTACGCGTGATGCAGAAAGGTCGGTTTGAACTGGTGCATCTCGGCGGGATGACGATTGGTCGCGCGACCTATGAACCTGGCTGGAAATGGAGCGAGCACGTCGGTCCGAATGTTGGCACGACACGTTGCGTTGTTGAGCACGTTGGACTCGTCATCTCCGGAACAGCTACGGTCGCATTCGACGATAGCCGCGTGATTGAACTGCACGCCGGCAATCTCTTTTACGTTCCGCCAGTCCCGCACGACAGCTGGGTTGTTGGCGATGAGCCGTACGTTTCGCTTCACTTTCTCGGCGCGGAGCGCTACGCGACCGAACGCCGTTGAAACGGCTAATGCCTATTTTGTACGTTCCTTTCTTGTTCAAGTCACGCCAAAAGTCTAACCACTTGCTTCCGCCAATCGCTTTGCCGTTGCAAATCGATATCGATCTTGATTAATCTTTCCCTGAAACGGGTTGCGCAGCTGTTCTTCCATAACGGTTTTTAGCTACTTGTTAACCTGCACCAACATAACATCCTCATGAAAATTCCTGTTTTTCTCAGCTATCCCAAGCCTTGCTTTAGCGCTCAAAAGCAGTTTATCAATCGCGTTCGCAAGCATCTCGATTTACGCGGCTTTGGGCCACGCACGCTAGGTGTAACCGACTATGACATGGACGCTCCACTAAGGGCCATTCGACGGCTCATGCTGGAATGCAACGGCCTAATCACCGTCGCTTTCCGGCGCACGTTCGTGGAGAAAGGCATTGCCCGGTTTCGCACGGACGTTAAGGAATTAACGGAATCCCCGGTCAGTCGAGCGTGGCTTACAACGCCCTGGGCGCATATTGAACCTGCCATGGCTTATCAGTTGGGCCTTCCGATCCTTCTCCTGCGAGAACGGGGCGTTCTCGACGATGGGATTTTAGAGCGCGGTGTCGCGGGGCTTTATATGCCAGAATTCGATCTCGAGAAACCGGTTGGGCGTTACTTCGCGTCCGCCGAGTGGAGCGGTGTTATCGGCAAGTGGGAGGGATATGTTCGATCCGTGGTCGACCGAAAAGGCACCCCTCCGCAACTGTATTGAGCGATATGCGCCGTCGGCGTACCAAATAACAGGCTCGGTCTGTCACAGCACCTCCCCCTGCAGACGACGGCATTGCACATGGTTCGCATAGGACTCGACGAGCCAAACGTTTTGTTCTACAACCGTCGCATGAAAAAGCTCCTCGTCTCAATACTGTTGTTCACGACAGTGATGCCGTTTTGCGCGCAAGGACAGCAATCGAGCGGGACGCTTGCGGGCTTTCTTTCGAAGCAGGGTCTCGCAGGTGCAAAGCTGGAGCGGCGATTCGGCAATCATTTGTTTGTACCGGTCTCCATTAATAAAAGGAACGCCGCGCTGATGATCGATACCGGTGCGCCCGTGACGGTCATTGATACTAACAGCGTGAATAGCTTCGGGCTAACCGTGGAGAAAACCGGGGAGAACGTTGGCGGTTTGTTCGGCCGGAGCTGGGAACGTTACGGCACCAGCAAGCTGGCAAGCATCGCCATGGGGAATTGCGTCATCACAAATGTGCCGGTGGCGATCTCCGACATATCCGGCATGAATGTTGACATCAGCGGGCCTGGCACTGGATCGCATCTCGCCGGAGCACCTAGAGTGGCCCATCTCAATGGTCTCCTCGGTACTCGCGAGATGGTGAAGTTTGGGATGATCATCGATTGCACCCGGCAAATGCTGTACGTCAGCCCGAGCGGTCCGAGTTCCGCCGTGAGCCAGGGCGTTGCCAGTTTTTTTCTTACCCGCCGCTTTACGCGCATTCCGATGCGGCTGAATGCAAATCATCACTTCGATGTCGAAGGCGGACTGAATGGACACAGCACGCGATTTATCGTGGACACCGGTTCTGGCACAACATTGATCGACAAGGAAACAGCAGTTCGAGCTGGTATTTCCCCAGCGGCAGTGGCTGGCATGGCTGCGGGGGGAGCCGGCGGTCTGGTTGAGCGAAGCAGCGGCGGCACCGTTAAGGAGTTGGCCATAGGCGGCTTCAAAATCGCAAACGCCGAAATAGAAGTAGCCCGGGTCTCGGGCGAGATTTTGCACTCCAAATCTGACGGGGAATCGAATGCTGGTGTCCTTGGCATTGAATATCTTTCGCGGAATTTCGCGGTCATCGACGTCAGCGGCATGGCGCTCTATCTGCGTCACCCCGACTCGCGCTAAGTGCGGTTCCGTAAAACGTGTAGCCACTGGTCTGCGGCCCGGTCCAATCGGTAGGCGACCAGTCCTCTGGCCGCCGCGCGGGATTTCACATGATTGGCACGCATGGCATGACCGCCGTAGCCTCTGGCGCAGGCGGGAGTGACGCGCCCTACCTTTGAACGGCCCAGGGCCGTGGCTACAGCGCTCAAACAATCGTTGAACGCGGCACGCGCAGGCTGCGATTTCCGCCTGAACGGCGCGTAGAATCGTCAAGACGCGCTTGAGGAAAACAGCTCACCAAGTTCCACTCGCGCCCATTTGGCGAAACCTTGAGCAAGGAGTTTCGGATTGGTGGAATGCAATTTAAAACCCGGGATCAGGCACCGGTGCGCGCGGTTCGTTTTGCCCAGCATTCTACGTTTACGACGACGACGTGCAATCTCAGCAAAACGGCCGTTGTAGGTTCGCATAAGCCGAAAAACGGGGCCGACACCCATACTTGAAAATGGTGGGACCAGCAGAGCGCTCTCTCCGAACTTAAACGGCCGGGATGCTACGCCAACATAGTAAAGGCAAAGATCGAGGATCAGAGCAGTGCTCATCAGATCAAATTCGCCCATGTATTCGTACTTATCTTTGTAAACAGCCTCGAACCAGCAACGATGAGATGTCGCGAAATCGCGATTGTGCCCCTCAACTAAGTCGCTCATCGCTTCGCCTCTTCGTTGTGCACCGATCAGCGCTGCGGCGCGTGAGGTGGTGAACGAGATCCAATCCATACCTGGACTGTAAAAGGGATCCATGAAAGCCGCCGCATCCCCGACAAGAACAAAGCCGTCTCCGGCAAAAGTAGTGCTGTAGTAAGCGAGATTTTTCCGCCAGTGGACATCTTCCTCGTCGAATTCCGCGTCAACCAGAATCTCGCGCGCAACGGGATGTTTCATCAAAAAAGTTTTCAATCGCTCGCCTATTTTTCCTCCCTCCTGCGGCCAATCGACCAGTCTTTGATCAAACACCACGCCAACACTCACGTCGCCGCCTTTTAGTGGAATCCACCAGCTCCACCAGCCGTCGCCGATCACATGATTGGTAGCAGTGTTGCGTGTCGCGTAAACAGCCCGCGACCATGAGGGATATTTCTCTGCTAGCTCGCGGCTATCCCAATCTTTGACGCCCTTCCATCTCGACCACGCCGCCGCCGTGGGATGTTCGGTATTGGTTTTCCACCAACCTTCCTTGCGAGCGAGAATTGCAGCCACGCCCGATGCATCCACAATCCAACGCGAGCGAACCGTCCTGGTTCCCTCAGTATTGCGAAAGGTCACCGTTTGTTCTTTTCCCTGCCTCAGCTGCACATCGGTTATTGTCGCGGGACGCAGAATCTCCGCGCCAGCAACACCTGCGCGGCGCAGCACCTCTTCATCAAACGCCGCGCGGTCCAGTTGATATGACGGCACCCGTACCTGGTAAAGCGGGCCTAGCTCGCTCGCTTCGGCGAGCGTTTTTACTTCGCCGTTTGTAAACCAAAACCTCAATCCCTGTTTCGCCAGGTGCGATTCGTTGAGATATTGCGTCAACCCCAGCACTCGGCCCATGAAATAGGCGCTGACCTCCACGGTGGCTTCGCCGACGCGACGCGAAAGCTTTGTCGATTTTTCCAGGATCAATATGCGAATTCCAGGGTTTTGCCGCAACAGGAGTGTCGCGGTCGCTGCCCCGGAAAGCGCGCCGCCCATGATTACGACGTCGTAAACGTCCATATCATCGGTTTTAAGCGGATTGACGGGAGCTTCCATCGTACTAACGGATATTTTTCTTGCGCCGACTTTATTGCGTCAAGTGCGCAATTGATCACCTACCGAGTCACGTAGTCTGCGCGAACGCGATGTTCACCGTGTCCGCTTCAGCTTCATTCTGATAAAACCTCGCCGCTGTTCGAACGCCTCGTGGGAAGCGGCACGCATAAACTTATTCCTGAGCCCGACGTCGAACGGGCGAGCGAACCCGAGATTGCGCGCTGATTTCGTAGCTAAAGTTTACGCGGCAGGCGCAGCCGAATCTTTGGAGCGCGTTTCTGTCGGGTAATACGCGTCCTGCCCGCGCCGGAAAATTGGGCGCGCTATCTTGAAATGTTTCTGGATCGATATGATACCGAAGAATAACTGGTTCAAAAAGCGGGTCCAAAAACTAGCGTCCCACTTACCCGCAAGAATAGTCGCAACCGACCGAAAAATAAGTTTCGGTGGCTCCGGGCTAAAGAAAATATCGCGGAACTGTGGCGTGTAAAAGCCGACAACAAACCGGCGAAACCTCTCGAATCGTTTGCGCTGACGACGAGAGAACGCCGCGAAGCTCGAAGCTGAAAAGTCATTTCTTGCCAGCGCGCGATGAAGCTCGGCAGCTGCTTCAATCCCCGATTCCATGGCGATTGAGACTCCAGTCGAAAATACGGGATCGAGAAACGATCCTGCGTCGCCGGCCAGGATCCAGCGATCACCGGCGTACGCCGACGCACTGTAGGAGAAATCCTTCTCGACGCGGACCGGCCACTCGCGCCGGGCCTCGCGCATTAACTCAGCGACAAGTGGCGTATCGGAGATCGTGCGATTGAGCGTCTCCTCCGACGAATCGTTCGCTAATCTGCGGTAAAGGGCCTTTGGCAAAACCACCCCGACACTCGTTAACTCTTTTGAAATTGGAATAAGCCAGAACCAGCCAGCGTCATTGCGTGCAATGAGCCGGATATCGTCGGGCCGCGGTCCTTCTAGTCGCGGTATGTTCGTGTAGTGGGAGTATATGGCTATGTTGGCGAGCCGTGGCTCCTCGGTACGCAAATTGAATTTTCGAGCGATCAACCCTCGGCGGCCTGTGGCATCAATTAGAGCGCGCACACGCACACGTCTGGTCGCACCATCGGCGCGGGATGCGACGTCAAGGATTGCCGCATCCGGAGTGAAGTCACATGCAGTCACGTTGCACGCTTCTCGAACGTCGGCACCCACTTCGCGAGCCCGTTCCAGCAGAATGCGATCAAATTCCTCGCGGCTCACCTGATATGTCTGAGGTCTCGTGACCTCTCGAACACAGGTGAAGTCCACGTAGCGTCCGGTCTCACCATCATGCGTAAAGAGGCGGGCCCCCCATTTCTCCGTAAAACTTGCGGCTTCAATCTCATTAGCCACACCTAAAGCCGCGAACGCGTCGTTGGCAGTCGACAACAACGACTCACCGATGTGGAATCGCGGGAAGGTCTCACGCTCAAAGAGAACGACCGAATGACCGTTTTGCCCCAGCGAGATCGCGGCCGACGAGCCAGCGGGACCGCCACCGGCCACAGCGAAGTCAAAGTCATACCGAGATGTGGCCGTTGTCATCACATGGTTAAGGTATCATTTCGAGGAACGGGAAGAAGGGAATTTCTTGCCTGTTGGAAAATGTCGAAGCGCTTCGCTTGTCCGCGCAGGCTCGATCGTGTTATGACAAAACCTCCGCGTGGGTGAATCGGCTGCAGCGTAAGGAACGGTTTCCGTTCTATTCAAGGTATCCGCGACAAAATCCGGAGACCGTCGATATCGCGCTCTGCATTGATAGAAATAACGGTATCCGCCGTTGATACAAAATCTCATCAAGCCAGGCCAGATTATCGTGAAACACGAAGTCTAGAAAAAGTAACCAAAATGTCCCTTTAATCGCTGCAAAATCGTTGAAAATTTAGAGCTATGGAGGCCAACCTTACCGCACAGAACAGCGTTGGGCTGATGACGGGCCACGACGTTTACGAGGTCCGTCCCCGCAGCGACAAAGATGGCTTTGATCTAATCAGCGATCTGTTTCGATATGGCCCAATCTGGTATGCAGGGCCCGACGCGGTCCGCAATGCGGTCGCGTACGCGAAGTATCGTTCCCACTCACACTCGCACCGGGCAATTATCCGCGTGTGGGACGACTCGGGCGCTGTAATCCAGATGCACGAATAAAGAGACGATTTTCGCGAGTAGCGAAGGTCGGCTCGCTGTAATATTTGCTTCTCCAGTTCGTGCTAAAACGCCCAACACAAACACGGCACGTGCTCCGACATTTGTGTTTTGCCGCAGCTAAGCGTGTTTTTAGCGTGCTTTCAAAAAGCCTTGTTATAAGCTCGCGATCTTTCGTGGGGAACAAAATGCGCAAACAAATCGTCTGCTTCGGTGCGATCGCGCTTGCGGTCACAGCTCAATCAATTTCAACCGCCGCTTCAGATACGGAATGGGATCGAACCGTTCTGCCGCGTCCGCCACAGCCGTTTCAAGGTGTAACGAAACGAACACTCGAAGGCTCCGTCGCGTCCTTTACTGAACCAGTGAAGCCGCCTCCTGGTGCGCCAAACATTTTGCTGGTGTTGATCGACGACGCCGGGTTCGGAAATCCATCCACGTTCGGTGGCCCTGTCGCGACGCCCACGTTCGACAAACTCGCAGCCGATGGACTTCGCTACAATCGCTTCCACGTAACAGCGCTTTGTTCGCCAACGCGCGCGGCGTTGTTGTCGGGCCGCAACCATCATGCGGTGGGATTTGGTTCGATTGCTGAATTGGGTGGCGGCTGGCCAGGCTACAGCGCCAATTGGCCGACGAGCGCCGCATCAATTGCCAAGACTCTTCAGCTTAACGGTTACAACACCGCTGCAATCGGCAAATGGCATCTGACGCCGGACGACCAGCAAGGACCCGCGGGGCCTTTTGATCGCTGGCCAAACGCGTTGGGCTTCGATTATTTCTGGGGATTCCTCGGCGGTGAAACCGGCCAGTTCGATCCCGTTCTTACGGAGAACAACACCATCATCGGCGTACCGAAAGACAAAAATTTTTATCTCAATGACGCCATGGTCGAGCATTCGATTGCATGGATTCGCGGACAAAAAGCGCAGTCTCCGGACAAACCGTTCTTTCTGTATTTCTCAACCGGCGCAACGCACGCACCGCATCAGGTGCCAAAGGAATGGAGCGATAAATACAAAGGCAAATTCGATCAGGGCTGGGACAAGCTGCGCGAAGAAACGTTCGCCCGACAGAAACAGCTGGGCGTAATTCCCGCGAATGCCAAACTTACCCCGCGCGACCCAGCGTTCCCCGCGTGGGATAGCGTGCCGGCCGACGTGAAAAAAGTGTACGCGCGGCAGATGGAGGTATATGCCGGTTACCAGGAAAACACGGACAACGCTGTTGGCCGGGTGGCGAAAGCGATCGACGACATGGGCCTCACCGATAATACGCTGATCATTTACATCCTCGGCGATAACGGCGCGAGCATGGAAGGCACCGAGACCGGCACGTTCAACGAGATGACCACGCTGAACGGCGTTCCGCTCACCGCCGATCAGCAGTTGAAAGCGATCAAGGCCTACGGCGGCCTCGACAAATGGGGCGGCCCGGACATGGCTCCGCATTATGCGGCGGCTTGGGCGTGGGCTGGTAACACGCCCTTTAAATGGGGCAAGCAAGTGGCGTCACATCTCGGCGGCATTCGCAATCCCATGGTCATCTCATGGCCAAACCGCATCAAGGACAAGGGCGGTCTGCGCAGTCAGTTTACACACTGCATTGATGTCGCGCCGACCATCCTCGAAGCGGCCGGTCTGCCACAGCCAAAGGAAGTCAACGGCGTGCCACAGATGCCGATGCACGGCGTGAGTTTCGCTTTCACGTTCGATGATGCAAAAGCGCCCTCGCGGCATACGCAACAGTACTTCGAGATCCTGGGAAACCGCGCCATGTACAAGGACGGCTGGATGGCATGCTGGCGACTCGACCGAATTCCGTGGAAGATCGATCCCGAAACACTTTCCCGATTCGCACCTGGCAAATGGAACCCCGATAACGACAAGTGCGAGTTGTATAACTTGGATGAGGATTTTTCGCAGGCCGACGACGTCGCCGACAAATATCCGGACAAAGTGCGCGAGCTGACTGCACTCTTTTGGGCCGAGGCCGAGAAATACCAGGTGCTGCCGTTGCTCGGAGAGATGGCAACCGTGTGGGGCTTCCCGAAAGGTTTACCAGAACGGACGAAATTCACCTACTACAACGGAACCGAAAACATTTCGTCCGGAATGATCCCGCCGATTTACAATCGGTCGTACAGCATCAGCGCAGATCTCGACAATCCGGGCCGGGCAGGCACGCTAAAATTGCGTCCCGGAGTCGCGGGCGTGATCGTTGCCGAGTCCAGTTTTCTCGGCGGCTTCTCGCTCTACGTAGAAAACGGCTACCTGAAACACACCTACAGCTTGCTCGGGTTGAAGCTCGACACCATCAGTTCGCGCGATGCGTTGCCAACTGGCAAAGTCAATGTGCGCTACGAATTCACCGCCGATAAGCCTGGCGAATTCGGCACGGGCGGAACGGCCAGACTTTTCATCAACGGCAAACAGCAAGCCGAGTTGAAAATGGAGCATAGCGTTCCGTTCCGATTCGCGTCGTACGCAGGCATGGACATCGGCACCGATAACGGCCTCCCGGTAGTCCCCAAATTCGAATACGCCAAAGTGCTACCGAAATACTTCAGAGGCACGATCGAAAAAGTAGAGTTCGACCTCGGCCCGGCGAAACTCAGCTCCGAAGATCTGCAGCGGATTTATCTCCAACGCTTCGCGAACGCAGTTCGCAATTGAGTGCGCAACGCTCAGAAAACCGCACCGCACCTTGTACGCGCGCTCAAACTGCGCGATCTGATCCTGTTCAATCTGGTCGCCGTGCTGGGTCTCAGGCATCTTGGGACAACGGCGAGATTCGGTCCCGGATCGTTGGTGATGTGGTTGATCGCCGCCGTCTTTTTCTTCATCCCGCAAGGATTAGCGGTGATCGAGTTGTCATCGCGATTTCCGAAAGAGGGCGGCATCTATTTCTGGACGAAACGCGCCTTGGGCGAAGGTAACGGGTTTTTGTGCGGCTGGTGTTACTGGGTCAATAACGTCCTCTATTACCCGAACCTCTTAATTTCGGCGGCGGTCATCGCGACTTTTATTTTCGGGAAAAGTGGAAGCGGACTGACTGACAGCTGGGCCTATGTGCTGCCGGTGACGCTCGGCTCGCTGTGGATCGCCGTGCTGATAAACATCGTCGGCCTGGGCACGGGCAAATGGTTGCAAAACGCCGGCGGCATCGGCACGTACGTTCCCGGACTCATTCTGATCTTCCTGGGCGTTTACGGCGTGATGACCACTCCTCCGGCCAATCAACTCAGCCTGGCGACTTTGAAGCCCGATCTGAACAACCTGCCGGCGTTGAACCTGCTGGCTTCGATCGCGTTCGCGTTCGCGGGACTCGAGTTGGTCTCCACGATGGGTGACGAGGTCGAAAATCCACGACGCAATTTGCCTCGCTCGATCTTCATCTCCGCGCCGTTGATTGCCGTCGTCTATATTCTCGGAACAGCCGCAGTGCTGTGGCGTCTGCCGAATAAGGATGTCAACGTAGTCTCAGGATTTCTACAGGCGATCAAGGCCGGCGCCGAAAGTATTTCCCCGACGCTGGGCTGGGTCGCCGCGTTGTGCGCGGCGCTTTACACCATCGGTAATCTCGGCAGCGTGGGCGCCTGGCTGATCGGACCTGCGCGCGTGGCGTTCGTGATCGGGCTGGACCGCTATTTCCCGAAAGCTTTCGGAGCGGTGCATCCGCGATGGCATACGCCGTATGTGGCGATCCTCGTTCAGGCGACGCTCGGGACGATATTTCTGTTGCTCTCGGTGCTCGGAAAGGGCACGAACGTCGAGGACGTTTATCTGATCCTACTCGACACGCAGATTCTGATTTATTTCATCCCGTACCTTTATTTGTTCATCGTCTTTTTGATTCATCGCCGACGCGACGAAAACGCCAGTGAAGTCGTGCGCGCGCCTGGCGGATCGATTGGCGCATGGGCCACCGGCTTGAGCGGTATGATCGTCACCTTGTTTGCGATGATTATCGCGACGATCCCGCCGCCGGATATGGGAGATCCTTTGCTGTTTCGGTTGAAAGTCATTGGCGGCGCGTTCGGATTTGTCCTGATCGGGGGATTAATCTACTGGCGTGCTCGTTTGAAAAAGATATAGAACGAGAATTTTCAAATTCGAGGCCTTCATTTTCGGTCATTGGCGTGACAGTCCGTTTAGACTGTTTTTCGATAACGGCGACAAATTGAAAAAGTGGCGTGCCCTGGAGGGATTCGAACCCCCAACCTTCTGATCCGAAGTCAAATGCGCATCCAATCTCGGGAAGCTAAAAATTTCCGAAGGAGTGGCGGCCTAAATTGCGCTCCAAGTGGCGTGGATCATCGGTGTAAGGCATACTGAAAACAGAGCGATGTTCCTCTGAGCGATCCATGAGCCAAACAAAATGAAAGCCTTCGCGCTTGCGATTGTGATGATGTGGTTGCCAGCGGCGGGTTACATCTTCGCCGCAGAAACGACGACTTTCGAAAGCGGCGAGACGCAAGCGGCTCTCATTGAACTGTTCACCTCCGAAGGCTGCAGCAGTTGTCCGCCGGCCGAAAAATGGCTCAGCGCGTTTAACTCGAGTCCGGATCTCTGGAAGAAAATCGTTCCAGTCGCGTTTCACGTTGACTACTGGAACCATCTGGGCTGGCGCGATCGCTTCTCCAAGCCGGAATTTACATTAAGACAACAACGGTATGCCGCGGACTGGGGCGGCGATTCGGTTTACACGCCTGGTTTTGTTGTGAACGGCCGAGAGTGGCGCGACTGGTCTACGAGCAATGCTTTACCAGCGGCTTTGAAAAAAGTTGGAAGCTTGCGTGTGACATTCAGCGATGACGGCAAGGTCGGCGCCACGTTCGTTGCGGAATCAACGCAACCGCGTGCCTTGACATTAAATGTGACGCTCCTCGGCAATGATCTCGAATCAGACGTGAAACGCGGTGAAAACGCTGGACGCAAATTGCGCCACGATTTTGTCGTGTTGAGTTTCGCGATGACCGACATGACGCACAAAGGGAATCGCTGGACTGGATCGGTGACGCCCCCCAAGCAATCCGGCGACGACAAACCAAGTGCGCTGGCGGCATGGATCACGGAAAACGCGACACCAATCCAAGCGACTGGCGGCTGGCTGCGGCGTAACTAATTTATGAAAAGCACAACCCAACTCTTGCTAAGCCCGGTGATTTACGCAGTTCTCTTCGCCTGCTCACCCGCGCACTCGTCGAGCAATCTCAATGCGCCGCAGATTCGCACGAAGCTCGACGCGATTCCGATTGATCAGGAGGTCCATCTTACGAACGGGGAATGGCAAGTTATCATGTCGCCACAACAGTTCTTCGTGATGCGTCGCGCGGGAACAGAGGCACCCTCACTGAGTGGCAATGCACTCGGTCATGAGAAGGGAATCTATGTGTGTTCTGCCTGCGGCAATACACTCTATAGAGCCGACACAAAGTTCGACTCTGGCACCGGCTGGCCTAGTTTTTGGCAGCCGATTCGCAAAGAAGCCGTGCGCGAAAACAGCACGGTCTCAGCGATCTTCGGCAGAGAAATCTCGTGTGCGCGCTGTGGCTCGCACCTTGGACATGTCTTTACTGACGGGCCGCCGCCGACTGGATTGCGCTATTGCATGAACGCGGTCGCGCTCACGTTTCACGAGGGCGACGGCACAACAAAGAACACGCAAGCGGATCACTGAGTTACGGCTCCAAAAGTGTTCAAGCAATTTTTTTCTCTCCCTTCAAAAACAGCGATTTTTGTAGGGAGCCGGCAGTCGGATTCGAACCGACGACCTGCTGATTACAAATCAGCTGCTCTAACCAGCTGAGCTATGCCGGCGAAAGAACCGTTAGGACGTCAAAAGAGTTACAACGTTAAAACGGAAACGGGAGAAAGCCATCGCAACTTTGGTCACTGCTTTCTAGTCAGCGCTTGATTTGAGTTCTCATTCGCGAGCAGGCGGACCGAATTGGGTTTTTCGCATCCTGGCCATTGAATTGCCGCGTTTCTATGGCGGAGTAGAATTACAATTAAAGAGTGAAAGGACATATGAAAAAACACGAAGTCACGATTCCTCAAATTGGTCTCATGGCCGGCACGCGTGCAATGCTCGGCGCGGGCGTCGCGCTATTGGTTTCCGAAAAGCTGACAAGTGAACAGAGGCAAGCGATCGGCTGGACGCTGGTCGCAATCGGCGCATTAACGACGATCCCACTCGCAGTGCAACTACTAGGTGGCGACGACGAATGACCGCGATAACGCACGTGCTAGCGCGACAGTTTGATCAGTCCAGTTCGTGCGCTGCCAGCCAAAGGCCAGCCGCGATCTCGCCGGCACATAACAGCCGTGTGCCATTTGGGTTTTCGGCCAGCACGCTTACAGCTTGTCGCATCCAGCGCGGTCCGATCTTCCAAAACAGCGAGTAACGCGTAGGAAAAAGCAGGCCGACCACGCCTTCCCCTATCATCATAAGCCCGAGCACTTCGAGCCCGCGTTTTGCAGCGCAATGCGTTTTCATTTTTAAGCTGTGAAAGCCTTCCGCGTCGGCGCGCTTGACCTTCCAGGCCGAGCTCCCATCAGACGGGTGGGGCGAACACGCCACGCCCGCGCGAACAAGGCATTATCATATCGTGCACCGTTAGCTGTACGGATTGAATTTTTTGAGTGCGTCCCTGTTACTCGCGGATGCGCGAATACGCGGAAAGCGGATCGGCGGTTTCTAAATTCTTGATGACGGTACTGAGGTAGACCGATTCGGGATAAAATGCTTTGTATTTGGTGATCTCCGCCCGGTTCAAAACCTTGAACCCGTACCGTTCGAACATCTTTTCACCGCGCCGGCTCTCAAAGGTGACGATCTGGCCACACACACGCTTTTCGCCGGAGCGATAGAGGTAACTTAGATACGCGCTCATCAGCGCGCGCGTAGTCGAAACCTTTCGCGCCTCCGGCAGGAGATTGATATGAAAATGCGGGACTCGCCGGGGTTGAGCGGGCACTTCTCGCCAGCCGTACATGAGTACCCAGCGAATGAAGCGACGCGAGCGTGGGTTGTAACGGAAATAACGGGTCAGCGCGCGGAAGAATAGCCAGACGTTTTGATAAAGCGCGTAGAGCTGATTTTGCAGCGGCTTGCGCGAGCCAAGCAGGTAACCGGAAATTTCGCCGTCCAACTCGAGGAGAAAGCAGGATTCCGGTTCGTGATCGGTGTAATAGGTGGTGAGAAAATCGGCGAACAATTCCCGGTCTTCGTACACGGGATCGATCGGGTGGCCGAGGAATCCGGTATCGCAGCAGAGCTTTCTTACGGTCTCGCGGTCTGATCTGCGATAGCCACGAATCAGAAACGGCTGGGAGTCATCGTTGAGCATTTAAGATCGGCGGTATTTTGAGCGAAGCTCGCCATAAATGCAAAACAGTTCGTCAAATACGCGCGGCCAATTATACAGACTCCGCGCAACGCGTGCAGCGTCCCTCCCCAAAACCGATAGCTTCCTGTCGCTGCATTCTTCGATCGCGTTCGCGAGCGCGTCAGGGCTGTTTTCTACCGCCCATGATTCCTGGTCATGACAAATCACGTTATCCATGTAGCTACCGCGAATTCCCACGACAGGTGTCCCGCACGCCTGGCATTCCAGAGCGGCAAGGCCAAACGTTTCCTGAACACCGGGATGAACGAAAAGATCAGCCACGCGATAAAAGCCGGCAAGTTCGCGAGGATCAGCGCAATAGCGAATCCATGAAAGATTCTTAGTCGCTAATTGCGTCTTTCGGAGTTGAATTTGATCGGGCCCATCGCCGATCACGAGCAAATGAAATTCGTTCGGCCGGCGTCGTTGCAAACTTCTGAACGCACGAAGCAGCGTCATTGTGTTCTTTTCTTTCGCTAATCGGCCGACGTAAAGAAGCAGCTTTTGGCTTGGATTAACGCCAAGCGAGTTGCGTATTGCTTCGGTTCCGGACGCGTGCGGTCGGAAGATTTCCGTATTAACACCGAGGCTAACCACACGCACGTTCTGTACGCCCCACTCACGGAGAACGCGTCCCAGCCGCTCTGATGCGACGAGTGTGGCGGCGTGCTGATTATACAATTTACGAACGTATGCGCGGGAAACCTTCATCACACGGCGTGTCGCCGTTTTCCCAAGGAGCCTTGCGCTCTTCCGCACGTACGCTTCAGGAAAATGCGAGTGATAAAAACCGACCACTGGCACGCGCAGCGCGCGCCCAACCTTCAATGCTCTCCATCCGAGCTGATAAGGATCTCCGGACTCGATCACGTCCGGCTGTTCCTGTTCCAAAATTTCTTCCACGGCGCGAAGATTCAACAGCGCGCGGTATTGCGCGGTGCGCGAAACAAGGGGAGAACGAACCGTGTAAACGCGCGAGCAGCCATTTGCTTTCAGCTTTGTCTTCACGCCAGGAACAATAAGGACATGTTCGTCACGCGGTGTGTGCCGGTGAATGTAATCGATCTTCTCATGAAGATATCGCTTCACCCCGCCGCTCACCGGCGAATAAAACTGGGTAAGATCGCAAATCTTCACTGCGCGCGCATTGTAGAGCAACCACTCCGGTTGCCAACTCCGGCGCCGCCAGGCGACGCGCTTGCCCTACAATTGTTTTTGACCGACCCGATCACTGCAATTCTAATCCGCTCAGATATTTCTCCGCTTGCAGCGCCGCGGCGCAACCCATTCCCGCAGCGGTAATAGCCTGCTTGTAAACGCGGTCAGACACGTCGCCGGCGATAAAAACGCCGGGGTGCTGGCTCTCGACCAGGTTTTTCGGGAGAAGATATCCCTCTGGATCCATATCGAGTTTGCCTCGATACGCCTTTGTGTTGGGATCATGCCCGATGGCGACGAAAACGCACGCCACTTCCAGCTCGCGCTCTTCGTTTGTCTTCACATTGCGCAAACGCAAGCCGCGCATCTCGCCTTTTTCATCGGGAACATATTCCGTGACGATCGTATCCCAGATCGGCTCGATCTTCTTGTTCGCGAACACCCGCTCCTGCATGATTTTGGAAGCCCGCATTTTGTCGCGGCGATGAATCAGATAAACCTTTGATGCGAACCGCGTGAGGAACAGCGATTCCTCGGCGGCGGAATCGCCGCCGCCCACGACGCAGACCGGCACGTTTCTATAAAACGCACCGTCGCAGGTGGCGCACGATGTTAATCCGTGGCCGACCAATTTCTCTTCGCCGTCTAGTCCGAGATATCGCGCCGCGGCGCCGCTGGCGATGATGAGCGCCCGCGTATCCAACCACTCATCATCGGCTTTGATGCGAACATGTGTGTTGCTCGCATCGAAATCGGTCACTTCTGAATAAGAGAACCGGGCCCCAAATTTTTCGGCCTGTCTGTGCATGTTCAAAATCAGTTCCGGCCCATCGATTCCGTCCGGAAAACCGGGATAATTTTCGACCAGGGTCGTTGTAGAGAGTTGCCCACCGGGGTGCCGGCCTTCCAGCACTAGTGGGCTGAGGTTCGCACGGGCGGCGTAAATCCCGGCAGTCAGCCCGGCGCAACCGCTCCCAACAACAATCAGTTTCTCCATCGTTAGAATTTAGCACAGAGTGCAAGTTTTGAAGCACTCCACGACTGTCATTTCGAGCGAAGTCGAGAATGGAGCGGCTGGGGGAAGCCGCGACATCGACGGGAAGGCCGGAGGCTGAGCGAACGGGAAGTGAGCGAATCAAATCCCGGAGCGCTACCCAACAGCAATGCGGCGGGATGTCTCGACTTCGCTCGACATGACGTCACGCGGTAACGCGCACGTTGATGCAATGGAGCCCGGCAACCCCAGAAAACGGACCACGATCGGATTCCCAAGTCTGCACGCCCCCTTTGCCGTCGGTGGCACGAACAACGACCATGTAATCACCCGTCGCGGCGGGCATCCACTTCGTCTTCCAGAGCGACCACGCCAGAGGGTTACCGGAATAATAAACGTCCGCGTCATTCCAGGTTTTTCCACCGTCGAAGCTCAGCTCCACGCGGGAGATGCCGCGGTCGCCACCGAACGCGATGCCTTTCACTTCGATGGGAGCAGTTAGTTTGGCTAACGAAAAGAACGCCCAATTATCGGGCACATCGATTCTCGATCGTGTGGGCACAATGAAATCGGGGCCCCATCCTTGTTTTTCGTAAAATCCCTTCGCGTTTGCGTCGGCCACTTCGATCCTAGTGAGCCACTTCACATTTTTCTCGCCGAAGTAGCCGGGAACGATCACACGCAGCGGATATCCATGCCGATCCGGCAGGGGCACGCCGTTCATTTCGTAAGCGAGCAGCGTGGTCGGCTCCATCGCTTTCTCAAGCGGGATCGTGTCGGTGTAATTGTCGACGCTCTGCAGACGCACGCGCGCGGCGCCGGACAGCACACCGGCCTGGTCGAGCAAATCCCGCAGCGGAACACCTTTCCATACGGCATTACTCATCAGGCCCGCGTCCAAGCCGTTGCTGATGCACATTAGCGTGGTTTGTTGCTTGGTTGGCTTAAATCCTATCAGGTCCTGGAACCGCCAGGTCGCCGCGTTCTGCACCAGCCCGCCGATTTCAAGATGCCACAGATCGACGTCAACCCTGGGATCGACCACGTTCTTGGTGACGCAATAGAACAAGTCGTTAGGCGTAATGGCCTGAACGATGCGGCCTTTGTATTGCGTGCCATCGTAGCTGAATGCAGCGGCGCGATACAGTTTGCGCGCCAGCGCCACTCCGCCACCAGCCGCTGCGAGACCAATTGTGCCGACCACGAATGCACGGCGTCCGATAGCCGGCGTGAACTCGTAATTTTCCCTCCCGATTTTTCGCGTGGTCAGAAATCGGAAACCAGTGACGAGGGTTCGTTCGAAGAGAAAGACGCACAGGGCGAAACCGATGATCGTGACCAGTCGAGCGACTTGAATTGGCAGGCCGATATAGCTCGTGCCCAACACCGGCCACAGCGCGATCGCGAAGGCAACGATTGGAAGCGCGATGAACAGCGAAATCGTCCAGATCACCGACACGCGTGCCGGTTTGTGCCGCGTGCACGACCCGAAAATTGCTCCGGCAATCGCACCGACCAGAAGTTGGCCGGCAATTGTCGATCCAACGCCAAGTTGCTTGAGATGATTGTAACCTCCGACTTTACCCATCAGCCAAAGAAACGGCCCCGGCGGGATGAAGACCGAAAGGCGGTCACCAATAATCACGAGCGGCGTCGCCACACCGAGTGTAGCGAGCAACAACATCGCCGTCGTCATCAGGACCCCGGCGACTAATCCGGCGAGCAACCCGGCGCAGATCGCTTTTGTTTTGCTCATTGCGATGAGTATGAGTTGTAGAGGCGTTCGCCGCGGCGAACGCTTGTTCACTCGATTTAATGATTTAGCATCAACACGCCTCTACAACAATTTCAGTTTCCCGCCGCAAGAATTTTCCGCGCGCGCTCCACCACCATCTCGGACGTGACCTGCTTCATGCAGGCGTGATCGAACGGGCACTGGCTCAGACGACGATAATTGCACGGCGAACACGGCAGATCCACGCGCACAACCGATTCCGGCCTTTCGTACGGCCCGATGTGAACCGGATTCGTTGGGCCAAATATGCTGACCATCGGTTTGCCTAGCGACGCGGCGACGTGCATCGAGCCGGAGTCATTCGTGATAGCGACTTCGGCACGTTGGATCAGCCCCGCCAGATCTGCTGGAGTAGTTTTACCGCAAAGATTGATCGTCCCGGGCACGGCGGCGGCGATTTGTTGGCAGCGCGCCTCATCGCGGTTCGTGCCTGCGAGAGCAACAGCAAATCCTTCGCGAAGAAACTCGCGCGCGACACCTGCAAATCCGTCGATGGTCCAATGCTTCGTTTCCCAAATTGTCCCAGGCACAAGAACAATGAGCGGCTTGCCAGCAGGCACACCACGCTCCTCGAGCAATCGCTCCACGGTGCGGATTGTTTCCGGTGAGAGATAAATCGCCAGGTTCGGCGGTTCATCGTCGAAACCAAGCAACGATCCGACCCACAGATAACGATCGATGGCGTGAACATCGAGCGTAGGAATGGGAATGCGGTGCGTGTACGCGATCCACGAACCTTCGCGCGCGCCGCGCCACCCGCGGTTCGGAATATTTTTGAGATCGTGCTCGGCAGAAATTGTGCGCGAGAATTCGATTGGCCGATCAAACCCGATGCGCACTCGGGCGCCGCTGATGAGCGCGAACAAAGCCGAACGCACCTGGCCATGCATGTCGACCACCAGATCGTACTTCGCATGACGGATCTGTTTAAGCAGATCGAAAAAGCCCAGCATCGCGCGCCATCGCTGACCGCGCTTTGAGAAATCGCGCCGAGCAAATAGCACTACATTCGAGAGCGCGGGATGATGGCGCACGACCTCCGCGTTTTCCGGCGTGATCAGCCAGTCAATCCGCGCTCGCGGATAACGCGCGCGCAGCTTGACCAGCACGGGAATCGTGTGCACGACGTCGCCGAGCGCCGAAGGTTTGATCAGCAAAATTCGCGAGAACTCGGTGGTTTGCAGCGCCGCTGCGCCACCGTTCTTCGTTCGTACGTTTTCGATCTGGCTACTCAATTACTTGTTCCTCACGAAAACGGTTCTCAACGTCCAACGCTGGACGTTCGGCGTTTGCTTTTCTTTTGGCTACGCTGCCTTTTTGTCGCCTGCGAACGCGCCGCGAACTTTTTTCATCCACGCCGAAAACTTATGGCGATTTTGCTCGCGTCGCACCACGGCCTCGCTGGTCACCCAGTTAAACTGAATCACGCGGCGCAGACCCGAGAACGGCTTGTGGCCGTGCCACGAATTATTGCTGCGACGAAACGCGAGCAGCGTTCCTTCAGTCGGCGGCACTTCAAGAATCATGTCGTCGAGATTGTTTCCGGAACGGAGCAATCGAAGCTGGCCGCCAGAAGACTCCCAGCTTGCGTTCATGTAGATCAGTATCGTGATGATTTTCGTCTCGGAATCGGTGTGGATTTTGCCGTCCTTTTCGCTGCAATGACCGCGGACCGTGATCATGTCCGGACGATTCGTCAGATCGATCCCGAATTTTTCTTCGAAGACCTTGCGAAATTCATCGCTACGCATTTCCTCGATCAGCTTCGCAAACGCGCCACCGTATGTGACTTCTCCAAGCGGAAAGCTGCCGGGCCGGTTTACCTCAGGATAATGGTTGTGTATCGCCGAGCGCGCGTCCGCTTTCACAAATTCCGGCACGATCAAAAATTTAAACGGCTCTCGCGTGAGGGGCGTGGTGCGGAACCTCTCCAAATCGAGCATCGAAACCATGCGCGACGCTACACCAAGGAACGACGGCTTCCAAGCCGTCGCAAAAAGATGACAGCTTGGAAGCAGTCAATCCTTGGGGCTTGCCGCCACTCGCAAGAGTGTCGCGATGATCCGGGCGCCGGCCACGAACGTGCCGCGGAACGTGCCTGAAACTTTCGATTCGCCGCCGGCGCGACGGCGATGGTTGACCGGGATTTCGAGGACCCGTAGTCCCGCGCGCGCAGCTTTCATCTGCATCTCCAAATTCCAACCGTAAGTTTCCTCGCGCATCCCAAGTTTCTCCAGCGCGTCGCGGCGGATGGCGCGAAACGGACCCATATCGGTGTAACGAACGCCGTAAAGCAGCCGGAGAATCCATCCAGCAATTCGTCCTGACAAAAGTTGTTGGAAATTCATACTGCCGGCCTCGCGTTTTCCGCGGGTGCGTGAACCGATCACAAAATCATGCGTTCCGCGCGCGATAGGATCGACGAGTTGCTGCATGAATGCTGGAACGTCACTGCCGTCGCCATCGAGAAACACTACGATCTCGCATCCGTGCGAAAGAGCGCGAACACCCGCCGCGCACGCACGCCCGTATCCACGCGGTGCAGTCACGACGACGGCGCCCGCTTCACGCGCGCGCTCGGCTGTGTGATCGGTGCTGCGGTTGTCGACGACAATTACTTCGTGGGGCACGCCTGTTGCGAGGCATTCGCGAACCACGCTGGAGATCGGTTCTTCCTCATTTAGCGCGGGAATGACAACGGACACTTTGCTCATCGCAAAACGAGCCACGCGCTTGTGAAGTAAATCACCAGTGCAATGAAGTCGGCCAACGCGAGCGTTACAGGACCCGCGGCAATTTTTGGGTCGAGGTTGAACCGATGCAAAAGTGAAGGCACAGCCAGGCCAAGCCCGCATGCCGTGACCAGCGAGAGCGCAATGCTTCCGCCGATAACAGTTGCCGCGCGCAGATCGTCGCGCCACACGAAGGCGATGACGCACACAACAAACCCGCAAGAAACGCCGAGAAGCACTGCAGTTGCGAGTTCACGACGAAACGCAGGCGCGAGCCAGTCCCAAGTCACGGTAACTGAGCGCAACGCATGATTCGTCACGCTCATCGATTGTATGCTGACGCTTTCGTTTAATCCCAGCACCATTGTCAGAAAAAACGCAATGATCAGACTGCCGGCCAGCGTTGCCTCGAAAAAGCCCGCCAGAATGGCGGCGAGCGTTCCGCCTGCCACCGTGACGAGCAGCCACGGGAAGCGGAATCGAAATGCGCGCCACGCCGATGCACCACGAATCTGTTCCAAGCGAAAGCCGAGCGCCGCAAAAAACTCCGGACCGACCGGCACAGCCTTGCCACTGCGAGATCGATCCTCAGCATCGCCGGCTTCCAAAATTTCCTCGGCAAACAAGTTTGCGTCGATAATGCCAACCACATGCCGTTGATCGTCGACAACCGGAAAAGCGAGAAATTTGTAGAGTACGAAAAATTCACACGCGTCGAGCACCGTTGCCTTTGCCGGAACAGCCACGACGCGCCGCACCATCACTTCGCGCAGCGCGGTTTCCAATGGAGCGGTCAGGAGGCGCCGCGTCGGCACAACGCCCATGAGTCGCTTCTCTTCATCGATCGCATAAAAATAAATTACGCGTTCGCCCACACCCTCGCGCCGGATCCGCTCCAGCGCTTCGCCAACCGTCATGTCCGCGTCCAGTAGCGGAAAATCCTTCCGCGCATGCTGGAGGACCGGTGCGTCAAAATTGGGAATGCCGCTGGCAAGATTCATCTGGCCACGCGATGAACAATGCCTTTGTTCTTCAAAATGTCGCTGGCTTCGCTGAAGTAATCGCGAATGTCCGACTGCTTTCTGATCCAGTCGATGTACCGCGAGATGCCTTCGCCGAGATCGACGGTTGGTTTGTAACCGGCGGACCGCGCCAGCGTGGTATCGCTGGTAAGATGGCGCATTTCACCAGGGCGAAATTCGCCGTTCATCTCAGGCGCGATGTCAATCTTCAGAATGTCGCCGAGTTGCTCGGCGATTTCGCGGATCGGTGTGCCGCAAGCGCTGCCGATATTTACGGCTAGCCCGTCGAGCTTGTCGGTTTCGGCAGCGAGCACATTTGCGCGCGCAATGTCTTCCACGAATGAGAAGTCTCGCGTTTGCTCGCCGTCTTCGTATAGGACCGGCGGTAAATTGTTCAACAGCCGGGTGCAAAAAATCGCGATCACGCCGGTGTAAGGATTGAAAATTGATTGGCGCGGTCCGTAGGTACAGGAATAACGCAGCGCGACCGTGGGGATGCCGATCTGTTTTCCCCACAGCAGCACGAGCCGCTCCTGATCCACTTTCGTTAACCCGTAAACGGTCTCGCCGCCGACCGGTGCGTTCTCCGGCGTGGGAACGCTTTTTGTGATCGCGCCACAAATCGGGCAGTGCACCTGCCAATCGCCGCGACGCAATTGCTCGATTGGGCGGACGCTTGGAAAGACCAGTCCGTGCGTCGGACATTCGCCCGCGCCTTCGCTGTAAACGGCTTGCGAGCTGGCCACGACGATCTTTTTGATCGGCAGGTTTTTCTCGCGAATGACTTCGAGCATTTGTGCTGTGCCAAGCGAATTTACATGCACAAACTTCACGATCTCCGGCATGTATCCGCCGTATGCGGCCTGGTGAAAAACTACGTCGATGCCATCGAGCGCGGCAGTAATCGTGTCGCGATCACGCACGTCGCCCTGGATAAATTCCGCCTTTGGATTGATCCATGCCGGCTTTCCGCGCCGGTGCGTTTGCGGCTCAAGGTTATCCAGAGCACGCACCGTCCAGTCTTCGCTGACGAGAAGATCGACGACGTGCGAACCTATCAGGCCTGCGCCGCCAGTAACTAATGCGCGTTTTGCCATACGCCCATGAGGCTACCGACGCATTCTTTGTAGGGCAACCGCTCCGGTTGCTAAAGCAGGCAGGCGGAGCGCCTGCCCTACAATTTCTTTTGCCCAACCAGGCTTGCCAGGAATTCTCGCGTATTTGGAGCAACGGTGTCGACCGCGCTTTGACTGAGCAACTCATCACTCAACCGCCGCAAGCTTTCGCCATCATCAACGTCATATCCTGTCGGCAGAAGTTTTACTTCCAGCCCGATCGCGGTTGCGCGCTGGATCGTCTGGTTCAACACGCGTTCCGTGCTCCAGTCGATTTTCTCGAACATCTCCCGGTGCGGTTGCTTGAGCCCAATCAGGTAATAGCCACCATCGTCGCTCGGACCCAAAACAATTCGATCGTTCGGAGAAGCGAGAAGTTCTACCGCCCGCTCAAAATTCGCTGCAGAAACAGTGGGGCTGTCGGAATCAATCAGGCAGACCGATTCAAAACCGCATTTGAATAAATCTTCGGTGGCGAAATAGAGACGTTCGCCAAATCCGTCACCGCGTTGTGGCAGCAAACTGAAATTAGCTGGCAAAATATCAGTATAGGCTGATTCAGCGCCAACGGGTGTATAAACGGCAATCGCAGAAGCGCGCGCTGTTGTCGCTTCACTGTGTGAAGCGTCGCCCGCAGGGCGACGGATACAGGCATTCGAAATGGCAGCCGCTGTGTCGCGCAAAAAACATTTGTTCAATTCTGCTGCTTCTTCCGGTGTAAGTGGCGGAACGAGTCGTGTTTTTACCCTTCCAGCTTGTGGCGCTTTGGTCATTACGGCCAAGGCGCAAAGACTGCACGACACCTGGTTTGAAAGTGTTGGATCGAGAACATGAAACATTCTCATGCATTACCGACAAAGTTTTTCCCAACACACGAAGATGATTTGAATTTTCATTTCAAGAATTTCTTCTTCATAGTTGTGCGAATAACATGTGGATTCAGCCGCGAGCGTCCTCGCAAACCGCAGCCGCCAAAGAGTTGTTCATAACATCTGTAGGCCGACCCGACAATTGGTCGCCGGTTCAAAAAGACAGCACTTATTAAAGGTTATTCGAAGTTATTGGCGCGTTGCTCGCAAATGCTTTAACAAAGCAAAACGAAGTTCGAGGACTTCGGCGATCTGCAAGATGCTGGCTACAGCAAATGGTACGGATCAACGTCCACGGTGACGGTGACGTCCTCGGGGAATGGCAGTTTGTCGAGCGTTTCGCGGACGAGGCGGCTCAGGCGTATGATGGCCTCGCCGCGGATCAGGATATGAAAACGGAATTGGCCTTGTAATTTTTCCAGTGGCGCGGGGGTTGCGTCGCCTAATATGAATTCTTCCGGCAATGCTTCGCTCAGGCGGCGCTTTAATGTTTCGGCTGATAATTTTGCGCGGCCTTCATGCGGGGAACGTACGGTGATTAAAATCGCGTGGTTAAAGGGCGGGAAATCACAACGTTCGCGAAATTCGAGTTCCTGTTGGAAGTAGCCGGCAAAATCGTGGTGACGCGCGAACTGGATTGATGGCGAAAACGGCGTATAGGTTTGCACGAAGACTTCGCCCGGCGTTTCGCCTCGCCCGGCGCGCCCGGCAACTTGCGTGAGAAGCTGGAATGTGCGTTCGCCTGCGCGGAAATCCGGTATATGCAGCGCCAGATCGGCGTTGATGATGCCCACCAGCGTCACGTTCGGAAAATGCAGACCTTTGGCGATCATTTGTGTGCCGACCAAAATGTCGATCTTCCCGCTGCGAAAATTTCGCAAAGTTTCGCGATACGCATCCTTGCGCGTCATCGAATCCGCGTCCATGCGGCGCACTACTGCTGTGGGATAAAGCTGCGCAACGGTTGATTCCACTTTTTCGGTGCCAAACCCGTAATAGATCAGCGCATCCTGTCCGCAGGCCGGACATTTCTTTGGCACAGCGGCGGTGTGCCCGCACAAATGACAGCTCAATCGGCCTGACATCGACTTCGGAAAAGTCGATCCACCCTGGGGAAAATGCTGATGAAAGGTGAGCGCGACACTGCAATTCGGACAGTTGCGCGCTTCGCCGCAATTGCTGCACAGGAGCGAGGTGGAAAATCCGCGCCGATTCAAAAACAAAATTGTTTGTTCGCGTTTCTCCAGGCGATCGGCAATGGCCTGCGATAACTTTTCTGAAAGAATGGTGGCTTTCTTTTCCTTTCGTCGTTCCTGGCGCAGATCGACGACGCGCATGAGTGGCATCTGGTTTTGGTCTACGCGCTGCGTGAGCGTTACCAACTGGTACTTTTCGGTCGCCGCGTTGTGATAACTCTCCAGCGATGGCGTAGCGCCGCCCAAAACAACAACGCATCTCTCGATCTTCGCGCGCACGACTGCTACGTCGCGCGCGTGATAACGTGGCGCTTCCTCCTGCTTGTATGTCGTCTCGTGTTCTTCATCGACTACGATCAGCCCGAGATGCTTTAGTGGCGCGAACACCGCGCTACGCGCGCCGATCACGATCCGGGCGCGGCCGGAATGAATCTTGTGCCATTCATCGTGGCGTTCGCCCTGGGACAAATGACTGTGCAACACTGCGACGACATCCTGCGCCTCTGCGAAACGGCTTTTGAAGCGTTCGACTGTTTGTGGCGTGAGCGAGATTTCCGGGACGAGAACGATTGCCGTGCGGCCGCGCTCAAGAGCGGCGCGGATCGCCTGCAAATAAATTTCCGTCTTGCCGGAACCGGTGACGCCGTGAAGCAAAATCGGGCGCGCGATTTCAGGCGCCTCCAGCGCCTTTATGATTTCACTTAATGCGTGCGTCTGCTCTTCGTTCAAAACCAAGTTGGACGTTGCGATGAACTGTTCGTCCCCGTGGGGATCGCGCACCACGGCTTCCTCGCGCAATTCGGCGAGGCCGCGTTTTACCAGCGCACGCAATGTTTGATTATCGAGCGATGTTTGCCGCAGAAGATCCGCGGCGCGTATCGGCTTTTCCAGCTTCGAGATCGCTTGTAGGAGTTCCGCCTGCCGGGGCGCGCGTCTTCGCAATTTTTCAATTTCGGCTTCGTCAATCTCGCT
The DNA here is from genome assembly GCA_036499375.1 of Candidatus Udaeobacter sp. Classification (GTDB taxonomy): domain Bacteria; phylum Verrucomicrobiota; class Verrucomicrobiia; order Chthoniobacterales; family UBA10450; genus Udaeobacter. The sequence continues at coordinate 31,378 of DASYDV010000041.1, forward strand.
CCCGGGTTGGACGAACAACTGTTTTTTCCAGCCGATTTCTGCGCGCCGGATCACTTGCGGAAGCACGCTGCGCATCACCGTTTCGACCGGGCAGCAATAGTAAGTGCCGATCCACCTGGCCAATTCGAGCAATGGCTCGCTCAGGATCGGCGATTCGCCGACGATCGCTTCGATTGACCGAATGCCCTTCGCGTCACTCTCCTCGGGAATTGCAACAACTGTTGCCAAGGCGGATTTATCGCGAAACGGCACTCGCACCCGCGAGCCGACTCCGATCCGCTCTGCCAAAGTTTCCGGCACGGAATAGTCGAGCTCGCGATGAATGGCCCGATCTACGATGACGCGAACGTACTGCACCCCTTGCTCATGATTCATGCTCGTGCTCGTAGTCGTAATTTCGTAATTGGTTATTGTAGCACGAGTTGAATGATACAATTCCTCTTCAAACTGGTTCTCTGCGTTTTGCTGGCAGTGGCCGCAGCGTTTGCCTATCTGGCGATTAAATCGGGGGATCCGCTTTACACAGGCTATGAATGGATGAGCCCGGCTCGGTTTCATCAATACGACCGGCTCATTCGGAGCGTTGCGTTGGAGCATCATTTAGACCCCATGCTGGTGAAAGCGGTCGTGTGGCGTGAAAGCCGGTTCGATCCAAAAAAACATGGCACCCATGGAGAACGCGGCCTGATGCAGGTGAGCGAACGAGCAGCCAACGAATGGGCACGCGAAGATAAGATTTCCGGTTTTAATCCAGATCAACTTTTTGATCCAAAGATGAATCTGGAAGCGGGCACCTGGTACTTGCATCGCGCGATCGAGCATTGGGATCATCAGTCCGATCCAATCCCTTTCGCTCTCGCAGAGTACAATGCTGGAGCTAGTCGCGCCCAGCGTTGGAGCGGTGGAAACGGCGTCGCCGATGTATCAGAGCGCCAATTTCTTCAAAACATCGATTTTCCCGCAACCCGCAGGTACGTCGAATCGATCATTGATCGTTACAAATTCTATCAGCGCCGCGACCGAATGTGATGGGCATCAGCAATCGCGCACGATCAGACTTAGTGCTTCCGTTTTTCGGTTTGTGCAGTAAGAATACCACCTAGGTTCCCAGCCTTACTAACAAAGCAATGCGACGCGGTTTTTTTAGAAAAGGTTCTGCGGTTGTTTGCGTCGTGTCGGGACTGGCCGGCGTGGCGGGCGATCTTAGTGTGTCAGGACAAACCAACGCCGTAAACGCGTCTCCGTTCGAACTGGGAGCAGGCACGCACGCAACGCACGCACAATCGCAGAGATCGCTCGGGCTTCCAAACACAAGCGCCGTGTTGCCGAAGAATGAAGTTGTTTTGCCGCCGTCGCCAACGCGCAGCAGCTTTATGGCGATGTGGCCGAGCGTAAGCGGCGCGAGGGGCTATCTGCTGGACGTCTCCACGAGCAGGTCGTTCAACAGTTTTGTGGATGGTTATCACGACCTCGACGTTGGCGACGTAACCGGCCGAGTGGTGACTGGGTTGAGCCGGGGCTCTACGTACTACTATCGAGTGCGTCCTTACGATCTGGTGGGGCCTGCCCGCTATTCAATGACTACGGCGGCTACAACAGAGGCAACCACCGGCTTGATCATTCACGCAACATTCGACAGCTCGATTACAGGCAACTCGAACTCGGCGGCCATTCAGGCGACGATCAACCGCGCCATTTCGATTTTCGAATCGTTGTGCAGCGACCCAATCACGATTGAGATTCGATTTCGCTATGCGACCACCGAGCCGAACGGTGACCCCATGCCCGCAGGTCGCATCGCGCAAAGTAATTTCGTTATCTATGCAATTCCGTGGAACACGTTCATAAACGCATTGCGAGCGGACGCAAGGACCGGCAATGACAATGCCGCGAACGCGAGCCTGCCGGCCTCAGCGTTATCTACAAATATTCGGCCAAGCGGCGCTTGCGGCCGGGCTGTGGGCCTGAATACGCCGCCTGCGATGTTTGCAAATGGAACGGTCGGGAACGGCGGACCGTACGATGGAATCGTTACGCTTAATTCCAGCGCACCCTATCAGTTCACAAGACCTCCGAGTACCGGCAATCTCGATGGGCAGCGCTCGTTCGAGCATGAAATGGACGAGGTCATCGGGCTTGGATCGCTCTTGGGCATTTCGGGCAATGACCTTCGCCCGCAGGATTTGTTCAGTTGGTCATCTGCCGGTCAAAGGAACCTCACTTCAAACGGCACACGCTATTTCTCGATCAATGGGGGCGTCACCAACATCGTCAACTTCAATCAGGACATGCTCGGCGATTTCGGTGATTGGCTAAGCGAGGATTGCCCGCAGTCGCATCCGTATGTGCAAAATGCGTTTATTTGTACCGGACAAGCTTCCGATATCACGGCCACATCGCCGGAAGGAATAAATCTGGACGTAGTCGGCTATGATGTTGTGACCTCGCCTCTTCCCACGCCAACACCCACACTGGACGGATGTTATCCCAATTTCACGACAGCGGAAGGATGCGATGCGCTTAGTTCTCTCACGACTGGCGCTGGAAATACGGCTCTCGGTTGGCGTTCGCTCTTCTTCGATAGCGCCGGCAGTTTCAACACTGGTGTTGGCGGTGGAGCGCTGGTCCTCAACAACGCAGATTCCAATGCTGCGGTGGGCGCTGCGGCACTTTTGCTTAACACCAGCGGTACACAGAACACCGCCATTGGAACTGACACGCTGGTTTTCAACGACAGCGGCGGCTCCAACACTGCCACTGGTTACTT
>DASYDV010000042.1:0-36265 GCA_036499375.1 Candidatus Udaeobacter sp.
AAAGCGCAGGTAGTCTGCCAATTGCGGTCCGTTATTTTTGCAGCGCGTCTTCGCGGCTTTGATCAGACAATCGAATTCTTCCGGCGTGAGCAGTCGCCGCTTTGGTGCCGGCGCTTCCTTGAGAAGTTTAATCCGCGGTAAATCGCGCAAGAGTCCGTCATCAATCGCAGCGTTAAGCACGTTGCGCAGAACGATCACGTCCAGGTTTGCGGTTCTCTCTGAGACAGCCTCCAATTTTCGTTTACCGAACAATCCACCTTTTAGCCGCTTCTCGACGAAACTTGCGACCATTGGTGTTGCAATTTTGTCGATCCGAACGTGTCCAAGATGCGATCGCAAGCGCGCAATTGCCTGCTGCTCATTCTGAAGCGTTCCTGGACGCTTACGCTGCACCTTCGCCTTGTTCATGTAAGTCTCACTGTAATCGAGAAAATTGGGCTTACGTCCTGGCGTTGGAAGTCTGTCCTCGCGGCGATCGTTGCGTTTAATCTCCAGCGCTTCTTTTGCTTCGTTCAGATTGCGGGCCGGCAAATTCTCTGAATTAAACAAGGGGAAGCGGCGAGCCGACTTTCGGCCGTCTCCTCGATCAATCCAGAGCTGGCAATAGTAGCGGCTGTTTCGAATGTAAAGACCGGGAACGCGACGATTGCGGGAGTCACGTGCCGGGGTAAACTGCGCGACATGATTGTCTGTGCTTTTTCTGGTAAGTGCAGGGGCAGCGTAATGCTCAGCGGGTGTTGTTTGCATTGCTTTACGTTGCACTGCGTAACTCTAGCACAAGCTCTAGCACAGGCAATATTTGCCTATGTTTACTTATTCATAAGTACTTGTAAATGAACGATGCCGGGGTGGCGGAATTGGCAGACGCGCCAGACTTAGGATCTGGTGGAGAAATCCGTAGGGGTTCGAGTCCCCTCCCTGGCACTTGAAGAGGCAAATTTATCCCGCAGGAGTTCCGCGTTTACGCGGCCGCCTGAAGGCGGAACTCCGAACGAAAGAGCCGCGAAAACGGGAACGGATTTTGTACTTACAAGTCAACCTTTCGGCGGGCGAGCAAAAGCAATTTTTGCGTGCATCATTAGGCCAGACGCGATAGGCCTATGGGTTAAAACGCGGCAACGCACCGCGACCGGTCGTATTTTGCCCGCCCGCAGATTGCACATCCGTTCGCCGTTACCGTACTGGTACGCCCGCTGCGTGACGTGCGACTGAGGTCTAATATGGCCTCGTCGAACGCTGGCGTAGACTTCACTTGTTTTGCATGCTCAGCCGCCAAGTCAGATTTGCGTTTTGGACGACGATCCCTCCGTTTTGCGAGGGCTCAATCGACTTCTCATGTCCGAAGGTTGGCGCCCCGAACCCTTTAGCGAACCCGATGCGTTTTTGAACTACGTGAAGATTCATCGGCCTGCGGTCGCCGTAATTGATGTCTGGATGCCGCTCATGAACGGGCTTGAGGTTCAATCGCGAGTTCGCGAGCTTTCGCCTTCGACGCGCGTCATCATGCTTAATGGCAAAGAAGTTCCGCTTGTTCGCCCGACATCACTCAAAGCCGGCGCATCAGCTTTTTTCATCAAACCATTCGACGACAGAGAATTTTTCGCTGCGGTTCGGCTGGCTCTTTGTGCGGTGTAATGTCGACCTGAAGTGAGTTTCATCGACAATGGAGGTCAATTCCGACTGGATTTAACAACGAAGATTGTGTATTCGAAGATTCTGCCTGATCCCCATGCGAACTTCCTCGACTGATTTCGCAGCCATCGATCGTCCTAGGACGAATTCGAGGCTTTTTGCGTACACACGCTGGGACGCCATTCCCGTCGCGGCAGCCATCCTCCATTGCGTGTACTTCTTCGGCATGTTTTATCTTTTTTCACGGGTCCCGATCTGGGTGATGCTGATGCTTGGTTTTATTTATTCGGTCAGCATTTCCTGGAACATCAACGGCATTTCCCACAATTTCATTCACAATCCCTATTTCCGTTTGCCGCGGCTGAATCGCCTCTTCAGCATCATGGAATCAATCACGGTTGGGTTCGGCCAGGTTTTTTACGAGTGCATTCACATGCAGCACCACAAAGGGAACGCCGACCGGCCCGACGAACATGGCGAGACGATCGATTGGATTTCAATTCACAAGCACGGCCATGACGGTAAACCAGAGCACCCGTTGAAATACACGTTTGCCAGTTTCTTTCGCGAAGATCCCAAGACTGTCCTCAAGGAATTGAAACGCAAAAACCCGCGCGAGGCGTTTTGGGGAGTGTTCGAGTTGGCATGCTTCGTCACTACGTTTGTTATCCTCGGAATTCTTAACTGGCATTACATCTGTTTCCTTTTGCCGTTTTGGTATTTCGGTCACTGCCTCTCTTATCTGAACGGCTACTACCGGCATTACGGCGCCAACCCAGACGACCCCATCGCCTGGGGCGTGAGCACCTACGAGAAACTCTATAACTGGACCTGGTTCTACAACGGTTACCACGCAGAACACCATTTTCGGCCAAAGGTGCATTGGACACGGATGCAGGTGCTCCGTGATCAGATCGTCGAGCAACAGCGCAAGGCCGGAGTGCGTATCATCAAGGTGCCGCACGCGCTCGGTTTTCTGGATTCTCAACTCCCCGGTGCCAATCGACGACAGGACCATCGAGAACTACGCTCCGAGCCGGCTGCCTAGCGTGGCAAAAAGGATTGACAGCCGAGGGCGGCCAATATGTTTGGGAACCTGAGCGCGGGGGAACCCTCCTGGGAGTTGAACAGGCCTCGCGCGTTGCTGCCTCAACAACGATCTAAACAAATCGGGGAGCCAGGACACCTGTCATGAAAATTAAAAGACTACGGAAACTGCGCGCGACTTGCATCGCCGCAATGCTCCTGATCTCCATTGTTTTGTCTGCAAACGCCCAGACGAACACCACCGCCACTGCTCCAGCAGCGGCACCCAGGCCGAACATTGTCCACATAGTGGCAGACGACCTCGGCTGGAAGGATGTCGGGTTCAATGGTGCCACGGACATAAAGACGCCGAACCTGGACAAGCTCGCCGCCGGAGGCGCAAAGCTTATCCTCTTGCCGCAGTCTCTGAAGGAAGCGGGTTACAACACGGCGATTATTCGTAAGTGGCATCTTGGCCATGCTGACAAGAAGTATTGGCCGAAGCAGCGCGGGTTTGACTACCAATACGGCGCGATGATCGGTGAGCTGGACTACTTCACGCACGAGGAACACGGCGTCCTCGACTGGTACGGCAATAACAAGCCAGTCCGTGAAAAAGGCTACACGACTCAGCTCCTTGGTAACGACGCAGTGAAATACGTTAACGCGCAGGACTCAAATAAGCCGTTCTACCTCTATCTCGCCTTCAACGCTCCACACACGCCCTATCAGGCGCCGAAGGGATACATCGATCACTATCCAAACATCGCGGATCCGACGCGCCGGACTTATGCTGGCATGGTGACGTGCCTTGACGATGAGGTCGGTCGCGTCGTCGCCCGCGCTGGACAAGAAACGATTGCGCGATAATACCCTGATCCTGTTCCACAGCGACAACGGCGGCACGCGCAGTGCGATGTTCGCGGGCGTTATGGCCGACATGTCAAAGGTGAAAATTCCGTGCGACAACGAACCTTACCGTGATGGCAAGGGAACGCTGTACGAAGGCGGCACGCGTGTGTGCGGTTTTGCGAATTGGCCTGGGCACATTAAACCCGGCACTGTGGACGGACTCATTCACGCGGTTGACATTTATCCAACGTTTGCGGCTCTGGCCGGCGCTTCCACCACGAAATGCAAACCGCTCGACGGTGTGAACGTGTGGGACACCATTGCAGAAGGCAAACCTTCGCCGCGCACCGAGATCGTTTATAACGTCGAGCCATTCCGCGGCGCCGTGCGACAAGGCGATTGGAAGCTGGTGTGGCGTACACTGCTGCCAGAGAAAGTCGAGTTGTACAATCTCACACAGGACCCATCGGAAAAGAATAATCTGGCTGTGGAAAACGCCGAGAAAATCACAACATTAAAGCAGCGACTCGATTCGCTGGCCCAGGAAGCCGCCAAGCCCCTTTTTCTCGTTGACCAATTTAAAGTGATTACGAAAGGCATGCACGGCGAGCCGGTCCTGCCGATAGACGAAGACTTCGCTGGCGTTGAAGAGCCGTGATTTGCGAGTCGATGAACTCCGGCTGACGTTCATCGCAAACTGTAAACTCGCGAACCTACACTCAACGACACTGTGACACTCAAAAGCTTGCTCGTCTTAAAATTGCGAATCCTTGCCATAGGCACAGTTGTTGTTTCGGCGGTGTTGCTAGGGAAGCCGCCGGCGTTCTGCGGCACGGCGGACTTTCAGCCAACCGTTGCAAACAAGAATTCGCCGCCGGGCAAAGCGCCTGAGGGGATGGTCTGGATTCCTGGTGGCGAATTTTCCATGGGCGCGGCGGTGGGCGGCGAAGGCAGCCAGGCAATGCCAATGGCTTCCAATGACTCGCAGCCGGTGCATCGAGTTTACGTTGACGGTTTCTGGATGGACGCGACCGCGATGACGAACGCGCAGTTTGAGAAATTCGTTAGAGCGACCGGTTACGTTACGATTGCTGAACGCACACCGACAAAAGAGGAGTTCCCCACTGCACCCGAGGAGAATCTCGTCGCGGGTTCAGTCGTCTTTGCGCCAACGGACCATGAAGTTCCGCTCAACAATCATTATCAATGGTGGACATATCTCAAAGGCGCGAACTGGCGTCACCCGCTGGGTCCGGAAAGCGATATCAAAGGAAAGGACAATTATCCTGTCGTGCAGATCGCGTACCCCGACGCGGAAGCTTATGCAAAATGGGCGGATAAACGTTTGCCGACTGAAGCGGAGTTCGAGTTTGCGGCGCGCGGCGGTTTATCGGGAAAGACATACGTGTGGGGTGACGAATTTCGTCCCGGCGGAAAATGGATGGCCAACACGTGGCAGGGGAAATTTCCAGTGAAGGATGCGGGCGAAGACGGCTATGCCGGCATCGCCCCGGTGAAATCCTTTCCGCCAAACGGCTATGGCCTTTATGACGTGGCCGGCAACGTCTGGGAATGGTGCAGCGACTGGTATCGCCCTGATTACTATAAAACAGTCGCCGATAAAGGTGGAGTCGCACGCAATCCGCAGGGGCCGGACTCGCCCTTTGATCCAGCCGAGCCTAACGAAAAGAAACGAGTCCATCGCGGCGGCTCGTTCCTTTGCAATGACCACTATTGTTCACGCTACATCGTCGGCACACGCGGCAAAGGGGAACTCAACACCGGCACGAATCACCTCGGTTTTCGTTGCGTGAAACCACCTTCGCAAACGGCGACAAAATGAATCGGCTTTTGATGGTTAGATCACGATGCTTTTTGGTTTCAGCTTCCGTCGGTACGAGGTTGGTTGTATAACTGAGGCGTACTGCGACGCTGAGCGCTGAGCGTGCCACAGCGTCGCGTTACCTGATGCCATGAAAGATTACGCCCTTTCTGCAGACATGTTGTCGTCTGATCGACCGGCAAAGGCAGAAGGTCCAAGCGCCAATCGCGGCGCAGCCGAACACGCCGGCGACGAACTGGCGACGTCGCTGGCGATGATGCAGGCCACGCTCGAGTCGACTACGGATGCGATTCTTGTGACTGACGAAACGAACTACGTGCGGGAATTTAACGAGAAATATACCAAGCTCTGGGGCATGCCGCCCCACATGATGGTGTCGGCGCACCTCAGCGAATTGTGGAATCACATCGGTCCGCAATTGAAAGACCCCGCTGGGTATTTGGCGCGCGTTCAGGAGATCGTCGCCTCGTCTGCGGCCGAAACTTTCGACGTACTTGAGTTAAAAGATGGCCGCGTGTTCGAGCGCAACTCGGCGATTCAACTGATCAAGCAACGAAACGTTGGACGCGTGTGGAGTTTCCGCGATATCACACAACGCAAACGTGCGGACGACGCGCTGGCGAATGAGAAGCGGGTGTTGGAGAAAATCGCATCCGGCGCGCCGCTTGCGACCGTGCTGGACGTATTGGTTCGCGGCGTTGAAGCCCAATCGTGTGACGGAATGATGTGCACCGTGCTGATCTTTGATGAAGAGGCACAATGCCTTCGACACGGGGCCGCGCCGAGCCTGCCTGCGGAATACAACAAACTGGTGGACGGCATACGCATCGGCCCGCGGGTGGGCTCGTGTGGGAGCGCCGCTTACGAACGGCAACCGGTGTTTGCAACGAATATCGCGACCGATCCTCACTGGGCCAGCTACGTCGAGCTTGCTGCGAGTTTTGGAATCGGCGCCTGTTGTTCGACACCTGTGTTCTCCAGCGACGGAATCCTGCTGGGCACGGTCGCGATGTATTATCATCGCCCCCATGAACCCAGAGCGCATGACCGCGAGCTCATCCGCATGGCCACGCACCTGGCCGGCATAGTGATCGAACGCGCGCGCGCTGTGGAGCAATTGCGCGTGGCCAAACTCGCGGCAGAACAGCGGGCACTGGAGATCACTCAGGCGTACGATGTTCTCCGCACTACACAGCAAGCTTTGAATGCTGAGCTGACAGGCGCCGTGGATTACGTGCTCTCGCTTTTACCTCGTCCTATCAACGACGAACGCCTGTCAGCGGACTGGTTTATGACAACATCAGCGCAGCTTGGCGGTGATGGACTCGGTTATCACTGGATGGATTCAGAGCGGTTCGCGTTTTACTTGCTCGACGTCTCTGGCCACGGTGTGAAATCCGCATTGCTGGCAGTTTCCATCATAGACACGCTGCGCACGTGCGGCCTCGCGGATACAGATTGGAACGACCCGGGCGCGGTGCTTCGCGCCCTGAACCGTGTTTACTTCTCGCAATCGCGCGATCATTTGTACTTCACGATTTGGTACGGTATCGCAAACCTGGTGAACAGAACATTGCGGTACGCTGCTGGCGGCCATCCGCCCGCGGTCATGCGTGCTGCACAATCGAAGAATCCGAGGCTGCCAGCCAGCGGTCCGCCCGTTGGTTGTTTCGTCGATGCCAGTTATCCAACGGTGGAGATGCCCCTAAAGCAGCCGACGGATTTATATCTTTTTTCTGATGGCGTGTTTGAAATCCGTCGCAATCACGACTGCGCACCTCTCGATCAGTTGGTCGAGTTTCTGGTCGCGCCGAACAACGGTCAGGGCCGAAGCATCGCCGAAATTCGCAATCGCACCCTCGAGCACCTGCATGGGACTCTGCCGCCGGATGACTGTTCGGTATTGAAAGTCTCGCTCAGGTAGACCGAATCGTTTCGCTGCAGCACGGAAAAGTCTTTCCGCGCCAAAACAAAAACGGCAAACTCAAACTTATGAAAACAGAAACGACCAAATCAAACATCCTCTTCATCCTCGCTGCCGCGGCTGCTGCCATCTTCATGGCGGGCTGCGCCGGGGTGGGATCAGGCAACACGACGGCTTTGCTCACCGCGGCAGGCTTTCGGGCACGTACGCCGCAAACTCCGAAGCAGCAGCAGATGTATGCGGCGCTGCCACCTTACCAGGTTGAGCGCGCCGCGATAGAAGGGAAAGGAGTCTTCTACGTCTACAAGGACGAAAAGGCAGGGGTCGCCTATGTCGGCCGGGAACCAGAGTATCAACGTTATCAGCAGCTGGCAATTCAGCAGCAGATTGCACAGAACTATTACATGGCGGCCCAGATGGACCGTGCAACCGCCTGGGGTTGGTACGGAGCATATGGCCCACGCGCGTTTTGGTGGTGATCGACGCGGTGCCGCCCAAGTAGTGGTTCGCGCTGGGCCACAAACGCGCGAACTCAATCTCGATAAACTATTGCGAAAACTACCGCAAGGGCAGGGAAAAAACTGAACATGTGAAAGGGATCAAGCGCCACGGAATGGCGTCTCGATGCAGCCCACGATGATTTTTAATCTCACGAACTGAAACTAAACAACAACAACAAAACTAAACCATGAAGCGAAAGCAATTAATCCGATGGATCGCCACGATATGTATCGCCTTTTTTGCGGCGAGCTCGCAGGCGGCAAACAAACCTAACATTCTATTCATCGTGTCGGATGACACCGGCTACGGTGATCTCGGGCCTTACGGCGGCGGCGAAGGACGCGGCATGCCTACTCCTAACATCGATCGGCTGGCAGCTGAAGGCATGACATTCTTCTCGTTTTATGCTCAGCCGAGTTGCACACCCGGTCGAGCGGCCATGATTACTGGGCGCATCCCGAACCGCAGCGGTATGACGACCGTGGCTTTTCAAGGCCAGGGCGGCGGTTTGCCGAAGGCAGAATGGACTCTCGGGTCGGTGTTGAAAACCGGCGGTTACAAAACCTACTTCACCGGCAAATGGCATCTCGGTGAGGCCGACTACGCGTTGCCCAATGCTCAAGGTTACGACGTGATGGAGCACTGCTTCCTCTATCACTGCAATGCCTACACCTACGGCGACCCGACCTGGTTCCCCGACATGGACCCGAAGTTACGTGAGATGTTTAATAAAGTGACCAAGGGCTCGATGTCCGGCCTCGCTGGCCAACCAGCCAAGGAGGACTGGAAAGTCAACGGTCAGTACGTCGATAAGCCAGCCGAGAAGAACGTTACCATCCACGATGTTACCTATCCGGACGGCGTCGTTGGTATTCCGTTCATGGACAAGTATGTGGAGCAGTCCGGCCTGAGTTTTCTTGAAGATGCCGCGAAGAATCCGAGTCAGCCGTTCTTCATCAGCATCAATTTCATGAAGGTGCATCAGCCTAACCTTCCGGCCCCTGAATTCATTCACAAATCCATGTCCAAGAGTAAGTACGCCGACTCGGTGGTGGAATTGGACACTCGTATCGGCCATGTCATGGACAAACTGCGCGAACTGGGTTTGGACAAGAACACGCTGGTGTTCTACACGACTGATAATGGCGCCTGGCAGGATGTCTACCCTGACGCTGGTTATACGCCGTTCCGTGGCACGAAAGGCACAGTGCGCGAAGGTGGCAACCGTGTGCCAGCCATCGCCGTGTGGCCGGGTAAAATTAAGCCGGGCGTCAGGAACCACGATATTGTCGGCGGACTCGATCTGATGGCGACCTTTGCCTCCGTAGCTGGCGTGAAATTGCCGACGAAAGACCGCGAAGGCCAGCCGATCATCTTCGACAGCTACGACATAACTCCCGTGTTGCTCGGTACCGGGAAAGATCCTCGCACCGAATGGTTCTACTTCACTGAGAACGAACTGACACCCGGCGCAGCCCGCGTGGGAAACTATAAGGCAGTGTTCAACCTTCGTGGTGACGACGGGATGCCGACCGGCGGTCTCGCAGTGGACAGCAATCTTGGCTGGAAAGGCGCAGAACAGTACGTCGCAACCGTGCCTCAGGTTTTCGATCTCTGGCAGGACCCACAGGAACGCTACGACATTTTCATGAACAACTTTACGGAGCGCACCTGGACGATGGTCACCATCTCGGACGCCATTAAAAACTTGATGAAAACTTATGTGCAGTACCCGCCCCGCAAGCTGCAGAGCGAATCTTACTCCGGCCCGATCACGCTTACGGGTTATGAGAGGTTCCAGTGGGTGAGGGACCAACTCAAAAAGGAAGGCGTCACCATACCGTTGCCTACAGGAAACTGACTTATGAGGCTGGTGGCATGGTGGCGTGCGGCCTACTGGCGAGAATGACTGGCAATGGTGGGGTCGCAAAGAGATCGAGACATTGAGATAGACAATGATGCTTTTTGCTGATGACGTTGAGTTTCACGAAGACACTCGTCTGCTCATATACAGGCCGCGCGGCGTGTTGAACGAGCAATCCGTGGACAAAATCGTGAACATTATCGGAGACCTCGAAGCTAAGTCGCAGGAGCCTTTCAACCGCTTCCTCGACACTTTGGGACACGACGAAGTTGCTTTGAATTTCCGATATGTCATTCACATCTCTCTGTTTCGAGTCCTGTCCTATGGCGATCGCCCTCCAGTGAAATCCGCGATCCTGGCGACTGACACCACGATCGGCCATTATTATCAATTACATGCCATTGTCACCGAGGATTCCCCAATCAATGTTCGAATATTTCAAAAACGAGAAGATGCCGCGAGTTGGCTCGGCGTGCCGATCGAGCGGCTGGCGCCGAAATTCGCGACTGGCTGAAAATGAAATTGGAACCCAGCGCAAAGAGGAAAAACCGAAATGAAAAAACAACACCCACAACCAGCTGTCATCGCGCTCAGTCTGTTTCTGGGCGTTTCAATCTCAGCCTCAGCCGCCGATTCGCTTCCATCGTGGAATGACACCTCAGCGAAAAAAGCGATCATTGCGTTTGTAGAAAAGACAACAAAGGAAGGCTCGCCAGATTTCGTGAAGCCTGAGGAGCGGATCGCGACGTTCGACAATGACGGCACGATGTGGGTTGAGCAGCCGATCTACACGCAAGTTACCTTCGCCATCGACGAAGTCGTCGCCATGGCCCCGCAGCATCCGGAGTGGCGTGAGACGGAGCCGTTCAAGTCGATCCTGGCGCACGATCGCGCGGCCATGCTGAAATTCAGTATCCAGGATTTCGAAAAGGTTGTCGCTGTTACTCACAGTGGGATGACGGTCCAACAGTTCCAGGAAATTGTTAAGAAGTGGCTCGCCGAAGCGAAGCATCCGCGGTTCAAACGGCCTTACACCGAATGTGTATATCAACCGATGCTGGAATTGATGCAGTACCTGCGGAACAACGGATTCAAGACCTATATCGTGACGGGCGGAGGACAGGAGTTTGTACGCGCGTTTGCCCAGCAAACTTACGGCGTGCCGCCTGAGCAGGTTGTCGGCAGCATGGGCAAGGTGAAATACGAGTATGACAAGGAGGGCAGTCCTGAGCTGATCAAGCTGCCTGAAGTGTTGCTAATCGACGACAAGACTGGAAAACCGGAAGGGATCAACATGGTCATTGGTCGTAGGCCGCAAGCGGCGTTCGGTAACTCAACCGGTGACCAGCAGATGCTTGAATACACAGGCGCGGGCAATGGCGCGAGACTGATGATGCTGGTCCATCACGACGATGCCAAGCGTGAGTACGCCTATGGCGTTGATTCGAAGATTGGAACATTCAGCGATGCGCTCATGGATGAGGCGAAAAAGAAAGGCTGGATCGTGATCAGTATGAAGGACGACTGGAAAACGATTTTTCTGCCAGCAAAAGAGTCACCAAAATTAAGCTCACGTAACCGATGAGCACGAATCTTTCCGAAGCGAGTTTACCTATCGAGAAGTATAAATGAATGAAGGTAGCAACCTTCGTACTGCTGCTGCGCGCAGCAGCAACATTTCATTCAACTTCTCAGGTAAAGTCGCGCTCGTGACGGGCGGTAATCGAGGGATTGGTCGGGCGACCGCGCTGCTGTTTGCTCAAAGCGGCGCGAAGATAGTGATCGGCGATGTCGATGCTGCCGGATCGGAAACAGTCGAGGCGATCAAGCGAGATGGACATGATGTCGTTTTCATGAGCACCGATGTGCGCGACGAGGGCGATGTGATACCGCAATGACAAAGGCCTGGTTCGATGATCCAGATATGAGCGCGCATTTCATCGCGAATGCGCCGATTGTCCGTATTTTCACAGCTGGCAGAAATAGCGGGCATGGTTTTATTTCTCTGTTCCGACTTCGCCTCGTTCGCCGTCGGCCAGACGTTTGTCATAGACGGCGGCTACCCGACTCGTTGATTTAAAGTCTGATATTCGATCTTGGCAGCCGATGCGAAAGAGATGACGTTTAAAATCGCCTGAACGAAAGTAACGCGCGATGACGCTTCCGCCTGATATCGAATTTCACGAAGACGTTCGTCTGTTTATGTACAGACCGCGCGGTTTACTGGATCAAACGTCGGTTGAGAGCGCGGTGACCGTTCTCGGAGAGTTCGAGACAAACCAAAAGGAGCCTTTCAATCGATTCTCCGATACATCGGCAATCGATCGAGTTGAGCTGAATTACCAATACGTCATTCAGGTCTCTCTCTACCGAGTCCTGACATACGCCGATCGGCCGCCGGTGAAATCGGCGATTCTGGCGCCGGACTCCACCGTTGGCCATTATTTCCAACTGCATGCCATAATCGCTGAGGATTCCGCCATCAACGTTCGAATATTTCGAGAAAGAAAAGATGCCGCGAGTTGGCTCGGCGTGCCGACCGAGCGACTGGCCCCGAAATTCGCTGCTGGGTAAAATCAAACCCGAACACGATCAAGCGGAAGGAAGCAAAGTGAGGACAAAATTCCTCGTTTTTGCTGCTTCCCTGTGTGACAATCGGGCCGAGAGATGAAACTGGCTCCCGAGATTGAATTTCACGAAGCCATTCGTCTGCTCATCTATCGGCCACGCGGTGAGATACATCGAATCGAAAACGTGGTCGGAAACATTTGACCATGACTCTGCGACATTCCTAGCTTGCTTTTTATGGCCGCCAAACTGCTTCAACTAGCTTTTGTAATCGGCCTCACCATTTGCGTTCCACAAGTTCAATCGCAACTGCTGACTGGGACACCACCCAGCGAATCCCCTTTACCACCAAAACATCGGGTCTCCAAAAAGGCTGCGGCGAGCGCTTCGCCGGCTGAGGGAGCTGCATCTCCCTCAGCAGGGGAGTCGCCTGCGGCTTCGCCAAAACCTAAACGTGGTCATAGAAGGGCAATGGCTGAAGCATCTCCTAGTCCGACGCCAACTCCAGTCCGGTCACCAACGCCTCGAAAATTCAGGTTCCCACGTTTGTTCAAACCGAAGAGATCGCCATCCCCGACTCCAGCCGCCATGAATCCAGCGCCTGCAAGTGGAACTGGAATTGGGGCAGGGGCCAACGCCGGTGAACGCGCACTGGCCCCCGGCAGCATGTCGGCGCGACGTTCATTGGAAATGTCTTGACGCAGATCCGCTCTGTTTCCTACGCTCCTTCTCATGAGCGCCAAATCCTTCCTGGTAGTTTCGGTTATTGGCTTTGCTGCGATTTCGCTTGTCCAAGCTCAGTCACCTGCCCCAGCCGAATCACCGGCTGCGTCGCCGGCAAAACATCGCACGCACAAGAAAGCTGAGGCAGCGGAGTCTCCGGCTGCGGGAACTGAAGCTTCGCCTTCGCCAGCAGCTAAACGCGGTCGGAAAGCAAAAACAACGGCTGAGACCTCACCGTCAGCGACGGGAGGTGCCGTTTCCGCTTCGCCAGCTGCTAAACGCGGCCGGAAAGCAAAAACAACCGCCGCTTCGACCGCTGTGAGTCCATCACCGTCACCTGCGAAGAAAACACTGGCCGATTTCTTTAAGCCACAAACTTCAGCTAGCCCGGCCGCTGCCGCTGCTCCCGCTACCACAAGTGCGGCGGCGAGAGGCGCTCAAGCGACACCGGCACCGGGAGGAGGACACGGCCTCGTGTGGGTTAACACTGACTCGCATGTCTATCATAAGGAAGGGTCGCGTTTTTACGGCACCACCAAGAAGGGTAAGTACGTAAGCGAAGGTGACGCCATCAAAGAGGGCGACAAACCCGGTAAAGAAAGATAGATACGACCCGAAACACCGAGCGCGCTAAGGACGCGATGGTTTGAATCTGAATGCGGACGAGCGCAGGCGCTACGCTTGCGCGGGCTGGTCGCTGGACGATTGACCAGAAAGGCTTTGCAAAAGCGATGGCAGCAAAGCTGCCAATCCCTGCTGATGGTCCGCGGCAGGATCGATTTTTCCGGCTGGCGTTAACTTGTCGACGATCTTCGGCAAGTACTCAGCCAGGAAATTTGATGCAACCGCAGGATCCACTCCCATTTTTGCCGCGAGCGCATTGACCTGCTCGGAACCGAGCGCGTTTTGAACTTGATTGCTGGAAACCGCCTCGTTTTCACCCATGCCAACCCACGATTGGAATGCGTTCCCGTGGCCACTCTGTGCAAATTTGCTGGCCAAACCCTGCAAACCGCCGCTCTGTGCGAGGAGACCACCGAGCACCCCTATGAGCTGAGCGGCTCCGCCAGAACCCTCAGTTTTTCCACTAACTGCGCCGAGTATCGAATCGAGTAATCCCATAATCTGTTTCCTCCTTTGGTTGTTGGTTTTCGAATGACGTTGAAAAATCCTTTCAAACGTCGAGACACAGAGTACCAGACGAGATCGCGGCGTGAAAGACAATTTACCGGCTAAAATCGCCTTCAGCTTGACAGAAGTGTTAGCATCAGTGGACTCAACCAAATAAATCTATGCTACACATCATCTGGTACATCATCGTCGGTTTCATTGTCGGTTGGATCGCACGCGCCATTATGCCGGGTGCGCAACATCTCGGTTTCATAATAACCACGCTGCTTGGGATCGGCGGTTCGATTGTCGGTGGATTGATCGGTCGATTGTTTTCCAAACCGGAACCGGGTTCGGCGTTTCATCCGGCCGGATTCATTATGTCGATCATCGGTGCGATCATTCTGCTCTTTATTTGGATAAAATTAGCGACCTGACGAAGGTTATTGGCTGCTTGGCAATCGTTGAGAGGCGAGGCAAACATTGCGTCTCTATTCAGCGTTGGATGTCCCGGCTTCCAGCGCCTTCAGCTTTTGTCTCACCGCCAATAAGACCAAAGTCTTATTGCCGATCTGTCTTGCTTTTTCCAAGCTCTATCGGTTAGAAGTCTTAATTTATGAACAAGTATATCGCCGAATTTATCGGAACATTCTTTCTTGTGCTGACAGTTGGCTGCACGGTCGTTGGCGCGGGTACGGGCGTTATCGCACCACTGGCCATCGGCGCGGCGCTCATGGTAATGGTGTTCGCCGGTGGCCACATCTCGGGCGGGCACTATAATCCGGCAGTCACACTCGGCGTGTTTATTCGCGGAAAAGTGAATGCCACCGACGTGGTACCTTACTGGGCGGCACAGTTCGTTGGCGGCGCCGTTGCAGCGCTGATCGTGAGTAAGTTCCTTCGTGCCGGTGTCGCTGTCACTCCGATGAGCCCGCACGTTGGCCCGGCGCTGCTTGCTGAATTTCTTTTTACGTTTGCGCTCGTGTATGTGGTGTTGAACGCAGCCACGGCTGAAGGCACTTCAGGAAATTCATTTTATGGTCTGGCAATCGGCATGACCGTGATGACCGGCGCATTCGCCGTCGGTGACATTTCGGGCGGCGCGTTCAATCCCGCAGTTGCTCTGGGCATCAGCATTCTCGGCATTTCGAGCTGGAGCAACATCTGGATCTATTTGCTGGCCAACTTCGCTGGTGGTATTGTCGCAGCGGTAATTTTCCAGTTGATTAATCCGCCAATGCAAACCACGCCGATCGCAACCGAAGAACCGCCTTACCAAACACCCGATTGAAAACTCAACCACCGAACTCTTAACATCCATATGAAATACACAAACATTGCAGTTATCGCAGTGATCTGCACTTGGGTTGCCGCTTCATCTGTAAACGCGGCGACGATTCCCGCTGGAACAACACTGACGGTAAGCACCGTTAGCCTGATCACTTCGAAAGATGTCGTCGGCAGGAGCTTCGAGGCGAAGCTCGCCCAGGACGTTTCGGTCAAGGGACAGGTTCTATTGAAAGCTGGAAGTAAAGTGTTCGGAAAAATCGCGACGTCCCGTTACAATCCGCGCAAGAACGACCCGCTCACAGTGGAACTCACATCCGTCTCGGTGAACGGCCGCAAGGTCGCGGTGAAGACGAATGCGTTCCAGCCGGGTAGCTCGCCAGTCACGGCGCGCCAGGCACAGTTTGGTCATACCGCCGGCACATTAACAGTTCAACCCGGAACCAAGATGCAGTTTCAGCTTCTCCAACCAGTGACGTTGTAGAGGGTGGGTTGCCCGGCTAGTAAGCCAATTACTGGGAACCGCTCTCGGCTAATACAAGCGGTGTCAGGGAAGTGATTGGACTTTTAGGCCTGCGCTTCATTCTGAAGCCATATCCTGGGTGACGCCAAGTGTTGCTCATTGTGCGACTCTTGGTTCAGGTACAGGCAATCCGACACGGATGAGCTGTGAAAAATCTGGTGACGCATCGGCTGCTTTAGCGCGGTCATCGATCAGGCTGCGCTGCTTGAGTTCGGCAAACGGCAGGCCACCGGTCACCAAGGCTCCGTGTTCATACAACAGTTCGTCGGCTTTGCCGTTGAGCAGAATCCGCCAGTCCCACGGCACGCGCTCACCGACCGGACGCTGGTCGCGGATGGCTGTGGTGCAGTTGGTCGTGATGGCGTTATACCAGCGCGGCTGGGTGCGCAGTGCATTGAGGGAACGAACATATTCGAGGAATCGCTCGCGAGCGCGGCCCGGCGGAGCCGTGGTGTGGTAAAGGTAGATATCCTCGTGACGGTAGTTGGTCCGCAAGCGAATCACATCGCGCTCGTCAGAGACGAGGTAGATAAGCGTATACTGCCGGTACAGGCCGCCGATAGTTGAATAACTTTGGCCAACGGTCTTCCTGGTCTCGATGGAAAAGCAGAGTGGCGGGGTGTCTGCAAACTGGAAACTGACGATGGGATGCGCGATCCATGGTGAACCCCAGTAGTCAATGGCGAGATCGATGCCGGTGATCTGTGAGAGCCGCACGGTCCGCGTCTCCCAGTGCGGCGTGTAGTCGGTGTCGGTGCGATAGTCGCAGTCACGCACGTTATGAAAAGTGAATTCATCGCCGTTGATGTCCGCCCACGCCAACTGCGCCACGTCGGGTTGCCAGTTGCCGTCGTTGCTGGGTTTCAATGTCAGCCACCAGGCGAGGACCACAGCGAAGCCGAAGAAAACAGCACCAAGCTTTCTCACGTTGCCGCGCAGAAAAACGATCACTGCAACAATGGCGGCTGCGAACAGCCACGCGACGACAGTTTTGGTCACGGGAAGATCGTAGTGCAGCGCGCCGAACGCCCAGACCGTGCAGCCGAACGCGATCAGCCACACAAGCGCCCATACAAAAATCCGAAGCGCGCGACGAATCATTTCAGCAGTCCGCGAAAAGGCTGAAGATGATGAGTCCGTTTTGTTTCATCGATGGGTTCGTCACGATTTCTCATCCGTGGCCCGCGGCGCACTTTCGTGAACGGATGGCGGCTGGCCATCGGGCGCTCCGGAGTCGGGATACTTTAGTGTCCCTGTCAGTTCCTTGATTTGCTCCTCGGAAAATTGGTGTTGGAACAATTGCCCTTGCTCGCGCCAGCGGCGCACTTCCGCCTCGGCCTGCCGGGATTGGGCTTCATCGAGTCCTTCGCCACGTTCGTAATAGGTGGTCTGTGAAGGGAAGGCGAAGGCCGTTCCGGCTTTGGCCACGATGTCCATGATGCGCAGGTTCAAATCTTCCGCCACTGCCAGATACTCGGCGTAATTGGTTTCGCTGACGTAGCAGTAGACGTCCAGATCCAGCGAGTACGCCCCAAAGCCGGCGAACCGAACGCGTGCATCCTCGTTCAATACTTTGGGATGGGCGTAGAGCAGTTTTCGCAGCTCAATCAAGACGTAGCGAAGCTGGTCGGGGGTGGTTTCGTACCGCAATCCCAGCCGCGGATAAAAAAGGATCTTGTCCCGCCGCCCGAAATTCTCGATCTGCATCGCGGCGAACGTCGCGTTCGGCATCGTGATCAGTGTCCGATCGCGAGCGCGAATCGCCGTCATGCGCAGGCCGATATCCTCTACTGCCCCGATGTGGTCGCCGAAACGGATGGTCTCATTGCGTTTCACTACTCTGGTCGCATGCAATGTCATCGCCGCAATGAGATCTTCGATGAAATTCTTCGAGGCCAGTCCCACCGCCAAGCCGATAATCCCGAGGCTGGCGACGATCGTGGTGACCTTGAATCCCAGGTTGTCCAGCCAGACAGTAAAACCAATCAGGATCAGCGTTACCTTGGCGATCCGCCGCAGAAGGTCGATGAGATGGAAGCCGGTGCCGCCATCGCGTTCAAAGAGCCTGGCCCGGGCCCGCTCCGAGATAAAATCCACGAACCGGAACAGAATCCAGACCACGACTACGATCAGGAGTGTCTGAGCGCGAAAGAGCTCGGCGATCTCGGCGGAGACAATCCTCCGAGGCACCAAGCTTCGGAAGATAACCGTGACGATCAGCAGGATGACGGGTACGTAAATGGTGGACAACAAGCGCTTGGCCACTCCTGGCCGCATTCGCCTGATGGACCACCTTGCCAGCGTAAGAGATATCAGGACGACGATCGCCCAAATGGACAGAACGACCGTTAACGTGAACCAGGTAACACCCGAAAGGCCCAGGATGTGTGTCTTCAGGAACGAGTCCACTGTCGTTTCCGAGAAAAAGCGATCGGCCAGGGGCAATCGGAATCGTTCGTATAATTTGGGAATCTGTTCGACCGACCGTGAGGAGACCTTCCAGACTTCGAGGCCGTCCGGCTCGCGCATCCGTTCCAGATTTATATCGGCGAACCCTCCGCGCCATTCAATCCGCACGAGCCGTTCCTGGTTCGGGGGCAGTCCATCGTTGCTTTCTCCCAGGGGATTGATACTCAACGTGCTGAAATCCATGGTCGCACGCCGTTCCAGCACGAACCAGAGCTGGCGCGCGAGCCTGGGACCTTGAGACGCCTGTGCGTCCGCGGGAAGACGGGACAAATCCAGATAACGCGCCGCCAGCGCAAAGTTGCCTTCCCGGGCGGCGCTTAAGAATCCCTCGACACTCGAACGCGGCGTGCCCCGCCCCAGCGGATCGTTCGGTACGGGAACGCTCGGCGAGCCGCTGGTCGCAACCGCGGCCGCAGGAGAAGCACTCGCCGTTGGCTCAGCACTTGGTGCGACCGAGGTCGGGTCCGCGGCGAAGGCGCTGGTACAAACCAATGCCAGAGCCAAAGCGGGAAGAAATCCGAAGGTAATAAGTTTGGAATGCAAGCGGTGCCAGTGTTGGTTGTGCGCAAAGAGACGCGAGTTGGTCTCAGGGCGTTCGACAGTCGCGAACCCGCTTGATGAGCGTGGCATGTGATCAGAATCATCTGAGTCTCCCGCCTCTTGCACAATCCAATAATTGGACCTTGGGCCTATGTTGCAGCGAGATGTGATTGCCGGTCAGATGACTTGGCGGCGCACCCGATTCAATGGTCACCGGGACGCCTGAGCGACAGCCGGGGTTGGTTTTGAGCTGCTGATACCCAGATGTAAACGCAAAATCCGATCCAGTTCAGCAATTGTCTGCGGAAGTTGACACGATCCATGCGGACCGGGCACGATGCATTCGGATTGCGCTCCGTCCAGATGAGAGCTCCAATACGGCACGACGCCGTCACTGCTGTCCGCGAGTGGCCCCGGCCTGCCGCGATTACCGATAATCGAGTTGTATGGCGCCTGGATTGACTCTTTGTTGAGAACCTGGAGATATGGCGCGTTCGGCGCAAGGTTGCTGACGCTGTTCGGGAGCCGGCCATTGTTTATCTTCCTCAATGTTTCCTCGGGAATCTCGCTTTTCATCGTCGTGGTGAGGTCGGCCGGAAGCGATATCAACTTTATGGCAAGTGAGCCGATCCCGCCTGACGCCATTTTGCTGCCGCGATGGGGAGTACAAATGAAGACGACCCGTTTGATGCGGGGGTTGGCCTTGAAAGTCGTGGCTCTGGCAACAAGATCCGCCGGTTTTAGTGTAGCAAAGAGCTCCATGCCTAGTGGTCCCAGTGTTTTCTCCCAATCGGCGCGGGTGATGTTCGTGACCTGCGCCTGCGAAAGCAATCCGCCCATACTGTGGCCGACCAGGACGTAATCTTTGTGATTCGGATAAAGTTTATCTACTTTGGCCAGTTCTTCGCGCAGGCGTAAGGCCGAGTAAAGGACGGGATTACCCGTGGGATAAGCGAAGACCCAGAATTGGTAATGTTTGCGTATCTCTGGATCTGCCTGGAGACCGTTGATCGTCTGCACCCAGTCGAACGGAGTTGAGATGAGCCCGTGGACAAAGACTACAGGAATCCGGTCTGGGTCATAAGGCTGAAGAAAATAGAGTCCCGTCTTCTTCTCGTAATGAGCAGCTCGTAATGCCCCCATTAAACTTACGAACAACAAATTAGCCGGTGGCTGGTAGAAGCTGATAGGCGCTGAGAAATTGGCGGCCAGATGACGGACTTTCCCTTCAACACTGACCGTCGGCTGCTTTGCCGGGCGACGAAGTGCGAGCGTGGCATTCGTTGCGTGAAAATCGAGAGTGGCCGTGACCGCGGCGGCGATTCCCCTGGGCGGCGCGAAGGTTTCCGGTGGATTGAGGATTCGCACTCCGACAAGCGCGCCGCCAACACCTTCGTGAGTGTTTTCCTTCCTGATTAGTTTTTGTTTCACCTCAGCTTCGAGGTCAAACGTAGTGAAGTAGTTCGGCGCCCAGACTGCATTACTGGCGGGTTCAAGCCTTAGATGATAGGTCGTGTTGTTGCCCGCCAGAGTCAGCGGCTGGTTCCACAGGCGTCCACCTTCACTGCAACGCAGTAGAACAGTAAGTTCGCCGCACGCTGCGTTATAGGTTTCACAGGCGGGTGTCCCAATCCCGCTCCCCAGCAGTGGGGCAGTCACGGCGGCAGCCTGCAAATAATCGGCTGCTCGTGTTTCGACTGGAACGTTCGCTGTGCGCGCCTCGCGCATGATGCTCGCGGTCGGCGCATATTCGGGACCGCGCGCTGTCTGCGGAGCCGTCGCACAGCTGGCCAAAAACGCGAGACACGTGACAGCAGCGATCAGGCGAATGGATACTTTCGCGTTTTCAAGCCTCATAAGCGTCAGGCGTGTTCAGACGGTTAGCGATGATAGCGAAGAAGTATCCTGGCGCAGCAATTTTTTCCTATAAGACTTTAGCGTTACGTCTGCATCGTCGAGAAATTCACGGGCAACGCTCGGCGCGGCTGTCCAACGGATCAACAGGTTACTCAGGAATCATCGGATTTCGCCCGCGAATAAAGTGAAACTAGCCGGGCGATCAGCACTGCCACGTAAAGCAGACCGGTCATTGCTTCCAGCGCGGCAAGCCAACGCGCAAGTCGTGAAACCGGAGTGATATCGCCATAGCCAACAGTACTCAGGGTAATAAAGCTGAAGTAGAACCCGCTGAATCCGTTTATCGATTGCCCGTCGCCACTCGTGTTGAAAGAAAAGGCCCCGCCGGGCGTTAATTGATCGACAAGCCAGTACGCGACCGTCCACATCAAACCCAGCATTAGGTAAACCGCGATGCTTGCGCAGAGAACTTCCACAGTTACCAACGGCGCGCGCAGAATGAACTGCAACATATGCGCGATTACGAACGCGAGCAGCATAAGCGCGCAGACAAGAAAAACGGAAGGATGAATCAGGTCCGGCCGAAAATGATTGATCCATCTGCCCACGATAGCTGGGACCACGAGCACGAGCGCAATGGCGAGGCTGCGCTTCCGATTGGCGACAGCAAATACCGCAGCGACCAGGACCAGCGAAAATAAGAGCGAGAGAATGAGATTGCCGCCTTCGAGTTCTTCAACGAACGGCGCAAAGATCAGGAGAACGGCGAGAGCAATAAGAAGCTGCACCGTAGAAAAGCGACGCAGTCTGAGTCGTTGTATCATCAGCTTGCTTACGTCTCTCGCCTTCGCGGTTTCGTTCATTCAGTTTCCTACCAGTGTTTGCTGCAAAGCCAGGTTGCTCAGCCGCAGCGGCAGGAAGAACTTCTTGGTCTCACTGCGTATTGCAATGTTGTAAGCGTTCTTGATCCGGGGGAAAAGACCTGTTTCATCGATTGAAACTCGCCCCTCTCCCGAGTCGCTCGGCGCTTCCCTCGCGCCTTTACCTTCTATCTCGGAAATCCCATTCCTCGATTGAAACTCGCCCCTATCCCGAGTCGCTCGGCGCTGCCCTTACCGTTGATCACTCGCACTGCCCGTGCTTGTGCCACCTACCCTAGCTGCGTTGCTGTCTACCCGCGCGATTTCCGATCGCGGCGTGTTCTATCTCGGAAATCCCATTCCTCGATTCCTGATTATTTTCTCAATTCCTACTTCCCTGGCACGAGCACAATTTTCCCAAACGCTCCCGGCTCCATGACCGCGCGATGAGTCTGCGCGGCTTCGCTCAACGGAAATTCTTTCCCGATCACCGGACGCAGGGTCCCGTTTTCCAGGCCGGCCACGAGCGCTGCGTGAATGCTTGCCATGTCCGCCGGCGACGTGTTGGGCAACGCCATTCCGCGAACATCGGCATCGCGCTGCATCATGTCGCGCGGGTTGATCTCTACGCTGCCGCGGCTTCCGATGACTACAACGCGCCCGTTTTTCGCCAGAATGGTCAGATCTTTTCCGAGATTCACGTTCGCAAGTATTTCCACAATGACATCAACGCCACGTCCATTGGTTGCTTTCATGATTTGCTCAAAATGTTCGGGCGCGCGGTGATCGAACATTTCGTGCGCGCCCTGTTCGCGTGCGAGCCTTTGTCCTTCATCACTGCCCGCGGTGCCGAGCACGCGCAGACCGCGAGCACGCGCCAATTGCACTGCTGCCGTGCCTACACCACCGCTGGCGCCATGTACCAGCACGGTTTCGCCTGGCTCGGCGTGGGCACGCTGAAGCAGCCCGCGATACGCCGTCGCGTACGGCGTGCCCATGGCCGCGCCCTGCGCAAAAGAAACCTTTGCGGGCAACGGATGCACCTGCTCCGTTTTGCATAACGCAGACTCGGCATACGTTCCGCTCACTGATCCCGCGCTATAAACCCGATCACCAACTTTGAATTGATCTACATCCGGAGCCACCTGCTCGACCACGCCCGCGCCATCGTTACCCGGCGTGTAAGGCAGTTCCGGCAATCGCGGGTACTTTCCCGCGCGAATGTAAGTCTCAACCGGATTAACGCCGATCGCGTGCATTCGAACAAGCACTTCACCAGGACCCGGCTGCGGTGTTGGCACTTCTTCAAGCCGCAGAACTTCCGGACCTCCGAATTCATGCACGCGAGTCGCCTTCATTCTTCCTTCTCACTTTTCCCTTCAACTTTTTCCGATTCCTCAGTCGGTAATGTGTCGATCTTGAGACGCAACTTATCGGCCGCGCGCGCCACAGTATCCATGGCACGGTCGCCTTTCTCCTTTGTTTCGCGATGCAACTGATCGATCGCACGATCCAGCGCCGCCTTAATGCTTGCGGCCGTTCCGCCCTTCTCATACTCGCGCACGACCACGCCTTCCAGTCGCGCAATCACGGCATCGACCGTGTACGCTGGGTTCACTTTGAAACTACCCGGCGGATGACGCTCGATCGCGCTGTAAACGTCGATCACCTCTTCGCTGTGCGCGCCCCACCGCAACACCTTGTAAAAGAGTGTGCCTTCGCGCTCGCCTTTGTAAACCAAATCGATGAGAGCCGCGACGAGCGAGACCGGGACGAGCGCAAAATCGCGTACATTATCCAGGAACAACTTGAGCTGAAAAACCGTGACGTCACGCAAAAACCGCCAACGCTCGCCGGAGCCGGCAGCCGATGGTGAGGAGAGCGAATCCATGCCGGCAACTCTATCAGGCAAGAGAATACGCGTCACGAACACTCGCGCGCGTCCCTCGGCGTTTGTTAGAACATTCGCGACTGAATCGCCCTTTATCGTTCTGTTGTCACCAAATCGGCACTCTCGGAAACCGCTCGTTCAAGATCCGGTCGACGCCAAGAATGCGGCCGGCGCCGCTGACCAGAACAATGATCGCAAGAATGATGTCCGATTGATCGATCCCCGGTTCCCACGGAACGTCGCCCTTTGCGCACATATAATTGAAAAGCAGAAATAGCGCGACACATGCTGCCAGCCGCGTGGTCAATCCGAGGACAAGCGCAATTCCCACATAAATTTCAGCAACCACCACAACCGTGCCGAAAGTCGCGGCATGCGGAAGCACCACTGCGTTGAGAAAGCTTCGATACCACGAATATCCGTTCTTCATCGCGAATTTGAGGAAACCGGCCAGCTCGTTCGGTTGCCGACTCCCGTGATCGCTGAACAGGAAGGTCACTCCCAGATACACACGAGCGAGAACAAACAGCCATTGCCGTTTTACCGCCGGGGCGTCATCGGAATTCATGGCCGCACGATATCATGAGCCGTTGTCTCTGCCTTTTTGTTCTTTAACCTTCGCGTTACACTTTTGCTAATGATTTACACAGGCCTTTTGCTTTTGCGCGCAGCCGGATTTTTGCTCGCATTCACGTTCGGCATACAAAAAATTGGATGGTATGTAACAGCGTTCCATACCGGAAAACCGCTGTCATCCATCGGGCTTGCGCCGCTGATTGCACACGTGGGTTTCCCGTTACCGATCATTCTCGCGTTGTGGATCACGCTGAACGAATCGATCGGCGCTTTCTTCGTGGGCATCGGTTTTCTCAGTCGGTTCGCAGCAGCGAGTCTCGCCTTAGGAATGATCGGCGCGCTTTATACCAGTGTGCAGCTGGGCGAAGATTGGCTGAGAGCAGCGCTTTATCTCATCATCTTCATCGGCTTGATCTTCACCGGCTCTGGCAAGTTCTCAATCGATCGCCTGTTGCAAACCAGAAAGAGAAATCGTCCCGCGCCTGACACGTCCGATTTCTAATCTCATCGGCTCCGAACATTGTGACCACCGGTCGATAAAAAAAAGCGCCCCGCATTTTCAGCGGAGCGCTTTTGTGTCGCGCAGAGCATGCGCTAGTTAACTTCGATAAACTCCGAATCGCCCGCGCAGATCACCCGCTCCGTATAAACAAAGCCGTCCACGTCAACCGCGACCCAACAGCCGTCCAGGAACACGAAATAGGTGTTCCCGATCAACCGAAAATGGTTGGCCCCATATCGATGGACAAAGAATTCTTTCGGATGTCGCCCCAGACTAAACACATCAGCGTGACGCGACCTGAACTCTTCCTTGTTCACTGTTGTCGTCGTCTGATTCGTGCCCGTCACATTCGTCTGGCCTCTCACATTTGTTTCGCTCGTGCTGGAACGCGCACCAGGTTGATTCCTGTTTACGTCCTGAGCGCGACCTTTAACGTGTGTTTGTCCACGCACGTCGGTGCTGGTTTGAGGCTTTGCCTCGGTTTGGTCCGGCGCCTGTACGTTTCGCTTCGTCTTCTTAGCTTTCGCCGGCGCAGTAGTTTGCGTGTCTTTCGTCTGCGTATCCGTCTGTTGCTGGTCCGTGGTCTGACCTAGCGCCATCAGCGGTAACGCCATTGTGACTATCATTATCAGCATCTTCATATTCTATAATTCGTATCGCAGAAAAATTTTGGACCTGCGATCGCTCGGATTCGGGAAAATTCTGCGCTGAGGACAGCGCACACTACATATTATGGCGGTTATGCCGCTGCCTCTTTCGCCAAATGCTTCGGTGGACCCGGAAAGCGTTAAATCGTTGTAGCGCTGAAGTGTTGCAGCGTTGAATGGTTCATTTCGCAGAAATGAAAAAGCCGCATGATGGAATGCATCACGCGGCTCTCCAAATGGCTTCGATATGTTACGCTACGCCCAGCGTGGAAAGTGTCGGCTCGTCGATTACCGATGTGACCGCCAGTCCGTTGTCAGCCTGGAACGATGCGATGGCCTCTCGGGTCATTGGCCCAAGGATACCATCGATCGGTCCGTCATAGTAACCATCGCGTTGCAGTTGTTGCTGAACGTCAACAACTACCTGATCGGGCGTCATTCCATTGTAGCCGTAGATTGGACCGTCGTACGGATAGTAAGCGTCGGTGGCATAACCCCATGCCGGGAACCAGTAGCCGGCATTCCAGAAATACCAGCCGCCGTTCACAAATACGATCCGGTTGTAATGGCTTCTCCACCAACTGCGATTGTGCCATTGCCTGTGGTAGTTGCGAAAGGTCGCATACTGTCCACCGCGGAATGCGGCACTGTGGAAGTCATTATTAATTCTCACATTGCGTCCGCGATAGTAGGCGAAGTTCCTCGTCGCATTGCCCGCGACGTTTCTATTGCGATTCGTCGTGACATTGTTGCGCGCACGATTCACCTGCGCGTTTCGTGTCCGATTGACTGCGAGGTTTCTCTCGCGGTTAACGGTAGCGTTTCGTGTCCGATTGTCCGCGACATTTCTCTCGCGATTAACGGTAGCGTTGCGTCGCGCCTGAAGCTTTTGGTTCCTCGCGGAGCTTCGCTCGCGCATCGCGTTCAGCCGGGCGTTGCGATTGGCCACAACGTTTGAACTGGCGCGCGGCCTCGCATACGACCGCTGCCGAGATTGCGCAGTCGAATTGTAATGGCGCGCGCTCATCGTTGCATGGCTGGTCGCAGGCCTTGCCGCGTGAACATGCGATGTTCGGGTCGCCGCCGCCCTGGCAGGCCGTTTCTTGGTTTGCGCACCCGACGCTGTGAGCGCCAGCGCAAGAGTTCCAATGCATACTGAATATAGAATTGTTCGTTTCATGATTTTTTTCCCTTATTTTCCATTAAAAGGTTAGACAAGACTGCCCAACCAATTATTCAACACCGTTAAGCATCTCGGGTTTCAGTCTTTCCGGCTCCTGCTCAGGTCTGATTATACTGCCACCGCCGATAGCTTTATGTGTGAGTCATCTCGCAGCCGCATATGATCAATGATCTTTGGTACAAGAACGCGATAATCTACTGCCTCTCGGTGGATGCCTACATGGACGCCAATGGCGATGGGATCGGCGATTTCCCGGGACTCATGCGGCGGCTCGATTATCTGCACGGGCTCGGCGTGACCGCCATCTGGCTCATGCCCTTTCAAACTTCGCCGTGCAAGGACGGCGGGTACGATGTCGCCGACTATTACAATGTTGATCCTCGATACGGCACGCTGGGCGATTTCATCGAGTTTACTCACGGCGCAAAACAGCGCGGCATCCGTGTCTTGATTGACCTGGTAGTGAACCACACTTCCGATCAGCACCCATGGTTCAAGCAGGCGCGTTCCGATCCAAATTCGAAATATCGTGATTGGTACGTCTGGTCGAAAAAAAAGCCGGCGCGCTCGAATCAGGGAATGGTTTTTCCGGGCGTCCAAAAAACAACGTGGAGCTACGATCGCGAAGCCAAAGCTTGGTACTTCCACCGATTTTATGATTTCCAGCCCGATCTGAATACCTCAAACCCCGAAGTGCAGGCAGAGATACTCAAAATCATGGGCTTTTGGATCCAGGCAGGCGTCTCCGGATTTCGCATGGACGCCGTCCCTTTCATCATCGCGACCAAGGGACCAAACGTGCGAAAACCAAAGGAGCAGTTCGATATGCTGCGCGTGTTTCGCGAATTTCTCCAGTGGCGGCAGGGCGACTGCATCGTGCTTGCGGAAGCAAATGTCCTGCCTGAAACCGACATGGATTACTTCGGCGACGACGGCGATCGGATGCACATGATGTTCAATTTTCAGGTAAAC
Source organism: Candidatus Udaeobacter sp. (assembly GCA_036499375.1). Classification (GTDB taxonomy): domain Bacteria; phylum Verrucomicrobiota; class Verrucomicrobiia; order Chthoniobacterales; family UBA10450; genus Udaeobacter. The sequence goes on from DASYDV010000042.1 coordinate 27,351, forward strand.
CAAAATCTGTTCTACGCATTGGCCGCCGCCGATACGCGTCCGTTGATCAAAGCATTGAAAGCCACCAAGCCGCGGCCGGCTACGGCGCAATGGGGCGTTTTTCTGCGAAATCACGACGAACTCGACCTCGGACGTCTGCAAAAGAAACAACGGCAAACCGTGTTTAAAGCGTTTGGGCCGGACAAAAAGATGCAGCTTTACGATCGCGGGATCAGACGCCGTCTCGCGCCGATGCTCGGAGGCGATCAACGCCGGCTCGAGCTCGCCTACAGTTTGATGTTCACATTACCGGGAACACCGGTCGTTCGCTATGGCGACGAGCTCGGGATGGGCGACGATCTCACGCTGCCGGAACGCGCTTGCGCGCGAACTGCGATGCAATGGTCGAACGAACCACACGGTGGATTTACCAAAAACCCAAAGCCGCATACTCCAGTGATCGACAAGGGGCCATACGGTTATCAACACGTTAATGCCGCGATTCAGCGACGCGATCCGAAGTCGATGCTCAACTGGACCGAGCGGATCATTCGAATGCGCAAAGAAGTTCCCGAGATTGGGTGGGGCGATTTCACGGTGTTAGATGTCCGCGATCACGGGGTGCTCGCGCTCCGGTACGACTGGCGCAATAATTCGGTGCTGTTTTTACACAATCTGCACGAACAACCGCGCGAAATCGTGTTGGACCCGGAAGTGCCCGGAGAACAGGGTAAACTGCTCGTTAACCTCCTTGCTGAGGACCACAGCCGGGCTAACAAATCCGGCAAACATCGTATCATGCTGGAAGGGTACGGTTACAGATGGTACCGGATTGGCGGACTCGATTATCTGCTGCGCCGGACCGACATCGATCAGGGCGATACGCCCGCACTTTAAAAAAACGCGACTCGATCCTTTCGCTACCAATTGTGCAGCAAGCTGCTGCACAATTCTATGATCGCTTTGTCGAAGGTATCAAGCAGCGTGCCCGCAGATTTCATGGAGCCGGCGCGCTCTCGCGCCGTCTTGGGACCCTGCGGCCTGGGGGCAGGCCGTCTCCATGCAGGATGGGCCGACTGCTGTTGAAACTCGCTCCTCTTCCGAGTCACTCGACGCTACCCTCGCGTTGATCACTCGCGCTGCCCGTGCTTGTGCCAGCTACCCTAGCTGCGTTGCCGTCTACCCGCGCGATTGAAACTCGTTCGCTGCCGAGCTCACTCGCCGCTACCCACCGGGGCTTTGCGTGTTGATTCGCTCGCTCTCGGTCGCTCAGCCTTACGGCCCGCCCGTCGTGTTCTATCTCGAAAATCGCTTTTCCTCGGTTCCATTTGTGTTGTTTCAATCGCGCAGTGATCGGTGCAGGATGGGGCCCGATTCATGCCGACGCGCCGATCCTTTCTCCGTACATCTCTCGCGGCTACGACCGCAATCCTTGCCGATGTCTCGAGCATTGTTGCGAAGGAGAAACCGCCAATATCCAACTCGTCGCCGGACCCGCACATTGATGGCGTCAAATTTCTCACGCCGGAGGCGACTGATTACGCGACCGCCCGGAAAGTTTACAACGCCGGGATCTTGACCCAGCCCAAGGTCATCGCTTCTTGCACATCTGAGACTGGCGTTCAACGGGCCCTCGAACGAGCCAAGGCAGAGAATTGGCCGGTCGCCGTAAAAGCAGGCGGCCATTCCTTTGAAGGATTTTGTCTGAACGACAATGGACTGGTGGTGAGCGTTGCGCAGTTGCGCCAGATGCATCTTGATCCGAAGACCGCCATTTTAACCGCAGGCCCGGGTTGTCGATTGGAAGAAGTGAACCAGTTCCTCTTGGCGAAAGGCCGTTTCCTGCCGGCTGGATCTTGCGGAACCGTCGGTCTGGCAGGTCTCACACTTGGCGGCGGCTACGGGATGTTTGCCAGAAAATGGGGTTTAACCTGCGACCATCTGGTCAGAATCAAAATGGTGGATGGCGCTGGGATGATTCGTGACTCAGAGCAGGAACCCGACTTGCTCTGGGCCGCGCGTGGCGGTGGAAACGGCCACTTCGGGATAGTAACCGAACTGACATTCAAAACGCGCGCCGCGCCGTCGCAATTTTCGTCATGGAAATTTCGGACCTACAAACTCGACGCAAAACGCGCCACGGCGTTACTGGAAACCTGGTTCGACGCCAGCGCTGATTTGCCTAACGAGTCGTTTTCCGCCTGGATCATGAACGGCGGCCAGGTCACCGTGCTCGTCACCACCATCGGTTCGCGCGAGCAAAAAGGGTTGACCAATTTCCGTCGCCGCATGGGCGAGCATTCGAAGAAAACGACCTCTGGCGGCCCCACGTCGGTAAAGCGAGCGTTGTCCTGGTACTATGGAGATCCGGGTCCGGTTTACTTTAAAAATGCCAGCGCCGGATATTACAAAAAAATGGAAGACATCGCGCCTGCGTTGCCCGGTATTTTCGAAGAAGTCTTGAGTGTTCCGGGCCTGATTTTTCAAATCAACACGCTTGGGGGCGCTATTTCCAACGACGTGGAAGGCGCCTATCCCCATCGCGCTTTCCCGTACCTGGGCGAATCCCAGGCCTACTGGGAATCGCCATCGCACGCGGCGCGTCTTCAAGAGGCGGCAGGCCGGATGCGCGATCATATTGGGCAAGCCGGAATCACACGCCATTACGCAAACTATCCCGATCTCGCCTTCAAAGATTGGCCAACGGCCTATTACGGCGCGGAAAATTATGCGCGTCTCCAGCAACTGAAACAGCGGTACGACCCCGAGAACCGCATCCGCTATCCCCAAAGCGTGCGCCTCCCCGGTTGATCAAGAAGCGCAAAGGGTTCCTCGAGCGGATTCGTGTTCGGCATCAAACATCTGACAATTCGAAAAGCAGCTTCTCGGAGCGAAAATTTTCTGAATAATCTTTTTCGCCAATGGCGAAGAAATCCGATCACCAGCCCGGAGCGCAGGAAGCGTGACCCGGATGATCCGAACATGGAACATCGGCTGGCAGCAAATACCGGAGGGCGATTATCGTGTGCTCCGCGTGGTATGCGATCCGAGGCAAACTCCGCTGAAAATCGTCACACTCTATTTTTGATCGAAGTGTGAAAGACAAATTATGAAACTGACCGTTGATCCCGAAGTGGACGCGCTCTATTTGCGCCTGAACGAAGCAGACATTGTCGCGTAAATCTTCCTCTGAGAATCGAGCAACATCGTCGCTCGAATCATCTACCGGGTTTCTCCTTAAGAATTCCGCGACAGCGTCGCGTAAATCCGAACCGCTGACTTGGAAATTCGCTCTCTCTGATATAGCTACCGCTTTCCCGTTGCCATGGTCGGCCTATGTCCGGCTGCTCTCGGTTACGGACGAACAGTCGCGAAAGTTTTATGAAGCCGAAGCGCTGCGCGGCGGCTGGAGCGTGCGGCAGCTCGATCGCCAGATCGCGTCGCAATTCTACGAGCGGACCGCGCTTTCCCGAAACAAAGCAAAGATGCTCAGCAAAGGCGCCGCCGCTAAACCGGAAGACGTGACGGCGCCCGAAGAGGAAATCAAAGATCCGTACGTTCTAGAATTCCTGGGGCTGAAGGACGAATACTCGGAGAGCGATCTGGAGGAAGCTCTTCTGCATCATCTCGAAGACTTCCTGCTCGAGTTAGGCGGCGATTTCGCTTTTATCGGGCGACAACGCCGTCTGCGGATCGGAAACGAATGGTATCGCGTCGATTTACTTTTCTTCCATCGCAAACTGCACTGCCTCGTCGTCATCGACTTGAAGGTCGGCAAATTCACCCACGCCGACGCAGGACAAATGCATCTTTACCTCAACTACGCGCGCGAACATTGGACTCAGCCAGGCGAAAATCCACCGGTGGGTTTGATCCTCTGCGCTGAAAAAGACGACGCCATTGCCAAATACGCGTTGGAAGGATTACCGAACAAAGTTCTTGCCCGCGAATATAAACTCGCTCTTCCAGCCGAGAAACGCCTTGCTGCCGAAATCGAGAAGACCCGCAACTGGTTGGAAAAAGCGAGTAGCCGACAGTCGTGACCGACGAAATCAATCTCACACTCGCGGCATGAAGATTCAGCAGGTCCTGCGCGAGGTTACTCACTGACCCGTCACTCGCCTGCCTCGCCGCCTTGTCGCGCCGTAATGAATGAAGGCGGAAGCCCCATCGCGAAGGCCGGTCACTTCCATCACGCCGTAACTTCAGTCAAGGCGGCTTAATCTGTTGGCCCGACATTGCGCACGACCGGTGATCGTTTAACGTACCACGCTATGGCGCTCACTCTGAATCATAAATCTACCACCGCGGATCGCGTTCGCGCCGCATTCCTGATTCGGAAGCAAATCGATCAACTGGAACGCAGATTTGCAAGGACTGTTGCCGAGGTCCCCAAGTACATGTTAACGCGAAATGTTTATGGCTTTAGCGCGGGCGAGATGAGAAAGATCGCTCAGAAACTGCATGCCAAAGCCAAAAAAGAGATCGCGAGCGGGCACAGCAAAGAGTTCCGGGGCTCAATCGAAGAAGCTCTATAGCGCTTATCTTGATCCAGATCTGCGGAGCGAACTTCGCAGTTGGCCGAAGCCGGATCGCGCGCGGGCCGGCAAACTGATCCAACGCGTTCAAGAGAATTTCGGCAAACCGCATCTGCACTCCGGTATAGGAATTCGGGACCTCTCACCAAAGGGGAGCAAGCTTAACGTTTACGAGTGTCGAATCGGCAGAGGATTGCGATTGGTCTTCACGCTCGAATCACCAGCCTCGCTCTATTTTCACATGATCGGCAATCACGACGAAGTGCGCCGATTCCTAAAATCGCTCCTCTGATCCCCAATCCCTGATCACTCATCACCGTCCCCGTGGCCCTTGCCGCTTCGCTCTTTCCCCCGACCTCACGCTCTGCTATTCTCCGCGCTCTCATCCCGAGGCAGAGGTGCTGGACGGAACTGAACTAAACGTTCAAGGTCACAGATTGTGACCTGAGATGCTTGGCTTTGCCATTATGCCGAAGAAACCCAAAGCGCTTGCCGCACGGAACCAAATCGATGCAATGATCCGCACGCTGCGCGGCACGCGTGTAATGCTGGACAGCGACCTCGCGCAGATCTACGGCGTTTCAACGTCGCGTTTCAATGAGGCGGTGAAACGCAACAAGGAGCGATTCCCCGCGGATTTCATGTTTCAGCTCACTTCGCAGGAAAACAGCTCTTTAAGATCGCAAATTGCGACCTTAAACACCGGCCGCGGTCGTCACCGCAAGTACCTTCCTTATGCGTTCACGGAATACGGCGCGCTGATGGCCGCAAATATCCTAAACAGCGCGCGAGCTGTTCAGATGAGCATCTTTGTAGTGCGCGCATTCGCTAAGATGCGTGAAGCGCTTCGCGGCACTCCAGAGCTTGCACGGAAACTCGCTGCGCTTGAAAAAAAACTCACTGCCCGATTAGACGTGCACGAGGCAGCAATTGTCCAGGTCTTGCGCGAGGTCATGCAGATCCTAAACCCACCGCCGCAACCCGAATCACCACAGCGCAGAATCGGCTTTCACGAATCCTGAATGCGATTCGTTACCAATCCCCAATCACCCGTCACTTCGCCTGCTTCGCCGCCTGCTCGCGATTTATCGGAGTTCGGCGTTTGTATTCATCAAGCACAGATCGCTCCCCGACTCGTCACTCGCTTGCCGCGCCGGAGATTCGAAGGCGGGTCACCCTCCTGCCTCGCCTTGGATTCGAAGGCGGCTCACCATACCATGCGAACGCTTGTGTAACTGTTGCGCAATGAAGCCGAGGAAACCGCAGGCCAGCAGCGTCAGTAAAGATGGAAGTATTGGAACAAAAATCCCCAGAAAATTGTACAGCAGAAATGCTAACAAGAGATAGGCAACGCTAAGCGCGAGAAATGACAGCAGACAAATTAACCATCGCTCCACGCAACCCAGTAACAGCCAGGCCAGCAATCCGAACACTGCCACAATCACCAAATCCAGCGCAACTGGCAGCTTGCGCAAGAACTCGTGATCCATCGTCGCCGCGAGAGCGTTCAAATGCATAACGGGGCCTTTTATCTCAGGACCGATGGGATTATTGATAACATCGCCTAGCTTTGATGCAGACGGACCGACGATGACAATCTTATCTTCGAAAAACTCGCCATCCGAATACTTGGAATGCCACAGGTCCGGATCGGCAATTTCCCAAATCGGATACGGCTGATAAGCATCGGTGACGCTAAATCGGATCAAGTGATCTTTTAAATCGTGAGGTACATCATTAGACCGCCCGAGCTTCTCCATCGCCCTGGCCGTCAATGAAGCGTATGGGACGTCGCTCAGAGAAGGTTTTTGCCCGGCGAGTTGGCGATCCGAGGTAAAGAATCGCGCTGCACGCAACATTCCGTCCTGCTGATCAAGCCAATAATTCACGTAGCCAACCCGATCATCGTATTGGGCCAGCGGCGGAATGAGATTGGCGTTTGGCAAGACAAGTGCGTTGCCATTTTCGAGGTCGAAATTTGCGCTAATGACAACGCGATCTCGATAACGATCGAGCGCGGCGCGGAAAACCTGATCCCCTTCGTTTGGCGCAGTGAAAAGCATGTCGAAGATGACAAGCCGTGCACCTGACTCAAACAAGCGATCGAGTAATCGCGCCCAAACTTCACGTGACCATGGAAACGGGTGTTCTGCCATTAGTTGAAGCATCCGATCCTTCCCCGCCTTTGCGGCTTCTGGACCAGCGAGGCTCTTGGTCGAAAGCGCGACAAAAACAAACTCCGGGTGCGTTGCAGTCCTCCGGCCTGTGCGATGAAGCCAATCCTGCAAGGCCTGTTCGTGTCCCCAAACCACCGAGAGCACCGGAACGGCCGGAACGAAACGCAGACTCATCACCACAGCCGTGCAGGAAACGCAGATCGCCGCAAGAAGTCTCAGTGAACGTACAGGCACTCTCGCTTTCTCTATCGGCTTCCTGCCTACCGCTTGCCTAAGGCTCTGTGGTACCTCGGGGTTGCCGACTTCATCCGTGTAAAGATTAAACATAGAAACGCGGACTCCGTGCTTGAGCTCCACGTCGCCAAGTTCGTGCAGCTGAGACCGCCACCTTGTGTACTGGACGAGATCATCGGCGACGCGCTGTGAAAGGAGAATGTGACCCGCATCGCCGCAGTTCATGATCCGTTGCGCAATATTGATTCCAGTTCCGGCGAGATTGGACCTTTCATTAACGTCGCTGAGTTGATCTACCGGCCCGCTGTGGATCCCCATCCGAAGGTGAAACGCGGATGAATGGCGGACTGCTTTGCTCACCTCGATCGCACAGCGAACAGGCGCATCAGGACTGGTGAAAAAGGCCAGCGCCACGCCATCGCCTGTCGGAATGCGGATTAACTTTCCCGCTGCGTCAGCCCTACGAAATTGCTCACTGTCGCGCACGCATTGGTTAAGTTGCTGCACGACTTGCTTCTGTTGATCGATGGCAAGCTTGGAATAGGCAACGATGTCGATAAAAAGAACATGCGCGATCGCAAGATCGGCGTCTGGTTGTAGCTGATCAGACATATTGTGCCGGGGCTATCGTGTACAGTCGGCCCGAGAATAAGAAATCATCGCGAGAAGATCGAGTGCGAACCGCGATTCTCCACTTCAGACATCAAACCTCAAACCGCGACCCTCAAACATTCTTCCAAATCCCCGATCACCCATCACTCGCTTGCCTCGCCGGAGATTCGAAGGCGGGTCACGACTCTTCTCCATTCGGAGTTGGGCGTTCGCCACGGCGAATCTCCGATTGGACTGCCTGTCCAGTTTACCCGCCGTGGCGGGCGATTTATCGGTGTTGGGCAGCCCGCCCCGTCTCTCTTTTTACGGGGTTGGGCGTTCGGCGTTTTCTTCCTCTGAGTTCCGATCACGGACGACCGCTGTTCAAGTCGATTTTAGCCCCTCAACCTGACAAATTACTGACTGAGGTTATAATTTCGCCGTGAGCGCATCCGAAATCATCAAGGAGCTGCCAAAGCTGAGTGAAGCAGAACGTCGAGCTATTCGGGAAGGGTTGCTGGAAATCGCGAATCAAGACCCCGACGTCGTTTCGTGCAACCACGCCGGGCTCGATGGCGCGCTGATGCTTGATCGCATGGAGGATGAAGATGCGCGGCGTAAATCCCGGTGAAGTTTGGATGATCGATTTCGGGATGGCCGCCAAGGTCCGTCCCGCGTTGATTCTGACTGGCGAACCGGCTGACGACGAACTCGATCTTGTGACAGCGGTACTGCATACCACCGCGCTGCGCGGTAACCGCTGGGAATTGAACATTCCCAAGCCGTTCCTAAAAGCAGGTGCGTTTCACCTGCAACAAGTCCAGACCATTTCTACAGTTAAACTCGAGCGACGGCTTGGAGCTTTGACAATTGCAGAAATGGATCAAGTGCGGGACGCGTTGAAAAATCGGCTCGGCATTTGAGAACTGGCTTCCGACTTCAACGCTCAACTCTCATGCCAACATCAAACCTCGACCATCAACCGAGGAAAGGGGTTTCCGACATAGAACACGACGTGCGGGGACGCCGTCGGGTCGACGGGCGGGCCGTAAGGCTGAGCGAGGGGGAGCGAGCGAATCAACACGCAAAGCCGCGATGGGTAGCGGCGAGCGAGCTGGGAAGCGAACGAGTTTCAAACATCAAACATCAAACCTGAAACCGCGACCCTCAAACATTCTTCCAAATCCCCGATCACCCATCACTCGCCTGCCTCGCCGGAGATTCGAAGGCGGGTCACGACTCTTTTCCATTCGGCGTTGGGCGTTCGGCGTTTGCTTCCCCATCCCCAATCCCTGATCACTCATCACCGTGCCCGCGGCGCTTGCCGCTTCGCGCTTCCCTCCGACCTTTGTTTCTGGTATTCTCCGCCCTTCATGCCGTCCCCAGAGGAGCTCGC
>DASYDV010000043.1:0-34460 GCA_036499375.1 Candidatus Udaeobacter sp.
CTGTGTGAAATTCGTGATCTTCATGAAATGATCGCCAGGCACGATGATTTCAACAGTCGAATCGCTGCCCGTGATGATCTTGCTCTTAAAAGGATTGGCAAAGGCAACCGCTGCGGCAGCAACAAAAAACGCAGCGACGAAGAATCGCACGGTGAGCGTTCTCATGATTTAACAGATAAACGCGATTTATGTTTAGGCTACCGAAATCGATGCAGCGGTAATTGTTTCTTTCGCGGCTATGGCCGTTGGTGGCGCGTCCTGTCACTTGAGCGGACCCGGAACGAGCCGATCCTGGACGATCATTGCGCGCTTTTCCAATTCCTCGCGCAAGCGTGGTGAAACCTCTCCGGAAAGATCGACAAAAACATGCGCGCCTTGGCCAGATGTTTCTGCGAACTTTTGTACTTCGTCGGTGAAACTGGCTGCGCCTGACGTCCAGGCAGCGTAATCCCACTGTAATGCGACGATTATCGAACCGTCTTTGGCAACGCAGATCGGAAAATCGTGAAGCATAACGATGCGAGCGATCGGCGTCTTTTCGTTGATCTGATTCATCAAGGCAGCGGTGTAAACGCAAAAGAGAGCGTCGGCCTCGGTGGTGCTTTTTTGCGCGGCAACTTTTACAAACGCACCGCGATTTGCGACGCCTTTAAGCGCCTTCAGATTGACCGCAAAGGTAGTAGACTGTGTCGGTGTAAATGCGCCCCCGCGAAGGATTCGTTCGATGTCAGCGCCGTTCGCGCCCATCGCACGGAACGTCGCGCGATTGATTTGCTCAAGCTCGGACGGCGATTTGTCACGCAACAGTCCTTCGACCGTGCTGTTCAGATTGGTCACCGTGAGCGCCGCTCCAATCGGGCCGCTGATTGGAAAAGTAGCGACGCTGAAACTGAATCCGCCAGCCCACGAAGCCCAGGCCACGTCGTCCAGTTCCTTTTGCAGCACGGTATTGGTGCTGTATGGGTCGATCCCCATTTGTAACGCGATTTTTCGCTTTTTATCCGAGTAACCGATGACGTCCTTCATCCTTTTCCCGTCGCCAGCATCCTCGCCTCCGCCTTTGCCGACGTTCTCAACGGTCTCTTTGGCGCGCCCCAGGAATTTCATGATTCCTTTCGGAACGTTGGAAATCGCCTGCGCCGGGTCTCTGGCGATGTTCCTGGCTGAGTTGAGCGGGCTTTTTGCCGCGGCAACGAGTGATTTCTTAAATTCGTCGCTACGGGAAACGTCCCGCAGCCGCGCGATTGCGTCGATCTCCTTTAACCGTTGAAGCAGCATTTCGTTTCCGTCAGCTTCAAAAAGGCCGAAATCTGAATCGATTGTGAACTGATTCATGCCGGACGCCGTTGGGACGGGGTCGCGCACGACGTAATGCGGTCCTTTGAGCAACTCGGGCTTGAGGATCTCGCTCGCTTTGAGCTCGGGCAGCTCTTCAAACGCGGCTTCAGCTCGGCGGACTTCAAACGGTCCCGGCGTTTGTGCGAGGCATGGAACGGTCGCGCCGACCGCAACTACTGCGAAGAAAATTCTGGTTCGTTCTCTCATCGTTTTTGGTTGCCCATTCCGATACTCGATGCGCGGGCAAATGGGAAGGCTGAAGATGGGATGCAGTTGATCCAATACATTGGGCACTGAAACGTTTCTGCTTGCTGTCGGCGAGCCTCGTTTGGTAAAGAAGTTTCTGTGACCGACACAAGTTCTGCGATGCAGGAAGAGACCGTCTGGCGCGGCACATCATCGCAATGGAAAAACTTCGGCGTTTATGTTTTGTGCGGTCTGTTTTGCTGGCTGATCGTGCCTATTTTCTTCGCGTTAGCCCGTTATCTCCAAACAAAATGCAAAGTTTTCGAGCTGACGACCCAGCGCTTTAAAATCACCTCTGGCGTTTTTAGCAAGGTCACCGAAACCCTCGAACTGTATCGGGTGAAGGACATCGAAACGCGGCAGCCATTTCTTTCGCGATTAGTCGGCGTCGAAAACGTGCAGATGAACACGTCAGATGCGTCCTCGCCAATTGTGTTAATCGACGCTATACCGTCGAGCGTCGGACTCACCGACAAGTTACGCAATAAGGTCGAGATCATTCGCCAACAAAAACGGGTGCGCGAGATCGACATCGAATAGCGCTTGCTAAATTGAGTCAGAAATCGCGTCCGACTCGATCGTCAAATGCACACGGAGCCGCACGCGGTGCGGCGAACGTTGTTGTACCTGAGTCCTAAACGTCGCACCTGATACTCGGAGATCGAAATGTGAGACTTGTGCGGGATCAACGCCGATTTTGCCGCGAGCGCATTGTTGCTCGGAGCCAAGCATTTTTTGGATGGTCCACGGAAATTCACTGGTTTTCGTTTTAGTTGAGGCAGAAGTCAGGGCCAGTCTATCAGCACACCTGCATTGAGCCCCGAAACGGCCTGAACGAAAGCATTGGCCTTAAGTCCTATTGGCATCCCCATCTTTCGGAAGGATAATTGATCTAACTTCGTATCACTATGAAATGTCCGGCGTGTTGTTCGGAGATTGATGATGGATCGTACCGCTGCAAGGTATGCCACCGGATCTGTTCTTATCGGCGGCTTTACTGGCGATATCGCTACATCGTGTTGGTGTTGGTCGCGCTGATCGGATTCTGGACGATCAGGGGGTATGTCGGGCGATGGTTCACGAACGATTACGACAAGCTGCCGGAAGGCGCGCTGGTCTCTGATGCGGCGACACTGAGCTGGCTTGGGCTGGAGGACAAAGGATGGTTTTGCGAGGAGCCGCATTACAAGGGCAGGCTGTTGCATCTGCGACACAAGGTCTTTCAGGCCAAGGACGTAATCATTTTCGTTCACGGGTTCACCGGCGATTACGTCAGCACCTGGGGCAAGCCGAAGGTCCTGCTGGACGATCCGCGGTTCAATCGAAACTACGACTTCGTCTTTTACGGCTTCCAAACAACGTTCCATCGGGACCTGCCGGCGTTCGAGGCAGAAGCGGCCAGGCTCGATCGCATGCTGACGCATCTGGAAGAGGATTACAAAAGCATTACGATCGTGACCCACAGCAATGGCGGACTGCTCGCGATGCGTGCGCTTCTTGACCGGGCAAAAGATTTTCCGGCAAAACACCCTCATAAGGTTCACCGGATCGTCATGTTCACCCCGCTCACCGAAAACGTGTCGCTGATCGGACACCCCGACATCGTGAAACTGCTCGGCAAACAGAGCACCGACGTCGCGCAAATGCAGGCCAACCTTTCCTCGAAGCTCAACAGTGTGAAGAAGGATTTGAAAGCTTTGCTTGATCCGCAGGACCCGTTAGCCAAGGCGCGTGCAGAAGCTTTCATGAAAAATGTGGCGGAACATATTTATGTCATCAATGCCGAGGGCGACAAACTGGTGGACGTTGGCCCTAACGGCGAAAAGATCGTGAGCGAAACGGTGCGAATGCTAAGCCAGCTGCCAACCCTGGGCGCGCCGCGGTTGGTCACGCTTCGCTACAATGACATCGGTGGATCGCAGGAAGACGCGCGCGAGAAAAAAAGTGGTGTGAGAAATCCCGCCTATGCCCACAGCATCGTGGTGAAAATGGGCGCGCAACAGGATTTCTCTTTCTTCGATCATTTCGAGGAGTTGCTCTACGATCGCATCGGCACGCCGCCGCGAAGTTCTGTCGCCAACGTGGAACAGATCCGACAAAGCACGCAGGAGCGGATCCAGGACACAATTTTCGAGATGAACAAGTTTGTGATCGACAAGAACCCGATGGTCGGCCTTGCCTGGAAGGACATCTCCGACGCTGTCCAGGCGAAGTTCAAGGACGCCCCCGAGCCGGGTCGGACAAAACAGATCGAAGACCTCACCAGGCAGACGTATTATGTTTATATCTTTCTCAGCTTGTATGCGCGAATGGACGATCTCCGAAGCCGCGGAATTCTCTCGCCTAACGACGAAATGATCCTCGGATGGAAACGATCCTGGCTTCCGAACCTGATGACCTCGGAGCTCGGCCGCTGGATGCTCGATAACAAATTAATGGAGTATTACTCCGAGCCGATGATCAAGGACCTGCGCGAAGCGGCGGGTGAAACGGGGAGTTCGCCAACGCCGCCGGCGAACGCTCCTTAGCTTGGAACCCTTGCACGACCAGCAATGAAATGTCCGGCTTGTTGCGCGGAGATTGACGATCGATCGTACCGCTGCAGGGAATGTCGCCGCATCTGTTCTTATCGGCGTCTTTGCTGGCGGTATCGCTACATCCTCTTGGTAATGGTCGCACTGATCGGATTCTGGACGATCAAGGGGTACGTCAGGCGATGGTACACGAACGATTATGACAACCTGCCGGAAGGGGCGCTGGTCTCTGATGCGACGACGCTGAGCTGGCTTGGCCTAAAGGACAAAGGATGGTTTTGCAAGGAGCCGCATTACAAGGGCAGGCTGTTGCATCTGCGGCACGAGGTTTTTCAGGCGAAGGACGTGATCGTATTCGTCCACGGATTTATCGGGGATTACATCAACACCTGGGGCAAGCCAAGCGTTTTACTCGACGATCCTCGCTTCAATCGGAGCTACGACTTCGTTTTCTATGGCTTCAAGACGGCGCTCTATGGCGACGTGCCCGCCTTCGATGAGGAAGCGGCCAAGCTCGATCGTTTGCTCACGCACTTGGAGGAAGATTACAAAAGCATTACGATCGTGACTCACAGCAAGGGCGGACTGCTCGCGATGCGCACCCTTCTCAACCGGGCAAAAGATTTTCCGAGCAAACAACCTTACAAGATTCACCGGATCGTCATGTTCACCCCGCTCACGGAAAACGTGTCGTTGGCGGGACAGTCCGGACTCGTGAAGCTGCTCGGCGAGGAGAGCGCAGATATCGCCCAAATGCAGGCCACTACTTACTCGGAGCTCGGAAGGGTGAAGGAGGATTTGAAAGCGTTGCTTGATCCGCAGGACGCGTTAGCTGCGGCTCGCAAGGAGGCTTTCATGAAAGATGTCGCGGAACACCTCTACATCATCAATGCCGAGCGCGATGAAGTGGTGGATGTCGGTCCGAACGGCGAAAAAATTGTGAGCGAAGCGCTGCGCAAGCTAAGTCAGCTGCCGACTCTTGGCCCGCCTCGGCTGGTCACGCTTCGCTACAGCGACATTGGCGGGACGGAGGAAGACGCGCGCGAAACAAAAAGCGGCGTTGAAAATCCCGCCTATGCCCATGGCATCGTGGTGAAAATGGGCGCGCAACAGGATTTCTCTTTCTTCGATCATTTCGAGGAGTTGCTCTTCGATCGCATCGGCACGCCGCCGCGAAATCTCGCCGCCAATGTCGAACAGATCCGACAAACCTCCAATGACCGGATCAACAATACAGTTTTCGAAATGAACAAGTTCGTCGTCGATAAAAATCCTATGGTCGGGCTCGCCTGGCGCAACATCTCCGACGCTGTTCAGGCGAAATTCAGGGATGTTCCGGAGCCGGCCCGGCAGAAGCAGATAGAAGCCCTCACCGAGGAGACGTACTATGTTTATATCTTTCTCGACTTGTATGCTCGGATGGATGATCTGCGAAGCCGCGGGATCATCTCGCCTAACGATGACATGATCGTCCAATGGAAACGCTCCTGGCTTCCGAACCTGATGGGCTCAGAGCTCGGCCATTGGATGCTCGAGAACAATTTAGTGGAGTATTACTCCGAGCCAATGATCAAGGATTTACGGGACGCGGCGATGAGTGGTCAGCGAGACAGGTAGCATCGGTTCGCGCGTCATCGGTTCTGCCTCATTCTGATCCCGGCAACAACGTACCGCCTGCTAGTTCCATTTTGGCAGATCTGCGCGAATCAGCATGGAAAAATCCGGATCTTGATCCGCTGCACGCGCCCCTTGATTAATAAGGCTCCGTTGCTTGAGCTTAGGAAAAGCCAGGCCACTGGTGGCGATTACGTGTCCTTGCGATTCGGAACCCTAATCTGATGAGTCGTCTTCGATATCGTCCTCAGTTACTTTCCACGTCTTGTCGGGATTGTACTTGTTCATGCTCTGGAACATCTTCAGCGTATCGGGTCCGAGATCCTTCTGGTAAACGACTCCATCGGGCCCAACCATGAAGGTCATCACTCCAGTCACGCGATACTGAGCGGGCGCCGCCGCCAGCGCGAATCCGCCGATCATGGCCCCGCCAACCACGAAGTCCATTTCTCCCATGGGCGCAGCAGGTCCCTGCCCGTTGAGCACCTTGAAGTAGTAACCGTGATAGGGGGTGCCGCGCTCGACCTTATATCCTTCCTGCAACGCCTTTGCGACTTCTTCGCCCACCGGGCCGCCCCACGTGCCATCCGGATTTTGCCATGCCAGGCCGTTATGTTTCCCAGGGTCGCTGAGGATATTTTGTGCGTACTGGTTCACCTTCGAACCATCATGTTTTTCCATCGCATACTCGTGTTGTGCCTCGACGAACCCACGACAAATCTCAATCGCGTTCAGTTCGTTTGCACCGATCCTACGATTTAGTATTTCCTCACGGCCTACTTTCGTATCAAAGAACCATTTCCCTTTTTGCTTCACGATCGGGATCGGAAGCGGAAAATTGTCATTACCCACTATCAGAATGGCCTCATTTGGACTTTTCTTGTTTATCTCGACGGACATCTTTTCTTTTGCCTTGTCTGCAAATTCCGCCGCCCGTTTTTTGTCCATCACCGCATCTTCGGAACTGATGAGATCTTCACCGTCAGGGCCGAGAATTTCCTTTGCGGCGGCGACATCGAGGTTTGTTGCTACCTCAATGAGGGCGTCGGCCGCCTGTTTTGGCGTTTCGAATTCCTTTTGCCCTGGTTGCGGCGTTCCTTGTGCGCCTTGCCGTTTCGCGGGTGCCTCCTTTTTCTTCGAGGCTGCAAGCGAGGCCGGCAGGATGAAAGCTGTTACCAGGACCGCTGCGGCGAGCGCGATCATTTTCGATGAAATCATATTGTTTCGTTTTGTTTTCATAGTGTTTTCTCCCTTGGTCGTTCGGTTATCTCCGGCGTCCTCCGCCACCGCCGCCGCGACCGCCCCCGCCGCCACGACCACCGCCCCCGCCGCCACGACCACCACCGCCACCACCACGGCTCATTCCGCCGCCGCCCATGCTCTTGCCGCCTCTGCTGCTGCTGGCTCGCGCGTGGTTTCCGCTGCCGCCGCTAAATCCTCCGCCACGAGAACCCGAACTAGGTCGTGATGATGCGCTGCGGTTACCGACTTGGTTTTTGCCAGTACTGCCAGATGGCCGCGTGGCTGGGCGGTTGCCAGTTCCCGCGCCACCGCCGGGTCGTGTCCCAGCTCCGCCGCCACCGGGACGATTAGCTGCGCCCGCACCACCACCACCGGGTCGATTACCCGCTCCGGTTCCACCGCCGGGTCGATTTCCCGCACCAGCGCCACCACCTGGACGAGCTCCGGCCCCTCCACCCGGTTTAGCTCCAGCTCCGCCGCCACCGGGTCGGTTTCCAGCGCCACCGCCGCCGGGTTTTCCGGCACCACCAATACCGCCCGCACCGCCGGGACCACCAGGTCTTCCGGCACCACCAATGCCGCCCGCGCCGCCGGGACCACCAGGTCTTCCGGCACCGCCAATGCCGCCCGCGCCACCCGGACCACCGGGTCTTCCGGCACCGCTGCGATTACCGGCTCCGCGGGCACCCTGACCACCGAACTTGTTCGCGGTCCCCCTGTCACCATAGGGAGCATTTCCACGGTGTTGCGGGTTATGCTGCCAATTACCTTGCCCGCCCTGACCGCGGTTGACGTTGCGATTGAAATTGTTGTTCTTATTAAAGTTATTGTTGTTGTTGATGTTGACGTTTCCGCCGTTCCAGTCGCAATTGCCCCAGTGGCCCCCCCAAGCCCCCCAAGCGGCGGCACCTAGCGCTATTCCCGCTCCCCACATCAAAGCTGTGCCTGGATAGTAGCCGGGATAGGTATAAGGGTAGTAAGGATATTCAACAGGAGCGGGTCCGTAGACCACCGTCGGGTCATAAGAGGGCACATAAACAACGTCCGGGTTCGCTTGCTCGATCGTGATGACCTGCTTGCCGCTGGGAACTGTCTCGGTTTGCACTACCTGTTGGGCGCCGGTTTTTAGATTTCCTGTGCCCTGAGCCTTTCCACGCAGCCGTTGGACTGCGTCCATCACGTCAGATTGCTGCGCCAGGAATGCGTTTCCCAAGTCCGTGGTCCACTGAATATTGCCCGCCATCCGCTGAACCACGTCTGGAAACTCTACCAATGACTGGACGCTTGGGTCCCACGGTTGCTTTGCCACAGCGTCCGCCAGCGCTTTGCCTTGCAAGCTCTTGTTCTTCTCCATCCATTGCTGCAGTTGGATAACTTCGAGCGGATAAGTCGAAGCGGCGAGCGTTTGAGCCAGAAGTGGATCTGGATAAAGAGCGATCGGCGCGACCAGAGAATCCAATTCACCACTCGGAAGCTTGGCAGCCTCTTCTGTGTCCGACGTTGTTGTGTTTATGACCTGCGATTGGGCTGCCGGTGGCGTTTGCGCTACAAGCGAGCCCGATGAGATGAATGCAAGACCCACGATGGCGATCCCGCTACGCAATAATTTTTGGTATCGTGACTTCATATTTTTTTACTTTCAACCGTTCCTGTGTACGAATACATGAACATTGCCGATCGGCAATATAGGACTTTCGTCCAATACAACCGTCGGATATGAACAATAGTTTCAGTAAATTAAATGGAAAAAAATTATATGGATAATATCAAGAAAATCGCAACTCTATCGCTCGCACTCGCTCTGATGACTGGCTTGACGCAGGCGGCAAGTCACGAATCCAAGCCTGACGCAACTTTGCGGCTGAGCACCGGTGGCTTCGCTCTTGGAATCGGTGTCAACTGGGGGTCAGGCACGCTCACTTACCGAGGCAAAAACTATCCGGTTAAAGTAAAAGGATTGTCGGTAGGCAGGGTTGGGGCGACCAGCTCTTCCGCTTATGGTGAGGTTTTCAACCTGAAGCATCTTCAGGATTTCAACGGTCATTATAATGTGGGTGGCGCCGGGACGCGCGGCGTGACTCTTGGCGCTGGGAAAACTGGCACCATCATGTCAAATCAGGCTGGCGTGATAGTCCGCATTTCATCCACACAAACCGGCATTGCTGTCAACGCGACTGGCGGCGGCGTCGACATGCAACTCAAGTGATAGCGAGATTGCGTAAATAATAATTGGATCCAAGTGCGCCAAAGGCGCGCTTGGCAATGCTCGAATGGCCGAGCTTTCCTCACCCGTCGGCGTGATTGAGATTGGAACCGCAGCGCCTTGGGTGCGGAAATGCTCATCGTCATGGGTTCGCGGACCGCTCTGGGACGGCTTCTGGATACTCAGCGCGCTGTGGCTCGCGCCTATCGTGCTGTTGTTCGCCCACGGCTATTCCAATCCGGAATCGAGCCCGCTGGATCTGCTTTATTTCGGTTTGACCGCGCTGTTTTGGATCGGTCACCGATTATCGAGCACTTATCTCGCGTACTGTACGGAGGCGTATCGACCGCTTTTGCGCCAACAACCGATCCGGTTTGTGCTGCTGCCGCTCCTTGTAACAGCAGGATGTTTTGCGCTGTTTCTCCCCGCGGACTCGGCGTTGCCGTGGACGCGCGAGGAGCGCCTGATTGGACTTGCGATCATTGATTACGCCTGGGTGACGTACCATTTCGCGGCGCAACATTTCGGTGCGCTTTCGCTTTACCGTTCCCGAGCAGAGCGCACCTGGTGCATTCAAACGAGACGGCTGGATCGTTTCTTCGCACTCGTTGTGGGCGGCGTGCTTGTTTTCGTGGCAGACATTCTCGCAGGAGCGGTCGCTTACCAGGATCAGTGGGCCGATCGCTGGTCATTTGTTACATCGGTCGTCTCGGCGCAGGGCGGAATCCGTGTCGCGGCAACAGTGACGCTACTTGTGGTGACGGCGATAGTGCTCTGGGTGGAACTGCGCAACCTGCGAGCGTCATTGCCGCGCATTTTGTACATCATAGGGATCGCGATCATGGTGGGCCTTGCTCTGCGCCCCCGGAGTTTATTTCTATTTCTGGTAATCTGGACATCGCAACACTGGATGCTTGCCACGGGTCTGGCGGCACAAACACCGAGTGCGGAACCCACTCCAACGAGCGGCATAGTGCGCCGGCTTCTGCACAGATTGAATAGTCGACCATGGGCGGTTTTGCTCTTTCTCACATTATTGTCAATTGTCTTGCTTCCCATTTTTGAGGTGGAAGCAAATCGGGAGAGCGGCACTTACTACGGCGACCGGATTTTCGGGGCGTTTGCCACGCAACTGCGGACCTCGACCTGGGTCCCTGCGCTGCTTGCCCTGGGCTTCGCGACTGGATTCATCCATTACCTCCTCGATCGAAGCGTTTATAGAATATCCGATCCGCAAGTGCGTGCCGCAGCGCGTGGTCTGGTTGGCAGCCCGCGCAAAATTTCCAGAAAGAAATTGATAAACCGATTCGCTGTCGTTCCCGTCGTCGCGTTTCTTTTTCTTTCTTCGCTGAATGCCCAGACTGGGGTCCCGGCTACGGCACAACAGCCTCCGCCCAGGGCGATCTACACGCCGAAGCCCGTTTACCGATCGGAATGGGCGAAACAGGGACTCACAGGGAAAGGAGTTGTCCTCGTTACGATCGATCAGCAAACCGGCAAGGTTGCCGGAGCGCGAATGCTTCAGAGCACCGGAAACAAACAACTCGACGGTGCGGCTCTTGAAGCGTATTCGCAGTGGCGTTTCCAGCCGGGCACAGGTTCGCAGGTCAAGATTCCCATTGAGTTTGCGACCCGGCCAAAACCTCCCGCGCCGAAGCGAACAGCGCCGCAACCGGCAATTCTCTACGCATTATTAATTCTCGCCGGTTTTGGTTTGGCAGTGATGGCGATGCGTGGAAGAAGGAGAGCCTGACATAATCACAGTTTGTGTTTGTCAGGCCTGTGACAATGCGGTTCGCGATTGTTTTCGGCGTTTGGCTGGCGCTTGCGACAACGTCGGTGTGCAATGGCGCGGAATTTTCACAGATCCGTGATCTGCCGGCCCTGAAATTGGGAGCGACTGATCTCGACGCTATTTTGCTGGAGACCCGTGCTCTCATTGATGCGGCGAATGGTCCCGAAGGTTCCGTTCGGGAGACGGTGAAGGTTAACATTCACGGTCAGAACATCGAGATTCCGCACTTGTCCCTTGCGAGCAGCGTCGCGTTTCCCAACGAAGTTTTCGAGTTCGCTTACACCTACCGCCAGACCAATAAACCCATTTCATCGATCACGATTGATTTGGGCGATTCGTTACGCCGAGTGTTGGTAACCGGCGAGTCTGGCGATAAGGTCGAGGGATTATCGAAACTGATCGAGAAGGATTTTCGTCGCTACGCAACCGCTACTGGCGGCGTGAAATTCCGCCGTGTAGCCGGGGCGTGCCTTTCGATGTTGTTCCTGGTGTCGTTTATGATCAGCAGCGCGTCTTGCGGGAAGACTCGAAACTATCGCGCATTAGGAATGCCGGTTTGTTCTGCGCTCGACTTGTTGCTGTTGATGGTCTTGCCGTGGAACCGGTTGCTTCCCGGGTTTGTCCTTTATCGCTATTCGCCGTTCTTTCTCGTTAGGCATGCGTCTGAAATTTCTGTGCTCGCCGTAGTGGCGACGGTAATCGGAATTCCATTGTCGTATTTTCTTGCGCGACAGCCAGGCAACGCCTGATAACAGGCAAATAGAAGGACTGACTGTGCAAATTACCGGACCGCTCGACGCTCTGCCTCTTTGGGCGCTTTTCATTGTCATCCTGCTTGTGGTCCTGCTCTCAGTCGAGTTTGGCTACCGGTTAGGGAAATACCGACGCCGCCGTCACGAGGAAGAGAAGGAAGCTCCACTAGGTACCATGGTGGGGGCTACGCTCGGATTACTTGCGTTCATTCTTGCGTTCACGTTTGGATTGGCGGCCACCCGCTTCGATACCAGAAGGCAGTTATTGCTGGATGAGGCGAACGCGATTGGGACGACCTACTTGCGTGCGGGCATCCTTCCTGAGCGGGGACAACAAGTTCGCGATCTCCTGCGAGAGTACGTGGCTGCTCGCTTGGCGGGCGTTCAGCCGGGAAAGCTCGCCGAGGAAATTCGCCGGTCGGAGGACGTTCAGCAGCAAGTATGGACGGAAGCGGAGACCGTTGGACA
Source organism: Candidatus Udaeobacter sp. (assembly GCA_036499375.1). Taxonomy (GTDB): domain Bacteria; phylum Verrucomicrobiota; class Verrucomicrobiia; order Chthoniobacterales; family UBA10450; genus Udaeobacter. Next base: position 12,193 of record DASYDV010000043.1, read on the forward strand.
GAAAAACCCGAATTCAATTGTCGTCGGTCTATTCATTCAGTCGCTCAATCAAATGATCGACTTGCACGCGGCACGGATGCAGGTCGCGCTCAGGAGCCGCATTCCCGGTGCAATCTGGCTCGGTCTTTTCGCCGTCGCAGCTCTCTCTCTTGCGACAATGGGCTACCACGCCGGCCTGAGCGGAACTCGCAGATCTCTGGCGATCCTGGCCGTCGCCGTCACATTTTCTGTGGTCATAGAGTTGATTGCGGATTTGGACCGACCGCAGGAAGGAGTACTGAGGGTAAGCCAACAGGCTCTTCTGGATGTGCAACGGTCTATGAATCCGCCAACGCCGTAAACCAAGCAATTTAGCCAGGGGAGACAGCTGGTGCTCCGTAATCTGGGGATATAACTGTCGGCCTATTCCGCCAGCCAGCTTCGCGCTTGCTCCAGTTCGTCAGGCGGAAAAAACCTTACCGGCGCGCGGCGAATTCCCGCTCCAGCAAAAGCAAGCGCAAGAGCTTCCCAACGCGGCTCAGCGACAATGGCGATCTTCGAAATCTCGCCGCCATGCGAGATCATAAAATCGAGATCGTTCCAATCCGCGCCACGTTCCCAGCCTTCGAAGTTCTCAAGAATAACCAGCAAGCGAGGTTTCGATCCGGTGTCGATCTTGCGCGCAATTGCGGTTTGCTCTGCGCCAAATTCGGATCGTTTCAAAACGCCGCTGATGCGTAGGACGCAGATGCCGTCAGGCTCATCTTTCATTTCCACCGGCATGGTTGCCTCTTTACCTACTTGATCCTACTCAGGACAACAGGGCTGCCCAGCGCATTAACTAGTCAGTTGCGTCATGGTGCAGGTTTATTAGCGCAACCGAACTCTGCTGGCTGACCTGTGGTAGCAAGGACTGAACGCCACCAGCCGCTGGTCGGGTCGAGACGCTTCGTATGCGTTGCGAGCAACTCGATTGGCACGTGAACAAAACGTTCATGTATGAAACCGATAACAACGCCAGTCTTGCCAGCCATGGCTGCGTGAACAGCGTGTCGCGCAAACAAATCGCATAGCAATGCATCTTCAGAGTTAGCCGGCCGGCTTCGAATCTGATAACTCGGATCGAAATAGCGGATAACAACTGGAATACTTTCGCTTTTAAAGTACGAGTTTATTTTTTCGCAAAGGTACGGACCGATGTCCTTGAGTTTTACATTGCCGGAGGCGTCCCGATCGGCTGCGTCTGCGCCAAGCACGTCCTGACCCGCCCCTTCTGCAACAGCGATTACGGCGTGAGATTTGTTCATTATCCGTTCCTTCAGTGCACCAAGGAAGACTTCGAGCTTGAATGGAACCTCAGGGATCAGTGCGAAGTTCACGTCCTGACTCGCCACAACCGCACCGGCAGTGACAAAGCCGGCATGCCGGCCCATCAACTTCACAACGCCAATCCCTCCAGCCGCGCTTCGCGCCTCCGTGTGCGCGCAATCAAGGACGCGTTTTGCTTCGTCAACAGCGCTGAAAAAACCAAAGGTGCGCGAGACAAAGCCGACGTCGTTGTCGATTGTTTTCGGTACGCCGACAACAGAAAGCGGATGACCGCGCTTCCGCGCTTCCTGGTAAAGATCATTCGCCCCGCGCTGCGTTCCATCACCGCCGACGGTGAAGAGAATGTTCACGTTTCGCGCAATGAGGTTGTCGACCGCTCTGCAAACGTCGACCGGACCCCGCGAAGTGCCGAGAACCGTTCCACCATGCTGGTGAATGTGATCAACAAACGCTGGCGCAATCTTTACGGGCTCGACTCCGCACTTCGGATCGAGTCCCGAATATCCGCCGCGGAAGCCCAGCACTTCAGTCACGCCGTAGCCATAATGCAGCTCGAGAAATAGCGAGCGAATGACGTTGTTGAGACCGGGACACAAACCGCCGCACGTCACAATGCCGGCGCGTGTTTGTTTCGCGTCGAAGAAAAGTTTCGAGCGTGGGCCGGCTAGTTCAAATTGCAATCCCGGGTCTGCGCCGATTTCGATCCGCTCCGGAATGCGCACGTTATCATTAATGGTATGGCTGAGTTTCGAACGGAAGCGGGCGTCGCCGAGAGTTGGTGTGTTCATCGAAACAGAATGATTGCCAGCACCTGGGCAGAGAGAATGCGGAGAAGCGTGGTCAACGGATAGACGGTAGCGTAGGCGACATTGGGTGCGTCGGAACACCCGATGTTTGTGGCGAAAGCAAGCGCCGGAGGATTCGTCATGCTGCCAGCGAGCATACCGCTGAGATCCATGAAGTTCATTTTCCAAACTGCACGCGCAAAAATACCGATCAGCAACAACGGGAGAACACTTACGCACGCACCGGCGAGCAACCATTGAAAACCGATCGCGCTAAAAGCAGTAGCGAAAAACTTTGGGCCCGCGCTTAACCCGACAGCAGCAAAAAACAGGGCGATGCCGAATTCGCGAAAAGCAAGGTTGGCAGTCACCGGCATGTGCCATACCTGTCGTCCGATTCGACCGATCCTTCCGAGCACTAACGCGACGATGAGCGGTCCGCCCGCGAGACTGAGCCGGACGGGTTGCGGCACACCCGGAAACGCAATTGGCATCGTGCCTACCACAACGCCCAAAACGATGCCGATGAAGAACGGAACAAAATGCGTTGCGTTCAGCTCTTTAACTGAATTCCCCAAAACAGCGGTGGCTTTGTCGAGGTCCTCTTCCCGACCAACGATCTGCATCATGTCACCGAACTGCAGGCGTAACCCCGGCACGGCGGACATTTCAATGTCGGCGCGCGTGATTCGCGTAACGGCCACGCCAAATCGATCGTCGAGATCGAGCTCGCCAACGGTCTTGCCGAGCACCGAACGATCGGTCGCGACTACGCGGCGAAAAGTGATATTGCTTTCGGCCAGAACCAAATCTTCATCACTGCGTTGGCCGATGACGCGCTCAAACCGATCAAGGCCTGCGCGTGTGCCAACAACACCGATGCGATCTCCGCGATGAATCACAGTCGCGTCCGTCGCGGCGCGGATTTCGTTGTCATGGTGCACGCGGGAAATTGTCACGCCGCTTTCGAGGCGGCCCGGGATCGCGTCAAGGCGTACAGCATCGAGATTGGGATTTGTTACGACGAACGTGCGGCGTTCGAGCGGCTCGATCTGGCGTCGGTTCTTCGCAGCAAAGTCTGCTGCTTCGCGCAAAGGATCGATGCGGAAGATTTGCTTAATCAAGAGCACTGTGCCGATGCTGCCGACGATGGCGACGGGATAAGTAACAGCACAAGCTAGCGCGGGCAGCTCGAGGCGCTGCGGAACGATGCCGGGCAGCGTACTCAGAGTCTGTGTTGCGGCGCCGAGCGCCGGAATGTTGATCGAGGCGCCGGAGAAAATGCCGAGCACAGCCGCAGCGTCGAAATGCGCAAGCCAGCCGATGAGTGGCGCGGCTGTCGCGCCGAGAATGACGATGACAAAAGCAAGAACGTTCATTTTGACACCCTGTTGACGGAGAGTCGCGAAGAAGCCAGGACCAAGCTGCAAGCCCAGGGTAAAAACAAACAGTACCAGGCCGAAGTCCTTCACAAAGTCGAGCGTTCGATGATCGACGGTTTCTCCGAACTGTCCCACCAGAATGCCCGCAAAGAGGACGCCCGCTGTGCCCAGACCGATGCCGCGGAATTTGAGACTTCCAAGCGCCATGCCCACGACGCAGACGAAGGCGAGCACGAAGATCGCGTGTGCGATCGGTTGTGTCTCGTGGAGTTCGAAAAGCCAAGTCATGCCTCAAGCCACCGGCGCCGCGGCTTTCACCTCGGCGCTCGCGCCTGCGGCGTAAGTCTCGAAATTCTTGTTGAACAGAGCGGCGAGCTTCTTCGCGGTTGCGTCGTAAGCAGATTTGTCAGCCCAGCTTTCGCGCGGGCGCAGAATTTCCGCAGGCACGCCGGGACACTCGGTGACGATGTCGAAACCGAACACTGGATCGCGCTCAGTTTTTGCGGTGACCAGCGCGCCGGTGTGAATGGCGTCAATGATCGCGCGCGTGTTTTTGAGGCTGATGCGTTTGCCGGTGCCATAAGCGCCGCCAGCCCAACCGGTGTTCACCAGCCAAACGCGCGCCTTGTGGTTGCGCATCTTCTCGGCAAGCAGCTCGGCGTATTTGCTTGGATGCCAGACGAGAAATGGTCCGCCGAAGCAGGGTGAAAACGTCGCCTGCGGCTCGGTGATGCCTATTTCGGTACCCGCGACTTTCGCGGTGTAGCCGCTGATGAAATGATACATCGCGTGCGCCGGCGAGAGCGCGCTGACAGGCGGCAGCACACCAAACGCATCACAAGTGAGAAAAATCACATCGGTCGGATGACCCGCGATACAAGGAATTTTCGCGTTTTGAATGAACTCTATCGGATACGCGCCCCGGGTGTTCTCCGTGATGCTCGTATCGGCATAATCGACGTCGCGATCTTCATCGAGCACCACGTTCTCGAGGACGGCGCCGAAGCGCAGCGCCTGAAAGATGTCCGGCTCGTTTTCTGGCGCAAGGTTGATCGCCTTTGCGTAGCAGCCGCCTTCAATGTTGAAGATGCCGTCATCGCTCCAAACATGTTCGTCGTCGCCGATGAGATCACGTTTCGGATCTGCCGACAGCGTGGTTTTCCCCGTGCCGCTGAGACCGAAGAGCAGCGATGAAGCCCCCGTGTCTTTATCCGCCGTCGCCGAGCAATGCATCGAGAGCAACCCGCGTTTTGGCGCAAAGTAATTTGCCACGGTAAACACGCCTTTCTTCATCTCGCCGGCGTATTCGGTGCCGAGGATAACAAGTTCCTTATTCTCGAGGCTGAGATCGATACTCGTGGTCGAGCCCATGCCGGTCGTAAGGCGATTCGCCGGAAACGCGCCCCCGTTGTAGATGACGAAATCGGGCGTGCCAAAGCTGGCGAGTTCCTCTTTCGTAGGACGGATGAGCATCGTGTGCATGAAGAGCGCGTGGTACGGCCGCGAGCAGATCACGCGGACTTTGATGCGATGCTTGGGGTCCCATCCGGCGAATCCGTCGAAGCAATAGAGCCATTCGCGAGTGTTGAGATAGTCGAGCGCACGCTGGCGATTGATTTGGAACGTGCGCTCGTCGCATGGAATGTTCACCGGCCCCCACCAAATATCCTTTTCAGAATCGGGATGTTTGAGCACACGCTTATCCTTTGGCGAACGCCCTGTCTTGACGCCGGAGTAGGCGACCAGCGCACCATTTTCGGCGATGCTCGCATCTTTCTCGTAACGAATAGCGTGCTCGTAGAGCGCGCTTGGCGGGAGATTGTGATGCACGTTGTCAACAGTGAGACCGTGCTGCTCGAGCGTAAATGCGGCAGAATTCGTGGGATTCATTTCTCTCAGAGTTTGAACTCTACATTCTAGCACGAACGGAACCTTCAGCCTATGAGACTAAGGTCTAATCGACGCGTGCCCGTCGGGTCTTCCGGCTTCTCTATGCTGGCGACGCGACTCGCTACTACTTCGCAGCGGGCTGCGCGGCGAGCCACGCGGCGCGGTTTTCGCGGATCAGCGCGACCGTTTCATCGATCGTGTTTACGCAATGCGGGATCGTGAAATCGATCTCGCTGGCAAGTTCGCTGCCTTTGCGAAGCATCGAGCGGCGACTCCAATCGACGAGTTCAGTCCACATTTTCCCGACTAAAATCAGCGGCGTGTTATAGAGTTTGCGGACCTGGAGGAGTTGCCATGCGAGCGACATTTCTAACAGCGTCCCCGATTCCGCCAGGCACAATGACAAACGCATCGGAAACGATCATGAAGTGATGGAGGCGCGAGAAGAACGTGCGATGTTCGTAGGCCTGGCCAACGAATGGATTTAACTCCTGCTCGAATGGCAAATGGACGCGGATGCCAACCGAGCGATGTGTTGCCTTTTCAACCGAATGTGCCCCTTCATTCGCCGCTTGCATTAACCCCGGGCCGCCACCACTGATGATGTCGCAACCCATCTTCGTCAGTTCCGCCGCGAGTTGCTTCACTTGATCGTAAACGATCGTACCCCGCTTGAGGCGCGCGGAGCCGAAGATGGTCACTCGATAGTTTTGCCGTGTGGTGCGACGGAAGCGCGTCAACTCGTTAACAACTTCCCACAGGCCGGTCACTGCGCGCTCAAGGAGTTCGACGGATGCATCTTCGTCACTAAGACGAACGATGTCGGATTGTCCGAAGGATGATTTTTGCTGGCTCATGTTGTGGTTGGTGGTGTTGGGCAACTGTCAGTCCGCTCATTTTCAGCAGCTGGGAATAGGCCGCGGAATGGGGGTCGCCTCGCCCTTGCAGGGAGAGGGGGCGGTTGAGGGTTTTCTCCAAGGCAACTGACGCATGGAGGCTCTAAAACAATTCACATGTCCTGCTGCGCATCCAGGCGCATCAGCTCGATCCGGTGATTGGCGTTCGGGTTTCGCGGCGATGGACCGGCGACCAGCATCACGCGTTCGGCAGCGACACCATGATTGCGCAGCCATTCCGCGGCCCACTGGCGCCAGTCGTCAGGTTCCTCCGGAAGATCGACCGGATGCACGCCGTAGGAAAATGCGAGATTCTGACACGCAGCAGGATCGCAACTGGGCGCGATTATCCACACCGATGGTTTGCACCGCGATATGACGCGCGCCGTCGTACCGCCCCGCGTCGGCACGAGCACGGCGTCGCACGGCACTGTGTCCAGCGCGTGCTCGACAAGTGAGGCCATGCGATCAGTGGCGGTAATGGCCGCCTGTTGTTCGAGAAACTCACGGCGCGCCGCAAGAGTCGTGCGCGGTCTGTGCGCCTCGGTGAAAGCTGCGATCTTTGCGAGCATCGTTACCGCTTCCTCTGGAAATTTGCCCATGGCCGACTCGCCGGAGAGCATGACGCAATCGGTACCGTCGAGAATCGCGTTGGCCACGTCAGTCGCCTCGGCGCGTGTGGGCAGACGGCTTGTGACCATGGATTCGAGCATCTGCGTCGCGGTAATTACCGGCTTGCTCGCGAGGTTCGCTTTCGCGATGAGCTGCTTCTGAGTATGCGCGATTTCCTCGATTGGCACTTCCACACCGAGATCGCCGCGTGCCACCATAATGCCATCCGCTGCGGTCAGAATTTCGTCAAAGTGTGCCAGCGCGGCGGATCGCTCGATCTTTGCGATGATAAAAGGATGCGAACCCTTCCGCGCCGCGGCTGCTCGCACCGCCTTAATGTCTGCGGCACTTTCGACGAACGACTGGCTCACGGCGTCGATGCCCGCTTCAAGAGCGAATTCGAGGCACGAGCGGTCGTGCTCGGTGAAGGCGCTGATGCCGAGATCGATTCTCGGCAGGTTCAGTCCTTTGCGCGAGCGCAGTTCGCCGCCCACAGCGACCGTGCACTCCACGTCGTTGCCTACCACCCCTTCGACCACGAGTTGCACGAGACCGTCGTTGAGAAAGATCCGATCGCCGCGTTTCACCACCCGCGGCAGCGGCTCGAAACTCATCGAGACACGCTGCGCATCGCCCACAATGTGTTCGTTTGTGAGAATGAAGCGGGCGCCGGACTGAAGTTGAACAGACTCAGTCTTGATTTTGCCAAGCCGCATTTTCGGACCGGGAAGATCAGCCATGATTGCGACACGCCGCCCCGTGTCTCGAGCGGCCTGACGAATACGGCGGACCACTTCTGCGTGCCGCGCGAAATCGCCATGAGAGAAATTCAGCCGCGCGACATTGACCCCGGCTTCGATGAGAAGCGACAGCATCTCGGGTGAGTCCGAGGCCGGGCCGATGGTTGCGACGATCTTGGTTTTGTGTGCGGGCAGCGTCGCGTTCATGACGCGAACATTGTCTTCCCAGTCCCGCGCAAATCGCTCACGGCCTGCTTCACGCGCTCGGCCATCGCCGCTTCTGCGAGTGCCAGATATGTGCGCGGGTCATAGACTTTTTTGTTGCCGACTTCGCCATCCACTTTGAGCACGCCGTCATAGTTCTTGAACATGTGTCCGGCCACGGGGCGCGTGAACGCATACTGCATGTCGGTATCCACATTCATCTTTACGACTCCGTAATCGAGCGATTCGTGGATTTCACTGAGGGCCGAACCAGACCCGCCATGAAAAACAAGATAAAACCGCGCTGCCTCCCCGTATGTCTTCACCACTGCGTCCTGACACTCCTTCAAGACTTGCGGCCGCAGTTTCACGTGCCCTGGTTTGTGGACGCCATGGACATTTCCAAACGTCGCAGCGAGCAGGTAGCGGGAGCCAATCGGGTTGAGCAACCGCGCGACTTCGAGCGTGTCCTGAGGCGTCGTGTATAGCTTGGCGGCGTGATCGCCAACGACATCGTCCTCCTCGCCACCGACAGCCCCGGTTTCGATTTCGAGCACGAGCTCGTTTTTCGCGAAGCGTTCGAGGAGCTTTACAGAAATATCGAGATTTTCCTGTAAAGAGAGATTGCTGCCGTCGAACATGTGCCCGGTAAAAAGATTCGGTCGGCCAGCAGCGCGCCGCCTTTCTGTTTCTTCCACGAGCGGGATCACGAACTTCTCGAGCTTGTCCTTCAAACAATGGTCGGTGTGTAGAGCCACATAGATCGAATAACGTTCCGCGGCGCGATGAACGTGCTCGGCGATGGATATCGCGCCGAGCGCAGAATCCTTGAGCGATCCGCCGGACGCAAATGCTCCGCCGCCGGTGGAAACCTGGATGATACCGTCGGCCTTGCTCTCGGCGAGTCCACGGAGGGCCGCATTCGCGATTGTGAGTGAGGTGACGTTGACAGCAGGGAGCGCGAAATGTCCCGCGCGCGCGCGATCAAGCATTGCGCAGTAGGTTTTGTAATCGGCGAGTGGCATAATATTTTGTTAGAACAGATTGGGTTCTGCTCAGGTTGGTTGTGGTTGTGCAGTTAGAATTGTCTCGGGAAGAAATGGCTTGCCACTGGCGAATGCCATGAGGTTCGCAACAGTCACGCGCGCTATTTCGCCCAGCGCTTCTTGAGTGAGGAAAGCCTGATGTGCAGTGATTAACACATTTGGAAAAGTAAGCAGGCGCGCCAGGTCATCATCCTGCAAAATCTGGCCGGACAAATCCTCGAAAAACACACCTTCTTCTTCCTCATAAACGTCGAGACCAACGCCACCGAGCCGGTGGCATTTCAATGCTTCGATCAGCGCCTTTGTGTCGATGAGTGCGCCGCGGCTGACGTTGATCAGGATCGTGCCCGGCTTCATCAGCTCCAGCGTCTCCCTGCGGATGATGTGGTAAGTCTCGGGCGTCAGCGGCGTGTGTAACGAGATCACTTCACACTGGCCCGCCAGGGTCCGGGCATCGGTGTACTCAACGCCATGCTGCTTCGCCCACTCGTGGGATGGAAACAGATCGAAGGCCAGGACTTTCATCCCGAACCCGCGCAGAATTTGCGCGGCCACACGCCCGATTTTACCCGTGCCGAGTATCCCCGCTGTCTTGCCGTGGAGATCAAAACCCACCAAACCGTTGAGCGAAAAATTCAGGTCGTGAACACGGTTGCTCGCGCGCGGAATCTTGCGATTGAGCGCCAGGAGCAGAGCGACTGCGTGCTCCGCCACCGCGTAAGGCGAGTAAGCCGGGACGCGCGTAACCGAAAGCCCGAGTTCGTTGGCGGCTTCGAGATCGACGCTGTTGTAGCCCGCGCAGCGAAGCGCAATGTGTTTCACACCTAACGAAGCCAGCGCTTCCAGACACGCTCGATCGGCGCGATCGTTTACGAAAATACAGACCGCCCGCGCCCCGCTCGCGGACGCCGCGGTTTCCGCGGAGAGCCGCCAATCCATGAAACGCCATTCGACTTCTCCATTGCGCGTCGCGCGTTGCAACGACTCGCGGTCGTAAGATTTGGTGTCGAATACAACTGTCGGTAGCGCGCTCATGTCTCAGCCATTGCCAGCTTTCAGCTCGGCTAAGGTAACCAGCTCTTCCTTCAAATTAAATCCACCGTGATCAGTGGCAACCACAATGCGCATATGTCGTTCTTTTAGTCATCCATCTGATTCACCGCGAAGAGCGTGAAAGCCGTGAACAGATGAAAGAGTTTTTGTTGTGAAGCTCGTATTGGGAAACGTTCATGGCGTGTTGGTTATTTCCGGGATTTTTCGATGTGGCCGCCGAAACCAAAGCGCATCGCAGAAAGCAGCCTGTCCGCGTAATCAGCTTCGCCACGCGAAGAGAAGCGCTCGTACAAAGCGGTCGTTAACACCGGCACCGGCACGCCTTCATCAATCGCGGCCTTAATCGTCCAACGACCTTCGCCGGAATCGGAAACTCTGCCGCCGAACTTCGCGAGCTGCACGTCTGCCGCCAGGGCAGTTGCTGTCAGGTCGAGTAACCACGAAGCGATAACGCTGCCGCGCCGCCAAACTTCGGAAATATCAGCAAGGTTGAACTCATACTGGTAGCGCTCCGGATCGCGCAGTGGCGTAGTCTCGGCATCCACCTCACTCTCGACCTTCCCCGCGTCAGCGCCTTTCAGAATGCCGATGCCCTCCGCGTAAGCGGCCATTATTCCGTATTCGATGCCATTATGGATCATCTTAACGAAGTGACCAGCGCCGTTAGGTCCACAATGCAAGTAACCTTGTTCGGCCGTGCCCCCAAGTTTCTCGCGGCCAGGAGTGCGCGGCACGTTGCCGATGCCCGGCGCAAGCGCGGCAAAGATAGGATCTAAGCGTTGAACTATCTCCTTTTCACCACCGATCATCATACAGTAGCCACGCTCCAAGCCCCAAATGCCCCCGCTCGTCCCGACATCGAGATAATGAATACCTAACGAGCGCAGTCCCTTCGCCCGTTCTATGTCATCTATGTAGTAGGAGTTGCCGCCGTCGATGATGGTATCGTCAGATTCCAGCAAAGGCGACAGCTCGCCGATCGTCTCATCGACCACCGCCGCCGGAACCATCAGCCAGATAGCTCGCGCCCGGTCGAGCTTCATCACTAAGTCCGCCAGAGAAGTGGCTCCAGTTGCTCCTTCTTTAACGAGGTCTTTGACCGCATCAGGTGAACGGTCGAACACCACGCATTCCTGTCCGCTCTTCAGTAGCCGTCGGACCATGTTTGCACCCATCCGGCCGAGTCCAATCATTCCAAGTCGCATATTGTTACTCCTTCCTTGTTTCAATGGACGTTGCTGCGCGCAGTCTAAGTGTTGGATGCGTCGAAGATGGTCTGAATGGATTTATCCAGCATGGCGTTAAACTCGGCATTGGATTGCTGTGCCGAGAGTCCTTCGGCAAGAGCCCGCGAAAAGCTTGCTACGATGCCATGATTCCGGCGCAATCGATTGTTAGCCTCTTCCCGCGAATAACCGCCCGACAAGGCAACTACCCTCAAAACTTTGGAATGCTTGACGAAATCGGCGTAGAAGTTGTCTTTCTCCGGTAGCGTGAGCTTGAGCATGACTACCTCGCCCGCTTGGAGTTGATTTAGCTTGTCAAGAATAGCCGCCTTGAGTAACCTTTCCGCCTCCACCTTCTCCGGGCAATGAATGTCAACCTCCGGTTCGACTATCGGCAGCAGTCCGGCGGCAATGATTTGTTCTGCCAGTTCGAACTGCTGGTTCACGACGCTTTGGATGCCGCCTGCGTTCGCGTGTTTAATCACCGAGCGCATTTTGGTTCCAAAAATGCGCTTCGCTCTAGCTTTCTCGAGTAACGCGGCGAGCGCGGGCATCGGCTTCATCAGCTGGACGCCATCCTTCTCAGAATCGAGGCCCTTATCCACTTTTAGAAACGGTACCACCCGTTTTACGTTCCAGAGATAGTCGGCTGTAGGTTGCCCCTCGATGTCCCTGTCCATGGTGTTCTCGAACAAAATGGCTCCAATGATCCGCTCCCCGTTGAAGCCGGGGCTGGTAATCATGCGGGTGCGCATCTGATGCACGATCGTAAACATCTCGTCGTCGTTAGACCACGCACCTTCTTTGATTCCATAAAGATGCAGTGCGCCGGGAGTGCTGCCACCGCTTTGATCCAGCGCAGCTATGAAGCCGGGATGTGTGTTCATTTTCTGCAGTTGTTCTTCGTTCAAGTCGATCGATTTCATAACGCCTCCTTCAATTTGTCTTTTTCGATTTTCGGTATTGGTAAATCAGGTTATTGGTTGAGTTATCATGGGTGAGAGCAAGTTCCTCCTTGCTCTCGAGTTCGGGGATAATCCGCTGCGCTAATTGCTTGCCTAGTTCGACGCCCCATTGGTCGAACGAATCGATGTTCCAAATCGCTCCCTGCGTAAAGACGCTGTGCTCGTATAGAGCGACGAGTTTACCGAGGGTTTCGGGAGTAAGCCGATCGGCCAGAATTATGTTCGACGGACGGTTGCCCTCGAAGACTCGGTGAGGCACGAGCCAGTCCGGCGTGCCCTCCGTCTTAACTTGCTCGGCTGTCTTGCCGAAAGCCAGCGCCTCGGCTTGGGCGAACACATTCGCAATGAGAATATCGTGATGCCGACCGAGCGGATTTAGCGTTTGATAGAACGCTATAAAGTCGCAAGGAATGAGTCGCGTTCCCTGATGGATCAACTGGTAAAAAGAATGCTGGCCGTTGGTTCCCGGCTCACCCCAGTAAACAGGGCTGGTATCGCAGGAGACTTGCTTTCCCTCAAGTGTAACATGTTTACCATTGCTCTCCATTGTCAGCTGTTGGAGATAGGCTGGGAATCGCTTTAGGTATTGCTCGTAAGGAAGGACCGCTACGGTCGCTGCGCCGAAGAAGTCGTTGTACCAAACAGCCAGTAGCCCCATGAGAACCGGCAGGTTACGCTCAAATGGGGTTGTGCGGAAGTGCTCGTCCATTTGGTGGAAGCCGTCCAGCACGGCGCGAAAGTTATCGGGGCCGATCGCAATCATGGTCGAAAGGCCGATCGCTGAGTCCATCGAATAGCGCCCGCCGACCCAATCCCAGAACCCAAACATGTTGGCGGTATCAATACCGAACTTCGCCACTTCCGAAGCATTGGTCGACACCGCAACAAAATGCCTTGCGACCGCCTTTTCATCGCCTCCGAGAGTTTTAAGTAACCAATCGCGGGCGGTGCGCCCGTTCGTCATAGTTTCGAGGGTCGTGAAAGTTTTTGAAGAAATGATGAAAAGAGTTTCTGCTGGTTCGAGGTCCCAAACGGCTTCAGCAAAGTCGGTACTGTCTACATTGGAAACGAACCGAAACGTCATGCCTCGCTCGCTATAATGCTTTAATGCTTCATAGGCCATGACCGGCCCGAGATCGGAGCCACCGATACCGACGTTGATGACGTTGCGAATGCGTTTGCCAGTGTAACCCTTCCAAGCCCCGCTCCGGACGCGGTTGGAAAAGTCTGCCATCTTGTCGAGCACGGTGTGGACTTCTGGGACAACGTTCTGACCATCGACGATGATCGAGGCCCCTCTCGGCGCACGCAGTGCCACGTGCAGCACTGCGCGGTTTTCCGTGATGTTGATCTTCTCGCCACGGAACATGGCGTCAATCCGCTCACGCAGTCCCGACTCATCTGCGAGCTGCACGAGTAGCTTTAAGGTCTCGTCGGTGACACGATTCTTCGAGTAATCCAAGTATAAACCTACAGCGTCGACGGTCATTCGCTTGCCGCGTGTGGGATCATCCGCAAAAAGTTTGCGCAGATGAAGCTCTCGGACCTTTTGATAATGAGCGACCAAAGCATTCCATGCGCCACGCGCGGTAACTGATTTTGTTGTTGGGTCCATAGTTAAGTTCCTTTCATTCCGTACTAGCCAGCATTTGCGTTTTACACATTGAGTTTACCTCGCGCGCAAGCCAGAGACACGGTAGGACGATGGAAATGGAGGAAGCTTCGGACCGCTGTCGTTGGTCATCAGCGTAACTCCTGTTCGTGAAGAGCTGGGTCAGGCGATCTTAGTGCATTGGTCACAATTTCTTGCGCTTCCTGGACGATCGCCGCCAAATGGGTTTCATCCTTGAAGCTCTCCGCGTAGATCTTGTATATGTTCTCGGTGCCCGAAGGTCGCGCCGCGAACCAGCCATTATCGGTCACGACCTTCAGCCCGCCGATCGGTGCGTCGTTACCGGGGGCGGTGGTCAGTTTGGCTGTAATTCGCTCACCGGCGAGGGTATCAGTGGCAATCGCTGCTGGAGACAATTTTTGCAGCCGCGCCTTCTGATCCGGGGTCGCGGGCGCATCGATCCGCGTGTAGTATGGCGTGCCGAACTCAGTTGTTAGTTCTTGATACAGCTCGCCCGGATCCTTTCCCACGCGCGCAGTGATCTCAGCAGCCAACAGGTCCATGATTGGGCCGTCCTTGTCGGTCGTCCAAACGGTGCCGTCCTTCCGGAGGAAGCTTGCGCCGGCGCTTTCTTCTCCGCCAAAACAGAGCGAGCCATCGAACAACCCTGGCACGAACCATTTGAAGCCGACCGGCACCTCACACAGCGAGTGCCGGAGCTTGTGCACCACACGATCAATTATGCTGCTACTGACTAAGGTCTTACCGACAGCGACGTGAGCTGGCCAGTCAGGCCGATGCTTCAGCAGATAGCGTATGGCCACAGCCAGGTAGTGATTTGGATTCATCAACCCGGAGGAAGGCGTAACGATGCCGTGCCGGTCGGAGTCCGGATCGTTGGCGAAAGCGACGTCATATTGATTCTTGAGGTCCACGAGCCGCGCCATCGCATACGGACTGGATGGGTCCATGCGTATTTGGCCGTCGTGATCAACAGTCATGAACGAGAACGTCGGGTCGATTGTTGGGTTCGCGACGTGGATGTCCAAGTGATAGACGGAGTCGATTGGCTCCCAATAAGGTTCCGCCGCACCGCCAAGAGGGTCTACACCCAGCTTCAGGCCAGCGTTGCGGATCGCGTCCATGTCGACGACATTTTTCAAATCTTCGACATAAGGCATCACGAAATCTTCCTCGTGTGTTGTGTGAGCCTTGATTGCCACAGCAAATGGCACGCGTTTTATACTAGCCCCGTCGCGTAATAACTCATTGGCGCGGCGCTCAACCCATCGTGTTACGTCGGTGTCGGCTGGTCCGCCATTGGGCGGGTTGTACTTAAAGCCCCCATCCGCTGGCGGATTGTGGGAAGGCGTGATAACAATGCCGTCGGCGAAGTGCTCTTTACGATTCCGGTTATAAACGAGAATAGCTCGCGAGATGACTGGCGTCGGAGTGAAGCTGTCGTCATTCTGTATAATGGTCTCCACGTTGTTCGCAGCTAGTACCTCTAATGCGGTACGCTGGGCCGGCCCGGACACCGCATGTGTGTCCTTGCCCATGTAGAGAGGGCCACCGTAGCCCCGCCTACGCCGATAATCACAAATAGCCTGAGTAATGGCCAGAATGT
The DNA here is from genome assembly GCA_036499375.1 of Candidatus Udaeobacter sp. Classification (GTDB taxonomy): domain Bacteria; phylum Verrucomicrobiota; class Verrucomicrobiia; order Chthoniobacterales; family UBA10450; genus Udaeobacter. The sequence continues at coordinate 27,539 of DASYDV010000043.1, forward strand.
GGGCTTCGGTAAATGATCCGTGCAGCGGCGAACCTCGATGTCCGCTGGTGCCAAAGCTTACCAGCTGGTTCCGATTTTCTAAGTCGGGGTGGCGCTGATAGTATTCGCGTTCAAGCTTACTTGGATCCACCAGCAGCACTTTTGGAGCCGGCTTGCCTGCAAGTGGGGAAATTGGCATGTGGCTCAATGCTCCTTCTTAGCAGTAGCCAATACGAGACGGGGCATGCTTTCGCATCCCAGATGTCGGCTGCATTTTTCGGCACTGAGCTTCGTTAGCTTGTCGGAGCCTGTTGGTTTTGCGGAAACGAGCCTGCTCTCTATTTCTGTTTCCACCAAAGTCATTCCTTTCTCAGTTTCAGTTTCCATAGCAGGTTCCTATTCTCTCCTTTCGCTTTTGTGACTAGCTCGGCTAAAGCCAGCCGCCCTTAAAGCCAGCGCGCCGCAATCCTGTGACCACCGGCGGGCAACGACGCATGACGTTCCAGAGCAGGCCTGTCCGGTAGTTTTCAAGCATCAGCACGATCGGCCCCTGATCGATTCCAAAGTGATACGGCGTGACCCACCAACCAGTCGGGCTACTTTCGACAACAAACGTTTCATTGAACGACGGCTTGAACCCATATCTTCCCGTCATTCCAAGATTCATTTCTGCAAAGTGCTTTACAGTCGGTATGACGATCTCAGGCGCAAATGGTAGAGAGGCCAAAACAGCCCATGGCGCGACGGTGCCGTCATCGGGCCCGAACGGCGCGCCGCGAGCGATATAGTCGAAAAACTGGCGTTCCACGCCGTTGACCGGACGTGTTACCCAACCGGGCCCGTCGCATGCTGTAAATCCCCAGCAGCATTCGCCGTAACCAACGAAATTGAGGGGATTACGAATCGCATACTCCTGCTGCACATACGTCGCTTTACAGCTATTCTCGAAGTAGTCGCTATCATGCGTGCGCATGAATTCGTCGCGAATACCGCGAAAGTCGATCCACATGTGCGAAAGTTGATGAGTGAAGAGCGGACCCGAGTAAAGCAGTTCACGATCATAGATTTTCTTCCATTGATAGGTCGCACAATAGGCAGGATAACTTTCGGCCGGCAACGGATGCGTCGGCGAACCAAGTCCAAGAATATACAAAAGCAAACCTTCGTCATAACCCTGGTACCGGTGTGGAATGAATCCATTCTCCGGTCGCCAGCCATGGGTTAGAGTCGCTCCACCATTCCGGGCCCAGTTCCAGTCGGCCCGACCGTAAAGCGTATTAGCCAGGCTTCTGATTTCCGCTTCGACCGGTGTGTCACGGTCGAAATAGGCGGCTACTGTTAAGGCGCCCGCGAACAGAAATGCGGAGTCGATGGTGGAAAGCTCACACTGCCAAACTCGCCGGCCGGTTTCGATGTCTAGGAAATGATAGAAAAAGCCTTTGTAGCCAGAAGCGTCCGGCTCGGGACCTTGCGGACATTCGAGCAAGTAACGGAGCCGCCTCAAGGTCATCTTGGCAGCAAACTCTCGGCGCATGACTTTACGTTCGACAATGACCGGAAATGTCGCCAGCGCCATGCCGACGGCGGCGATGCTGACCGGAGCATTAGAGTCAGTCTTATCGCGGACTAACCCATTGTCCGGGTTGGTTTCGTGCAGATAGTACAGAACTGTGGAAAACTGGCACAGACCGAGATCTTTGTCGGTGAGCAATTGATTGGAATCGTTGCCGGTGCCGTCAGTGTCAGCCATCGGTCAATAGCTCTCCCTCAGCCCAAACTCACTCGGACCTCGTGAGTTTTCGAGTCGTCTATTAGCGGTACGATGCCGTCCGGCAAGCGCTGCCCGTCCAACTCGACTGATCGAACGCCGCTACCGGTGCCAGCCGAGTTGTCCACCAGGATTCGATACGTCGCGGAACCATGGCGATACTTAAGTTCAAATCCCGGCCAGCTTGATGGGATACATGGTTCAAGGCGAAGTGTATCGCTCCGCAATTGGAAACCCAGAATCGTTTCAATCGCGACGCGGTAGAGCCAACTCGCGGAGCCGGTGTACCACGTCCACCCGCCGCGACCCGCGTGAGGCGGAGCGCCATACACATCAGCACAAGCTACATAGGGCTCAACTTTGTAATGCTGAACCTCGCCAGGCGTTGTGGCATGATAGATCGGGTTGATAAGGTTCCAAAGTTCCACTGCGCGCTCCCCGCAACCTTGCAACGCGGTCGCCAGTGCGACCCAGGTTGCGGCATGTGTGTATTGACCACCGTTCTCGCGAATGCCTGGCACATATCCTTTAATATAGCCTGGCTGAAGGACGCCTTTGTCGAACGGCGGATCGAACAGTTGGATCAATTTGTCGTCGATACGGACCAGTCGTTTTTGAACCGCGTCCATTGCCGATTGAGCACGTGCTGAATTTGCTACCCCGGAAATGACGGCCCAAGCCTGTGGGATAGCATCAATTTGGCATTCGTCGTTTTCCGCTGAGCCCAGAGGAGTGCCGTCATCGAAATACGCTCGGCGATACCAAGCGCCATCCCAAGCGCTGGCCTCAAGAGCGACCCGCAATTGCTCCGCTCTTGCCCGGCACCAATTGGCATCGTCCGCCTTGTTGCACTGCTCGGCCAAATCTGCAAACACGTTCAAGACGGTGACGAAAAACCACCCGTTCCAAATGCTTTCGCCTTTTCCGTGGACGCCCACCTTATTCATGCCGTCGTTCCAATCACCCGTACCCATAAGGGGCAATCCATGAGGACCCAACCGATAGCCATGCTTTAGTGCGCGAAGGCAATGCTCGTAAATGGTACCCGTCTGCCCGCTCACTGCCGGCAAATTGAAATCCTCTTCCTGCTCCTCGGTCAGTAGTGGCGACGTGATGAACGGCACGACTTCAGTTAACAAATCCGTGTCGCCTGTCACCAGAACGTAGTGGTGAACCACGAGCGGCAAAAAATAAAGGTCGTCGGTGATCCGCGTGCGAACGCCGATCCCGGAGGGTGGGTGCCACCAGTGCTGGACATCGCCTTCCTCAAACTGCCGCGCCGCCGATCGCAATATCTGCGCCCGCGCCTCTTCGGGAGCGCTGTAGACCAGAGCCATTACATCCTGCAGTTGGTCTCGAAAACCGTACGCCCCACCGGATTGATAAAACGCAGAGCGGGCCCAAAGACGGCAAGCCAACACTTGATAAACAAGCCAACGGTTGAGCATCAAGTCGATGCCCGGATCGGGCGTCGTCACTTGCAACGCGTTCAGGTAGTGATCCCAATGCTGTTGCACCTGCGTGAGTACCGCATCAGCTCGATTGGATGGTGTGTATTCGTTTACCAGTCGACGCACTTCCTCCAAACTCTGCGCCTGACCCAAGACAAAAACCACTTGTCTCGTCTCACCAGAACCCAGCGTCATTTCCGTGGTCACTGCTGCGCAGGGATCAAGGCCAGATCCCGCGCGACCGGACAACTTGATGCGCTTCAGACCGTCGGGCGTTGAAACCGAGCCATGTTCGCCCAGAAATTCTGTACGATCAGCAGTGGCCGACTGCACGGGCGAACCACAGGCCACGAAAGCGATCTGCTGTGCGAAGTCGCCAGCCCAAGCGTTCCTTGCGATTATCGCGCCGCTCTTCGGGTCGCGTTCACAGACGACTTGCAGTGGCGCGTTTTCACGAACAGTTCCCAGAACCCATTCGGCGTAGTAAGTAACCGACAGGCGTCGGGGTCGATCACCATCATTTCGCACTGTAAGGCACACCAACTTAATCGGATCATGAGAGGGTACGAATATCAGGAGGTCCTGATAGAGATCACAACTGTCATGCGTGTAGCGAGTGTACCCTTGACCATGGCGAACGGTCACCGTTGCCGTTGGTCCGAGCGGCATTGGCGTAGGCGTCCAGAAGTCACCAGTTTCCTCGTCGCGCAAATAGATCACTTCACCTGGCGAATCCGAAGTCGGATCATTCGACCAGGGAGTGAGCCGGTTCATCTGACTATTCCCCGCCCAGCTGTAGCCAAGGCCAGCCTCTGTGGTTAAACACCCAAACTGCGGATTGGCTAGCACATTGGTCCAGGGAGCAGGCGGCAAGGCTGGTCCACTTTGTGACGTGCCGTCGATGACGATCACGTACTCACGGCCATCACGTGTGAAACCTCCAAAGCCGTTCCAGAAACTCAATCCTTCAGGTAGTCGAGCGGGCTGCGCGCCAATCTTCGTCGGGATTGCAACTGGAGTGAATGGAAGAGCAGGAGCAGGTTCCGGGTCGGCGAAACGATCGATCTGTTCAGTCAGCGAGCCGCGATCTCCTCCGAGTACAGCCCGCGCCGCCGCTGCGACAAGGACGATGTCATCAGTCGTCATCTTGTCCACGGTCAAAAAGAACACACCGCCAGGCTTGCCGAACACTTCACTCGAAGTCGCCTTCTCAAGTTCCTTTCTCAGCTGATCGGCAGGTTCGCCGCCGCGCTCATCCAGAATCACGAGATCTGATTTCAGTCCGCGGCGGCGGGCATAGATACGCCACCCCAGAAGTTGACGAACGACCGTTTCATCGTTGGACCCCGCGACTCGGACCAACACAATTGGTAGATCACCAGAAATCGAGTGCGGCCACAGACCGGGCTGACCAAGCCGGTTGGCAGCAACAGCATCAAGGTCGCGAAAACTGGGATTCGTAAAAATGACGGCCGCCGCCAATCGATTGAACAGGCCGATTTCGTCCGGCTTGAGTCCAAGCTCGCGGACTTCAGTCTTGCCGCGGGCTTTGGCACCGGCAAATGCCCGATCGATCGCTTCGAATTCGCGGAATCGTTCAGCAATTCCGACGGCGACGTCATACTTGTCAGCCGCTCCGGTCACAAACGCGATGCGGGTCGAACTTCCTGCTGCAACGCCGATGCGCCGGCGCAAGCTAAAGATTGGATCGAGCACGGGGCCAGTCGTTCCCGATAAGCGAGACCTCGATTCCAAGGCGGCGGGATTCGCCGGAGTGCGGCCGCGTCCGAGAAATCTTATGCGATCCGTCTCATATTCAATCTCCGCGCTTGAAAAGCTCCCTGCCGAAGTATGAATCGCCCAGACTGGATGCTCGTCGGTGCTGCGGGGTCGGCGACGGGCAAAAAGCGCGCCGCAACGAGGTTCGAATTCTGTCTCCAGGAACAGCTTCGCAAAAGCCGGGTGGGCCTGATCCGCCAGACGGGCGTTCAGGCAAACCTCCGCATAGCTCGTCAGTTCAAATTCGCGGGCGCTACGGCTGTGATTGATCAGCGTCACCACGCGTAATTCAGCATCTGCATCCGGCACGACACAGAGAGCACAGCGAGTCTCGACGTCGCCATCGCATCGACGAAACTCGGCGCAGTCGGGTTGAAAGTGGAATGCATGTTCGTTTGCAGCCTTAGGCCGCGGCTGAATACCAATCGACCATATGCTTTCGTCGCTGAGGTCACGCACGTAATAGAACTGACCCCAACAGTCGCGTGTGACATCCTCGCGCCAACGCGTTACATCCAAATCACCCCAACTGCTGTAGCCAGCGCCGGCGCTGGTGACCATCACGTTGTACGAACCGTTGGAGAGCAGCGCTACCGCAGTTTGTGATCTCATTTCAGGTCTTCCGGTCGTCTACGGTGCAGACTTGATGTTCCAGACGCGTTCGCAGTAATCGCGAATGGAGCGGTCGGAGGAAAATTTTCCCATGCGCGCGACGTTGAGGATCGACATCCGCGTCCACGCCTGCGGGTTGCGCCAGAGCGCGGTCACCCGCTCCTGCGCGTCGATGTAGGCTTGATAGTCGGCGAGGAGAAGAAACGGATCGTGATCGAGAAGGTTTTCCACAATCGGACGAAACAGTTCACCGTCGGCGCGATCAAGATCGCCGCTGGCGATGAAGTCTATGACCTCGCGTAGCAAGTCATTTTGATTGTAATAATCGCGAGGGCGATAGCCGCGTGCTTTCACCTTCTCGACCTCATCTGCAGTAAGTCCGAAAAGGAAAAAGTTTTCTGCACCGACCTCCTCCCGGATTTCCACATTCGCGCCGTCGAGTGTGCCGATCGTGAGCGCGCCATTGAGAGCAAACTTCATGTTGCCCGTGCCGCTCGCCTCCTTTCCGGCGGTGGAAATCTGCTCGGATAAATCGGCGGCAGGATAAATGAACTGAGCATTAGTCACATTTAGATCGGGAAAAAACACTACCTTAAGCCGGTCATGGACCACCGGATCCGTGTTTACGAGTTCCCCGATCGAGTTGATCAGTTTGATGATGCGCTTGGCCATGAAATATCCTGGCGCAGCCTTGCCTCCAAAGATGAATGTGCGCGCGGGCACATCGGCCTGAGGTTCGCGTCGCAGTCGGAGATAAAGCGTGATGATATGAAGCGCGGCGAGGTGTTGGCGTTTGTATTCGTGAATCCGTTTCACCTGCACATCGAAGAGCGATTCCGGCGCGATTTTTATCCCGGTGCGCTCCGCGATGAGCGCCGCGAGCCGGCTTTTGTTCGCCAGCTTCACCTCACGCCACTGTCGCTGAAATTCCGCGTCATCAGCGAGCGGTTCAAGCTTCCGAAGTTGGTTGAGATCACGCAGCCAGGTATCGCCGCAGCGTGACGTAATCAGTTTCGTTAGGCCGGGATTACTGAGCGCGACGAAGCGCCGTGGCGTAACCCCGTTGGTTACATTACAGAATTTCTTCGGCCACAGCTCGACGAAATCGCGTAGCACCGTCTGCTTTAACAACTCGGAGTGCAGGCGCGCCACGCCGTTGATCCTGTGGCTGCCAACGCACGCCAGATGTGCCATGCGCACGTAACGCGGACCGGTTTCATCGATCAGTGAAAGCCGGGCGAGCCGCGCATCGTCGCCGGGGAATGCTGCGCGCACTTCATCAAGAAAACGGCGATTGATTTCGTACACGATTTCCAGATGCCGCGGGAGCACC
>DASYDV010000044.1:0-4822 GCA_036499375.1 Candidatus Udaeobacter sp.
CGAAGACGTCACACGCCACGCGGCGATCCGCTTCGCGAGCAGCATCTGCGGCCGCGACGACACCACCCGCAGTTGCACAACCATCACAATCTTCCAAAGAAGATGAGTCTGCTGGCAAGGTGCGGCGTCTTTCAGCCGCGGATATGGAAAAAATAAAAGCTGATTTGCCCTATGGAGTTCCGGTCCCAGGCCGAAAAGGCATGGTCACGAGTCCTTATCTGCCGGAAGAGGACAAGTATATTGATGTCACCGATTTTGCGGCTGGGTCCGTTGTGAAAGATCCATACACAGGAAAGTTTTTCCTGGTTCCGTAGGTTGACGCGCATCGGGATAGAACACGTTTCATCGTGAGCGCTCATGAAAAATTGACTGCGTTCATGGAATGGGCGTGGCCGATTCGACCTTGACACGAAAAGCGGCGGAAAGAACCGTCCTCCCAGAAGAGAGTTGAAATCGGAACTAAACAAAGGAGATGCATCATGTTTGCCGTCATTCGTCATTATCACTTTGATCCAAAGGACGGTGCAGAGATCGACCGCCAGATACGCGAGGAATTCGTACCAATCGTTAAGAATGCGAAGGGGTTTGTGCGTTACTATTGGCTTGATACTGGCAACGGCGAGGGCGCGTCCATCGGCGTATTCAAGGACAAGGCTGGTGCTAATGAGTCGGTGCGGCTAGCTGCGGACTACGTAAAAGATCATCTCTCTAAACTCAGAAACCCGAGGTTATCGAAGGACCAGTCAAGGCGCACGATTGACGCGGGTATGTCAGCAGATCGCCGGCGGCGCGTCCGCTACAGGACGGGCTCGCCGTGGTGAGGCTGCTGAATCAGCCGCAAACGCCGAACGCCCAACTCCGATAAATCGCGAGCAGGCGTCCAACACCCAACGTCGAAATCAGCATGCATCGTAACCTCCTTCGCCAACCAGCCTTCGCGTAAAGCTACGGCGTGTCGAGAGGCTTTGGCGTGTCAGGAGCGGCTTATGATGAGCGCTGATTCGTTCACTGATTTCGATTGCGCGCGCAAAGTCGAATTTAAGAACAGTTTTTCGAGTTGAAACTCCGTCGTTGCGACACGCCTATACGCAGTTGATAGGGAAAGCATGGAGATAAAGCGAGTTGATACGCAAGCGTCTGCATCCTCTTCCGCTACTGCTTCCGCCGTCCCTGCGCTATCGCGCGACAAGCCGACAGGACAAGAAGGACCTGCGGAGTGGTTCACGGGGAAAGTGTGGATTCAACCGCTATTCGAGGCGCTGGACCCAGCACGCATTCGTTGCGCCAGCGTCACGTTCGAGCCGTGTGAGCGCACTGCCTGGCATACGCATCCACTCGGTCAGACGTTGATCGTCACGTCCGGCCTGGGATGGGCGCAGCGCGAAGGCGGACCAATTGAGGAAATCCGTCCTGGGGACGTGGTTTGGTTCCCGCCTAACGAAAAACATTGGCACGGCGCAATGCCAACGAGCGCGATGACGCACGTCGCCATTCAGGAAGCGCTCGACGGCAAGGTCGTCGACTGGATGGAGCAGGTGAGTGAGACCCAATATGGCGGCAAAGAGTAGAAGGTAGACTCAGGCTTGAGCGGCGCGCACGGGAGTGACGCGCCCTACCACCTAAAAAATCTGTGCGAATGTTTCTGGGTGAGATGCCGGCTCGCGGGGTGCATGGATACATCGCCGAGGCCTCTTATACGTGACTCACGTATAGCCAGGGCTGGACAGGACCAACAACCAGTCGTTCGCATGCGAGAATCTGCGAGAATTCCACCGGCGTTTGTCAGTGAAAAGAACGGTGCTATACGTGAGTCACGTATAAGGTTGTTTCCCGGTTTGGTCATGAGCTTTCAAACGCGTCGCAGAATCGTTCGCCGCAAACGTTGTTCGGCGGCTTCTTCGGTGAAGAGTTTGAGCGAACGACTTTGCGAGTGGCGCGAGAGGAATGATTTGTCGCAGAGCGAAGCTGCAATAAAGTTGCGAGTTTCGAAGCGCACTTTGCAAGAATGGGAACAGGGTCGCGCGGTACCTCGACATCTGGCGATGGACGTCATTACGGCGGTTATCGGTCGGTAGAACTCACATGCTTTATCCAATCGATCACGCACGAGTGCGCAATCATATACGTGATTCCCGTATAGCACGCCTCTTCCTCCGGCTCGGAAATAGGAAGCGCGGCTTTTTTAGCGCAAATTCTAATTCGGGATTCGTTCGGATAAATCGCGGACCGGTCCGTCGATTCCTTTAAGAGACCTCACGAGTTCTGCTTTCGTTTTCATCGCCTCAGGACGTTTTTGCTTTACAGATCGCCCGACTTTGGGTACCATTTTTTTGGGAAGAAAATGATTTGGGCAACACTCCCTTGAGATTTGACCCCCTTTTCCCAACCTTCAAGTACGTCATCCGCGGCGAGGGCCAGATTCGCGAATAGACAGGTCGTTGCGAGAAGGTTTCTGGACACAATGAACTAATTACTATCCGCAAAACGGAACTGGTTTACCTCAAAACAAGGCGATGGTATACCCTTATGCCATGCTTGAGGTCAAAGGGCTGACAAAAAGGTACGGCAAACTGCTCGCCGCGGATGGCATTGGTTTCCGGGCTGATTATGGAGAGACCGTTGGCCTTCTCGGCCCTAACGGCGCCGGCAAGACAACCACGGTCTCGATCATTGCAGGATTGCTGAGTCCGGACAGTGGCGAAGTCCTTATTGCAAACCAGAGGGTCAAGAGTGATACGGACCCGGTTAAGCTCCAGATCGGTCTCGTCCCTCAGGACATCGCCCTCTACGATCAGCTTTCGGCTAACGATAACCTGACATTTTTTGCGGCGCTTTACTCCATGGCGGGTCCGCGTGCCAGAGAGGCCATCAGCGATGCTCTCAATCTGGTCGGTCTATCGGATCGCGCTGGGGACAAAGTGCAAACGTTCAGCGGAGGCATGAAGCGACGTTTGAACCTGGCGGCAGCTCTTCTGCACGATCCGCAGGTCCTTCTCCTGGATGAACCGACGGTCGGCGTCGATCCACAGAGCCGTAACGCCATCTTCGAAAATCTCGAGACGCTCAAAAAGCGGGGTAAGACGCTCCTCTACACGACGCACTACATGGAAGAGGCCGAACGCCTCTGCGATCGCATCGTCATCATCGATCACGGGAAAGTGATTGCCAACGATACTTTGCCGGGTCTGCACAAGCTCCTGCCGGTTACAAATGTGCTATCCATCGCGCTTGACCGCCTGGACGGTTTTAACCCTGACAAGATGCTTGCCCTCCCGGAGGTCCAGTTCGCTCAATTGGAAAAGAGCACTCTTCGGGTGGGAGTCCATGAGCTTAACCGCGGGGCGCCCGGTATTCTTCAGTGGTTGACTGAGAACGGCCACTGCTATCACCACGTTGCCAGCGAACGGCCCAACCTGGAGACAGTTTTTCTTACGCTCACAGGAAGGAGCCTGCGCGATTCGTGATCATTCCGTTCCTCGCTCTGGTGCGAAAAGACCTGAAATTGTTTTTCACGGACCGGAGGGCCGTGGTTGTGGGACTTCTGGTTCCAATCATCTGCGGTTCCTTTTTCGGCTACCTCTTCGGCGGGCGTAAAGGAAGCGTGGAAACGAGCAAAGTTCCCGTGTTAATAATGGACCAGGATGAAAGCGAAATCTCCCGCGCGCTCGTGACGCAGCTTACAGCCGAGAAAAATCTCGAGATAAAGCCATCCACGCCGGTCGCTGCGCGCGAAGCCGTGCGCAAGGGTAAGGCGATCGCCGCGATCGTCATCCCAAAGAATTTCGGGGAGGACGCGGGCCGCGCCCTCTTTCGAAGTACGACCAAGCCCACACTCGGCCTGCTATATGATCCTTCCCATGATGTGGAGCTTGGCATGGTCAAAGGCATTCTTAGTGGCGCCGTCATGCAGTCCGTCAGCCAGGAGATGTTCCGCGGCCGAAGCGGACGCGAGATGGTTAACCAGTCGCTCGCCGAACTGGAAAACGCCGGTCTGCCTCCGGAAGATCTGAAGGCCCTGCGCGATCTGCTCGGTGGGGTGAAGGAATGGAATGAGCGACAGGAGCGCGACGCCGCCTCCGGCCGCGTGGTGTCAGCGGGCGGCCTAACCATGCCGTATCAGACCGGCGACGAAGCGATTACTTCCGGGAAAAACGTCGAGTACAATGGCTACGCGCATTCTTTCGCGGGCATGGGTGTCCAGTTTATTCTTTTTACGGGACTCGATGTCGGAATCGCCTTGTTGATGCTTCGTCAGAGCGGTCTGTGGCAACGCCTGCGGGCAGCGCCCTTGTCCCGGGCTATGTTGCTGGGAAGCCGGGCAGTCAGCGCCGCCTTGATCGCCGCGTTTATTTTGTTTGTTCTCTTCGCCTTTGCCCGGCTGGTCTTCGGCGTCCACATCCAGGGCAGCTTAGCCGGCTTCCTCGGAATCTGCGCCGCCTTCTCTTTAATGACCGCCACCTTTGGCCTCATGGTCGCCGCCCTAGGCGAGACAGTAGAGGCCACACGCGGCTACTCCATCCTCGCGACGCTCGTCATGGTGATGCTCGGCGGTGCCTGGGTCCCGACCTTCCTCTTCCCGACGTGGCTTCAGAAACTGACCGTAATAGTTCCAACCCGGTGGGCGATCGATGGCCTTGACGGGATGACGTGGCGCGGGCTCGGATTTTCGTCGGCTCTCGCCCCCATTTTTGTCCTGACACTCTTTACGCTCTTGTTTGGTCTCGTAGCGGTAATGCGATTCCGTTGGCGAACTGACGGATAAGGTCGTTACGCGAGGGGCCGAGGTGCCGACTTCAGGTTCGAATCGCCTAAGGGGCGCTTA
>DASYDV010000045.1:0-24104 GCA_036499375.1 Candidatus Udaeobacter sp.
GACGCGTTAAACCCTACGATTGCTGACACAGTCATCACGCCCGACCGACCGGATACACTGATAAGAGTCAGGGAGAGCCTCGACGCGGGCTGTTTCATCGGCACATTAGGCGACCGCGTTTTCGGAGCTGACAAAACATCGGCATGTCAATTCCTTGGCGCGGCTGCCACCTTTCCAGCCGGCCCCATTCTGCTTGCGTCCATAATGCATTGCCCCGTGATCTTGTTCTTCGGCCTCTATCGAGGGGGGAACCGCTACGAAATTTACTTCGAACATTTTGCCGACGAAATCAGTTTGGATCGTGAGCATCGAGCCGAAAGGATTAGGTCCTGGATGCAACGGTACGCAGCGCGCCTGGAGTATTACGCGCGTCTTGCGCCTTATAATTGGTTTAATTTCTATCCGTTTTGGGCCCAGTCCCGTCCCGATTTGAAGGGTTAGGAAGCTCGTCTCTCCGGTATGCCGGTTTACCAAGCAGAAATTCGGACGTTGATCCCCCACTCTGGCCTGATGTGCCTGTTAGAAGAAGTCGTGCACTGGGACGAACGCTCGATTGTATGCATCAGTAACACTCATCGCGATCCAGCCAACCCGTTGCGCCGCCACGGTCGCTTGTCAGCGGTGCATGCGTTCGAATACGGCGCGCAAGCCGCAGCTGTTCACGGTGGTTTGCGAGCTCGCGCGGCGGGCACCATCGCGTTACCGGGGTATCTTGCTGCGCTCCGGGACGGGCGGTTACACGCAAAACGACTAGACCACATTCATTTGCCGCTTCGGATCTGCGCAACGCATTTGTTCGGAGATGGAGCAAACACTGTATATGAATGCCGCGTGTCAGCGGTCGATGTTCTCATAGCGGAGGTACGAATTACCATCATCCTGCGCAGAATGACGAAACCTAGATGACCCGCCTTCGCGCGATGCTACGGCGCGGCAAGCGAATGACGAAATTTAGCTCTCATCTGTCCTTTCGCCTGCCGCGCCGTAGCCTTGGCGTAGGCGGGTCATTTGGACATTCGGGTTTCCTTCGTCATTGGGCATTCGTCATTCGCCATTTCTCTCACATCACGATCCCGCCATCCACACAGAGGACCTGGCCAGTTATGTAAGCGGCATCCGAGGATGCGAGGAACGCCACCGCTCCGGCGATTTCCTCCGGCATGCCGGTTCGCCCGAGAGGGATTTTGTTGTGAATTGTATCCTTGATTTGATCAGAGAGCCCGGCAGTCATGTCGGTGATAACAAAGCCCGGCGCTACGGCGTTCACAGTGATGTTGCGGCTGGCCAGCTCGCGGGCGAGTGACTTCGTGAAGCCGATCAACCCTGCCTTACTTGCGCCGTAGTTCGTCTGCCCGGCATTGCCCATCAAACCGATCACAGAGCTGATATTGATGATGCGGCCACTGCGTTGTTTGGTCATCGTGCGCACGAGTGCGTGCGTAAAACTGAACGCACCGCGCAAGTTTGTATTGATGACTGTGTCCCAATCTTCAGCCGACATCCGCATGGCGAGCGCGTCCCGCGTCACGCCTGCGTTGTTCACCAGGATGTCGGCCCGGCCAAAATCCTCCAGGATTCGGGTGCCGATTTTGTGTACGGCTGCATGATCTGCGACATCGACTGCATAAGCTTTCGCCGCATCGGCTCGAATGCCGTTGATTTCATCCGCAGTCTTCCTCGCGTTTTCCTCCGTCCGGCTCACGCAGGCAACGCGCGCGCCTTCGCTCGCAAATCGCAATGCAATAGCGCGTCCAATCCCGCGCCCTGCGCCGGTGACGATCGCAACTTGACCTTCAAATCTCATGTCGCTGTGCATTTGTAGCCGCTAATACACACGAATAAACACAATTTGTTAGAGCGATCACTCCCGTGAGCGCCACCAACGGCGCGCAGAGGACGCGCGCCTACCAGACCGCCCTACTCTACCGATCCGTAGCGCCGCTGGCGGCTGCCGAATTCTTCCACGGCGGCAGCGAGATCTTTTTTCGTGAAATCAGGCCACATCTTGGGCGTCACGTACATCTCGGTGTAAGAAGTTTGCCAGAGCAGAAAATTCGACAACCGCATTTCGCCGGACGTGCGGATCAGTAGATCGGGATCAGGATAGTAACGGGTGTAAAGATGTTTACTGAACATCGCGACATCGATCATTGCCCTGTCGATGTGACCCAGTTCAATCGCGCGAAGCAAACTCTTGATTCCATCTATGATCTCGAGCCGCCCGCCGTAGCTGAGCGCCAGGATGAGCGTCAAGCCAGTGTTGCCGGCAGTTTGCTCGATACTCCTGTGAAGTTGCTCCTGCGCGCCGTGGGGCAGATCGGTTAATCGGCCAATTGCCTGAAGACGCACATTCTTCTCGAGCAATTCCGGCGTTTTCTCTTTTAAGAATTTTTCCAGCAAACGCATCAGCGCAATGATTTCGGTTTTGGGGCGCTGCCAGTTTTCAGCGGAAAACGCGTAAAGGGTGAGATATTCCACCTTCAACTCGCCGCAGCCTTCCACACACTCGCGAACTGCCTGCGCGCCGGCTTCGTGGCCTTTGATGCGCGGCAATCCGCGAGACTTCGCCCAGCGACCATTGCCGTCCATGATGATCGCAATATGGCGGGGGACAGTTTTGGTGCTCACAGACATCGGTGCAGCGCCTAACTTCGGGAATTTCATGCTGCCAAGCAAATGCTGGCCATGGCAATCCCAAATGACGAAATCCGAATACCGAAACTCGAAGGAATGACGAATGATCAAATGACGAAGCGTGGCGATGTTCCTAGTTCGTCATTCGTGCTTTGTGCTTCATTCGTCATTCGTCATTCGTCATTCGTCATTTCGTCCGGGGCGCAATGCGTTTGGATATTCGCACTTCGAACTGTCGGCCAGTGCAGAAGCACCCGTCACAGGACGATTGTCTCACGGCGCGTGGGGCCAACGCTTACCATGGACAATTTTGCACCGGTCAATTCGGAGATATATCTGACGTATTTTCTTGCGAGCGAAGGAAGCTCCGAAAACTTGCGCGCAGACTGAATAGAGGTGTTCCAGCCGCGTACTTCCTCGTAAACCGGTTCGCAATTTGCCAACTGGATCGCGTCGCACGGCGGAACACTCAGTCGTTTCCCGTGTAACCGATACCCGACACAGATTCGAATCGGATCGACCTCGTCCAGTCCATCCAGATTCGTGATCGCGATCTCGTCGATGCCGTTGATCATCCCCGCATAACGACTAGCCACGGCATCGAACCAGCCGCAGCGCCGTTTGCGTCCGGTTGTCGCGCCAAATTCGCGTCCCAAGTTGTGCAGTCTTTCGGACAGTTGCGCGTCTTCGGTGGGCAATGCGCCCTCGCCTACGCGCGTCGAGTACGCTTTCATCACTCCCACAACCCGGTCCATCCGATGCGGTGGCACTCCGGTACCCGTGCACGCGCCGCCGGCTGTCGTATTTGACGAAGTCACATACGGGTACGTGCCGTGGTCGATGTCGAGGAATGTTCCCTGCGCGCCTTCGAACAATATTTTTTTGCCGCGCTCCATGGCGCGATGCAGGTAAACCACCGTATTCGTCACGTATGGACGCAATTTTTCGCTGGCGCCCAGATAAGTTTCGTTGACTTCGCGAAAACTGATCGGCTTTGCGCCGAGCGCCTGAAGGATTCTGTTGTTCTCAGTA
Source organism: Candidatus Udaeobacter sp. (assembly GCA_036499375.1). GTDB lineage: Bacteria > Verrucomicrobiota > Verrucomicrobiia > Chthoniobacterales > UBA10450 > Udaeobacter. The sequence continues at coordinate 3,667 of DASYDV010000045.1, forward strand.
ACCTTGGCCTGCAATTTTTTGGAGAACAGAATCGGCTGCATCAGGTCGGAAACGCGCAACCCGGTGCGCGCCGCCTTGTCGCCGTAGGCTGGTCCGATTCCGCGTTTCGTCGTCCCAATCCGGCCGCGGCGCAACTCGCGTTGCTCGTCGAGAAAACGGTGGTACGGCAGAACGAGGTGTGCGCAATCGCTGATGAGCAAATTCTTGTCGATCTTAACTCCCAACCGACGCAATCCATCGATCTCACCAACCAGAGCGACCGGATCGATAACGACGCCATTTCCAATCACGCAGACTTTGCCTCGCCTGAGAATTCCGGACGGAATCAAATGCAACACATATTTGACGCCGCGGTCGATGACTGTGTGTCCGGCGTTATTACCGCCCTGGCTGCGGACAACGATATCCGCCCTCGCAGTAAGCACGTCGATAATCTTGCCCTTCCCCTCGTCGCCCCACTGCATTCCTATTAAAATTGTGTTAGCCATATAGATCAGATATGGGCAAAAAATTTTCCCGACGCATCCTGCAGGACACAGTCGGGACTTGCCCACAGATGATAAGTTAGCGGAACCGCCACGCAAGAAATTTTACGGTAGAGACAGCGCGCTGCGTTGTCCGGACGCCGCGGCGCGGCGTCCCTACCTTCCTGGAGGAGACGGGCTCGGCGCCTCTCTTCCCGATTCCATCATTGAGGGCCGAATCGGGCCGAGTCCTTCCGGGTTTGTACTTGCCGGTTTCGAGGGGGGAGACGATCGCCTTTGCTCCATCGGTGTTTCTCTTTTCACGGGCCTGGGAGTTTCGGCAACAACCGGACTGGGCAATGGAGCGGTTGCTGTATCCGGTTGGCGGGTCTTCTTTGAAACAGATCGGTCGTTCAATCCTTCCGCAGCACGTTCCCCGGCCGTTCGCATTTCTTCAAGCGTGAGCGTTGCAGAAGCAGACTTTTTCTCACGCGACCTGGATTTGCGTGACGCTGGCGTCGGAGTTTCCGAGGAGATTCGCTCCGAAGGCTGGATAGTTGGCGTTGGAACTGGAGCTTCCTGTTTTTTCTCGCGGGGAACGATCACTTCCTGCGCGTGTACCTTCCCGACGAAAACGACGCCGCAGAGTAGCGGCCGTAAAAATTGTCTCAGCATGATGCCGCCCGACAAACGAATGAACCCACTCACAAGCCCTCGTTCATGAGACGCTACCGGATTCAACCAGGCGGGCGCTGCTGCTGCACCTGGATTACTGGCAACGGAAAGCGCAGACGCAATTCGTTTTCCAGGTAAATCTCGACATGATGCATGCCGTATTGCTGAAACTGCACGCCGCCAAAATAATGAACGTTTGTCGCGTGGCCTTCCATCTCTTTCAACACAAATTCCACTTCCGCCTGCGCGATGACTTGCTGTTCATCCACGCCGATAATTCGGGATCTTTGCCGAAACTTTCCTGCACCACTGCACCAGCGCGTCCAGATGCACAGCCGGAAATAATTGATTGGCAATACGGGGGCCGGAATCACACTCAACACGCCGACGAGGCTTTGCATGCCGTTCACTTCACAGCGGACATCTTCGCAAATTACTGCGCTTTGCAGGTCCGGAAGAATAGCGTCGCTCTCCATGTTGCCTAATCAGAGCATTCCACGCATCAACAGCATCAACAACACGAGACCGAGCACAATCCGGTAGACCGCGAACGGCGCAAATCCGCGCGAGCGCACCCAGTTCATGAACCATGCAACGACCGCCAGCGCGACAAAGAATGAAACGACAAGGCCAATTGCGAGCATGATCCATTGATGCGGCGTAATGGTAAGCGGCGCAATCTCCGCTTCATGATGGTGCGGTATCACGGACTTAAGAAAATCATAGCCGGTAGCCGCCGCCATCGTGGGCATTGAAAGAAAAAACGAAAATTCAAGCGCAGCCGGACGCGACATGCCGGCGATTTGTCCTGCAGCAATCGTGGACATCGAGCGCGATGTTCCGGGAAAAACAGCGGAGAGAATTTGCGCCGCCCCGATCCACACCGCTTGCGGCAGGGACATTTCCTCCATGTGCATCGTGCGCGGGCGCGTAAACGTGGCGTCAACGATCCACATCACGATTCCTCCAATGAGCAGGGCCAGCGCCATCACCCAGAGATTTTCCAGGTTTTTACCTATGACTTTCTCCAGGGCCCAGGCCGGGATCGCGGTCACCACAAACGCAATTAACGTGAGACTCAACGGATGCGTGAAGATCGTGCGATTGCCGCGTTCACCTCTCGGAAACGTATAAACAAACTGCACGATGCGATGCCAGAAATAAACCGGCAAAGCGAGAATAGCGCCGAGCTGGATTACGATCGTATACATCTTCCAAAACCCATCGTGCAGATCGATATGCAGGAGAGCTTCGCAGATACGCAAATGCGCGGTCGAACTTACAGGAAGAAATTCGGTTAGTCCTTCGACGACTCCCAGAAAAACAGACAGCAAATAATCGTACATTTGTTTAAAGGTAAATCTCGGTCTTCGGTGTCATTCTGAGTGAAGCGAAGATTCTCTGATAATTGATGGAACGAGTGGAAACAGAAATAGACTGAGATGTTTCGCTTCGCTCAACATGACAATGGTTGGCCGGCGAAGCCTCACACTCACAGTGCCTCGACTCCCCGTTCACCGGTTCGGATGCGCACCGCCTCTTCGACTTCAGTCACAAAAATTTTCCCATCGCCGATTTTTCCCGTTTTCGCTTTTTCCAGAATCGCTTCGACCGCACGCTGCGCGCGATCGTCGGCGATCACGATCTCAAACTTTATTTTTGGAAGGAAATCCACGGTGTACTCGGTGCCGCGATAAATCTCACTGTGTCCCTTCTGCCGCCCGAATCCTTTCACTTCGCTAAGAGTCATTCCTTCTACGCCTGCTGCGATTAACGCTTCTCGCACCGGCTCGGCCTTAAATGGCTTAATGATCGCTTCGACTTTTTTCACCGCGCCAAATTAAACGCGGCTGCCTCACAAATGGCAAGCAGCGCATTCTGGCTTCATGCTGTAGCCCCGAAAGCATCCGAAGCTGTCCCTAACGGACTTCGCCGCACGCGAGGATACGGCATCTCTACGTTGAGGAACGGGCACACACCGTCCACGAGGAATGATCCATGTTTCGATTCATCGTCGTCGGTCAGGCGATCAATTTCTGCTTGAGCAGTTCAGAAATTGGAACCAGCGCTCGCAGTGATAAACCAGCGCTTGAAAAAACAAGAAGCAAAAATTGAGAGAGTTAGCGCGTAGATCGAGATGAACAGACCTGGGTTGCAGGTAGTTCAGGTTCCATAATTGCCGACACGTTTGGTAGGGCGCGACCGCCGGGCGCGCCGAGGATCGCCGGCGAGCGTACGCCCCTCGCGTGCACATTTCGGCGTCCTCGCCGAAATGCTTCGCAGCCCCTGCACCATAAGGCCGTCAATAAGAAAAAGTCCGCGATGGCGAAAGCTTTCGGAGTCGCCAGGTCGCCGCGGCGACCGCTCCCCAGTATCAGACTTTCCGTCCGAATTTTTTCTCCAATTCGGCCAGTGAAATCTGAATCATGGTTGGCCGTCCGTGTGGACAGCAGTACGGCAGGTCGCAATCGAGCAGATCGCGGATCAACTTTTCCACCTCAGGATAACGCAACGGATCATTGGCTTTCACCGCGTGGCGACAAACCGTTTTGGCGATCATTTCTTCGCCCAAACGCATCGATGAAGCGCTGTTGCCAGCGCCCTTGAGATCGTCAATCACTTTGCGCATGAATTGCGCTGCGTCTGAGACATCGAGAAAACTGGGAAGACTGTCGATTTTGAACGTGTCCGGCCCGAAACTCTCAATTCCGATTCCCATCTTTTGCAGAATCGACAGATTATGCTCGATCCAATCGGCGTCGCGCGGCGGCACATCGAATGTTTGCGGGAGAAGCAACTTTTGCGTGGGCACCCCCTGCTGTTCCATTCTGCGCCGCAATTCTTCGAACAGCACCCGCTCGTGCGCGGCGTGTTGATCCACCAGGACAAGGCCGTTCGCATTTTCCATCAACACATACAGCTTGCTCAATACACCGATGATCTCGAATTGCTGCTGAGCGGCTTTGCTGGCTTGACGTTGTAGGGCGGGCGCATCGCCTGCCGCAGCGATGGGCGTGGTTGGCACGAGGGGCGCGTGCCCTACAACGTCGAAGGGCAGCGCCCGGCGGCCGGGGTAATCCGCCTTCACCAAGGCTCCGGCGAACAAACCGCCCCCGGCTACAGCGGGATTCAGATGCGGTAATTCGCGATGCGTTTCCTCGGGTGCGGATACCTCGGGGCGCAGTTTTAAATCGGGAGCTGATCTAGGTGAAATGGCAGAATCCGGCGGAATCGGCGCGCTAAATTTTTCCTGCCAAATAGCTCGAGCGCCTTCCAATGTTTGCTGAATGCAGCGAACGATTGCTTCACGCGCGCCGTTAGGATCGCGAAAACGGACTTCGCGCTTTGCCGGGTGCACGTTTACATCCACAGCGGCGGGATCCAGCTCAACAAACAGGAAGGTAACGGCGTATTGCCCTTTCATAAGAGCCGTGTGGTAGCCTTCGCGGACGGCTCCGGTGATAAGACTGCTTTCGATCGCCCGACCATTTACGAACAGGAGTTGCTGGCTGCGCGACCGTCGGCTGAGGCCTGCCTGACCGATAAAACCGCTAATTTGAATTTTGGGGGAGGCAGCGCCGTTCACTTCGACCAATCGCTGCAACAATTCGACGCCATACAAGTCGCGGATCCGATCGCTGAGCGTTGCCGTAGCGGGTAACTGGAATAACATGCGATCGTCGCGCATCAATGAGAACCCGATCCCGGGATGACCGATCGCTTGCAAATGAATCTGATGTTCGATGTTGCGGCTTTCGGTATTCTCCGAACGAAGAAATTTGCGCCGCGCGGGCAGGTTGTAAAAAAGCGAGCGCACTTCGACTTGCGTTCCGGGGGCTTCACCGCCGTCGCGCACAATTTCAATTTTGCCGCCGTTGACAATAATTTCGGCCCCGGCGATTGCACGCTCCTCGCGGGTGGTCAGGCGGAATCGCGACACACTGGCAATGCTCGGCAGTGCTTCACCGCGAAATCCCAGTGTTGCGACTGCCTGAAGATCAGCAGCAGAGCGAATCTTGCTGGTGGCGTGACGTTCCAGCGAAAGCAATGCGTCATCGCGATCCATACCGCAGCCGTCATCGATCACGCGAACCAGCGAAATCCCGCCGCGCCGAATCACGATATCGATTTTGCGCGCGCCAGCGTCGAGACTGTTCTCGACCAATTCCTTCACAACCGACGCGGGACGTTCCACCACTTCACCCGCCGCCACCTGGCTGGCCACGGTCTCAGAGAGCAATCGAATCTGGCCCATTGTGTATCGCAGATTGTAAATTCCAGATTTTCGATTGCGAAGAAAATCGGTGGCAGGCGTGCGTTGTAGCCGCCTCGCTATGTCGAGGCGTTCCAAGCTGGAGCCGCGAGACTACAGCGCAATCGGTGAGCAATAGCGATGACCGTTTTGACTTAAATACCTCGTAGCCGTATTTTCACAGCGATGATTGACGTCACGGACAACGCTGTTCGACAACTGCGGAGCTTGCTTTCGCAGAAAGCGGAGAATTCGCAAAAGGGCCTCAGGGTGCACGTTGCCAAAGGCGGATGTTCCGGTCTGCATTACGAGATGACACTCGATGCACGAAGAAGCAGCGACGCGATAGTTGAGCGCGATGGGGTGCAATTCTTTATCGATGACGAAAGCGTTCCCTTTTTGCGCGGGGCAACCCTGGATTTCAGCGACGGTTTGACCGGCACCGGTTTTCGAATCGTGAATCCAAACGCATCGCGTACGTGCGGATGCGGGTCGTCCTTTGAAGCAGCGCAGTGAGCTGGAGGCTGGAAATTTTCGCGTCCTGACCTGATGGACTACGGCACTCATCAGTACGATCCGTACGACGAGCCGTACAAGCGTGCACCCGAGCGAATCAATTACTTCCTCTGGACGGTTGGAATTTTACTTTTGATTGGGTTCGCGCTCGCTGCGTGGCTGGGAAGTTTTTATATCTTTAATCAACCTGAGCGGCCGGACAGCTATCGGATATTGCAAAAGCTGCACAAGATCGACCCGCCGAAACGCTTCGAATTAACGGCCGCGCCAGCCGGCGAATTTCTTAACCCGAGTGAGCTTTACGAGCGCTACGTGGGGATGGGCGCTGCCGAGCTTGCGAAAGCAAATGCTGAGTTGCTGCGCAATTACATTCGAAATTATCAACAGGTCCGCGGCCTCGTTCCGTACGTAGTAGGTCGATTCACGATTATTGCAGTGCGCGACCTCGGCCCGGGAGATGTGTTTCCGTCCGGTATGGCAGCGCTCACCACTGCCGTCGATAGCGGCGAGCTGCTGATGGAACACGTTTATCCGGCGAAACCAGAAGCGCTGCCACTGATGAAACAGACGCTCACTGTCGGATTGGAAGTGAAACTGGAACGCACACACGACATTTCTGCAGTGGTTCACGCGGAGCGTTTGGCTGATGGCCGGATTCTGGTCACGGCAGTTCCGTTGATCTACGGAAGTTATACGGTCACGCGCGGTCTCGGCACGTTTCGTCTTGAGCCGCCGACTACTCTCGATCTGGCTGCGGGGTGGCCGTTGTTTAAGTCGCAGGAACGCGCTTCGATCGAAAAAAAACTGGCTGAATACCGGCAAAAAATGGCAGTAGCTCAGACAGGCCCAATCCCCATACCTGGGTTAAGTGCGAGCGCCACTCCGCCGCCTGCCAAAAATGAATTGGTCCGAATCGAACAAGCCAGGCCTGTTGGGCCACTTGCCATGGCACCGCCAGTCCTTGCCAGCAATCAGAAGGCCGCCAAGCCGACGCCAGTTCCAAAAGGTAAAAAGGGCAAAAAGCAAAGAGAATCTCCTGTGCCTGCATTGAGTCCCGCACAGCCAGTGGTCACCCAGAATAAGCCTGCGCCGGGTGGTACGCCGATCACTGTGGCATCTGCGCTTGCTCCCCCAAAAGATCTAAATCTTCCTTACACCAAGCCGCCACCTGCATCTAAAGCTCCCGACGTTGGAGCAGGAGCCGCGGCGCAGAGTTCGCCAGTCGCGATGGCCGCGCCGGTGCCGGTTCTGCCCGCCCAACCGGCTCCGCCCGATTCGTCCAATGTGGCTCTGGCCTCAAACGCCGGCGGCGGCAGTTGGAAAACATTCGCGCCTGGCAAAATGCCGCTCGGCAGACTCATCAGCACCGGCGATCTGAACGATGTGGCTGATCGCGAACTCGCCGGCGAACGCATTTATTTGAAAGGACAATTCGTGGTGAATTTCTCCGAGGCCAACAAAGCCGTGTTACGTCCGCGCTCCTCGTTAACAAGCAAAATGCTGCACTTCGGCGGCGGTTCGTCGACGCGCATCATTGTGGAATTTCCGCGCGGCTACACTCCTCCGCGTCAAGGCGCCGTCGTGAACCGGGACGAGGTGCGGCCTTATGAGGTCACCGAAGTGCGCAAACAGGAAGACGGACAACTCAACGTCTTTGTGCGCGAAATCATGCAGCCGAAGTGACCGGCTCCCTGTGCTGCAGTAGGGCATTTGACTCATTCGCTCCCGCTCACTCGACCTGCGGCCTGCACGTCTGTGTCGCTGGCGTTGCGCTCGGCGTCTGACACAGGCGCCCTACAGTTTAGAGCTGAAGCATCAAATTTTGGCTTGCCGCATTTCTCTCTCGCCTTCCATCCCGCGACTCTGTAGTTCTTACCGCTCAAATAAGGAGTCTCATGCAAGAATTCGAAAAATTTGTAGGACAACTCAGCGATTTTGTTTGGGGGCCACCGCTTCTGATTCTTTTGCTCGGCACACACATTTTTCTAACGTTTCGTCTTCGCTTCATCCAGCGATACATCGGCAAGGCGATCAAGCTTTCCGTTCAAAGGTCGCAAGAAGGACAAGGCGATGTGAGTCAGTTTGGGGCATTAACAACCGCGTTGGCCGCGACTATCGGCACGGGTAACATCGTTGGCGTTGCGACGGCCATCGCAGCCGGCGGACCTGGTGCTGTCTTCTGGATGTGGATAACCGGCGTCTTCGGAATTGCCACCAAATATTCCGAAGCAGTGCTCTCGGTGAAATACCGCGTCAAAACCGAAAGGGGCCGGATGGCTGGAGGTCCGATGTATGTCCTCGAGCGAGGGATGAAACAGAAATGGCTCGGAGTGATCTTCGCCATTCTTACAACCATTTCCGCATTCGGCATCGGGAACATGGTCCAGGCCAACTCCATTTCATCGATGGTAAACGAAACCTTCCACATCGCGCCATGGATCACGGGCATTGCAATGGCGGTGCTAACCGCGTTCGTGATCCTCGGTGGAATCAAATCCATAGCGAAAGTATGCGAAACGCTCGTGCCGTTCATGGCCATTTTCTACGTCGGCGGCTGCCTCATTCTGCTGATAATGAACGCATCAGGAATTCCCGCGACGATACAGCTGATAGTTCAAAGCGCCTTTAGCGGTCATGCTATGCTCGGAGGATTCATGGGCGCAACGATGAAGGAAGCGATTCGTTACGGTGTGGCACGCGGTCTTTTCTCAAACGAATCCGGCTTGGGCAGCGCCCCGATCGTCGCCGCCGCGGCCCAAACCAAAAACCCGGTGCGCCAGGCGCTGGTCTCTTCCACGGGAACATTCTGGGACACGGTCGTTATATGCGCGATCACTGGAGTAGTGTTGGTCAACTCCGGCGAATGGGCCAAAGGCCTGAAAGGCGCAGCGCTTACAAGAGCCGCATTCTCCGATATCCGCATCATTGGCCCGATCATTCTCACGTTGGGTTTACTAACATTTGTGTTTTCTACCATTCTGGGATGGTCGTACTACGGCGAAAAAGCCGCCGAATATCTCTTGGGAACAAAGGTGATCCGGCCGTATCGCTGGCTATGGGTAATCGCAGTACTGGTTGGCTCAGTTCTTTCGCTTTCGACTGTCTGGTCGTTAGCCGACGTGACCAACGGGCTGATGGCGATTCCAAATCTCATCTCCCTCATCGCGCTCAATGGCGTCATCGTTGCTGAAACGCGACGTTACTTATGGAATAACAATCTGGACGAAGCAGCGCCACCTGCGACGGAACTAGTCGGTACGTGAGCGCAGGAGAACTTTACCGTCGCGGATCTCGATCGTGCCGATCTCGTAGGCGTTCCGCTGATCGGCGAGATACTCGCGTAATTTCCGGGAGCCATATTTCCAATTCAAAAAATCAGTCGGTACCTTTTCTCCATTTACAGTAACGCGGCTGAACTGCGGGTTATCCAGTGATTGCGCGCCGTTCAGTTCGATGACGACCTCGCCATTGAAATAATAGCCGGGCCTGCCCAGAAATCCTCCGATCGGCACGCTCGTCTGGAGGCGAAGCTGATTGCCCTCAACAGATGCAAAAACTTTGCCGCGTACATCGTTGTTCGTAGCGATCAAACTGTTGATGTCATCCGCGCTCAGTTCGATTTCAGCCGGTTGACCTGCGCGCGTCTTCTGTTCGAAATCCTGCCAGCGTTCCCGAACACTCTGGGTCTGTCGACCTAAAGCGCTGAATTCAGGGACGGGGCTTGGCGCTTGGGCGATTGAACGCGTTTTGGCCATCCAATAACTGCCGTAGAACAAGGCCGAATGGCGATGAAGTCCCCAATACATGCCACCAAAGCAAGCAATCGCCAGCACGATGGCGAATACCAAAAGAATCAGACAACCGCGGGCGAAACAGCCTGAGCCTCTTTTTCGGGGAGGCGCTTCAACCCAGGTGTTCACGACTGTCGGGCGTCTGTGTCAGACGCCGTTTCCCCGATCACCGATGACCGATCACTGATCACGTCGCTGCCATCTTCTCCTGCGCCTCCATTAGTTTGCCATACAACGCGCGCAACCCGTCCGAAAGCACGCGCGCACCGCCAATGATCGGCATGAAATTCGTATCGCCGCTCCAGCGCGGCACGATGTGAATGTGCAAATGATCGGGCACACCTGCGCCCGCGCACTCGCCCAGATTCAAACCGATGTTGAAGCCCTGCGCCTTGACCGCTGCGCGCAAAAGCGCCTGCCCGTGGACGACCAAACTCCACAACTCAACGACCTCGTTTTCACCCAGCGCCGAAAGTTCTGCAACCTTCCTATATGGCACCACCATCAGGTGTCCCACGGTGTACGGGTACCGGTTCATCATCAGAAAGGAATTTTTCCGGCGCGTGATGACGAGGTGCTCAGCATCATCGCTCGCGCGCCCTGCCGTTTCGAGAAAATCGAAATCTCGCGGTTCCTTTTCGAAATACTCCACTCGCCACGGTGCCCAGAGCGTCTCCAATTGTTTTTTTGGAAATTCTTCCATCAGGAATATGAGTTTGTTACGAGACTAAAATCACCCGCAATAAAGTCGAGCCGACATTTTAATGCTTTCCTCCCATTCCGAGCGAAGTGGAGAATGGAGCGGCTGGAGAAGCCGCGACCCAGACGGGAAGACGTAGTTGAGCGAACGGGAAGTGAGCGAATCAAATCTCTCGATGCTTGTTTTCCTTTGACCGAAGATAGCGCGTTGCTTTAAGGAGTTTTGCATTGCCCGCTTCAGACCGGACTGTACTCTCGCCCTTCATGAACCCTTTCACGGTCGTTCGTTCCGTCGCGTCATCAGTTCGGCTGCAAAGTGCGGCGGAGATATCCAGGCCTAAAGTCTACTGGCGTGTTTTGGTGGTCTTTGTTTCATTCCTGACAATCGTCGTCGCGCTTGCTCTCAACTTCTCGAATACCGCCAAAGCGGCGGAACCATCCAAAGCTAAAGCGAGTATGGAGGGCAGCGTGCAGGAGCTAATTCCGGATATCGAAGCATACATCGCTAGCGGAATGAAGGCGTTTGATATTCCCGGCCTAAGCATTGGAATCGTCGCCAACAACAGGCTCATTTACTCCAAGGGGTTCGGCGTGCGCAGCAAGAGCAACGGACTGCCGGTCGATACGAGGACGGTTTTCCAGATCGGCTCGACCACCAAGGCGTTCCTCACGGCGACGATGGCGATCATGGTCGATCGCGGCAAGTTGCGATGGGACGACCGCGTGAACGATCTCTATCCGGAGTTTCGGTTGAAGGACCCCTGGGTTACACGCGAGTTCCGTGTCTTCGACCTCCCCGCGCAGCGCTCCGGGCTTCCGCCTTTGGTCAATGACATTCTCGCCATGCTGAACTTCAAAGAGCCGGAAATTATCCGCTCCCTTGGCCACGTTGAACCGGTGTCGAGTTTTCGCACGACGTTCGCCTATACGAACATTACGCATCTGTTGGCGAGCCAGATTGTGGCAAAGGCCGCAGGCGCTCCGGATTGGAGCGCGGTACTTCAGAAGGAACTGCTCGATCCTCTGGGCATGAAGGATTCGACGCATACAGCTGAAGCTATCGAGGCGGCGGCTAATCACGCTAACGGACATCGCTGGACGCCCAAAGGCACGATCGAGGTTCCTTTCACACCGATTTTTCCTTATCACCTGGCCGGAGCCGGCAACATCAACTCTAACATTGAAGACATGGCGCGCTGGGTCCGCATGCAGCTTGGGAATGGCGCCTTCGATGGACGGCGCATCGTCTCATCCGAGAATCTCGCCTACACGCGGATGTCAAAGGTGGCGCTCAACGACCAATTATCCTATGCCCTTGGCTGGTACACCTATCTAACGCCGAATGGCAACATTCTTTGGCATGATGGAGATGCGCTCAGCTTCGGCTCTTTTGTCAGCCTAGTCCCGGATAAGAACATCGGCATCATCATCCTTACCAACGAAACGAATGTGGAGGCCCCTAATTCGTTAGGAGTATGGGTATTGGATCGGATTCTTGGCAACGCGAAACACGATTCCGTGGCGGAGAATCTTAGACACGCCAAAGACAGTTTCGAGGCGACGGCAAAGCTATTTGCCAAGCCCGCCAATCCACGACCGTGCCCGCCTCTGGCATCGCTCACCGGCAATTTTGTCAATCCGAGTTTCGGCAAGGCAACGCTAGCTCTGCAAGACGATGCGCTTGTCATGGAGTTTTTGACAGGTGGCGCAAAGTTCAAGCTTGTGCCTTGGGACGGCGACATTTTCGTCGCCAACCTCATGCCGACCGGACAGTTTGGGGCGATAGTCGATTTGGACTACATGACGAAAGGATTCGCCCAGTTTCAAATGGATAAAGATGGAAAGCTCAATTTGCTGCGGCTTTCCACTGTGGATGGTCAGGCCTATGAATTCCAGCGCGAATAGGGGCTTCGACCGGAATAGGTCGCTGCCCTCGTCAGTTTGGTATAACAAGCCCTTCCACCTAGCCATCAGTAGCACTGTGTTGCTGAGTGCTGGCGTCTTCTTGCTTCTTGTTACTCTTGTTAACCCACTTCACCCCGTAGTCGCTCATGGTGTGGGAAACGAGGACTTCGCCGGACTGGTTGACATCGGTGGCGGCCGCAAGATGTATCTCGAATGCCGCGGCACGGGTTCTCCTACGGTAGTACTGATATCGGGAACGCGAGGCGCCTATGATGACTGGACCCATGTGGTTGATTCTACCGGCGCCGGTGAGGTCACGAAGCCGAGTGAATCGACTGTGTTCCCCCAAGTCGCTAAGTTGACCCGGGTGTGTGCTTATGACCGTTCCGGAACTAGCCGGAATGATAACACACCAACTGGCTCCAGCCCTGTAAAACAGCCGACTACAGCACAACAGGGAGTCGCGGATCTCCATGTTTTGCTAATCGCAGCCAAAGAACCAGGACCTTACATTCTTGTTGGCCACTCCTGGGGCGGTCTGATTGCCAGGCTCTTCGCAAGCACATACCCAAACGATGTGTCCGGTCTGGTGCTGATCGATCCCGCTTCGGAGTTTCTAAAAAGCTCGCTGACAACTTCTCAGTGGACGACGTACATCAAAGCGACGAAGAAGCTGATCGAACCCAACGGCTTGGAAGCGCCTGACCATGAGCGCAGCCTGGATCTGCTTCATGGCACGCCGCGAGTACGCGCGATCCCCGTTGTCGTGCTCACCTCGGACAAGCGATTCGACTTTGGCGCGGGAGGCGTGGAGACGTGGCCGGCATGGCGAGCCGCTCAGGATCGTCTCGCGAAGCTTCTCAACGCAAAGCATGTCAGCGACACGAACAGCGGTCACGCCATCCAGATGGAGCAGCCTCAACTCGTGATCGACGCAATCCGCGATGTCGTCGAGGCCGTGCGTGACCCGACCTCATGGCATCGGAGCGAGACGATGACGGCCCAGAGCGGAAAGAATCCGCCAGCGCGGACGGCTGCCTCCGGATCTGCGGTTAGCAAGGACTTTGCCCGGCTGGTAGACATCGGTGGCGGTCGTAAGATGTATCTGAAGTGTCACGGAACAGGGTCGCCTACCGTCGTCTTAGTGGGTGGCCTTAAGGCTTCCGCCGACGATTGGAACATCGCGGAAAAATCCGCGTCAGCGGTATTTCCTGAGGTTAGCAAGTTCACCCGAGTGTGTTCCTATGACCGCCCGGGAACTCCGGTTGGTGAGAAGCCTAGTCGCAGCGACCCAGTGCCGCAGCCGACCACAGCAAAGGATGCAGTTGCCGATTTGCATGCCCTGCTGAGTGCCGCGGGTGAGACGGGGCCTTATGTGCTTGTGGGGCACTCTTATGGCGGTTTGGTTGTGAAGCTTTATGCGAGAAGCTACCCCAAAGACGTATCCGGTCTCGTGCTCGTCGACGCTCTTAGCGAAGGACTCCAGGACGCAGAGACGTCTGAACAGTGGCCGATACAGCGGAAGCTGATGGAGGGTGACGTAAAGGAAAGTCTGGCCTTGTACCCAGCCCTTGAAAGGATCGACCCGGACCGCAGTTTTGATCAAGTTCGTGCTGCTCCGCCACTGCGCTCAATCCCTCTCGTGGTATTGTCTGCGGACCGCCCGTGGGGTCCTCAAGTCCCATCAATGATTGAGGCAGGCATACTACCAAAGGATGTTCCGGCAGATTTCGGTTACGTCACCGACGCCGCGCAGAAAAAGGCGCAGGAACAACTCGCCAAGCTTGTGCCGAACGCAAAGCACATAACAAACACCAACAGCGGTCACGAGATACACAAAGAGCAGCCCCAGCTCGTAATCGATGCAATCCGCCAAGTGGTGGACGCAGTTCGTAATCACCGCTCGGCCCTCTCTAATTTTCAAGGTGCTAAAAGCAGCGCCGCTTCTGTCCATTAGTTGAACATGCGCATCACCAGACCAAATAGGGTAGCCCCACCTAAAAGCAAAGACTCTTTCCGGCTTGCTCCCATTCGGTCGTATACTCGCTTTTCGCCATTAGTGCGTGTGGGCCTGTAGCTGAGCGGCATAGCAGGTGACTCATAATTGAAGAACGACTTTTTGAGTTCGTTTTCAACTGCGTTGCGCAGCTTGTTTTTCAAAGCTGGTCAGAGGCAAGCTGGTTCGCACCGCGTTGCGCAGGTCGCGTGGTTTTGCAGCAAAATGTCTCGGACCCGGGAAAAGGACCGTGAAAACCGCCACGTAGTGGCCCGCCTTTTTTCGCTTGTCTTCGTGGATACGCTGCCGATAGTCGCCGCTTTATTGTTCTGGCAGGCGACAGATTAACTGCGTTTGTCACGATAAAAAATCGCATTGACACTCCGTGCCTCCGTTTGCCAGAGTCACGCTCGCGTTAAGTCAATTAGGTGTCTCCCCGTGGAGCCCTTCTGAGCCTTTTGCCGCACGGTTAAACTTGAAAGAACGGCCCGTTCATACAAAACACTAACAACACATGAGACCAATTGACCGAGTCATTTACCTGACACTTGCTTTCGTCGTCCTTGCGTCATTGGGACTCCTGTCACAGGTGCAAGCTGTCAGCCCGACGCCAGACGAGGGCTATCCTAATTTTACCGCAGCAGAAGGATGGGACGGGCTTAATGCCCTCACAACCGGCCAAGGAAATAGCGGATTGGGTTGGCGTTCGCCCTTTTCAAATACGATCGGCAACTTCAACACTGGTGTTGTCGGCGGAGCGCTGGCTCTTAACAATGCAGATTCTACATATAACTTTAACAATTCTAAATTCCATGGCTGGTGGCGTAATACGATGATTGGAGCAATGAATGGATTTAATGCAGGCGGACCTTATTCCGCACTACAAGATCAGTACATCTACGTTGATACTTCCGTCTATCCTGTCCAAATCTCTACTACTTATGGAACAGATAGATTTCCCAGATTGCAACCCGATGAGTTTGATTCCCGTCCAATTCAGCTTCCTCCCGTACCCGGTGTGCCTACCACGAATTCTTATTTTTATAAAGGCCCCAACGAATTGGTAAACGGTTATAACACTCCCTTCGAGGGCCGTTTTGACCCGACCCTATCACTTATTAACAGTGACACCTTAGAATTAATCAACGATAGAACTATCAGCGCATTTAAGTATTACAACTATCACTATTCTGGACAGACGACTTTGGCAGGTTTAGCCATTTACACAAAAATGGACCACCCGCCAGTAGATACAAGCGGGCTAGACTGGAACAATCCGGTTAACTTGTTTAATTATTATACCTCTGCCAATACCTTCTCCAATTTATCTACAAGCCAGCGTACAGGAGGTCTAAATTATGTAGGAAAGAAGACAGCAGACGAAATAACGAGTCAATTTTTGAATGGAACATTTACGAGGAAAACTTTTCTGAGGAAACTCCGGGTTACCAATACTGCTTACTATGCAAATATCGGGATACCAAACGATCATTGGACCACGATTTATACCGGGGATCCTCAGATCGACGACGGAATCTTTAGTTATGTAACGCCTGGATCGAACGTGACAATAGAAGGTGCAACCGGCGCCTTAGCTATCCTGAATGGAACTTATTATAATGGCGTAGGGTTACTCAATGCAGGAGCTAACCTCGGCTTGAAAACTGGCTTTGTCGATAAGGGACCCCACGGAAGTTATAATGACCTGTTCTATAGCTTTCTATTGAATCTAGATTCATCGAGTTTGCAGTCGCTAGCTGATCCTGCCACCGGCTGGATTGACGTTCCTTCTGGAATTACGGTCACTGTTAGTCATTCGATATCACCCACCTCTACGTACAACGAGTTTTGCGCCGCCTGTGCCGCTTGGTTCTATGCCGTCTTTCAGACAGCAACCCACGTTGAAAGAAATATCTATACGGAACCCGGAAGCTGCCGGTTGGTCGACACCTTTTATAATTTGCAAACAGCCCTCAAAGACGGATCTGCTCATCAATCATTTGGAGACAGCGTAAGATACGGACAGCCTTTTGTGAATTGGTACTATCACAACTTCTTTGACTACAGGGATATTGTTTCCGGCCTAGGTATAGAAAAAACGGGCGGCCTTCAAAATATGGTTAACTGTCCTCACCCGGTTAATTACTACAATCCCCTGTTTCGGTATGATGCTGCCCTAGGTAATTATCTCGTTAACGTTCATAATTTAGTCTTTACTATTCGTGGTGTGCTTGAACCAGATCAACCAGACGCATTCAAAACCCTTGGTTATCCATTCATCAAAGATCCATTGGCTGGGAGAGCTCATTTTGAAGGTCTTGTTATTTCGGCAAACGTGGTTAATGGGGTTATTCAGCCCAATATTCCGCGTAACTATGCGTCTATGGGTTCATACCATGACGACGCTTTGAATTTAAACGCCCATTATTTCGGCCAAATCAATCCAGCCCTCACTGGCGGAAAAGTAATTGGCTACCTATATAAAAGAGATTCCAGATTTATGGATCCACATGTTTATATGGATAGCCGTGGGGTTTATGCTCCAGAAAATCCAAACACATCAACAAATCCGCGCATTTTCCGCGAATCTTTATCGGCTGTTTATAGTAAGATGATGCAGTGGTTTAATTCGATCGGCTGTGAAGCAATCATTATCGATCAGGTCGGTAACTTGGGAGGAGAACCCGATCTCTTGTCGATTGCGGAATTTATGGGCGCGAATCGACAGCTCTATTCTACGTATAATGTTTTTAAGGACTCCCAAAGGCAGCCTCTCAATTATCTCAGGTCAGATACGGTCGCTCAAGCGGCTAAACATTTTCAAGGTTCGCAATACCTCGATGTCTCATTGAATGAAAAGCTCTACCCTGGTTCTGTGTTTAAAGGAACAAAAGTGGTTCTTGTAACCGACATCTTTTCAAGAAGTGCAGGAGACATTGCACCAAATTTCTTTATTGGTGAAGGTGAACATCCAGGAAACCTGGGTAACGGTACTCAAGCTTCGATTGTTGGCTGTTTGGATGGACGGGAATTTAGCTTTATATCCGTTTCCAATAGTTTTCCTTCAAACAGCAAGTCAGCAAGTCCTTCGAAAAACCTTGTGAATATGCCAGGAAAGCCAGTTTCCCCTTTCACTTTTAATATAGATTGGGGAGGGTATTTCTTACGCTACTCAGATAAACGACTCTCCATGCTCAGACAGAATAGACAGGTTGAACCTGTCCGTACACCCTACTCAGGAAGTAGTGGTTCGAATGCCCTTCCAATCAGCTTCGAAAAAACAGTATTCCCCGATTTTGGATTTACACCAATGACCAGACCCTTCATTCCTGGTTGGACAAGCGTCCACCCTAGACCACCGACCCCTTCCGATCCTACGACATGGACATACCTCTATTTGGATGCCGCCATCTTACATGCCATTAACTAAGGTACCTGCAACGAAGTAGTTCCCGTTATGGCCGAAACGTAAAAGGATCGTTCAATGCAACTTGTCTGTTGGGTCTGAAGCCAACTGACTTTGAATCAGATGCTGTTCGATACGGCGGTGCCATCTAGCCAATGCTGGAGCTGGCACGCTAAGGGAAACCTTTGAGCTGCAATTGCGCGAACTCGTTACAAACAGACCACAAGATCACGAGTGCCAAAACGCTCTCCTTCGAGCAATGACGAAACTAGCCATGTGTTCGCCTGCCGAAAGTAAAGAGTCGGGTTGGTCCATCGGGTTGGTGGCATGCCCACTACAATGAATCACGGGGGATGCCCATCTGCTGCCGATTCAGGACGCCGGCCTCCAAACTCACATGCGCACCCTCGACATCCATTTTTTCCACACTGACCACAAGTTTTATATCTCCTTGCGACACTAGCGCGCGGCTTGGTCGGAAAAGCTCTCTCTAGTCTAAAGGGCTCTTCCACTCCGATGCCCGGCTTATTCAGCACGTGAGTGTAAATCTCGTCGTGCTCACGTCTTTGTGACCAAGGAGTTCCTGCACGGTTCGGATGTCGTAACCGTTGTCGAGTAAATGCGTGGCGAATGAGTGACGCAGCGTGTGACAACTCGCTCGTTTTGGAACTCCTGATTTGCGAACAGCCGCTTTGACGGCGTTTTGCAGATTCTTCTCGTTCACGTGATGCCTCCGTTCAATTCCGGTGCGTGGGTCGATTGAGCGACGTTCAGCGGGGAACACGTACTGCCAGGCCCATTCCCGCGAGGCGCTTGGAATTTTTCGCTCCAGTGCACCCGGCAAATACACGCTGCCAAATCCTTCGGCTAGATCCTGGTCATGCCGACGTTTTACGTATTCCAAATGCTGTCGCAATGGGCCGGCCAGGCTCACTGGTAGCATGGTCTTCCGCTCCCGACCGCCTTTCGGATCGCGCAGAGTGATGTGCAGATAATGCAGATCGACATCTTTTACGCGTAAGCGGAGGCATTCGAGCAAGCGCAATCCACTTCCGTAAAGCAGCTGCGCCATCAAACCATATTGCCCGTCCAAGTGCGAAAGCACCGCACGCACTTCGCCCGGTGACAATACCACGGGAACTTTCGGCGGCCGTTTGACCCGCAAAGCGTCGCCCACGAACCCGAGCTCGCGCTGCAGCACTTTTCGGTACAAAAACAAAAGTGCGTTCAACGCCTGGTTTTGGGTGGAGGCGGCCACACGCCCGGTGATGGCGAGGCTGCTCAGAAATTCGGACACATGCTTCTCATCGAGCTCGCGAAAATGTCGTTTGCCGTGAAAAAGAATGTAACGCCGAATCCACCCGACGTAGGCCTCTTCGGTCCGCAAACTGTAATGACGGAGTCGCATGAGCTGCCGGACTTGGTCGAGTAATTTCGGCTTGCCCTGCTCCGGAGCGGCCGGTAAAAAGAAGGCATGCTTTCCTTTTATCCGGCGCCCCTCCCGGTGAAAAGCCGAAATAGGCGAAACAGACCTTCGTCGAATTGTAGTTAGACCTTGACGCGCCATGGACTATCCGAAAGACGGCAGCATATCACTCTACGACTACTCCGATAAGAGCATTTCACATGCTGGCTACGCTGCGATTGCTTATGCGGTCATCAGCCTGTTTAGTGGTCTACTCGAGTGGATTCAGTACTTCCTTTATCACCGACCAGGCACGGGCGGTTTCATCGGCCATGAATTTCTTACCGAGCAGTACCTTCAGCACACGCCATTCATCACTCTAGTCGCTGTTGTGTTCAGCGTGATCATAGCTGCGATATCAGGCATTCTCGCATTTTTCATCTTTCGCCGGAGTCGATTCGCTGTCTTGGCCATGCTCGTCTTTGTCGTCGTCTTTCAGCTTTATACATGGTTCGTAGCCCGTTCCCCTGCCGGCACGCTCGTGAGCATCGTTGTTGTCGGTTTCCTGCTTCGCGGCGCCAGAAGGATATTCCAGGATCATGCAGAGCGGCAGATCGAAGCCGGGAAGGTCTAACCATTCGATGAAGCCAACGGCCCCATTACGAAGTGCGTCCAGTGTGTTTGCGACGACACCCTGCCGTGGCTTATCTCTGTCTCGTTAGGCCTATGCGATGCGTTGCAACGTTATGTGCTCTGCTCGTATTCCAGATCACGCCCGCGCCAGCTGACCCGGCCGCGACCCCACGTATTCTTGCCGGACCCGGGACGGACGTGCTGATTTGCTGGTTCGTCGAAACCGATGGCAGCGGCCATCACGGTTATGCGGCCCAGGATGCCAGCGTGGATTCAATATCTCCACTAGGCGGCGGTCTCTTTCCGACGCGAGCCGATTTCGAGGCGGCGCTTGGTAAGCTCCAAGTTGAGAGACTCGCAACTGGGCGCCCGAGAACCACGCTCGAAACCGTTGAGTATCCTGGCAAAGTACCCCCAGGTTGGAAGATACGCGCGTTAACGCCGGCGGAGTTGAAGGAGCTACGTGGCTATTAGCAAGATGAGAGACCTAACCCCTATGAGGGGAGTCAAGCGCGGTAGGTGGTAGAGTGGTCAGTTCATAGATTGGTTGGTTGAAGTTTGGCGTTGAGTTGGAGCGTGTCCTCTTCCGTTTTACACGCCGGGGTTTATTTTCCAGCGGTTCATACTCCTATCCGTGCATGAGCTCTTTTTGGTCTCAGCACCATTTGATCAATGCGATCATTGTTGGAAGAAGAG
>DASYDV010000046.1:0-51208 GCA_036499375.1 Candidatus Udaeobacter sp.
AGCGCATACTGTTGCCGGACCACTTCCGCTGTAACCACAAGTTGGGGCAGGTTGGAGCGAAACTTTGTCGCCAAAAGCACACATGGCAGAATCGCAAGTAAGACAGGAAACCAAAACGCTTTGCCCTTAATGAAATCTTGGCCAATCGCCTGTAGCGAATCGCCGAAAATCCTGATGCAGCCCCGGAAGTTCATCTCTAGAGGAAGCTCGTATACCACTAACGTCTCATTCGTAGCAATTTCGATTCGTTCAATTGCCAGCAGAATTGCCAGCAAATAGCAGTGAAAAAGTCCGCGCGAGTAATCGCAGAGTTTGCTTGATTACCCAGGTAAACTGCGTTTGAATCGCAGCAAATACAGGGGAAGGAAGCGCCGAATCCTACCTCTGGAGCCAAATTGCATTTTGAATCGGGTGCACAAACCGCGTCGAAATTGCGAAGGAAAGATTTCGTTTTAAGAGGGAATTGCAACGTCGCTCGATAGACGCATTCGCGGTCTCAGCAACGATACTTTAGTACAATGAAAGCGTTGTTTTCAGTCATGCTCGCGCTCTGTGTTTGCTTTAGCAGCGTTCAAGCGGGACCTGTCCACAGGGCGAAACACGTCGCGAAAAACACTGCAGTTACAGCGAAGAACGTCGCGCACAGCGTTGTGAAGGGCACCAGAAGAGCCGTGCACACCGTCGTTTACGCGTTCACGCGCTAGTACGAAACGCGGCTGTTTCAGTGCGTACCCGGCGTCGGCACACGAGCGACACAGGCCATCGCTCCGGGTTTGCTGCGTCAAAAGCGTAGACACAACTCAAATCGCCGGCGTGCCATTGCAGCTATCGTGTCAGTGCCGAAGGTGTGGTAATGCTCTGCCCGTTCCATGCGGCCACCGCTGAGGGGAGAGGCGAATAAACGGAACACAGCTTCGAACAGAAATCGTTGTAACCTGTCGAATCGGGGTTCGGTCTTTTTGTTTTGGGGGAATGATCGCGCAAACACTTTTTCGGCATCCAATTCTTTCGCCGCGAGTTCGTGAATTTGGCCTGCGCATTTTCGCGGCGCTATTAATCGCTGCGGTTTTCGTGGGTGGCATCCAGCTACGACGCTGGGTCGGCGAAAATACGAGGCACGTGCGCTATCAGCACGACCTCGTCAACGCTCTTTACTGGGGCAACGAAACGCTGAAGGAGGGGCGCCGATTATCGCCCGACGAGGCAACTGCCAATTCGTGGACAGGATTCTTGCGGGGCTATTTGGCGCTCTACGACCATGTAAAAGATGAGGCTTACGACAGTGAGTATCACCTGGATTATCCGCCGCTGCGACTTCTGCTCATGGCAATCTGGGCCAAACAGGTGCACAGCCAATTTCCCGGTCTTGACGTCGGACGTCCAAAGCTCGTCAACCCGTTGTTGAAGATTAATATCATGTGCGAACTGCTTTCTGCAGTGGCGATCTTCTTCCTGGTTCGCTTGTGCGTGCGCCGCTCCTCATCCGCAACCCGATTGCGCCAGGTCAGCGGTTTCCCACTCAAAGATCGCGCTTCCATCTACGGGTTTGCCGCAGCGACCGTGGCATGGCTTGAACCATCAATGATTCTGGACTCTCACGGCTGGCCTCAGTGGGACGCGCGAATCCTGCCGTTTTATCTTTTCGCCGCGCTCGCGGTCTTGAAAAATCGGTGGTTCGCGTGTGGCTGCTTGCTGGCCGCAGGCTCCATGTTCAAAGGGCAACTGCTATTGGTCGCCCCTTTTTTTCTTCTTTGGCCGCTCTTGCAAAAACAATGGATCCCAACGCTCCGCATGCTCGCGGGATTCGCGGCAACGGCGGCGCTGGTAGTTTCACCTTGGCTTTTGCGTAGTCCCGCGGCTTGGATTGCCATCACCGCTGTTGTTACACTGAGCTCTCTTTTGTTCTTGCGATACAAATTGCCGTATCGAGGAGCGTGGCTCGCCGGAATTGTCGGATGCGCCATGTTCATCATCGGTGCGTTCACTGGCGGCAGTTTTGCCTGGTTAGAGATCGGCTTTATCTACGGGAGTGAACATTATCCTTACCTGTTCATCAGCTCGTGCTACAACCTTGCATCGCTCCTCTCGGATCTCGGCTGGTCATTGAAGGATTCTCTTCTTTCGGCTCAACTCGGATCTGTTCATTTGCATCTTACGTTGCAATGGGCGCTGCGTCTGCTCTACCTCGGCGTGTTGGCTTTGTGCGCCGGCGGCGCGGCGCGGCATCTGCGCAATCGCGATCCCCGCGTGCTGATTGCCATCGCAGCGCCCTGGTTGCTGATGTTCGCGCTGCTTGGTCAGATGCATGAGCGTTATCTGATGTGGGGCGCGGTCGTCAGCGCTGTCGCTCTCGGCGTGAACATCCGCTTGAGCATCGTTCACTTCATCATCTCAGCCGCAAGCGCCGCGATGATTGTCCACGTTATGCTGATCGATAAAAAACTTGGCGCGACGCTCCGGGTGATTGATCTGCTTGACGGCATTCGGCCGTATGCATCGGTTCTTGTGCTGGCTTGCGTTGCTATTTACTTCTGGGACGCGCTGGGTCTGCGCATTCCCGCTTTTGAACGTGCAGCCGCCAAACCAGCCGTCAGGCCTTCCCTCCCGATCGGACCAGAGCCAGAGGAAGCGTGAAACGACGCTAGCCCATCCGGCTTCGCACAAAAACGAAATACAACACCAGCACGAGCGCCAGCAGGTAAGTGAGCCAATTGATCTCGCGGGCGCGACCGCTGAAGGCTTTGATCACGGCGTAGCTGATAAAACCCAGGCCAGGCCATCGGCAATTGTACGACAATGGAATGCCAACGATGATCAGGAACGCCGGGATCGATTCGGTGTAATCATTCCATTCAATCTTCGCGACGTTTTGCATCATCATCGCTCCGACGATCGTTAGTGCCGGCGCAGTAATCGGCGGATACGCGCCGATCATAGCAATCAAAGGACTCAAAGATAGCGCAACCAAAAACAGCTCGGCGACTACCGACGCGGTCAATCCTGTTCGTCCTCAGGCTTCTACACCGGCGGTGCGATCCGACGACTGCCGAATCATCGGCGCCAAGCGGCTTCCTCAATGGTGGAACGCGTTCTTCGACGCGTTGACAAAAAATAGCGGCGTCAGCCGCCGGATATTTGCGCCTGCGGCGATCGGTTTCGAGATCGTCCCGCCGCGGCGGGCCTATCCATCTGGTGAGCCGATCAGGTTTTAGCGACAACAGCCTATTGGCGCGCGAGACGGCGGAATAAAAATATGCCCAGCACGATAAAGAGAACATTGGGAAACCAGACCAGCAGCTCGGGGTGCGCATGCGGATTTCCGCGCAATGTATCGCCGATAATGACGAACAAAAAATAGGTCGTGGCAACGATCAAACCCATGGCAAACCCGATTGAAGTCTCACGTCGATGCGCCGTCACACCGAGCGGTACGCCAATGATGGCGAACGCTACGCAGGCGAATGGAAACGAAAAACGTTTGTTGATTTCTGTGCGGCTGGCGCTGCGTTCCCGCGGCTTTTCGCTTTTTAATTGCTCCAGCAATTGCTCGATCGATAAAGCGGAACGGCTTGGCCGTTTCTTCTCTTTGTCGTAAAGCTCTTCCAAGCTGATCGGCAGCGTGCCTTCCACCATGTTGATGCCGTCGCGTATCTTGTGCAGGTTGAACGGGTCCGTGGCATCGCGCTCCTGGTAACGAGCCCCATACAGGTGCATCAGAATTTGTTTGTTGGCCAAATCCGCCTCGAGCATACCGGTTCGCGCATACGTGATCTTTACCGGAAGCGCTTTGTCGTTCATCTCGAATACAGTGATGTTCTCGAGCTTGTTCCCTTCCTTTTTGCCGACATAGATCCGTCGACCGGGGAACTCATCGATTACCTGGTCGCTTCCAAAAAGCGCCATCGGGTTACGCGTCGCGAGATCAAAGATAGTGCTGCGCAATCTCTCCTGAGCCGCAGGCGCAGCCTGCACATTGAGCCAGAGACAAATCGCCGTGCACCCGAGCGCGATGCCCGCAAGCGGAAGAGAAATGCGCGTGACGCTCACGCCGTTGGCGCGCAGCGCGATCAATTCGTTATCCGCCGAGAGCCGGCCATATACGAGCAGGATTGCAGTCAACAAGCCCCACGGAATTGTAAAGATGAGTGAGAACGGCAGCACATACGCAATGAACGTGATCAGATATTCCATCGGCACATCGTGATTGACCAGCAGCGGCAACAGCTTCCGAAAAATGTTCCCTACCACAAGAACCAGGCTCAGCACCGCAATCGCGAACAAAACGTTCACGATCAGTTCGCGGCTAATAAATCGATCGATCAACTTCATCTTGTGCCGCAAAAGTTAGCACAAATTTGGGGCAGGGTGCAGTCAACGTGGCGGACATGACAGCGCCGTTGACGGGATGGGTTCTACCAAAATCTCCATAATTTGCTAACATCAACACCTAATGGGCAGCACTGCGGAAAGCCAAACGTTTGTTCGCGCAACACCTTTTGCGTGGGCGATTGACGGCAATCGCCCCTACCTCATTTCCATGCTGTTCGCGTGTTACCTAACGAGTTGTGCAACCACGTCGCAACATCAATTCGTCCAGCCGACTGCCGGATGGCAGACTAAAGCTGGCCAGCTGATGTATCGCAACCCGAAGACGACGCTGATCGGCGAGGCGGTCGTGCGCTTTTCAAAAACGGGCGATTTTGAGTTAACGGTGTCGAAAGGTCCTGGCTTCACTTTGTTGTCTCTGCGGCAGGATGCTGGGTTTGCCGAATTCAACGCAACCTTCACCGATCAGCGCTGGTCGGGTCCCGTAACACAGGCCCCGCCGCAATTGCGCGGGTGGCTCGGATTGCGCGATCAATTTCTCCGCGCGCCGAATCAAAAGGTCGTGCGGTACACTCTGGGCGACCAGACGTTTGTATTCCGGTTTTGAGTGCGTTATCCGCTGAGGACAGATCGGAACAGCGTCTCACAGAGACGCCCTAGAGTTCTTGCTGCAGCATTGGCATGTTCGCGCCGATTCGTGTTGAATGATGACTTGCTCATGCGCATCAGCGATTTCATCGCCCAAACCGTCACGCAGCGTCGCGCGCTGGTTTGGTTCGGCGTCGTGGCGCTAACCATTGCGTGTATCGCCATTCTCGCCACATCGTTGCAACTGGATTCCGAAATCTTCAACGTTTTGCCCGCAAGATTTTCATCGGTGCAAGGGCTGAAAATCTACGACCACGATTTCGAGCAAACGCGTGAACTCACATTCGCACTTGTTAGCAATCCGCAAGATGTCGACAAACTGGAGGAGTTCGCACCGGTATTTGCAGAACGTCTGCACCAGCAACCGTGGTGCGCGCGCGTGCTCGCGGGTTCGCCCATGGCCACAGCTGAAGGCATTCGCGATCTTCAATCCATCGCGGTCCCACTACTTCTTAATCTCGAACCGAGCGCTTTCGACGAGGCGATGTCGATCCTTCAACCGGACAAAATTCGCGAGCGCCTTCATCTCCTGCGTCAGCAGATCGAAGCGGGTTCGCCGCGTCCGCAGTTCGAGCTGTCATTTGACCCGCTCGGCCTGATCGCGCCCGCGCTCAAGCCTTTTGCTCAAAGCACCGCGATCGAACAGGAACAACCCCTCACCTCGCCCGATCGCACGATGCGAATCTTTCTGGTCGTGACAAACCAAACTTCCATCAGCGCGTTTGATTGCCAGCATTTGATGCGCCGGGTAAATGAATTTCGAAAAACCGCAGGCGAAGGATGGGATGGCCGCCGCCCCTTGCAGGTTCTCGTGACCGGCCGGTCGGCGTTTGTGTCGGAGATTTCGCTGAGCATGCGCTACGACGTCGTGGCGACATTGCTTGGCTCAGTCGTGCTCGTGGGCACAATTTTTTTTGTCGGGTTTCGTCGATGGCTACCCCTAATGGGAATGGCGTTGTGCCTTCTTCTGTCCTGTCTCGTAGCGCTCACCGCGGGCCAGCTTCTTTTCGGACGTCTCAGCATGATCAGCGTCGGCTTTTGCGCCATCCTGGTGGGACTCGGAGTCGATTTCGCAATTCTCACCATCGGCCGCTATCACCAAGCGCGTGCTGACGGCGAACCACATCAGCAAGCCATAGCCACCTCGGTGGCAAAGCTTGGACGCGCGGTGTTCTTTGGCGCGCTCACGACGGCGGTGGGCTTTCTCGCTCTGGTACTGAGCGGAGCCATGAGCTTTTCTCAACTCGGCGTGTTAATAGCCATCGGGATTTTTGTAGCCAGCTTGTTCATGTGCTCGATTTTATTTCTTTTTGTTCGCGAGCGATCCGCCACCGCTGGCCGTGACTGGTTGTTCGAACTGGTTCGAAAATATGTCCGCTCAACAGTGCGCAAACCTGCGCCCGTATTGATTGTTTCAGGCGCGGTCTTGTTGTTGCTGACTGCGATCGGTTTTTCGCCAGTTCCCCCACTCCAGTTCGAGGCCAGCACGCGTTCGCTGCAACCAAAAAACATCCGGGCAAGTCAGGCGCTTGATACAATCATGAACAAAATGCCAGTCCGCTGGGAACCGGTGCTGGCAATCGTTCGCGCGACAAACTCGCAGGAATTGCACGAATACTGGCAAAAGCTTTCTGCCCATTGGCGGAAGCTCCAGGCAGCCGGCAAGATCAAGGGATTCTCCACGCCTGCGGCGCTTTGTCCGTCACCGATCTGGATGGAACGAAACCGTGATCATTTACGCGCAGTCAATTTTCAGGCGGCGCGCGACACGTTGAGCCAAACTCTCGAGGGCGAGGGATTCAGCGTAGACGCATTCGCCCCAGCGTTTGCATTGCTCGACGATTTGCAACGCGTAGCCGATCCGAACGCGCCATTGCCGAATTGGCGTACGCAATTGCCGGAATCATCCAGTTGGTGGTTTTTGATCGACCGCTACTTCGGGCGAAACCCATTGCTAACGACTGGATTTGTCACGACGAACCAAAGGCTGGCAACGCATGCACAAAGCCAGGAACTGGAACGCGATCTGCCGGTGGCGAACGTCCCGATCATTCTGACAGGCTGGACGTATGTGCTCGCCGATCTCCAGTCATGGTCTCATTATCAACTTCTCCTGATTAGTGCACTAATGGCAATGTTCGACCTATCGCTGCTAGCCATTTTGTATCGGGACCTTCGGCTCTGGCTGATTCAGGTGATTACACTCGCGTTCGGGATCGGAGCGATGATCGCCTCGATGAAGCTGCTGCACATTCATTTGAATTTACTCAATGTGCTCTCGTTTCGTCTGGTACTGGCTATTGGTGTGGACTACGGAATTTATGTCGTGTTGGTCTGGCAAAAGACGCGTGACATCGAGCATGACCTGGCCGGGGTGGTGAAACCGGTTTTGCTCGCCGGCTTGACCGCAATAAGCGGGTTCGGTTCCCTCGCTCTTGCGCGAAACCCGGCGCTCACTGGGCTCGGCGTCGCGTGCGCCATCGGAATTTTCTGGAGTTTGGTTGCCACAATTTTTTTTACTTTACCAGCAATGGCAGCGGCCAAACCAAAGCGTGACACAGAAATCGCATGAGGCGTCCGTGGTTCTTACTCTTTCCGTTCAACCAAAGGCCTGTTAGACTAGCAAGAAAATGCGCCGGCTGGGATTGCTGTCGTTAAACGCGATTTTATCCATGAGTCCCGCTCTGCTTTTGGCAGGCGCGGCTGTTGAGGGGCGCGTGCAACTTCCCAAATCGCATTCAGCGCCTGTTCAGGCGAAACGGTACGAGGTAGTGACCAAGGCCGGTGTTCTCTCCACGCAACCGCCGCTGGCCGTGGTCTATCTCGATGGTCACTTCCAGCGCTCGGCTCCGCTACCGACAAAAGAGGTGGCGCAGAAAGATTTAACGTTTGTTCCAGCGCTCCTGCCGATCCAGGCCGGGTCCAAGGTTGAGTTTCCAAATCTCGATGACACTTACCACAACATTTTTTCCTATTCCCCCACCAAGCGCTTTGACCTCGGCCGTTATCGTCCAGAGGAACGGCCAATCCCGTCCGTCGTCTTCGATCAACCGGGTCTGGTGACTCTGCGGTGCGACATTCACGATCATATGCGCGGACTGATCCTGGTGTTAAGCACGCCTTATTTCGTGATGACGGATGCGGCTGGCCGGTTTCGATTAGATAAACTTCCAGCAGGTCAATACACGCTGAAGGCATGGGTCGACAGCAGAACCACGCGCCAAAAGCCGATAGACTTAAAGGATGGCCAAACGCTGCACGTCGATTTGCCATGAGTTCCGAGGCCAGAAATAAAGACGTAGCGAGCTTTCGCACCCGGTTGTTCACCGCGATCATGGTTATCATAGCAACACTGACTGCGGTCGGTTTTTACCTGGCACAGCGCAGAGTCACCGCCGACGCGGAGCGAAATTTGCAACAGACGTTTCAGACCGAGATTTCTTCGATGCATCAACTCGAGGAACTGCGCCACGCTGCGCTTGCCGACCGCTGCAACACGCTCGCAGCCAAGCCGCGGATTCATGCCGCGCTCGAGGACAACGCCATCGATCTGCTGTATCCGAGCGCAAAGGATGAGCTGCGCGATCTGATGGAAGGCGACGAACCGCGTCCTGAAGAAACGGCTCGGTCTCTGCACGCCAGATTTTATCGTTTCCTCGATAGCACAGGGGGAGTGATTAAGCCACCAAACCCGTCCGACGTCGGAGAACTGGATGCAAATACAGAAGCCCAGCTTTCGTTGACGAAATTGCCGGCCACACAGCAGACCGGGTACGTCCAATCCGGACACCATATCCATGAAGTGATAGCCGTGCCGATCTTCTCGACCGACACGGGCGAGCTGGTTTCCGCGCTCGTCATCGGCTTCAAGCCACTTGAGCTGGAAGACATACACACAGGGATGCAAAGCGGCGTCTGGCTCGATGGTCGCCTGCATTTGCCGGCGCTTCCGCCGTCCGCGCAAACTTCCCTGAATGGGAAGATAGAAAGTGCGCTTCAAAATTCCCAGTCAGAGCAAAATTATTTCCGGGTCGAAGTCGCTGGAGCGCCTCAGCTTTTGTTTTATAAGTGGCTCAACCCGGGTTCGCTCTTTCCACCCGCCTACGAGATCCGTGTTTATCCCCTTGGGTCCTGGGCAGCACAGCTGAATCGGCTCCGATGGCAGATCGCCGCCGGGGGCGCGCTTCTTTTGTTAGGCGGTTTCGTTGCCAGCCATGTCGCCGCGCTCCGGTTTTCGGCGCCAGTTAAGAAGCTGGCGCTTGATTCAGAAGAGAATCGCGCAGAGCGCAAACGCGCCGAGGCTGCCCTGGCCTCCACCGCCGAGGAACTGGAACGCTCTACACGATATTCAGCTGATGCGTCGCATCAGCTGAAAAGCCCGGTCACGGTTCTGCGCGTAGGTCTCGAATCGCTTCTGGAGCGCGAAGGATTTAAACCCGAAATTTACGAACACTTGTCCGCACTGCTGCATCAAACGCATCGGTTGACGGGCGTAATTGATGATCTGCTTTTGTTGTCGCGGATGGATGCCGGTCACCTTCAAATCACATCGGCGCCCGTGAATCTTAGCCAGCTCGTGGAGGAATGGTTGGACGATCTCGCTGCGTTACCTGATTCGCCCGAGGTGAAGATTGAAAAAGAATTTCCACGCGGCCTTTTTGTCGAGGGCGAGAAGCGTTACACATCGCTCATCGTGCAAAATCTCCTGGAAAACGCGCGAAAGTACAATCGTCCAAGCGGACGGATAGTGGTCAGCGCGCACGGCAACGGCAGAGACGTCGTGCTAACGATCGGGAACACCGGTCGCACCATCCCCCCTGGCGAAAACATCTTTGAACGGTTTCATCACCTCTCGACTCCTTCAGCCGCATCAGGCCACGGCCTCGGTCTCAACGTGGCTCGCGAACTGGCCAGACTGCACGGCGGTGATTTGCGCCTGGTGCGTTCGGAAAACGATTGGACGGAATTTGAAGTGCGCTTTTCTGTCTCAAACGGTGTTAATGCAGTTGCATGAAAACGCACATTTTCAGCCTGTGCGTTTTTGCGTGCACGGCGTGCGCCTTCGATATCGATGATGTTCTCGACCACCTCGACAACACGCTGACGGTCTCCGGGTTTCAAGATAATCTTCGGGCGCGATTGAGCGGCACGGTCGATCTTGAATTTTATAATTTTAACCAACCGGCGCCCGGTCTTATCGACTCAGAAATCGACAATCTCTTCAATCCACGACTCACACTATTTCTGGACGCACAATTCGGGTCGCACGTTTATTTGTTTGCACAGGCACGGCTCGATCGCGGCTTCGACCCCACTGATCACGGAGCAGACGTTCGATTGGACGAGTATGCGCTTCGAATTACGCCGTGGCAGGACGGCCGATTTACCGTGCAACTCGGCAAATTTGCAACCGTGGTAGGCAATTGGGTTCCGCGGCACTTGCCGTGGGACAATCCGTTTATCAATGCACCCTTAGTGTATGAAAATGTCACGGCCATTCAGGACAAATCCGCACCGCCTTCCCCACTGTATTTCCTCTACAACCCTTATTACTATCAGAGATACACATTCAATCCGGTGATTTGGGGACCAAGTTATGCGACCGGCATTTCTGTCTCCGGCCGGCTGAGCCTATTCGATTACGCCATTGAAATGAAGAATGCCTCGCTCTCATCGCGTCCGGAATCCTGGTATATTACCGAGAATGGCTTCGAAAATCCGACTTTCAGTGGCCGGGTCGGTTTCCGGCCTAACGAGGCCTGGAACTTCGGATTTTCAGCAAGCGAGGGCCCATATTTTCGGCGCGAAGCCGAACCGACGCTACCGCTGGGACGTGACATCGGCGACTATCGAGAATTTGTTCTTGGACAGGACGCCAGTTTTGCCTGGCATCATCTGCAAGTCTGGGCGGAGTTTTATGAAGCGCGGTTTCAAGTTCCGACGGTTGGAGACGCGGATACTTTCGCTTATTACATTGAAGCGAAGTACAAATTTACCCCCCAACTCTTTGGCGCGGTTCGCTGGAATCAGCAACTCTTCGGAACGATCAATGATGGCTACGGTATTAACGAACACTGGAGTCCAGATCTCGCCAGGATCGACATTGCCGCGACTTATCGTTTCACCACGCACGCTCAGCTAAAATTGCAATACAGTTTCCAGCATGAAACAACTTCTCCTGGCGAAGACAATCATCTGCTGGCAACACAGTTTACCCTTCGTTTTTAAATCTCTACCGTTTCCAACAAACCTGTGCGAATCCTGATCGTTGAAGATGAAGCTCCCGTGGCGAAGCAGATCGCTGCAGCATTGACTGAGGATGGTCACGATCCGAAAACGGTTCACAGTGGCGAAGCGGCGTTAAACGAAGTGATCGAAAAGCCTTTCGACTTGATCGTACTCGATGTTGGTCTGCCTGGAATCGACGGCTTCGAACTGTTGCGGCGTCTGCGCACTCAACATCTCGCCAGTCGTGTGCTGTTGCTGACCGCACGCAGCCGCATTGACGATCGAGTAACTGGATTGCAACTCGGGGCGGATGATTATCTACCCAAGCCATTTGCCATGCGCGAGTTGGTGGCGCGCGCGCGTGCGCTTGGCCGGCGGTATCCGGAGGAACCGGTAATGTCGTTGCACCTTGCCGATCTCACGCTCGATCTCACAACGCATGACGTTCACCGTGGCACGCAACGGATCGAGCTTTCTCCGCGCGAGTTGATGTTGTTAAAAGTGCTCATGCGCGAGCCCGACCGCGTGTTCACGCGCACCGAGCTATGCGAGCGCGTATGGGAACATGAACACGAATACGATACCAAGCTGGTCGAGGTGTTCATCGGTCGACTACGAAAGAAGCTTGGCGAACCTCCGCTGATTCACACAATTCGCCACGTCGGCTATACCATCCGCGCCGCCTGAAGTTAAGGCTGTGGTTGGTCGCGGAACAGGCCGTCGACGAGCCTGACTAGCCCAAGCGAACGCTTGCCTGCAGCGGGCGCGTTCTGAGCTCATCCATTCCCTGCCAGTCGCCATGTCTGAGGTAACAGCCGCGTTACCTTTGCTGTATTGCATCTGGCAAAATGTTGGCTGCAATACTCCCCCGTGATGTCGACTAGTACAACCAAAGTGGCAAATGCCATGAAAACTTTTTCTTTCCCTGCGATAGCATTGCTGGCAGCGATTGCTTTCCTCTTTGCTTACCAAAGCTCGGTGAGCGCTGCGACAGTCAACGTAACTGTAGCCCCGAACGGTACGCTTATTTTTTCGCCTTCGTCCGTAACCATTCATCCGGGGGACACCGTACAATGGACCTGGGGTGCGACCTTTCACAGCACCACCTCAGGTATTCCCGGGGCGAGCGCGCAGCTCGAAATTCGTAAGCCGACGGCGAAAGTGGTCGAGAACGAACCTTAAAACTGTTTTTTGAGAGAGTTCACGGACAGCTAAAACAAAGATAACACAGGGGTAACCTTTCTGCTCTCGGCCTAGTCGCGTTCCTTCAGTAGAGAACATTATGTCAACTCGGCGGAAATTGATGAGAACTTCGCGGACCCTTCTTGGTGTTGTGGCGCTAGCAACATTCACTTATTCGGGTGGTGGCGCAGCAGCAGCAGATTCATTGTCCGGAAAGTGGCTGAGCCCTGCTCCGCATGCAGCGAAGAAGAATCCAATCGCACCGACACAGGACTCCATCGCTGCCGGCCAAAAGATCTATGCGAAGACTTGCATGTTGTGTCATGGCAAGAGTGGGGACGCCGATGGCCCGGCCGTCATTGAACTGAACATTCACCCAGCGAGGCTTTCTGGTCCGCAGTTAAACACTGAACCTGATGGGGCGCTCTTTTGGAAAATCACAACCGGGAAAAAGCCGATGCCAGCATATGGCAAACGACTTTCCGAAACAGATCGCTGGAACCTGGTCAATTACATTCGAACCCTCCCGAAGCGCGAACTAGCCAGAACCAAATGAGTCTCCAAACTAAGCGACTGATCCCCAAACGACCGCGGTTCGGCAAACGCTGTAGACATCACAAAAGTAACAACCGCGTTACCTTTCCAATCCGCTGCGCCGCACTGATCGCTGCGATTCTTTCTGCAAATAAACATATCAAACCATATGAAAACGACTAATCATTACGCAAAAATCGCTCTGCTCTCGTTAGCAGCGGTGATGCTCACGGCCACGTCTGCTCGCGCGGACACCTATTCGTGGACAAACTTCCAATCAGACATCGCCGGTGTGGCGCAACACACTGATCCAAACCTTGTCAATCCCTGGGGCATGGCAGCCTCGGCGAATGGCACCATTTGGGTCAGCGACAACGGCACTGGCGTCTCAACGCTGTACAATCAGGATGGCACAGCCGTTCCGCTGGTGGTTCAAATCCCAACCGCCGCGGGGAACACAGAAGGCGCCAATCCAACCGGCACCGTGTTTAACGATACCGGGTTTTTCCAAGTCACAAGGAATGGAACTTCGGCTACCGCGTTGTTCATTTTTGTCAGTGAGGACGGTTCTATTTCAGGTTGGAATCCCACGCTGGATCAGACGCACGCTATCAAAGCCGTAGATAACAGCACTCACTCCGCTATTTACAAAGGTGCAACGCTCGGCGTCGCTAACGGTCACAATTTTCTCTACGTCACAGACTTTCATACGAGGAAAGTCGAGACTTACGATGAGAATTTTCATCGCGTCCTTCCCAATGGGTTCGTTGATCCGAATCTTCCCGCTGGGTACGGCCCGTTCGGCATCCGAAATTTCAATGGCGAAATTTTCGTGACCTACGCGAAGCAAGATCAGATGAGGGAAGATGATGTTCCCTGTCCCGGCTGTGGGCTCGTCAATGTATTTGATACCAGCGGTAACTTCCTTCGGCGGCTGATCCAACGCGGGAATCTCAACGCACCCTGGGGACTCGCTCTGGTTGACGGCGAACTTTGGGTCGGCAATTTCGGTGATGGCCTGATCAACAATTATGATCCGGTTACGGGCGCTTTCATCGAGACGCTGATGCGCGCCGATGGCACGCCGCTACAATTTGATGGCTTGTGGGATCTTCTTCCTCTGGGTGACGGCGTTTACTTCACCGCCGGAATAGCGGACGAAGAACATGGCCTGTTTGGTCTGATTACCGAGGACGAATAATCGGGACGCTGTAAATTTTGGGGGCGCACGCTGCCTTGTCCGTTGCCAAAAAGGCTGTTGTCCCGGGCAAGCGCGTGCGCTCACCATTCAGCTTCGGTCGCCGCTTTTTGGTAATCATGTTACCCGCCCAGTCGAGTGGAGAAGGCGAATCTTTCCGGAACGAAAGCCGGGGCGAGGTCAGCGAGTTGGGTGAGGCATTGATGAGCGAGTAGCCCTTGATTGAAGCGTCACTGTTGAAAAGGCCAGCCGGTGTCGCCGTGGGCGTTCGAGAATGTAATTCCAAGGCTCACCAAGAATAAGTCGCTTTCCCGTTTTCTACCGCAACGTGCGTTCCGACTGCAACGCAAATCGCCGCCGCTTTTTTCGCGGAAAAAACGTGAACCCGAGCGTAAACGAGGAACGGCCCCTCGCGATGCGGGTCCTTCGCGAGCCCCATTTTCTCCAAACCTTCGCGGGAAAACGCGACCTGGCCATAAGGCGTCGCCCCTTTGGAAGTATCTTTGACGATGTAACGCTGCGTGCCGTTACCAAGAAGATCGCTCGGCTCGCCAAGAAGATACAAGATCTCGATCCGTACCACTTTGTCTTTCAATTCTGCCTTTTGCTTTTCGATGTCCTCAAAGGTGTAGATCTTGTCACTGACCGGTGGCGGTAGTGACGCCGATTTTTCCTTCGCCAGCAAGGACGAAGCAACCGCGATCAAGATCGCGATTACCAGAATCGGTTTTGTAGCGACCTATTACATGCCGGAGACGTTCCCAAGTCAATGCAACCCTACCCGCCGGTTGTTCCACCGTATCATTTTTGTCGTTGCTATGTAGAGAAAGAAAGCGGCAGAATCCGTCCGCGTGAAATCCTGGCCGACTACGCTCGCAATTTTGGCAATTCTGTTAGCGCCACCGGGACTGGCTGAGGATTTTAAGACCATCAACGGCAAGATATACAAAGACGCCACGATCAGCCGTGTCGAAGCGGACGGGATCGTGCTTAAAACCAAGACAGGAATTTCCAAGGTCTATTTCGTTGAGCTCCCTAAAAACGTTCGGGAACGGTTTTTTTCGACTCCCGCAAAGACCGTCGCGCCGCAGCGCGAACCCAAGCCCGAGCCGACCAAGCCAACTGGCTGGAGGACGACGCTGGCAAATCCGAGGGCTTTGATAATATTCTTCGGGATTATCGTTATTGCCGCCGCGGTGATTCTTATCGTTCGTCGTCGTCTTCAATGACAAGCAACGATGCGAGCAAAGGCTCAATGAAATCTTGGGAAATCATCGCTGATAATCTCACCAAGACCGCTTGAAGTTGGATTGCACCGCAAGCAGCAATTCAGAAGGGCGAGACATTCTCGTTGTCGATTTGCATCCGTCCAATCCCAACAGCAGAATGTCCAGTAACCGACCACCGGAGCGTTCCACAGGATATATCGGATACATCCGTTCAGAGACGCGTTGGCGAAGCAACTATACCCAATGAAAAAATTATTCTTGGTCCTTGCGATTTTGTCTCTCGCCCTGGTGATCGCTGATGCCGCCGAGCAGGACACTGTGAATCGTTGCGCCGCGATCATTCGCGAATTTCAGCAACTGCCCGAGAAAGCGATTCCAAAAGATGTGCTCCGGCATGCACGAGGGCTCGCCATCATGAGCGTGGTCAAAGCGGGATTCATTTTCAGCGCTAAAGGCGGACAAGGCGTCGTGGTCGCTCGCACGCCTCATGGCTGGTCTGGCCCATCGTTTATTGCCACGGGTGGCGGAGGTTGGGGCCTTCAGGCTGGTGCCGAGGTAACCGACTTTGTGATCGTCCTCAACAACGACGCTGCCGTGAAAGCGTTTTCCCGCGGAGGAAACGTCACAATCGGCGCGGATGTCAGCGCCGCAGCCGGGCCGGTAGGCCGCACCGCGGCTGGAGCGGTTATGCCAACAGCGGCCGTTTATACCTACAGCAGAAGCAAGGGCCTTTTCCTTGGCGTGTCATTGGAAGGCGCAGTGATCGGAACGCAAAGGGAATCTAATTTCCGTTACTACGGCCGACCTGTCAGGGCCGATTCGATCCTAAGCGGAGCCATAAAACCGCCACCGGGGGCTGCTCCGCTGCGTCTTGCGCTTGGTCCTTAGGTGCGAGCTCGAAATCAAGGCCCCTTGAAACTCAATTGCATCCTGGGGCCGCCGATACTACGACCGACGAAAGGCCAGCGCATCAGGATGAGATCGACACCTCGTTTACGGCCGCGTAGCCGCTTGTCATACACGCGCTTTATTTATGCGCTCGGCACGACGCTCCTGGCCTTCAGCAGTTGTAGCACTGTGACTGATCTGGTTACGTCCAATTTACCGGAGAGTCATTCCGGCCGGCCATCGATCGTCGTAAACTTGCGAGAGCAGCAAGCATATCTGTACCGCGGAGGGCATAGGACCGCGTCGTCCCGTATATCCAGCGGTCGCGAAGGATACCGCACTCCGATTGGTCAGTTTCATGTTATACGTAAGGACGAAGATCATCGCTCCAGTCTGTATGGTGACTACGTTGATGGCTCGGGCCGAATCGTGAAGGCGAACGTGGATGCCAGGCGTGACAGCAGACCCCCGCACTCGCACTTTGTGGGTAGCCCGATGCCGTACTTTCTCGAGTTTTTGCCGGGCTACGGATTGCACCAGGGTTACCTCCCAGGAGTAGCAGCATCACACGGATGCATAAGGATGCCCTATTGGAAAGCTCGGCAGTTTTATAACGTCGCTCACATCGGCACACCAGTAGTCGTAAAGCCCTAACGGAAGAGGCCTGGTCTTCAGTCGACCGCGCCAGGGTAAGACTAACATTTTACCGCTTAAATTGGATGCGGTGCGTGCGCTGATCGCGTTCAGTGAATCCTTTGGGCCGCCGCGGTGTAATGCAACTTGCGCGATACGCTTGGCAGAAGCCAAGTGTGGCAAGAGCGTATGTCTGGGCCCAACAGGGGGATTGAGCGCGATGAGAGGTAAAACCTTGTAAAACGCGGTCCACGAATTAGCGCGTGATCAAAACATAGTCCCGCGCTTGCGCTCCTTTCGATTCAGAGAGAACAGCGCCTTGAAGGTTCGGCATCAGTGTCGTGGCTTTCTCTCTCGATGCCACCAGCGCATCGAGAGTTCTGTTGTTCCACTCAGTAACGGCACGCCGGGGCTCGATAAAATGCGTTTTTCTCAGGTAGAGCAGCAGGCCCTCGTCTTTTGCAGAAACGACTTCGTAACGCCAGTGACGTGTTTCGGCTTCATGCCGGACGTTTCTTCCAAAAACAACGAGCGCGTCGCGATGATCACGATAACCGGTGATCACTTTTGCAATCGTATAGCCGCTGGTAAACAGGATTGCCACGAGCAGCGCGATCGCGCTCCACTGGTAAACGCGTGTTAGCACGCTTTCTGTAGCGACCGTCGTATGGACGGCCGGATCGACATCGACGGTCGTTGAAACACGGCTCACAGAGCCGTGGCTACAGGAATTGCGCGCCGCAATCTGCGCCGCGAGTAGCAAACATAGCGGCGGAATCACCGGGAAAATTCTATCGACGCGCTTTGATGGAATCAGCGACATCACAATCAGGCCGCCAATGCTCCAGCAAATCAACCAGAAGGTTTCAGGTGACATCTCGCGAAAAACCGGGCGGAACCGCCAATTGTGTGAGCGAAGATCTACAATCGCGATCGCGATTATCAGCACGCTCCACGGCGCGAATTTGTGTAACAAGTGCGGGAAATAAAAAAAGAGCGGCTGCGGCCGATGAATTGTTTCGCCGAAACGGCCCACAAATTCCCGCATCACAACTTCCTGGTAAAATCCGGGCTGAAACCAAATGCCTCCGACTACCCAAATGAGAAAAATAGCGAGTGAGGCGACCCATGGCCACCAACCGGGCCAGATCTGTAGCCGCCTCGCTGTGTCGAGGCGTTCACCGCGCGAAAACTCGGACGGCGCGCCCGGCGGTCGCGCCCTACCATGACGCCATTGAAATAACGCGATGCCCGGCAGCAGAAAAGCGTAGACGATCGGGCCTTTAATCAACATTGCCGCCGTGAGCAGTAGAAATACGTAAATTTGCTCGCGCAGTGTCCATTTAGTTCGGGCTCGGATTTTTCGCCAGATCAGGAGCCCAATTAGAAAAATCACCAGCGCCAGCGGCATATCGGTGCGGACGAGGCTGGCCAGTCGGGGGCTCAGCAGATTGAATCCAAATGCGCCGAGCGCGATCAATGGGGCGATCGATCCGTATGCGCATTCAGCGGAGCGGAACAAAATGATTGCCAGCGCGACCGCGGCCAAAATCGATGGCAATCGCCACGCGATTTCCCACGAGCGCGTCACTCGAAAGAACGCGGCTGAAATCCAGCCGACCAATGGCGGCTTTGTCGCCACGCGCTCGTGCGGTGTGTGCTGATAGAGCCAATGGCCTTCTTTGACCATTTCGAACGAGGTGAACGCCTGCTTCGCCTGATCATAATCGTCGAGTTGCCAGGGCAAATTCGCGATCACGAACAAGAGAAAACTTAGCGCAGCAACGATCCAAACAGTGCGCTGATCTTCGAGCAGGCTTCTTGTCATGTCGAGCGAAGTCGCCTGCCAAGCCGTAGCTTTATGCGAAGGTCTGGAGACATCCCGTGAAGTTTCCTGTTCGTTACGCCACGGGCTTGATTCGCTCGCTTCCCGTTCGCTCAGCCTCTGGCCGTCCCGTCCATGTCGCGGCTTCCCCAGCCGCTCCATTCTCGACTCCGCTCGGAATGACAATCATGTTATTACTCGCGCCAGAGCACCGCGCGTACCGGCGCGCCATCAGCACCCGCAATTTTCAGCGGCAGCGCGGCGAAGTTGTAAATCCCAGGAGCGACGTTGCTGAGATCGAGCGATTCGACAATGGCAATGCCGGTACGAGTGAGCGCATGATGGTTCTGCAACGATTTGGAATCGATTTCGTCCATCGACGGCAGATCCACGCCCAGCAGTTTCACGCCGTTCTTCTGCAACCACGCCGGGACATCGGCCGCGACCACCGGAATTCGATCCGGAAAAACTGTGGAGTCGCTCCATCGCCCGGTGTTCACCAGAAGCCGAGAGGTCGCTGCAATTTCTTCAGCATGCGGCCGGAGATCCTCGATCGTAATCAAATGCTTCTCCTTCGAATGCGAAAACGTTTGCGAGAGATCGACGACGGTTGCGCGGCCCACATAAGGTTCGAGCGGCGCTTTATCGATCGATGCGCCTTTTGTATCGAAATGGAATCGTCCATCGGCGTGCGTCCCGTTATGCACACTCATGGAGATTGCGCCGAGATTTACGGTAGCGCCTTTTGCGATCTCGTTCGTCAAACGATAACGAAACGGCTGGTCGCCTGGCCATTCAGCGAAGTCATTCGATAGCGTTCGAGAGATGTCCCAAATCTTCATCATGTGAGCAGAGTAAAGCGACGCGAGGACGCGTACGCACTCCAAAAGCTTACGCAAAACAGAACCGAGCTATCGCGAGCATTTCGCAGCAAGTGCTTTGGAGCGCGATGCGTCCTCGCGTCGTTTTTGCGTTTCGGTGTCATTATTGAAAAGACTGCGAACGTCCTTTCCGAATCTCTTTAAGAATTGCTTGCGCGGCTCTGTCGCTTGCGCCGGGTTCACCCGTCAAGGAAGGGCGATTTCCAGATCGCCCCGGCGGTCTGCCGCCTTCGCAATGCTCCGGCGAGCCAGGGGAGACCGCCTCTCCTTGGAGTTTGCTAATGATCGCATCGAAGTCCGAAATCATCCGATCGCGCGCATTTGTGTCTTCCATCAGTAAGCTCGCAGCTTTTGCGATGCTGGCCGGTTTTGCCTGGTGCTGGATAAACTCCGGAACCACCTCCTTGTCCGCAAGCAAATTTGGCATGCCGAGATAATCTACATTCACAACGAGTCGCGCCGCGATGTACGTCGGCCAGGTAACTTTGTAAATCAGCACAAACGGCATTCGAAAATAAGCCGCTTCAAGCGTGGCGCTTCCCGAGGCCACGATTCCGGTCCATGCGCGCTGCATGAGCGCTGCAGTCTCACCGACTTTGATTCCAATCACTTGTTGCTGCGCTGTCGCGCCGCTCATCATCTCCTGTATTTCGCTCGCCAGATCATGAGAGGCGGCTGCGACTTCGAAGCGCAAACCAGGGTTGATCTGCAAAAGCAGCCGCGCGGCTTCGATCATTACCGGAAAAATTTTTCGCACCTCGCGCGAACGACTTCCTGGAAAAAGCCCGATGAGATTCGGATCGCGCTGAGTATCGATCTTCCGCGTCTCAAGTCTTTCAATCATCGGGTGACCGACAAAGACCGCGCGAAGCCCGGATATGGTGTAGAGATCGGCTTCGAACGGAAAAATGCACAGCACCAGATCGATGAAGCGCGCCATGTTTTTGATGCGTCCGCGGTTCCATGCCCAGACCTGCGGGCTGATGTAATAAATGGTCTTGTATCTTTGGGATTGCCTCCGCAGCGCCCGGGCTAATCGCAAATTGAATCCCGGATAATCGATCAGAACGACTGCGTCAGGCTTGCTTTTCGC
Source organism: Candidatus Udaeobacter sp. (assembly GCA_036499375.1). GTDB lineage: Bacteria > Verrucomicrobiota > Verrucomicrobiia > Chthoniobacterales > UBA10450 > Udaeobacter. Next base: position 20,666 of record DASYDV010000046.1, read on the forward strand.
AATTTCATCGAGCGCGAGGCGGAATTGCTCCCGAAAATAGCCGTATTTTCTTAGCACTTCCCATAGTCCAAGAACCGCTGCGTCACCGATCCAGTTTTTGAACGGCGCGCCAGCGACGTGCTGCATTTGCGGACCGCCACGCCCGATAAACTTCAAAGTTGGATATAGGCCATGCAGCGCGCGCATCAATGCCGCGCCGTGATTATCCGCGCTCACTTCACCGGCGACGAAATAGATGGTCATCATGGGGAGCGCACGCTTCCAGCGTGCACGCACTGGCATCTTGCCAGCGCGAAGGTCTGTTCGGCAAGATGCCGAACACAGCACGCACGGACGCGTGCGCTCCCCGCACCGCTAACGCGCAGCGTTAGGGGAAAGATCACGCAGCTCTTATCCACTCGACGAGATTTGCTTTGTGATTTTTACTGCCAGCTCCAACGCCGCTGTCGCTTGAGAACCCGAGACGCGCGGCTGCCGTCCCGTGGCGGCGCATTCGATGAACGATGCCAGCTGAAGCTTGAGCGCTTCGCCGTGTTCGATCTCGACTCTGTCACGCCAAATCTGTTTTCCAACGCGTCGATAGATTTCGCCACTTTGATTTTGATAGTCGAGCGACAGATATGCGTCTCCCTGAAAAATCCGGATCTTCCGCATCCGTTCGGGGCTGATGCGGCTGGCAGTGACATTAGCCACGCAACCGTCTTCGAAGTGGAGCCGGGCGTTGGCGATATCTTCGGTCTGGCTAAGCACGGGCACACCGACCGCGTCGATGCTCCACAGTGGCGAGCGCACAAAATGGAGAATGACTTCAAGGTCGTGGATCATTAAGTCGAGAACGACGCCAATGTCGGTGCTGCGTTCCGTGTACGGCGCGAGCCGATGCGCTTCGATGAACCGCGGATGCGTCAGATGTTTTTCCAGCGCGTCCAACACCGGGTTGAAGCGTTCAACGTGGCCCACCTGCAGGATGAGGCCGTTGCGTTCGGCCAATTCCGCGAGCTCGGTAGCGTGTGCGGTGTTGTCGGTGATCGGCTTCTCGATCAGCACATGTTTACCTTTGGCAAGGAGAGCGCGCGCAACCTCGTAGTGAGTATTGGTAGGCGTTGCCACAGAAGCGGCGTCAACCCTTCCTATAAAGTCGTCGAGCGACGTCGCCGCTGTCGGGCCGAACTTGCTCGCAATCGTTCGGTTTCTGAGCGGTTCCACATCATACACCGCGGTGAACTCAACCGACGGCATTTCCGAATAGAGCCGTGCATGATTGCTTCCTATATGCCCAACGCCAACAACGCCAACGCGTAGCTTTTTCATCGGTCCCCTATCGCAGTCAACCCTGAAAGCTTTCACGGGTCAACGCCTGAAAATTTTCAGCGTTAACTGGGATTGTTACGATGCTAAGGTCAGCGCGCTGCGCTGACCGGACGCCGCAGCGCGGCGTCCCTACCCATGCGCACAGTTCGCTAGAAACCATTCGTACATTTGCGTGATTCCCTTTCGCAACGGGATGGTTGGCTCCCACCCTAGTGCGCGAATTTTGCTCACGTCGAGAAGCTTTCGTGGCGTGCCGTCCGGTTTCGTGGTGTCCCAGACGAGTTCGCCTTTGAAGCCGACCACGTCGGAGATTAACTCCCCCAACTCACTGATGGCGATGTCTTCGCCGTAGCCCACGTTGATGATTTCCGGTGAGTCGTATTTCTCCAGCAGCAAAAGACAGGCAGAGACCAGATCGTCCACGTGAAGAAATTCGCGGCGAGGTTTTCCAGTTCCCCACACGATCAATTTTTTTTCATTTCGCGTTTTTGCTTCGTGCGCCTTACGCAACAGCGCAGCCAGGACGTGCGAAGTTTCCAAATCAAAATTGTCGTTAGGCCCGTAAAGATTTGCCGGCATAACTGAAATAAAGTTTGCGCCGTATTCGCGCGCATAAGCCTGGCAAAGCTTGATTCCGGCAATCTTAGCGATTGCGTAGGCCTCATTGGTCGGCTCCAACGGGCCGCTGAGTAACGCGCTTTCCTGAATCGGTTGCGGTGCCAGCTTCGGATAAATGCAGGAGCTTCCAAGAAAGAGCAGTTTCCGCACACCGGTCTCGTACGCGGAGCGAATGACGTTGTTCTGAATGCGCAAATTCTCGAGAAGAAACTCGACCGGATAATCGTCGTTTGCTTTTATCCCGCCAACCTTCGCCGCCGCGAGAATCACAATGTCTGGCGTTTCCGTTGCAAAAAATTTCGCGACCGCGGGTTCGTCCGTGAGATCGAGCTGCGGTCGATCGCGTTTCAGCAATCTGTTGAACCCTTCTGCCTCCAACCGGCGAACAAGCGCACCGCCAACCATGCCACGGTGGCCGGCAACGAAGATTTTGTCGGAGTTATTCATGCGAAAAGCGCCAGATTCCCTCTAGCATTTTCCGGTTTCACAGGCCGCGCAATTAACACTTGCATGAATACCTGCCCTAACATCTTCGTTGTATCTGGTAGGGCGCGACCGCCGGGCGCGCCGAACGTCGCGGCGAGCGGCGCGCCCGGCGGTCGCGCCCTACCCTTTCAACTGTAAAATGAAATTCATGAAATGAGGCCTAAGCGAGCGCCAGAAAAATCAGAGATTGAACTCGTTCGTCTCCCGACTCACTCGCCGCTACCCTGCGGCCTCACCGTCCATGTCGCTCGTCCCACTCGCTTCATTCTTGGCTTCGCTCAGAATGACAATGAGTCAACGCTTCCACTCTGAACCGTTCAACTAAAAGTTTGTGCAAAACCAGCATAAGCACCATAATCGCGGCGCTATGCGAAGAAATCCCCCCGCAGCGTTTACTCTCATCGAGTTGCTGGTCGTCATCGCGATCATCGCGATTTTGGTCGGCCTGCTCTTTCCCGCTTTCAAAGCGGTCCAAAACCAAGCGAGACAAACACAGGCAAAAAACGATCTTACCCAAATCGTAAACGCGGTGAACGCGTTTTACACGGATTATGGCAAGTATCCGCTAGCTAGCGGGATAACGACAGATTACGCCTACGGGCCGGGAGGAAACCTTGCCACAAATGAGACGCTATTTACCGAGCTACGCGGATGCACCGGTGTGGTGGGCTCATGTCCCGGAACTGCGGCGGTTAATACACGTCAAATCGTTTTCATTTCGCCACCCGACGTGAAGAACTCCGCAAGTCCGAGATCGGGCATCGGAACGGCTGCAGGCAACTTGGGGCGATATTTTGATCCTTGGGGTAACAACTACACAATTCGCATCGATGGCGACTATAACAATCAAGTTGCCAATCCTTACACCGCCAATGCCGGGGCGACACCACTGAGCATCGGAGTGATTGCCTGGTCGCTTGGGTTGGACCAAGCTGGTGGATCGGGCGACAAAAATGCCAGTACCGGATCCGACGACGTGATTTCGTGGCAGTGATTTTTGCACGTTAGGCTGAAGCCCCGAAAGCGTTTGGGGGCTGTCCTCAGCGGAAATAGATGCCGATTCATTGTCGATACGGGTAGGGCGGGCAGTCCTCTGCACGCCACTCGATGCGCAATTTAAGCCGCGGCGCGCACGGAGTGACGCGCCCTACCGAAACGCGAACCCCTGAGGCGCACGCTACAGCCGTTCGCAAACAGCTGATTTGCACTAACAATTTGTTTCGGTTGCAATCGGCACTCGAAAATCTAAAATCGAAAATCTCCCTTGCGGGTGTAGTTCAATGGCAGAACGGCAGCTTCCCAAGCTGCACACGAGGGTTCGATTCCCTTCACCCGCTGTTCTTCATTGGGCGTTGGACAGCCTGCCCCGTTTTCTTTTTTACGGGGTTGAGCGTTGCATTCCGATCGGGCAGAAACATCCAACACTCAACGCTCAACGCCGAGTGCAGAAGGCATCCATATGCGCTGCACGTCCCTTAAATTCTTAGGTCTATAACGCGGCCAGTCAGCGCGAGGTGTAGGCGCCCACGACCTTGTCGTAGACCGGATTTTGCGTCAGCATGTCGGGTTTCAGCTGCTCGTGATCACACGGTCCGGTATCGAAGTGCGTGAAATCTGCGGGCACGTAGTTGACGGTGAAGAGCACGTTGTTCGTGTGGCTAAAGACGCCGAACGACCCCTCGGTCTGGCAGATCCCTCCGGTCGGGCACAGCCATACTTTATCGTCGAACTGGAAGTGGCAGATGCCCTTGAGTTGCTCGGGGTGCTGCGCGCCATAGGCAATTGACCGGGTGAGCTGACCCTCGACGATGTTCAGAACGTCGGGATTGGGTTGGAGTAAACAGGGATTAGGCGGTGGTTGCGGCACGCAAATGGTACGACTCTGACCAATCTCTGTGAAGAGCAGCGGCTTCTGGAACTGACGATACGTCTGTTCCACGTAGCCCATGCCGGAACCCTCCGCGTTATCAAACAGGTAAGTGGCATCATTCTGGGGCTGTGGCGCCAGGAAGAGCCGGTTTTGCAGATCGCGCGTTGTCGTTCCTTCCAATCCTCGCAGCAGCGACGTCCAGAACCCCCACTGGGGAAAACGATCGGTCCCGTACTTGCCAAAATCGACTGGATGGCCAATAGGCGGCGTTCTGAAGCTGGAAAACTGTTCCTGCTCAATGCGTACCCAATCTCTCGTGAATTCCACGGCCTCAATCACGCCAAATTTGTTGCCAATGTGCGGTTCATTACCCATGATGATGCCCGCAATGGCGGGGTGGTAATCGGTCCCGGCAGCGTTGCGATAGGACCTGATGAGGTTTGGAATCAGCGTCTGCCTACTTTCAAAGCCCTGACCACGAATGAGGAAGTAATTTGAGACCGGTGCGAGGACCTTGATGCCGAGCTGGTCGCAATAGTTCAGAAAGTTCAGGTGGAGATTGCGCGGTTCCCAGTCGTAAAGGCGGACCAGATTCACGCCCATGGTTCTCATTGTTCGCACGTCGTCGCGCCCCTGATATCGCGTACCACCGGCTGACACGTAACCCATTCCCCAGAGCGGCTCCATGGGGTTGTAGGCGGCATCGCTCCCGAAGAAGATACATGTGGTGTTAGCGGTGGATGGGTCGTACGGCGCCGGAAAAGCCGAGTAGCACATGCCTTTGTAGAAGCCGGCCGGCCACTGGCCGATCAACCGCTCGGCTCGGCGCTCCGGGAGAGACGACGCGATCCGCGGGGTAAGCACTGCGGCACCCAGGCCGGCGACAAGGCCAGTTTCCAGGAAGTGCCTGCGTGTAATAGATGGAATCGTTTGTTGTTGATCGGAGATTGGGGTTGTGGAGCGCTCTTTTCTTTTCCTTTTCATATTTGCATACCCCGCTGATTGATTGACCCTATTGACAGGCAGATCTGAAAACGAGACGAAGCTTGCGGGTGAAGCGTTCTATGCCGGATTCAGAACCATTTATTGGCGCAGACTCTACGACCAATATTCACACAGTCTATAGACTTTAGCTGTACGTTGTACGTTAGGCGTTGGGCGTTGAGCGTTTTATTCTGATTGGGCAGATAACATCCAGCCCTCAACGCATGACACCGAACGTCGAACGCAGCCGACAGGACGTGAAACAAATTGCGTTCTCAGCTGATGGCGTCTGACACAGACGCCCTACAAAAATAGCGATCATCGTCCGCCGAAGAGTTTTCGGAACGATCTGAACACGCGCCCCGGCAAAGTAAGCGCTTTTTGCGGACCATTCGGCGGCTGCTGAGCGAACGGCCATTGCGAACCGCCGTGCACCTGACAGGCGACAGTTGGGATCCTGGTCACAGGCAAATCGATGTCGTAAGCGGTACCGGCCGCCATGCAACCGGTGGTGGCCAGTTGATTGGAGATCGAGCAGACGGTCGCCCGCTGGATTGGGATGGTCGGTTGAAACGGCTCGGCCGGATAATGCCGCGATGCTTTGTTCATTACCTGAGTCCAGACCGGCAATGCCAGAGCAGCACCGTAACCGTGGGGAACAATCGTAGTAGGCTGATCGAATCCGACCCAGACACCGCACGTGAGCGTGCTGGTGTACCCGACGAACCAGGCGTCTTTGTAATCATTGGTGGTACCGGTCTTCCCTGCCGCCGGTAACTGGAAGCCAAGGGAACGCGCACTGGCGGCCGTCCCTTTGTTCAAAACATCTTCCATCAGTTGCGAAGTCATCCATGCCGCACCGGGATCGAGTCCCGGTGAAGTGATGTGCGCCGCGAGATAAATCGGTTTGTGTTGCGGATCGTCGATGCGCTCGATGATGTATGCCTGTTTGCGCACGCCCGCGTTAGGAAAAACAGAATAAGCAGCAGTCAGATCCTTCAGGTCCGTTTCGAACGAACCGATGTAGATCGCGGGACCGTGCGGAATATTCTTGGAAATCCCAAGGTCATTGGCGATTTTTTGCACTGCATCAAGTCCGGCGAACTGTCCGACGCGCACGCTCATGGTGTTGCGCGAATGAATGAGACCGTATGAGCAAGGCTCGATCCCGCCATAGGTGCCGTCGGAATTTGCAGGCGACCACGTGCCAGCGCCGTCGATTTCGCCGGGGCGAATCGCGTCGTCGCTAATCGCCGCTCCCGGCAACAAGCCATGGCTGAATGCGATTGTGTACACGAATGGTTTGAACGCGGAACCAACCTGCCGGTTTGCCGGAGCCAGCGCGCGGTTGAATTTGCTTTGCGCGTAATCACGGCCGCCCACGAGCGCGCGAACCCCGCCGCTGGAATTGTCGATCACCACGACGGCGCCCTCGAGATAAGGCATCGCTGCGTCCCCCTCCCCATTCTCAGGCGGTTTGTAATTCGATTTGAGCGGATGATGGAAATTGGATTGCCGTTCAATCTTCCCCAGTTGCGTCTCAAGCGTGTCTTGCGCGCTGTTTTGCACTGAGGGATCAAGCGTGGTGTATATGGAAAGTCCTCCGTTATCAATCTGATCCTGGGTCAAAATCAGGTTCAAAGAGCGCTGCACAGCGTCCATCGCATAGTTTTCCTGGATCTGTGGCATCCGCCTGGGATGCGTGACAACTTTTGCCTTTTTGGCCTGCTCGGCCTGTGCTGGCGTAATTTTTTTCAGTGCGACCATGCGATCCAGGACTGCGTCACGCTGGATCGCCGCGCCCTTTGGATTTTTTAGAGGCGAGAATCGATTCGGGCTGCGAATCAATCCTGCCAGCAGCGCGGCTTCGGAAAGGTTCAGCTTTGAGGCGTTTTTGCCGAAGTAAGCTTGTGAAGCAGTCTCGACTCCGTAACAACCGCTCCCGAAATAAATGCGGTTTATGTAAAGCTCGAGAATCTGCTGTTTCGTAAACTGGCGTTCGATGCGCAGCGCCACTATTGCTTCCAGCAATTTCCGGCTGAACGTGCGGCCACCCAGTGGAAGACTATTGCGCGCCAGTTGCATTGTAAGACTGCTCGCGCCTTCCTTGGCCGACATGGTTACAACGTCCCGGCTCAACGCGCGCAGAACTCCGGGCCAATCGATGCCTTTGTGGTTATAGAATCGACTGTCTTCGCGTGCGAGCAGCGCAGAGATGAAATTGGGCGAGACTTCGCTTAGCGAAACCTTGAGACGATTCGCACCAGCCAGCCGGCTGTAGATTTTTCCATCGACATCGTAAACGGTGCTTCGCTCCGGCATTTCCCCGACATTTTTCATGTCGAAGGTTTGCGCCCATGTGCCGTAGAAGAGAAAAACCGCGAAGACCGCGCCCGCCAGCAAAAGTAGCAGCGTGATTTTCCAGCCGTAGCGAAAGAGAGCATTTCCGCGCGGTTTCTTTGCGCGTCGGAGGCGAGCGAAGAGTTTCATCGGCTAGAAAACAGGACAATCTAGCCGGACCTCGCGTTGCGCCAAAGAAAACGAAGGCGATCGTTTAACGCCGATAGAAATTGTTGGGCGTCTGTGTCAGACGCCAGGCGTTTCACAGAAACGCCCTACAGATTCAGCTTCACCACGCCCTCGTGTTGCTCGTTGGCACACGGCGCGTTGGTCGGAACTTCAGTCGCGGCATCGCTAGGCTCGATGATCTTGTTTTCGATGAGATAGTGTTCGACGTCTTCTCCGCTGACATCGGGAAGCATCTGTCCGTTGATCTCGATACATGGTGAAAGCGGCTGACCGCTCTTGGTCTCCATTTCCCACCGAAAGGCCGGATTCTGGATGATGTCCTTCTCCGTGTACGGCAGATTGTATTTGGCGAGAACCGCGCGGACACCGGCGCTCCAGCCACAATAGGTCTTTAGATATGCGGTAATTTCTGGCGTTTGCATCGGCAGAATATATCACAGCTTTGCGAGTTGTAACGTTGTCGCAGAAATCGCTGAGCATGGGAGCGTAGCACGGCCATTCCTGTCAGGCAGGACGATGCATTTGAGTGAATACCGGCTGGCATCGAGTGGCGGTCATCGCATTGTTGATCTCAGGCGTCGTTGTTCCAGTATCCGGGAAGAAGAAGCGGTCGCCAGAACGAGTTCCAGGCAAGGCTGAGATTGAGGCGGCCACTCGTCTGCAGGTTTTTCTTGATCGCGCGAACTTTAGTCCAGGTAAGATCGACGGACACTACAACGATTTTACTTCGAAGGCGCTTGCGCTTTACAGACAATCGCGCGGGGAACAAGCGCAAACCCCGCCGCAACACGCGAACGCACACTCAAAATCTGCGCCTGATGTAAGTGGACTCGATCTCGCCAGCGTCGATCCCGTGTTTGTTCCATATACTGTAACCGAATCGGATCTCGACAGCGTTGGTAAGTTGCCTGGCGGGGTAGCCGAGCGGGCAAAATTAAAATTTCTCCCGTATCGCGACGCTGCCGACGCGCTCGCCGAGAAGTTCCACTGTGACATCCATTTCCTCGAACATCTGAATGCAGGCAAATTGAAGACAGTGAAGCCTGGTGACCAGATCACGGTACCGAACGTCGAGCCATTCGAACTCGCATCGGTGAAAGACATTCAGCCCGGCAGTGAAACCGCCTCGCGAGCCGCAAACGAGGTTGAAGATCAACCTGAAACCCAAGCGTCAACTCTCGGCGAAAGTGGAGCACCAAGAAATGTCTCCACAAAAGTGGACACGAAAACAAATATGCTTGGAGTGTTCGAAGGCGAAAAGCTGATCGCTGCGTACCCTGTCACGATCGGCTCCGCGCATACCGCCTCACCGATCGGTGACTGGAAGGTGCGAGGCATCGCCAAGTTGCCGAGGTTTCGTTACGACAAGGAGATGCTCGAGCATGGGCAACGCAGCGGCAATTTCTACATGCTCCCACCGGGGCCGCGGAATCCGGTGGGCGTTATGTGGATTGCCCTCAACAAAAAAGGAATCGGCATTCACGGCACCAACGAACCCGATTCCATTGGTCGCGCTGTCAGTCACGGGTGCATTCGCCTCGCGAATTGGGACGTTGTCCGGCTTGCCACGAAAATAAAAGCGGGCGATAACGTCTCAATTCACTGATTCAAGATGAGTCAAATGCTCGCCGCTCGCGCCCAAACCATCTTGCACGAGTGGGTCCAATCCGAAAGTCTCCGGAAACACTGCTACGCCGTCGCTGATTCGATGAGACATTTTGCACAAACGCGCGGCGAAGACCCGGATCTCTGGGAAGCTGTCGGGTTGTTGCACGACATGGATTATGAACGCCATCCGAACCTCGAACGCAGCCCGACTCAAGGCCATCCATTTGTCGGCGTTGCCTGGCTGCGCGAGAACGGCTGGAGCGACGACGTCTGTCACGCGATCCTTTCGCACGCTGATTATTCAGGCGTCTCGCCGGAAACGCCTCTCGAGAAGACTCTCTATGCAGTGGACGAACTCAGCAGCTTTGTCGTTGCCGTCGCACTCGTGCGTCCAACAAAAAGCATTCATGACGTTGATGTCCGAGCGGTGAAAAAGAAAATGAAAGACAAAGCATTCGCTCGTGCCGTGAACCGCGAGGACATCGTCCGCGGCGCGGAACAACTCGGAATGCCGGTCGACGACGTCATTGCGCAAGTCATCGCCGCGCTAAAAGCGGACGCACCACGGCTTGGTCTCGGCGGAAACGCTTAGCGAAGTCGTGCGCTACAACTTTTCCGCGGTAATCTCCAACACCAGTGGCGTGAGCATCCGGGCATTCGGATTTGTTTCCGCGCTCGTGACAGCGACGCGAACTTCGTCAGCAAATTTCTGATCGACTCGTCCCATTTCAACGAGGCGTTTCAAATACGTCTCGATGAACGTAGCAGGCCACTGCCACATGTAGTCGCTCGGACGCAGACAAAAAATGTGCGGTGTTGCGGAGCGAATGAGGAAGCCGTTTTCCGCAAGCAGCCCAGGTAATTGAGCTGCGGCGTCGGGTTCGCCGCCTGATTCGCGCCATGTTGCAACCACATGTTCCCGGAAACGTTCCTGCATTGGCAGTCGCGGAAAAAATCGCCATGTCTCGTAATGGCCGTATTCATGAAAAATAGCGACGCTGCCTTTTGGCATGATGCCGCCGAGCTTTTTCATCAGCAAAGGCGGATCGTTGACAAACGAGACGACCCAGCGACACCAAACGAAATCGTACTCGCCTTTGGGCAATTCATCTTGCATCAAATCCACCTCGTGAATCTTCACGTTTGCCAGCGAGCGCGCCCGGCAGATTGCTTCCATGGCGTGGATAAAATTTCGCGAACGTTCTAGCGCAACCACTACACCGGTTGGCCCGACGATCTCAGCCAAATCAACCGACGCGTATCCAGGACCTGCTCCGATGTCGAGAACACGTTTGCCGACAGTGATGCCAGCCCGTTGCCAGCAATCCAACGCGATCGATCGCCAGACACGATGCTGTAAACCGAGCCTGGCTAATTCCTCCTCATGCGTGCCAAGGACATAATCGCTCTCCTGCGGCATTCCTGATCGTCACGAATTGAAGCAGGATTACAAACGCGATTTTGTTGCGTATGCAGTCGGAGCTATGCCTGACGCGCCGATTTCTCCATATCGAGGAGAACGGAAGCGACACGGGAGATTTTTTCTTTTGAAAGTTCGGGATAGATCGGAAGCGAAAGACACCGTTCACACAACGCTTCTGTCACAGGCAAGTCGCCCGATTTGTAGCCAAGATGCGTGTAGGCTTTTTGGAGGTGGACCGGCACAGGATAGTGAACGGCAGTCTGGATGCCGAGATCCTGCAAGGCAGAGCGAACGCGATCGCGCTCCGGGGTTTCAATCACGTAACAATGCCAAACGCACTCTGAATCGGAAAGGTGCGCTGGCAGCTTGAATGAAGAGTCCTTGAGTAAATCCGTATAATCCCTCGCGCATTCCATACGAGCCCGATTCCAGGCGTCGAGATGCTTGAGTTTAATCTTGAGCACAGCTCCTTGAAAACTATCCATCCGGTAATTGTACCCAATCTCATCATGTAAATATCTTTGGGTTTGAGCGTGGTCACGCAGCGAGCGCGTGCGTTGTGCGATAGCCGCGTCATTCGTGATTAAAGCGCCGCCTTCGCCGTACGCGCCAAGATTTTTGCCGGGATAAAAACTGAAAGACGCAATCTTCCCAAACTGGCCGACGCGCTTGCCCTGGTACTTTGCGCCATGCGCTTGCGCGGCATCTTCGATCACCGGGAGTCCGTGCCGCTCAGCAATGGCCATGATGCAGTCCATGTCTGCGGGCATTCCGTATAGATGGACGGGGATAATCGCTTTTGTCCGAGGTGTGATTGCCGCTTCAAGCGTGTCGGGGTTCAGCGTCCGGCGGACAGGATCGATATCCACAAACACTGGCGTAGCGCCGGTGTAGCTAATAGCCCATGCAGTCGCTATAAAAGTCATCGAGACAGTAATGACTTCGTCTCCAGGACCGAGGTCGAGACAGCGCAGCGCCAAATGCAGCGCGCTCGTGCCGCTGTTCAGGCTCACACAATGATCAACTCCGCAGTACTCTGCGAATTTCGCCTCGAACTCCAATGTAGTCGGTCCCTGAACGAAACTGGTCGACTCACAAATCTCCTCCAATGCTGTCAATACTTCGCTACGAATAGCACTGTATTGAGTTTGCAAGTCCAGATACGGCACGCGCTTCATATCAGTCGTGTTCAAATTAAACAATTGGCCAGCTCGGGCTGGCTTTTCTTGCCACGCCAAAGAACACTGGTCAACTAGCGGTGGCTGTCCAAACTCTGACCGTACGCGTTGAAGAGGCGCGCCGCCCATTGATTATAGTGCCGTCCATGGGCACGGAGATTATTTAGTTGCTGAAGTAACAGCAACTTTGTCGAGGAGCTGGATGTGGTTCGAATCGTAGAGGCGGAACTCGTATGTACGGCCGGGTTGAATCCAATTTGCAGAGGCTGAACCCCGGCGTGAAGTCGCAAACAATAATTCCTGCTGACCATCAATGGAAACGTAAACCGATCCGGGAGCGGCCGTACCTGTGCTCCACGAGATCACAGTCCTCGCGGTATCTTTGTGAGCAGGCACTGGATTTGGCGACGCGGTGACCAGTGGCACCATTTCACTGCGCAGAAGGCAGAACGCCCGTTCGTCCCGCTCAGGATCGCTTGGTGTAGAGTTGGCCGTTGCGCCGACGCTCAGGTACGACAGAAGTCTCCACCCTGTGCGATTGATCAGCCTTTTCAATCCTTCGTCCGAGAAGATCCAGAAGTTCGTGCTGTCGTTGTTACATTCCTTCGGACCGAGCAAGTAGGCTATCGGCGCTTGCAAAATCTGCTGGCCGTTGTCCGTTTGCCTCGCTATACGCGTGCTGAGGACGCAGTACCTCGCGACCGTAGCCAGCTTTTCCAGCACGAAGAAGGGATTTTTTAGATGATAAAGAATTCCCAAGAGAAAGATGGCGTCATATTTTTCGCCGGACAGAGTGAACTGCGAGTCCAAATCAACCGTTCGGATTCTGACATTGGAGTGCAGAGCTTCTCTAAGAATTCGCGCGCCCTCAAGCTGATTAAAATTCGTGGGTTCATTGTCGATTAAATCGACAGTGAGTCCCATTTTCTCCAGGAAAAATGCGAGATCGCCATCCGCGCCTCCAATATCGGCGATTTTTCCATATGGTCCTTGACACAACTCGAAAAGATCAAGGCCGGTACTTGCCAAGAGCTGCTCCAAAACGCCGACGTTTTGCAGCGTGTCATAGGGATACCAAAATGATTCAGGACGATGCGCCAATTTGATTTCCCAAAAATTACGCTCCGTTGTTTTCGTGAGTTGGTGGAGCGGAGACTTAGTGTGTTCACAAGTTTTTCGCTCGCGCCGTGGTTTGGGAAAGGCCGCAGGGCTGCGTTCTATGCTATTGCGGACTAGGCGCGGAAGCCAGTTAGAAAGTGGACGAAACGCTTTCGACAGCGTTGTTCCAGAGGCATTGTCATCCCGGACAACGAGAAGCTGCTTTAGTGTCACGCCATAATCTGGCGCAGCGAAGGGCCAGAGACAGATGGGCGTAGCCGAATGTTTTTGTAGTACCAAGTCGTACAGACATGAGTGGTACTGAACGCCCGAGGTGAATAGTCATTTTACATTGGTAGAATCTTCCCAGCGAATTGCTGCGCGGAGCAGCTCGCCCAGGGAGCTGACGTCGAATTTTTCTTTTGCACGCGCACAGTAGGCTTGCACGGTTTTTAAACTCAGGTGCAAATCCTCTGCGATCTCGGAAGTGGTCCGCCCTTGGCCGAGAAGGCGGAATATTTCCAATTCGCGATCGCTTAACCGTTCCACAGGAGGAGCCTCCGCGGTTTTGGGCGAAGCGCTAAGTCGGCGGGCCATCCTATTGACAACCCTCTCGCTTACATAAACTCCTCCCTCAAGCACACGGCGGATGCAAGTCAGGACGCTCTTGGAAGTCTCGCGTTTCATAACGTAACCCCGCGCGCCAGCGCGCAGAGCGCGCTCGGCATACAATGCTTCGTCGTGCATTGAGAGAACGATTAGTGCAACTAGCGGGAATTGATTGTCTAGATTTTTGACTAGTTCCAATCCGGATTCGTTTTTAAGTGAGATATCGATCAGGGCGACATCCGGCCGCGCCTTCGCAATACCAGCGACAGCGCCGGCCGAATCTTCCGCTTCGCCGCAGACTATAAGATCGCTTTGCCCGTTAATAAGATTGGTGAGTCCTTCACGGACAAGCGGATGATCATCAACAATAAAAATCCGGCGTTTGCGCACTCCGGTAATAGGAAGGTCCGGGTTCATATTGCGAAACTTGATTCGCTGTGGTTTGGAATCCTTAACTTACATATCGCAACAGTTCCACTCCCGCCATTTCGTTGGACTCTCAAGGTTGCGCCAATTAGCGCCGCGCCATGGCGCATCAGGCGAAGCCCAAGCCCTTTTGATTCTGGCAACTCGGCTGGGATCCCAACTCCATCATCGGTAATTGCGAGAGCAAGTTCAGAACCATTCAGCGTAACGCGAATATCAATATTCTCCGCCGCAGCGTGTTTGGCGGCGTTAGTGGCCGCCTCCTGAGCAATCCGGTAAAGTTGTGTAGCAACCGCAGAATCGCGCACTGGAATTGATTCTCCTCCGTGAAAAATGCAGTTAATTGCGAATCGCTCGCTGATGTTCTCGGCAAGACCTTCCAAGGCCACACTCAAACCTTCTGCTTCGAGTTCCGGCGAAAAGAAACCGCGTGCCAAATTACGGGTAAGATCGATCCCTTCTTCGACGTAGCGCACGAGCTTTTCTGCCTCTGTTGCCTCTGGCGCCGATTTTGTGGCGAGTTTGTCCTTCAACACTTGAGCCGCCAGAGCGGTGCCTGTCAGGTGTTGGCCGAGTCTGTCGTGGAGGTCCTGACCTAAGCGACGTCGTTCGCGATCTGCCACTTGCGCGATTTCCCGGTCGAGCCGCTGGCGCTCAGCCACCTCGCGCTGCAGAGCTGCTGTCCGTTCTTGAACACGTCGATCCAGTTCACTTACCAGTGCTCGCAGCTTTGATAACACTCCAGCGAACAGCGCATAGGATCCAAAAGCCATTCCAGCATTCCAGAAACCGAGCGCAGGGATCCCGGCGGCAACGTCTGACAACATCGATACTGCAATACTCAAAACCGCGACTCCCAGACCTGTAAGAAAGCAGCTAAACCAGGCGGCCAAAGAGATGGGTAACAGGTAGAAGAGAAGCAAAGGGCGCTCGTATCCGGTCAAATAATCGACGTATCCTATGATTCCCACCAGAAAAAGGCTTACGACGACCACGGACTTTCGGGAAACTTTGAAGGCAAGAGAACTGCGCGGGTTAGTTTTCATCTTTTTCGGTTCCTTGCCGAAGAGTAAATGGCGGATCAATTGCCAAGTCTCCCATCCAGCCGTACTCCTCGAAGGCAATAGGGTTTGGATGCCGAGCCACGCTCCAAGTAAGAATGCCGGTCCCGGGTGGGAGTGGAGCCAATCCTAAAGAACAGTTGTCTATCCAGTCTGCCATGTGACCTGCAGAATGTTCGCGTCTATCGACGGGGAGTTTAACATGCCGACGTCTCTTGCGCAGGTGGCCGTGCAGAAAATGTGGTCGCGCAGTACACCAAAAATATCTGCAGTAAATATCCGATTGTCCGTCTAGTTTGCGCGCCGCTACGACAGCTGCGACAAAACAGTGACGCAGGGGCCTGCGATTACAAGCGCTACCTGAGTCATCACATACAGCGGCAGTGCTGCCGGGTTCAACGTCTTAATTATCTGCCGCGTTTTCTGATATGCGCTATCTAACGTAGCCATGTACTTGATCCGGTCTCGAAATGCTTCCTCCAGTTCATCCACTGCAGCCGCTGAGGGCTCGCTCGGCTGCCCAGTTTTTTCGATCTCGGCGGCAAGGCGACGCGCCTCTTCGACGATGGTTCGATCGGTGGCAGAGTCTTCGGATTTAAAGTCTGTGGGCACGTTGGAGCTGTTGATTCGCTCCCCAAGCGGAGCCAGGCATGCAACCGAGTAGGGTTCGTCAACAAAACCAAGCAGCGACTGGATAGCCTGTTCCGGGTTTTTGATCAGAGTCGAGTATAGCAACCGATGAACTACTTTGGGGCCATAGGCCTGCTCAGCCTTCAGACATGCCTTGACCGTGCGCAGCCAGTACTTGTACGCCTCTTCTTCGTTAGCTACCAGATGGATTCCTGATATTCGGTGGAAGTTTAGAAGCGAGCGGACAACAGCAGCTACGTCCCGCACCAGATGAATAAACAAAGCATCAGGGAACAATTTCCGCAGACCGCAAATGTGGAAGGAGTATTCTGGTGTGCCATCGACCCAGCGCAGTTTAGGTTCTGACGGCTGGCGCGGTGTATTGCGTTTCCTTTCCAAATCCGATCGGTGACTCAGAATTAAATCATTGATGGCTTGACCGAAATTTGCGAGGAATCGATCAGGCGATATGTCCATCGCGCTAAGGATCGAAAGGTTGCCGCGTGCGGCGCCAATCTGATAACTGATTGCAGCACTAACTGCGAATGGTCCCATCCAACTCGATTCCGGCACCGAAAAAATATTCGGATGCTGACCAAGGCACCAGGTTAGAATGCTGGTTCCAGAGCGCGGCGAACCCACCACGAAAATTGGTTCGTTTAGCCTTTCCTGCATTTCAATGCTCTTTCAGGTCCGAGTCATTCCCCGGAACAAATCGGATTTGGGTTCGCCTTGATCTTCGCCGCGATCGCGATCTCCGGCTGCTCAACCGCTGCGGATCGCTTTCCGCGCTTGAGATGCTCATCGCTGAACAAAAATTCCAGTTTCTCTCGCGCCGCATTGGCCGAATACAAGGCGCGTGTTTTTCTAATGCCGTTTTCCGAAAGCCGGTTCCAAAGTTCCTCCGATTCGTAGAGTTCGATAAACGCCTGCGCAAAATCTTCCGGCTCGTCAGCGACGAGAATATCTTCGCGATTGGTTAGCGGCATTCCCTCGACGGCGAGCGAAGTCGCGACAACCGGCACACCAAATCCCATGCTTTGATTGATTTTGCCTTTGATGCCTGCCCCAAAACGCAGCGGCGCCACGGATAGCTTTACGCTGTCAAAGAAAGGCCGAACATCTCTCTGCAATCCCGCTACGATGATCCTTTCAGTCGCCAGGGCGACGATTTCCGGAGGCGCCTTGTCGCCGATGATGTAAAATTTGGCGTCGCGCAGATGTTCGCTCACCAGCGGATAGATGTCCTTCACGAAGAAGAGAACCGCGTCGATGTTTGGTCTGTGTTGGAACCCACCAATAAAAAGCCAATCTCGGCGCGCCGTAAACGGGGTGTTGGAGCCCGAGACCTCGGCAATAGTGGGGACGATCTCAATAGACTGATCTGGCCTGGCCTTGTGGAGAAGTTTCTGTTCCACGCTGCTCACCACCCAGGTCTCGTTGGCTTGCTCAATAAGATTGTATTCCAGCTTTTCTTGCTGGCGCGCTTTTTCTCGCGTCTCGGAGTTGCTCGTGATCTGGGCCTCTCGATCAGTGCGAACAAAGTGTAGATCGACGGTGTCAAAAATAATGCGGCTTTGCGGCGCGTAGAGACGAGTATCCTCGATATGCTTGCGAGCAAAGTCGCATCGGCTTAAGACCACAGCGTCGAACTCCGGGCCGCGGGAAATGAGAAAATCACGCACTTTTTTAAAATAAGGCTGGTAAATGATTTCAATTCCACGCTTCTGCAGTTCCTGTCCGTAAGGCGGGATATTCGCCAGATTGTCCGGAACAAATGTTACGCGATGACCCAACTGACGAAGGATGTCAAGAATGTGGAACATCCGGACTGACCCCGCGTCCTTATCGAACATTGGGAGATGATGGTCGATCACCAAAATGTTTTTTTTGCCAGGCGCGGGCTGACGCAAAAACGTCAAATCGCCAGTGGCGGGTTTTGCCATTAGCTCCGCCGCCCAGGCCCCGGCGAACGTCGAGCGATTGATCTCTTGATGCTTTTTCGTGCCTGTCGAAAGATCGGTTCCGCCGGTTGCACCTTCGTAGTGAATAACCTCGCTTAGTGGCTGGTACAATACCTTGTAGCCAGCTTGGCGCACCTTGAACGCCAAGTCTGCATCTTCGTAATAGGCGGGTGCATAGCGCGAATCGAACCCGCCCACGCTTTGAAACAGTGATTTGGGAATCATCAATGCGGCTGCTGAGCAGTAATCCACCTCGCGAAGATAATTGTATTCAGGTTTCGCGAAGTCGTCGTACCTGCCGTAATTCCATCCTGATGCGTCTCGCCAGATGATTCCGCCCGCCTCTTGCAAACGGCCATCTGGATAGATGAGTTTCGAGCCGACGATGCCAGCCTGTGGTTCGTAGGCAAAGGTTTCCATCAGCCCGCTCAGCCAGCCCTCTGTGACAAGTGTGTCGTTATTTAGGAAGACAAGATATTTGCCCCGCGCCTTTTCCGCGCCGCGGTTACAGGAGGCGATGAAGCCGGAGTTCCCTTCGTCGCGTAGATAAACAATTCCAGGAATGTGCGGGACAGCCTCGGCGGTGGCATCGGTCGAGCCATCGTCCACTACAATAACTTCAAAGCGTTCTTTGCCCTGGTGTTCCTCAAGCGATGCAAGACAAGCCTGCGTAAAGCGAAATTGGTTGAAGACTGGAATGACGATTGAAACTTCGACCTGCTCGTGAGCAGGAAATTCAATCGGATGCGTTGGAATGGGAGGTTCAATGGGCGCCACCCTGCGGCCAGGCATTAAAAGCGCGCCTGAAACCAGTGCCTGAATTTGGTCATCAATCGCGGTGACTTCCGGATGACCGGTTCGCCACTTGTGATACGCTGCGACGATCTTTTCCAAATGCCCGTAGCCAAGCAAAGCTCGTGCCTTTCGGGGAGAAAGTTTTGCCTTCAACGCGGCAAGCGGATTTGCCATTTGCCAGCGTCCTGAAGAGGGAAGCCGCGCTGCTGCGTCGTCGGTGTCATCCAAAAAACGGCAAAGCCTCTCGGTAGCCTTCAGTTGCAGGCGCAAACGCTTTTGCAGCTCTTCCCCACGCGCTTCGACCTCCGCCAGGGTGATGCTCTTGTCGCGAAGTTGGGTGCTAAGCTCCTCGACCTGCTCCTTGTGGCGCGCTTCGGCTTGTGCCAGGAGTTCGCGGTACAGATGTTCAACCTGCGCAATTCGTTCTGGGACAAAAGTGTTCAGCCGGCTAATCGAACCGGGAAGCAAATCGGCGGACATTGAGGAAACTTTCGCCCCGCAAGCCTTGGTCGCTTTGGTGAGCGACGCTTCGGCGAGCAATGCGCGATAAAGGTCAATCACTTCCGGGGAAACGCGCGCGTCAATCAGTTGTTCGACTGTGAAATGCGTGTGGCGTTTTCGCGCTGCTACGAGAGCCGCAGCGCTACCTGTTTTTCCTTCGGGCAAACCAATGAACTCCATAATGCGCCGCAATTCCATTTCTGGCTGTTGAAAAAACAAATCGTAGTGGGTAATCAGTCGCTCCTTTCCGCTCGTGCCTTCAAACAAGCGGCGGTTGTAAATTTCCCAGAGCCGCAAACCGAACGAATACGACGTTCCGTTTCGTTCTCGCATCGAGTGCGCGACTTCTAGCGGGTTCCGAACGACGACGACTTTTTTGAGCCTGGGCAACAACTCTTGCCAAAACGGCAATGTCAGGCTGTTACGTGGATCCTTCCAGCCCCACACGGTTGTCGGATCGAATTCTTCGACGAGCAAGCGCGCTTTTAGACGCAACGGATCGAGTCGCGCGCTCGTGAAATCCTCGTTAGGCTTGGGCGGCAGGTCCCACGCGCCACCAAGCTCGCTCAGCAATTCATCGTTAATCGCGACGAATCTCAAGTGCTCCCAAAAACCTTCGGGGTTGTCGGCCTGCGGCGGCATAAGGTCCGATTCCGGCCCAAGCTCAAGGCCGCAGCAATGCAGCAGCCGCGTCACCATACTGGTGCCTGAACGGTGCGCGCCGGCAATGCAAATCGCCGTCTGAGTTTCAGCGATACTTTTCACGCAAAGGCTTTATAGAACGACGCTCCGCTGGATGCGTCAAGCCGATTGCTCCGCCTGTTGGCTGCTACAAAATCCTGATCGCGTAAATGATGCTCCCCATCTATTTTCCACCGTAATGCAGCGAAATGACGGCCGTGGACCCGACGAAATTCGTCCGATTAATTTCGAGTTGAACGTGGCGCCGAATGCGAGCGGTTCTGTGCTTGTCTCGATGGGCAAAACACACGTGATTTGCGCTGTCACAATCGAAGAAGGCGTGCCGCGCTGGATGAAAGAGCAGGCAGTGACCGGCGGCTGGCTCACGGCTGAATATTCCATGCTGCCCTATTCGACGCAGCCGCGCAAACCTCGCGACATAACAAAGGGCCGTATTGACGGTCGCAGCGTGGAGATTCAACGCCTCATCGGCCGGTCGTTGCGAGCGGTAGTGGATCTCGAAAAAGTCGGGCCGCGCACGATCTGGGTAGATTGCGATGTACTGCAAGCCGATGGCGGGACGCGCACCACCGCAATCACTGGCGCGAGTCTCGCGCTGGCCATCGCCTGCCGGAAACTTGTGAGAGAAAAAAAGCTCGATGCGCCGCCGATGCAAAAACTGGTGGCCGGAGTGAGCGCCGGCATTCTGGAAGGACAGGCAGTTGTCGATCTCAATTACGAGGAGGACAAACTCGTTACTGTTGATTTCAATCTAGTGGCAACCGAAGACGGGGAGTTTGTCGAAGTGCAAAGCTCAGGTGAAGAAGCCACGTTTGCGGGTTCGCAACTGGATGAAATGCTCGCCCTCGGGCGCAACGGCATCAGCGCACTCATTAGCGCCCAACGCGCGGTTCTAGCACGGATAATGGTTACGCCGCCGGAGAGTTGACGCACTGGATCTGTAGGGCGTCTGTGCCAGACGCCGTGTTCTAGCGTTGGCGTTTCACAGAAACGCCCTACAATTGTTCCCCAAATGAAACGCGCGCTCATCACCGGCATCACCGGCCAGGACGGGAGTTATCTGGCTGATCTACTGCTGGAGAAAGACTACGAAGTCCACGGCATCATTCGCCGCGCCAGCACGTTCAACACGTCCCGCATCGATCATCTCTATGCCGACCCGCATGTGAACGGCGTTCGAATGTTTCTGCACTACGGAGACCTCAGCGATTCGGTGAACCTGGTGAAGCTCCTTTATGAATTGAAACCGGATGAGATTTATCATCTGGGCGCACAGAGTCATGTGCGCGTGAGCTTCGATATTCCGGAATACACATCCGATGTTACCGGCGTAGGCACGATCCGTATATTGGAAGCCATCCGGGAAGTTGGCTTGCGTTCGCGTTTTTATCAGGCCTCCAGCAGCGAAATGTTTGGGAAGGCCCAGCAGGTGCCGCAGAATGAAAACACGCCATTCTGGCCCCGCAGCCCTTACGGCGTTGCCAAGGTTTTTTCGTATTGGGCCACCGTTAACTACCGCGAGAGCTATGGCCTTTGCGCCAGCAATGGCATTTTGTTTAATCACGAAAGCCCGCGGCGCGGCGAAACTTTCGTCAGCCGCAAAATCTCACGGGCAGTGGCTGCGATTAAGCATGGCTTGCAAAAGGAATTGTTCCTGGGAAACCTGGACGCAAAACGCGACTGGGGTTACGCGCCTGAGTATGTCGAGGGCATGTGGCGGATTTTACAGCTTGGAGAAGGAGATGACTTCGTGCTGGCCACCGGTGAAACGCACACCGTTCGCGAGTTCGCCGAAGCGGCCTTTTCACATGTGGATCTCGATTGGACCGAATTTGTCAAACATGACCCACGTTATGAGCGCCCGGCGGAAGTAGATCTCCTAATCGGTGACCCCTCAAAAGCGAAGAAGATTCTCGGTTGGGAACCAAAGGTGCAATTTCACCAGCTCGTCCGTATTATGGTTGACGCGGACATGGAATTGCTTTCCCGCGAAACTGTAAGAAAACATCTCGGTCACATGCCGTGAGCTGCGGCCATCCGCTGAAGCCGGGGCCGGCATCATCCAGCCCGGCTGCAGAAGACGACATCGAGCTCAAGCGTTTGGCTTTGGCAGGGCGAGTGATTAATCTCGCAGCTGGCACTTGACGTGCCACGCACCGGTCGCGTCCTACCCGTGTGAGTCGATCGCAGCGAGCTCCGCGTTAACCATTTCGCTCACGAGTTGCACAAAACTTCCAGCCGGTTTCCAACCAAGCGTTTTGCGAATTTTCTCAGCACATCCGACCAGGCGGACCGGCTCCGTAGGACGATCGAACAAAGAATCGTGCTTTACGTATTTCTCCCACGGAAGATCGGCAACTGCGAAGGCTGCTTCAACAAACTCACGTACCGAATGCGTCTCTCCAGTTGCCACCACATAATCATCGGCTGTTTCGTGCTGCAGCATTAACCACATGGCCTGCACATAATCCTGGGCACGCCCCCAATCTCTCCGGCTCTCCAGGTTCCCGAGGACAAGAATATCATCAAGATTTCGAGCGATCCGCGCGGCCGCGCGTGCAATCTTGCGCGTTACAAAATTCTCGCCGCGGCGCGGCGATTCATGGTTGTAAAGAATACCATTGCAAACAAACAGACCGTACGAATGTCGATACACCCGTGCCAACTGCGTGGCGAACGCTTTGGCGCAACCGTATGGGCTCGTCGGCCGTAGCGGCGTATCCTCAGTTTGCGGCGAAGCGGACGCATCTCCAAAAATTTCCGCACTTGAAGCATGGTAAAATTTTAGCGGCGACGGATGTGCCCGCACTATTTCGAGCAGCCGCAGCGTGGCCATGCCCGTCTCCTCGCATGTCGATTCGGGAATTTCGAAACTGAGGCCGACGTGGCTTTGGCCGGCGAGATGATACAACTCTGTCGGGCAAACATCATCGAGAATTCGACGCAAGGTCGTGCTATCGGAGAGGTCCCCGTAGTGGAGAAATAACCGGCGACCGTAGGTTTTTTCATCGCGCCGTAGATGTTCAATGCGCGATCGCAACAGATTGCTCGTGCGCCGCACGATGCCGTGCACGGTGTAATCTTTCTGCAGGAGCAATTCGGATAAATATGAACCGTCCTGGCCAGTGATTCCGGTAATCAGAGCGACTTTCTTGGACTGTTTCATCTAAGATCCGACGGTGTCTAGCCGAGCTTCGTAATCATCAAAAGACGAAATAACCGCCAGTATCGTCTGTTTGAGAGTCGAACGCCACGAATTTGCAATAGTGGCAAACAACACTCTCCTGCGATGAACAGCGAATTCTGGCCGCGTAGCGCCCGCAGTACTTACCGCATTACAAATGGCGCGGTATTCGCAGGCGACATTGAATGACCTGACACAAGGCCCGGAACTGCGCTGATGAGCGACGCATCTACGATGGTGACTGCCGCGCCGATTCCTACGGTATTGTACAGCTGAATGACGTCGCTGGAACGCATCCGGACACATCCGTAGCTCGCGGGCGAGCCGATTCTCCATTCCTCCGGCGTACCGTGGATGTAAATGTCCCGTGCAAATGCGTTCGCATTTTGCGCTTCAAGTCCACGCAGCCACAGGATCCGCGTCACGATCGGATCTCGACCAGGCGAGTTGGCCAGGACAATTTCGCCAGTGCGCCGCCGGTCTTTGAATACCGTGCCCGGCGCGGCATTGTCACCGATCTTCTCCGCAATCTGCAGTTGCCCGAGTGGCGTAGATCTGCTACCCGGCCGATCGCCGAGACCAAACTTGGACGTGGAGACTGGATAAGTAGCCATCAGATTCCCGCGGTCGAGAATGGCAAGCTTCTGATCGCGTGTGCTGATCACGATCTGATGTTGGGTATCGGGCGCTGCGCAGGAACCGAGAAGAATAGGAATTAGGATTGCGATCCATTGGCAGGGATGAATCGCCGAGCCGTCCGTCCTGTTGCGCGCCGTCGGCGTGCCCGGCGGTCGCGCCCTACCATTATTGATTTTCATGCGCGATTAAACCTGAAAAACTGCTCTGCGGTTTCGGTCGTCGCTTCAGCAATTTCTTCCAGTGAACCGCCTCGTGCTGCCGCGATCGCTTCGGCGATGATGCGCGTATGAGCCGGTTCGCAGCGCTTTCCGCGAAAAGGCGCCGGCGCCAGATACGGGCAATCGGTTTCGACCATAAATTTCCAAAGCGGGATTTCTACCGCGACCTGTCGCACGGCGGCGCCGTTTTTGAAAGTGACAATGCCTGTGAAGGAAATCAAATGGTTGAGATCGAGAACTTGATTCGCCTCATCGAGTGAGCCGCCGAAGCAATGAAAAACACCGCGCACTTTGCCCGTGTACGGCCGCAGGACCTCAAGCGTGTCCTCCCATGCGTCGCGTTGATGGATCACTACGTTGAGTCCAAGTTCGACCGCTAAATCGAGTTGCTGCTGAAACAAACTCGCCTGTTTCGACTTGCACGCACCTTCCCGAATTTGCGCTTCAATTTCTTCATCGGTCTCACTTCGCAGAGCAGTCATAACCTGCACCTGCTTTTCCTTCGCCACCGCTTCACTCGGTAAATGATGATAATCCAGCCCGGTTTCGCCGATCGCCACGACGCGCGGACTCTGTGCAAGTTGGCGCAGCGGCGTGATCACATCGTCCTCTGCGTCTTCAACGTGACTGGGATGAACCCCAATCGCCGCGTAAACAGATGGATACTTTTCCGCAAGTTCGATTGCACGCCGGCTGCTCTCGATGGATGTGCCAATCGTAATGATGCGTGTCACCTCAGCCTGCTCTGCACGACGGAGCACATCCTCGAAATCGCTCGCGAAATCGGGAAAATCCAAATGTGCGTGAGTGTCGATTAGCATCGTTGCATTGTAGGGCGTTTCTGTGAAACGCCAAACTTCGGTGGCTTGGAGTCCGAACTGAAGCCACATAATTCCATGCAAAAAATTACTCCATTCTTGTGGTTTAATAATCAGGCTGAGGAGGCCGTGAACTTTTACATCTCCGTATTCGAGAACTCGAAGATCGGGAAAACTCTACGATATACGAAAGAAACAGCCGAAAAAACAGATCGTCCCGTGGGATCGGTTGACTATTGAATTCGAAATCGAAGGCGAGAAATTTGTCGCGCTCAACGGCGGCCCACTTTTTAAATTCAATGAATCGATCTCGTTCGTCGTGAACTGCGAAATGCAGGACGAAGTGGATTATTTTTGGGAGAAACTCACCGCCGATGGCGAAGAATCAGCGTGCGGCTGGCTCAAGGACAAATTCGGCGTGTCGTGGCAAATCGTGCCGACTGTTTTGATCGACATGCTGCACAACAAGAATCCGGAAAAATCCGAAAGCGTGATGCACGCAATGCTCCAAGTGAAGAAGATCAACATCAAAACGCTGAAACACGCCTACAAGCGGTAGCATGATTCATCTTACAGCGTCGATTACACTGGCGATTATATGAGATGTTGAAGACAAGTTTCTCTTTTATTCGCGTCATTCGTGTGTTTCGTGAGTGAAATTCACATTATGAGCAGCGTTCGCATTTTAGTCGGCACACGGAAAGGCGCGTTCATCCTCACATCGGATGGTGAGCGCAAACGATGGAAGGTCAGCGGCCCGCATTTCGCAGGTTGGGAAATTTATCACATGAAAGGTTCGCCGGTTGATCCGGATCGAATCTACGCGTCACAAACAAGTGGCTGGTTTGGGCAAATCATCCAGCGCTCCGACAATGGCGGCAAGACGTGGAGCACGCCAGGAAGCGCTCCCGAGGAGTTGGAAAGCTCCGACGGCATGGCAAAAGGCGAAAGCAACAAATTCGTCTATGACAGTTCGCCCCAAACAGGCAAACCAATCACGACGCATCAGTGGTACGATGGCACACAGCATCCGTGGGAATTCAAACGCGTCTGGCATTTGGAACCGTCTCTCAATGATCCCGACCATGTTTACGCAGGCGTTGAAGACGCCGCAATCTTTGAGTCGAAAGACGGCGGCAAATCGTGGCATGAACTGGCTGGCCTTCGCGGCAGCGACACCGGTCCTAAATGGCAACCCGGGGCAGGTGGGATGTGTTTGCACACGATCCTTCTCGATCCGCAAAATCCGCAGCGAATATTCATCGCGATCTCGGCCGCCGGCGCGTTTCGCACCGACGATGGCGGAAAAACATGGCAACCAATTAATCGCGGGTTGCACTCGCAATACATTCCAGATCCCAACTCGGAGGTGGGCCATTGCGTCCACCGCATCGCGATGCATCCGTCGCGCCCCGACACGCTCTTTATGCAAAAGCATTGGGACGTAATGCGAAGCGATGATGCAGGCGGGTCGTGGAAGGACGTCAGCGGTAATTTGCCGAGCGATTTCGGATTTCCGATCGATGTCCACGCGCACGAGCCGGAAACGATCTACGTCGTTCCTATCAAAAGCGATTCCGAGCATTATCCGCCCAGCGGCAGGTTGCGAGTGTATCGCAGCCGAACCGGCGGCAACGAATGGGAAGCGCTCACAAAAGGTCTGCCCCAGCGCAACTGCTATGTGAACGTCTTGCGCGACGCAATGTCGGTCGATTCACTCGAGCAGTGCGGCGTTTATTTCGGAACTACGGGCGGACAAGTTTACGCATCGACGAATGCGGGCGACAGGTGGAAGCCAATCGTGCGGGATCTGCCTGCGGTGCTTTCAGTAGAGGTGCAAACGCTCAAATAAGAAAGCACGAATACCGAAGCAAGAAATCCAAAACAAATTCAAATGACAAAAACACGAGGAATTCAACGCCGACGCGCGGTTACCTTGAGACATTTAAATTCGGATTTTGGATTTAAGTTATGATTCGAGTCGTTCTTCCGCCTCACCTGCGCACGCTCGCTCATCTCGATGGAGAAGTGGAACTTGATCTCAACGGAACGGCGACTCAGCGCTCGGTGCTGGACGCTGTCGAAGCGAAATATCCAATGCTGCGGGGAACAATACGCGATCATGTCACCCACCTTCGCCGGCCCATGGTGCGGTTTTTCGCTTGCGGCGACGATTTATCGCATGAATCGCCTGATACGCCGCTGCCTGACCCGATCGCAAACGGGGCGGAACCATTCCTAATCATAGGTGCCCTTGCGGGCGGCTAGGTAAATAATCGTTTGCAGTGCCGTCCCCCGGAATGTCGGGGTCTTTGTGCGCTTGCGAAGATCGCATCAGTTCATTGCATGGCTCGCGCGCAACCGATATGGTCCGGCACATGTCGGTAAAAGCGGACGCACCCCAGCAGGCGAAAAACACGCAACAATTCGGCAGCGTGATCCGCGCTGAATTTCCGCTGCTTATCGGACTGGCATCAGCTGCGATTTCTCTCGCAATGGGAAGCCGCTTGAATGAGGCCACGACACATGTCGTCCCGTTGGTCGGCGCTTTTGTCTGGCTTTTTGCCGTAATCCTTTGGTCCGCCTTGTGCGTAGTGCGGCATGCCGACTGTCTTGCGATCAAACTGGGCGAGCCCTACGGGACGCTGATTTTGACACTCTCCGCAATCAGCATCGAGGTCGTAATGATTTCTACGGCGATGTTGCATGGCGCAAACAATCCCACGCTTGGGCGCGACGCGATTTTCGCCGTCATCATGATCGCGCTCGGCGGGCTTGTAGGGCTATCGCTGTTGCTCGGCGGGCTGCGATATCGCGAACAGCATTACAACATCCAGGGTGTCAACGCGTATCTCAATGTCATTATGGCGCTGGCCGTGCTCGGTTTGGTGTTTCCAAATTTCACTGTTTCGACCAGCGGCCCAACGTTTTCTACGGAACAGGGAATCTTTTTTGCGGCGGTGTCGCTATTGCTTTACGCAATCTTTCTGCTGATTCAGACGCTGCGACACCGAGGGTACTTCCTGGATTTGCAGGAAAGTGCCATAAAACATTCGCCGCAGCATTTGCCTCGTGTCCGATCGACGGGTTTTCATGGATTGATGCTGCTTTTGTACCTGCTTGCCGTTATTCTGCTTGCAGAAAAGTTCGCCATTCCCTTGGACAACAGCATCGAGACATTTGGCATGCCGCAGGCGTTTGGCGGCGCTGTCATTGCTGCCCTGGTGCTCTCTCCGGAAGGGTTGGGTGGAATCACCGCGAGTCTCCACAATCAACTGCAGCGTTCAATAAATATTCTATTCGGCTCAGTCCTCGCCACAATCGGCCTAACGATTCCGGCAGTGCTGGTGATTGGATTGATCACCAAACGGCCCGTGGCCCTTGGGCTGCAGGGCGGCAATTTGCCTCTCCTGCTCTTAACATTGGCTGTGAGCGTGGTTACGTTCACGAGTCGGAAAACCAATGTTTTCCAGGGGTGCATTCATTTGTTGCTGTTCGCTGTTTTCGTGCTGCTGATTTTTGCGCCCTGAGGACGATCCGTTCGCGCTAAAATCGGGCGAATGCCGTAGTCGCTACTGCAGTCGCGTTGTCGAACTGTCCGGTTATGCCTCTCTGTGCATCACAACCGCGTCCGGTCGTTCTTCAACGACCTTGAAACCGAATCGCCCATAAAGACGCAGCACCGGTTTGCCGGCAACGAAGCTAATGGAAATGGTCGACTGATCCGGATTAGCGCGGACCAGTTGCGTAAGCAGGGCCGTGCCAATGCCATGGCTGCGGTGCTCCGGTTTCACCGATAGCGCGAGCTCCGGCGAAGCGTTAGACCTATCGGTCGGCTGGCGCAGCCAGACTGCGCCCAGCAACTCCCCGTTTTTGTCATGCGCAACAAATCCGGTATCACCGGCCCGGCCCCAGCCATCGACATAACGTGAGATTTCTGGGTGGCGCACCATTTCGCGCGAAGACGGTTCGTCTTTTGCGGAAGACGACAACCCATGATACAACATCTCCCACAGGATCGGCTCATCCTGAGGTGTCAGCGCGCGAATCAGGTAATCCATCGGAAGTGAAAACAGCTCTTTAATATAGCGGATCGGTCCCGCCAGCGAAACAGCGAAAAACGGCGCTCCAGAGAGTTACCATTAGCTCGCGGTAAATCTGTGCGCTGTAGAAGGTTGTAAGACGGACATTTTCTTCGCGAAATTTTCGAAGGTGGAGTTGACGCGCACCCGTTCCCTGCTACTGTGTCTGTCCCGCGAGAAGCGAGACTCCTACATACTGGAGTGCGTTCTGCGTGCGTTTGGGGACTGCAAATTGGCTCAATTTTGTCCCGCTTGCCCGTCGTCGTTTTGGCGAAGACGGAGCGAAAGCGATCAAGATTGAGTTTTTTTGTCGCCTCGAATGTGCGCGAACGGCTGGTTCTTTGACATCTACATACAGGGTAGTAAGAAAATACAACTTTAAGAGCTGAGTCTGAAATCAAGTTGCTGTAGCGTCCGCTGTCTCAGCGGATTGGCCGCAGCAAGAGAGTTTCAGTTATCATAAATCTCTGGCCGAGCAGGCCAGAACAGATTGATCAAGCTACGATGAGCGCATCATGGATGCCTTGGTGCCAATAGGCGATGAAGGACGTGGCAAGCTGCGATAAGCTACGGAGAGCGGCAAACACGCTTTGACCCGTAGATTTCCGAATGGGATAACCTGAGCGGGGTAACACCTGCTCGAGTTCCTGTGAATCCATAGCAGGAACATCGCGACACCCGGTGAAGTGAAACATCTCAGTAACCGGAGGAACAGAAATCGAAAGAGATTCCGTCAGTAGTGGCGAGCGAAAGCGGAACAGGCTAAACCCGACTCATTCATGTGCTTTGAACTGCAGTCCCTCGATTAGAACACCGCGGGCGTTCAAATCGCTCCTTTCCGAGGAGTGGCGGTCGAGAATGCAATGGACAGAGCGCAAGAATGAGTCGGGGGTTGTAGGAGCCCAACGTGGTAGTGCAAAGGTTAGGTGAAGCTTCTGGAAAGCTGCGCCATAGAGGGTGAAAGACCCGTAACCGAAAGCCCGAGCACGCCTAGGGATTTCCTGAGTAATACGATGCACGTGAAACTTCGTATGAATCTGCGCCGACCACGGCGTAAGCCTAAATACTAATTGGCGACCGATAGTGAACAAGTACCGCGAGGGAAAGGTGAAAAGAACCGCTTTGAGCGGAGTGAAATAGTTCCTGAAATCATGTGCTTACAAGGTGTCAAAGCCCGGCCTCGTGCTGGGTGATGGCGTGCCTTTTGCTTAATGAGTCTGCGAGTTATTGTCAGTGGCAAGCCTAAGTTCTTCTGGAACGGAGGCGAAGCGAAAGCGAGTCCGAAATGGGCGTCCATAGTCGCTGGCAGTAGACCCGAAGCGGAGGTGATCTACCCATGGCCAGGTTGAAGCGCGGGTAATACCGCGTGGAGGACCGAACCGATGAACATTGAAAAGTTCCCGGATGAGCTGTGGGTAGGAGCGAAAGACTAATCAAACCCGGTGATAGCTGGTTCTCCCCGAAATAGCTTGAGGGCTAGCCTCGGATGCTAACTTATGGAGGTAGAGCACTGGATGAACTAGAGCCCACACCAGGGTATCGAATTCAATCAAACTCCGAATGCCACAGGGAGAAGTCCTGGAGTCAGTGCGCGAGGGATAAGCTTCGTGCGCGAGAGGCAAACATGCCAGACCAGCAGCTAAGGTGCCCAAATACCGTTCAGTGGAAAGGATGTGAAGATACTTAGACAATGAGGATGTTGGCTTAGAGGCAGCCATCATTTAAACAGTGCGTAATAGCTGACTCATCGAGTGTTTTCGCGCCGAAAATGATTGGCGATAAGCGGTATACCGAAGCTCTGGATTTCCA
>DASYDV010000047.1:0-20145 GCA_036499375.1 Candidatus Udaeobacter sp.
CAGCGTGATTCATCCGGGCGTTAGCTCGCGCCTGACCGTCCCGCGGATTGACGGATGACATAAAAACGATGATAGCCAATCGCTGAAGCGCGCGGAAAAACAATCTCAGATCGCAACGTCAAGGGTGGATTCCTCCGGACAGAGCGGCGTGCTGGTCTTGTTCGGTGTGTTGTTCACGATCATTCTTGCCGGGCTCGACAACACGATCGTCAGCACGGTCATGCCGGTAGCGTTGCCTGAGCTTGGCGGTGCGCACCTGTACGCGTGGACATTTGCGGCTTACATGCTCGCCGCGGCGGTATCGATGCCGATCTGGGGACCGGGGTCCGATCGCTGGGGACGCCGGCGCACGTATCTCATCGGCATTGTCGCGTTCACGGTAGGGAGCGGACTCTGCGCCATTGCTCGCACCATGACGGAGTTCATCGGCGCTCGCGCCATCCAGGGCATCGGAGCGGGAGCCGTTGCGACTCTTCCGTTTGTGCTGCTCGGAGTTGTTTACCCGCCTGACAAACGCGGCAGGGCTTTGGGCGCGGCCAGCAGCGCGTGGGCAATTGCGAGTGTCGCCGGACCACTCCTCGGGACACTGATTGTGACGCACCTTTCCTGGCGCTGGGCTTTTCTTATCAACGTGCCGATTGCCATTGTGGCTACATTCCTCGTCATCGCCGGAATGCACGAGAGCATTGGGCATAGCGTTGGCCGGTTCGATTTTGCCGGCGCGCTTCTCGCCGGCGCCGGCGGGAGCAGTTTGATGTGAGCATTTGTGGATCTCGGTGAGGGAAAAATCGGGCTGATGCAGGCCGCGCTCGTTGCCGCTGGAATCATTTTGCTCGCCATCTTCGTCTGGCATGAGGGACGAACGCCCCATCCGATTCTGCCGTTGAATTTTTTTCATCATGCCGGCTACGCCTCGTCGATTTCTTCATCATTCCTCGCCTTCTTCAGCGGCTTTGGCCTTAGCTCTTATCTGCCGCTCGCGACCAACGCCGCCTTTCATGAGAATCGCGCGTTCGTTGGTTTGGTGGTTGGCGCATTCACCATCGGATGGAGCACGTTGGCATTCGCTAGTGGACGATTGGTCCATCGAATCGGAGAACGTCTTCCGAGTGTGATTGGAATCGTTGTGCATATTCTCGGGCTTCTCTTTTTCATGGTGGCATTCGAACATGGACTCGGCTGGGTGATCGCTGCGTCGTTAGTCGCAGGCGCCGGAATCGGTCTGCTCTCTCCCGCGCTCACTGTCGTGGTGCAGAATAGCGTCCCGGTTGCCCGCATGGGTAGCGCGACCACCAGCCAGCAATTTATCCGGCAGGTTGGTGCGGCTCTCGGCGTCAGCGCGTTTGTTTTGGCCGCAACCGTAGGCGGATTTCGCCTGGGCCTGTTGTTAATGATTGCGGTGAGCGCCGGAACATTCGCGTGCGTCCTCGCCCTGCCGGCGCACAGTCTCCACGAAACACACCAAATTGATGCTTTAGAATAATTGGCGTCACCATCGCAATCAGCTGTGCAAATGAAACCAGGCCGGTTTCAGATGGGCCAGCGGCTCTTTTAGTTTCGCGAGCTCTGCAGGTGGTCCGTGGACTTCAATGCGAATCAGGTCGGCCATCGTCAGCGCCTGAGCCAGCATCGCATCCACGTTTTCCAAGTGCGCCACCAGCGCTTCCGCGTTGACGTAGCCTTCGCGGCAGAATACTTCGTCGCCGTTGATCGTGAACTCATAGAAAAGATTACCCGTCTCGTTCCGCGTCTTGGCCGCAAACTCCGGCAGGATCGCCTTCAAATACGGCATCTTATCCGAAGGCACCTTGAAGTAGGGATGCAAACTGACGAACCTCGAAAGCTCATTCATACCTCAATGGTAAACCTTTCCGGAATGCAGGGCTAGGCCAGACGGCTTCGCCAGAAGTAAGTACACCTGCTAACCCAACTTTCTGCCAAGGTTTGCCAGCCAAATCTCCAAATGTTCAGACGCGACCCCCGTTCCCCCCCTGCAAGCCGTACCCGCGCGTGGCAGATTATTTGTCATTGTAGTGTTAGATTCTGGCATGACGACAAAATTGGATCATGCTCCGAATTTGACTCAGCGTCCGCCCCGCAGTCCGCGGGTGAGACTTGGCGGTTACGTTGTTCTACCGCGGATCCTTGATAAGGGACGCGCCGAACTCGCCGGAACTGCCGGAGAATTCAAATACAACAATCCAGGCGATTATCATTGGTTCCGGTTCACTGGAATCACGCCAGAAGCATTGAAAGCTGAGCTCGCCACCGGTAAAGGCGACGGCGAAATGCTAGCCTGGGTTCAAGAGAACGCGCCTAACAAACGCGCCCCGTGGGAGATTCAACAGTGGAGCGCCTATTTCTCCGAGCGCGGTCCTGATAGCGACGTCGAAACACTTGAGATATTTGCCGATCGCATGAAAAAGTTCAACCCGACTCGCGAAGACGTGAAAACCTGGTTCGACCTGCTCGATTTGGACGACCACATCACCTTCGGAGGAAAAGCGTGAGGAATTGATTCGGGGCGAATAACCGGGCGCTATTTCGTTAGTTCGAGAGCTAGCGTGACTGCCTAGAACCCATCTCATAAATAGGGAAAGAGTGCGCTAAGCTCCGGCAGGCGCCTGGCAAGGCGCGACGAAGGAGCATAGCCGAAGCGTTCTGTGACTGAGGAGCAACGCCGCCAGTCGTTCGTCAGAGCTTAGCCCGAGGGTTGCCGATCTTTGCCGCTGCGACTGCGTTGCTCATCGGTCAAAGATCCATAAAGGATATTCTCCCTCCTCGCGCCTTGCCGCAGCGCCAAATCTCTGGCAACGCACCCCTTCTCTATTTATGAGATGGGTTCAAGGGCTACAAGGAATGTCTGTGTCCTGCGCAGCCACGATCTGCCATTTCCCGGCGCGTTTGAGCCACGTGTCGGTCCAGATCAGACAACTCTTTGTCTCCCTGCCATCTTTAGCCTTTGAGACTGAGCTTTCCGCTCCATACGCTATTGCGATGGAGTCGCCAAAAAATCTCACCTTTACCTCGCCCAATTGGCAATCGCGCGAGAGCGACTTGGTATCTGTAGCGATTGCTTTAGCCTTGTTGTAGCGATGTCCGCTGGGCGATGTCCCCTGGAAGTCGTCCGCAATCACGTCCTTAAGATCCGGCTGGGGGCTACAGGCCGAGTTGGCCCACTTCGCCTCGGCCGCAATAATGAACTTCACCGTCTCCTCGTCGGGCGATCCCCATCGAGATTCCTGCGCATAGCTGGGTGACGCAAACCCGCCGAGAAAGAACACAAGAGATGCCGGGATGATTGAGAGGAATTTCATTTGACGCCGTTCTCCGGATTCCAGGAACCTTGTAACTTGCGGACATAAAGAATCTGCCCTGTGTGATACGCGTTGTGCGTGCTGATGTGCGAAATCAAGGGCGCTTTCAGCGCCAGTTTGTCCTCCGGCATTTTCTCCACCGCCGTTTCCAGGTCTTTCATCACGCGATCGAGCCGCTGCACGATCTGGTCCCAATGCGCCGCGTCGAAGTCGTTAAACGTCTCGTCGTTGTTTCCCGGACTCGCAGGCTTTTCGCCGCGCAGACGGGCGAGCGCATTCTCGTTCCAGAAAACCAGATGATAAGCGAGCATTCCTACCGAATGGTTCGCGTTGGAATCGATTTTGCCCTGCGCGTTTTGCGGCACCCACTTCGCCTGCTCAGCCGTTAGTCCTGCCACCGCAGCTTTGATTGGGGTAAACCACTCCGCTTTGTCGTGCGTGCTATGAAGCTCCGACAAGAGAATCGAACGGAGTGTAACCGGCGTAGGCGCAGGCGTGGGAGATGACTGCGCGATCGCGGTATGGAGGTTTGCTGCGATGATTAGTGAAATGCTGAAAGTAAGAGACGGACGCATACGCCGAATCCTAGCAAGAGGCTCGACATAGGTAAAGGTTGCGTCGGCTTGAAAAAGTTGGACGACCTGGCTCTTGGCTGAAATCTCATCGCCAAAGGCCATGCGCAGATTACTCAGCGCAACGCGCCCGCCCCGACGATCTAGCGATGCGACGAGCGAGCCGAGCAAAAGCGCCAGCCGATAACAAGCTTTGCGCGACACAAGTGGAACAAATTTGGCGGCGGATTTGAACCCCAGCCGCACCCGCCTGCTTGCGAATGGAGCCGCGGGGCCACAAGCGACATAGATGGGCAAGCCGAGAGGCCGAAACGAGCGGGAGCGAATGAGTCAATCTTTCTCGCCGTCGCATCGCTCCGCTCCAAGCACGCTTCGCCCAGGCTGCGAACGCCCATCCAGGTACCAATCTAACTCCATGGATTCGGCGATGATGCGAAATTACTCCACAAAATAAAAGTTTGACTCACGCCCCATATAGTGCATATACACACTATGCCCAAAGAACTGGATATGTCGGCGATGGAAAACTGCGTCTGCTTCAACTTGCGTTGGGTGACGCGGAAGGTGACCCAGTTCTTTGACGCGGAAATGCGACGGCATGGCATCCGCCCCACGCAGGGAACGATTTTGACGTCACTGAATGCCAAGGAGAGCTGGAACATGGCGGAACTGAGCGATTGGTTGGGCCTGGAGCGCACCACGCTCGTGCGGAATCTCCGGCCGTTGCAACGAGACGGGTTGGTGAAGGCGGTTGGCGGCGGGCGCGGCAACCGCGTGGAACTGGCAATCACGACCAAAGGCCGAAAACAGATTCAGAAACTTGCGCCGGCCTGGAAGTCCGCCCAAAGCGCCGCGGTGAAAACTCTCGGCAAAAAACGTTGGTCCGCCATTCTCTCCGACCTGGAGACGGCGGCGTTGGCTCTGGAGAAATAACCAAAAACCGTGAAGGCCTAAGGCGATAAATTAGAAGCAAATATGTGTATATGCACACGACATTAGAAAACAAAACAGCATTGGTCGGTGGAGTTTCGCCCGGCGTAGGTCGGCAAACCACGCCACTCAAACAGCATCCCACGGTGGAAGCGTACCGGCAGAGAGCGATGCGGGAAAAAACCTCCGAGCCGCTGGATGCTCGTTGGCTGCGGCAGTTGTGTCTCGATGCCGGCGCGGATGATGTCGGCTTTGTGGAAATTGACCGGCCGGCATTGGCGGAGGAACGGCCGCACCTTCAGCGCGCCTTTCCACATACCCGCAGCCTCATCAGTTTTGTGCTCCGGATGAACCGGGAGGATGTACGCAGTCCGGCGCGGTCGGTCGCCAACTCGGAATTTCATCACACGGGCGACGAGGTCAACGACGTGGCGAGACGCATCACGGCGGCGCTCGAACGCGCGGGAATTCGCGCGCTGAATCCACCGATGGGGTTTCCGATGGAGGCGGATCGCTGGATGACCGAGCGGATATGGACTGTGGCGCACAAGCCGATCGCTGTCGCGGCGGGGCTGGGCCACATGGGCATTCATCGCAACGTGATTCATCCGCGCTTTGGCAATTTCATTTTGCTCGGCACAATTCTCGTTGGCGCGGAGATCAGCACGCGTTCACAGGAACTCGACTACAATCCGTGCCTCGAATGTAAGCTGTGCGTGGCAGCGTGTCCGGTAGGTGCCATCAGCGCGGACGGCGCGTTCAATTTCTCCGCTTGCTACACGCATAATTACAGGGAGTTCATGGGCGGATTTGCAGATTGGGTTGAAACCGTTGCCGACAGTCGCGATGGGAAAGATTACCGGAGCCGTGTGAAAGATTCGGAAACGGTTTCGACCTGGCAAAGCCTCGCCTTCGGCGCGAATTACAAGGCTGCGTATTGCATGGCCGTTTGTCCGGCGGGCGAAGACGTGATCGGCCCTTACCTCGCGTCGAAGAAAGATTTTCTAGCTGACGTAATGCGTCCGTTGCAGGCGAAGCACGAGCCGGTTTATGTCGTGCGCGGCTCGGACGCTGAGGCGCACGTGCAGAAGCGTTTTCCGCACAAGACCGTGCGGCATGTGCGCGGTTCGTTGCGTCCACGGAGCATTGCGCCCCTACTGTTCGGAATGCCACTGTCGTTTCAGCGTCACGCCGCTGGCAAACTGGAGGCCACTTACCATTTCGTTTTCACCGGCAAAGAACCAGCCAAGGCAACGGTGACGATTCGTGAAGGAAAACTGACCGTCGAGAACGGCTTACTCGGAAAAGCCAACATTAAGGTCGTTACTGATTCGGAAACATGGCTAGGCTTTCTGGCGGGCGAACGGAATCTTGTATGGGCACTCCTCACCCGTCGCGTCCGGCTGCAAGGAAATCCGAAGTGGCTGCTGGCATTTAAACGTTGTTTTCCGTCGTGATGCGAATGGATGAGCGATGGAAGGTGAAATGACGAGGGTAGGAGTGAGCACGCCGGGAGATGAGCGAGGTTCAATTCTCAATTGTGAATTCTCACTGATCAGAACTTCTTAATTTTTACTTCGTTCCACGGGATTCGCAGTCGGGTACTTTCAGTCAACGATCCACTCCAACGGTCGCGGCTGAAAATTCAGTTCGCGTTTTGCCTTGGCATTCGATGCGCCTCGCATCTGGGTCCCATAATAAACCGCATCCGCACCACCATCCTTTTTCAGAGCATCCCCTACTGATACCTGCGGCGGTGATGGAGCATTGAGCCATTGAGCAAACGCAGGGAGCCATTCGCGCACCGGTAAAGGTTGATCATTCGCAACCAGATAAATCCCAGGCTTGCCGTGCTCTGCTGCTCCAATAGTGGCGATCGCCGCGTCCTCAACGTGTAACCACGACCAAACGCCTTCGCCATCCCCGATGATCGGGAACTGCTGTTGTCGCACCTGCTCGGCAAGGTCGCCATCCGGGTTGAACCAGGTGCCGGGCCCGTAGAAGAAGCCGTAACGCAGGGCAATTCCTTCTATGTTGGTATTTCCCAGTAATCTGTGCTCAAGCTCAGTTACCTCGCGCACACCTGCTGAAACCGCAGGCGTGGCATCAAACGCCAGAGGCGTATCTTCATCTGCCAACCCAGGACCAGGAACCGCCCAGAATGCGATCGACTGCCTCAGGTAACGCCGCACACCCGCCGCTTGCGCGGCTGCCAGCACATTCGCGCCACCTTCCAAACGGATGCGATGGTTGAGTGCGGCGGCGGCACTCATTGACTCAGGCGTGTAGGTTTTGGGTAACGCGGTGAGTTGTTCAATCACGATTTCCGGCTGAGTGCGACTGACAACGGCTTCGACCGCGTCGGCATCGAATACATCGGCGATGGCAGGCTCTACGCCCTGATCCACCAAAGCCTGAGCTTTTTCTGAAGAACGGGTCAGAGCAATTACAGCGTGTCCTTTGGTAAGCAATCTCGCGATTAACGGACGACCGATGGCTCCGGTTCCGCCTGCAACAAAAATCTTCATCTGCGAACCTCCTTTTATCATCGCGCTGCGAAAAGTCTCCACTCGCCGGGAACGCCTTTTAATTCGTGAAGACCAAGGTCTTGAAAACTAATCCCTGAACCAGCGACCAGATCCTTCACCGTATTGGAAACAACCACGCTGCCCGGTTCGGCCTTCGCCATGATCCGCGCACCGGCGTGGACCGCGATGCCGCCGACATTATCGCCCATTAATTCGCATTCGCCGGTGTGCACACTTGCGCGCACATCGATCCTGAGCTGTTTCACTGTTTGCGCGATGGCCAGCGCACAACGGATCGCGCGCGCGGGTCCGTCGAAAGTCGCGAGAAAGCCGTCACCGGTCGTGTTGGTTTCTTTGCCTCGATAACGTGCGAGTTCCTTTCGCACGACGGCATAATAGGAGTTCAGGACGTTACGCCACGCGGTGTCACCCATGGCCGCGGCGCGTTCAGTTGATGAAGCGATATCCAGGAAAAGCACAGTAGCCAAGACGCGGTCGAAGGTGTCGACCGGTCGCTCACCGGTGATGAATTCGTGAATGTCCGAAAGCACGATGTCCATGTCGTCGAGCATCGCGGAGTGACTGTTGCCCGGATACTCGATGAACTTTGCGCCGGGAATCCGCGAGGCCATGTCACGCGCAGCGTCGATCCGGGCGCAGAGGTCACCCGTGCGATTCATCACCAGAGTACGCGCCTGAATAGTCGGCAGGATCGGGCGCGTGTCGATCTGGCCATTCATCACTTCGTAGGCATACACGGCCGAGGGGCTGGCCGCCGCGCGCATGTAGCGCGCGACCGCTTCCACCGCTTCCGGCGGGGCGTCGGGTCCCATGCCGGCGCCGGGGCCGACGATGTAAGGAATCGAGGGCCAATCGTCCTGCACCATCGCGAGCATCTCATCGTGCTCCTGGCGAGTCTGTCCCCAGGGGTGATCCTCCGACGAGACCCAGCGCGCTTGCGCTCCCCAGATCAAGAGCGACTGCACCCGCTCCGGATAAGTGGCGGCGAAGAGACAAGCCATCGAACCGCCCTCCGACACGCCGAGAATATTGGCGCTCTTGATTCCAACGTCGTCCATCACCGCGCGGATATCGTCCGTCCTTTCCTCGAGCGTCGCCATGTGCACCGGGCGGTCGGAGAGGCCGGTGCCACGTTTATCGAACCGGATGAGCCGGCAAAACTTGCTGAAGCGTTCGAAGAAAAGCGCGCGTTGCGGGATTTCCCAATCCAGATCGAGATGCGACATCGTGCCCGGCGCCCAGACCACATCGAACGGACCCTCCCCCGTGATCTGATAAGCGATCCGCACGTCGCCACTGCGCGCGTACTTTGTTTTCGGCAACACAGAGCCAGCTAACTGGCAGCACCGTTTTTTGGCAACCCGAAACGCTCATGCCAGTCGGCCGTCCTACAACTTCTTGTCTCCCTTTCCCTGTATCGTTTCAGCGTTTCAGTTTTCAGCATTTCAGGTTTTTAGAAAAGCACATGGCCAATTACCAGGCGGCAAGGGCGCTCCTGCGCAAGGGAAACTCCGAAAGGGTTCGCGAGCGGGACAGAGTTGCAAAAAAGGGCTCCAGGAAATCCGCGTTAAGAATGGAGCGAAGGGGATAAATACGCCGTGCTGGGAAGCCGGTGGATGGACTGCATTGGTCGATGGGAATCAACCGAGCGCATCGGGCGATCGCGAGTCAACGACATGGCCGGTAAAGCCACGAGATAGCGGTCGAGTCTCGCGGGAGCGATCGAGATACAACGCGTGCATCGTCGGCAAACAATTACGCTGAGACCGCGATGGTCAGACAAGCAGCCAGCTGGCCGCCAAGAATCTAATTTCGGTTCTCTCTGGCGGCCGGTCGTGCATGCGCTTAAAAGAATCCAAGAACCTATTATCTACTATGACCAGCGGAGATAAGGCATCCTTAGAAAAACATTCGGCGGCGGACGAGGCGGATCGGAGGTTTACGCAACTGGCATTCGAAGAAATGCTAAAGTCGCGATCTGAGCACAAGCAGAAAAGTGATCCCATGGTGGGCGCGGTGTTGGTAGACAAAGGAGGGAAACAACTTGGATCAACCCACCGTGGCGACTTGCGAGTCGGAGACCATGCTGAGTTTACCTTAATAGAACGTTATCTCAGCAGCGCTCATCTCGAAGGCGCTACCCTGTATGTCACCCTAGAACCGTGCGTAAAACGTAGTGAAAGAAAAACCCCTTGTGCGGAGCGTATCAAAGACGCGCGGATCGGCAGAGTTGTTGTGGGAATGACCGACCCTAATCCTGATATTCGGGGCAAAGGAGTGCAATACCTCTTGGACAATGGGATAAAGGTAGACTTTTTCGACGTTGATCTAATTGCAAAAATCAAAGAAGCGAATGCAGCATTCACTGAATATTGGACAACTCGCCAAACTCCCGAGGAAGGGGCGCCGAATTTTGAAGGCGCCTCGACCAAGGAAATAGAGATTTTATCGCACGTTTCCCTAAAAGCTTTTTCTGAAGGGACAATCGCTTACTATCTAGAGCAGAGAAAAATAAATCTCCGATTTGGAACTCCCGAATTCTGGATGTTTTTAAAGAATCTCCGATTTGTTGGCGATAAAGATGAAGATAACTTGGCGCCGACGGTAGCCGGAATTGTGCTTTTTGGTTCAAATGCTGCAGATGTTCTGCCACAATGCCGAATCGCTTTTGAAGCAAGACGTGGCGAGCGCGTGATGCAGTCGGACTTTGATGGGCCTCTTGTCGCATTTAGAGATTATCTCGATGATTTTTTTAAGCGGCAGATGAAGTATTTCACTGAAATCCGCGGCTTGGACCGTATTCGAGAGCCTGAATACCCATTCGTAGCAATCCGAGAAGCTGCATTTAATGCAGTGCTGCACCGAGATTACGGTGCAGGGACCCGCGTCCATATTCTGTTGACGGACGATGAGATCGTTGTTCGAAGTCCGGGCGGACTTTTAAAACCAGTATCATTAGAAGCAATGCGAGAGTTTAATGCCCCGCAATACAGCAGGAACCCTCACATTGCGTTGGCTCTATGTCACTTGGGCTGGGTTGAAGAAAGGGCGTCCGGTTTGAGGCGAATGCGCGACGCTATGTTGGCCTCGGATCTTCCGCCGCCTACGTTCGATTATGAGGACGGTTATTTGGTGGTAAGGCTCCGTGGAAATCGAACCCCGAAAAATAAGGTGCAGATTACTGCAAAGGAACTGGCAGACTTGTCGGCTTACGAACTTAAAATCATCGAGATGATTTCACATTCAGGTCCTGTGACAGCGCGAAAGATTGCTTCAACTCTCCGCGTCGATATCACCACGGCCCGTCGATATTTGCGAAAACTGCTCACCAAAAAGATCATCAATAAGACAGGTTCGGGATCACGAGTTTCATACTCATTATTCGGCCCGAAGTAAACTAGGCCTTACGTGGCCCGGACCCGGGCATTTACCCGGGCACCACGTGGCCCGGACTCGGGCATTTACCCGGGGCACCACATGGCCCGGACCCGGGCATTTACCCGGGCACCACGTGGCCGGGACCCGGGCATTTACCCGGGCACCACGTGGCCCGGACCCGGGCATTTACCCGGGCACACATGGCCCGGACCCGGGCAGCCCGTAGGTCTGGGATCCAAGAGGGACAGCTCAAACAATTGGCAGTGAACCCTTTGTTTCTTGACACTCGCCATTACCGCTCGCTAGCGAGCGGTAATGGGCAGATTCAAATCGTACTCAATAATGGAGCTTCAGAAGTTGCAACGTTGCAACCAAAGGAACTTGCTCTTCGCGAACACCTCAACTTGTCGCCTCATCCCGGTCGGCTCTATTTTTGCTTTTTCTGCTAAACCAAGTTCCAACATCTGGTCCTCGAAAATTTTTGATTTTTGATGTTGGAAATTGGGGTCAATCCAACATTTGACATTTCATTCTTTGTTATCCGCGGCAAGTAGTGACGGATCACGGACGACGATTTGCACTGGCTGCGGAATCGGCATCTTCGATCATCCGATTAATGTTGATGCCAAAACCGAATAGATTTGGATTGAGTGTGACGTATTTGTTCAGTGTTTGAATCAGCTTGCGAAAACGACCGACGTCATCGGGCGCTGTTTGCAGCAGCTCGATGATCCACTTGTCTCTTTGATGGATAAAGAAAGGATCCGTCGGTTGCACCTTGTTCAATTCGTCCTTCGCTCGCGCCAAATGCGCCGGCGTCCTCGTTGACGCGGCAAGCATCGCAAGAGCTATCGCATAGTCGCAACGGTTCGTCGGTGACAATGTTGCGGGATCGAATTCGCTCAGTAGCTGCTGCCCTCTTTCCTCAAGCCCAACCGCAAAGTATGCTTTTGCTAGATAGATTTTGGTGATCGGCTGAACAGTCAGATCCAAACTTGCCCGATAATTTTGCATTGCTTCCTTAATATTTCCTTTTAAAGCGAACGATTCGCCGAGAAGGCAGAACAAATCGGACAAAATTTCTTTCGAGAACTGATGTTCCTTTGCTTCACGAATTACCTTTTGAAACTGGTCGATCGACTGATCAATGAAATTCTCATCCCCACGGAACGCACCAAGGGCGTACAACGCTCGGCCAAGCTGACAGTCGCCATACGAGCTTCGTTTTTCTGGAGCGGCGCTGCGGTAGCGATCAATTGCCGCCTCGATAATTGAGCAGCCCTTCTCAGTTTCACAGATTAAGCAATACGCGACACCCTTAGCAGCCCCGTACTGCAGTCGATACGACTCCCTATCGGTGTTCGAGCAGATCCGATCGATAATCGAAAATTTATCGGACAGAGATAACTTTTCCGGCGCAACATCCAAATATAAGGTGAGGACGTCAGGATCGGAACATCGAGAGATATCGATCTGAGCCAGCGATTTGGAAGCCTCAATACTATCGCGTTTGTGAACTAACCACCAAAGTCCCCGAAAATATGCAATCTTAGCTACCCACCGGCTGTCATTTACGACATTGGCTAACCGGTCGAGCGTTGCCGGGAACTGCTCGATAATGCCTACTTTATAGTAACAGAGCTCTAGCAGTTCAACGAGGCTAGCGAGTGCTTCAGTATCGATCGTTAATAAGTCAAATGCTTCCTTCGTTGCCGATCTTAAGAACGGCACTGTGTGCGCCCTGTGACAAAGCACGTACCAACACAAATGACTACGGCAAGCAACTAACGCCTCTTCATACAGTCCCTGGTTGTATTTCTGCCGCGCATTGGTGTTGTGACCTTGTCGGTAGTTTGCCTGGCAACACTTCTTGAATTTTTTGCCGGAACCGCACGGGCATGGCTCGTTGCGTTCAGGAGCGTACTCTTCAATTCCTTTCATTCGGCGGTACGAACATGGCGCCTCTGGCGCAGCTACCAAAACAGTTACTACACTTTTGGGTAAAGCTCTGCAGGATTCTCCAAAAACGCGCTTGTACTATCGGAGACGATTTGGCGTTCAGCAATCAGCGGCTTATAAGTGTACGTGGCTTATACGAAGACAGACCATCCCGAACTTTCGCTTATCTTTGGAGAGGGTTTCCTCCAGGATCATGCTGGCCACATAATTTCTGAACCTCACATCGCCCTAGTGGAGCTCATCGCGAATGCATATGACGCGGGCGCAACACGGGTGGATGTTCGTTGGCCTTCCGAACTCGGCCAGCAGTTTTCAATTCGCGACAACGGATCTGGAATGACACTCGTTGAATTTGAAAAACGGTGGAAAACTCTCTGTTACAATCGTCTCAACGAGCAAGGAGCGGGTGTCACGAGCCCCAATCGCGCCGTGAAAAATCGACGGGCATTTGGGAGGAGCGGAAAAGGGAGACATGCTGCATTTTGTTTTGCGGACGTTTACGAAGTTGAAAGCTCCAAGAACGGCTCCCATTTTGAGATGCGCGTTGAGAGAACCGACGGCGGTGTGGCGCCGTTCCGATGCGTGCTTGACCTCGAATCAGCTACCGGGGGTCACGGGACAGAGATTCGAGCATTAGTTTCCAAGAATCTAATCAGCTCACCTGACGTGCGAGAGCTCTTGGGCTCGAAATTTGCCGTCGATCCGTCATTTCAAATTTTTCTGAACGACGATCTAGTGCAATTGCTGGAACTTGAAGGGCTGCACACGGCTGAAGTCATTGTGCCCGCCGTCGGAACACTAGGCATTCACCGCATCGATTCCGAGTTGCAAGATCGCACATCCCAGCTCCGCGGAATCACGTGGTGGGTGAATAAGCGAATGGTCGGA
Organism: Candidatus Udaeobacter sp.; assembly: GCA_036499375.1. Taxonomy (GTDB): domain Bacteria; phylum Verrucomicrobiota; class Verrucomicrobiia; order Chthoniobacterales; family UBA10450; genus Udaeobacter. Next base: position 13,594 of record DASYDV010000047.1, read on the forward strand.
TCACCCTCATGGGAGGGCCTTGATGGCGAAGGTGCCTACCTTGACGGCAGGACAAGTCTCGCCAAGCGCTATAGCTTCGTCATCGAAGCTGACGTTCTCGAGAAACAAGTCAAAGCCGACTGGACTGGATTTCGCGCTGGTGCGCGGTTCAACGCGGTGCGCGAAGCGGTGCACCGAGAAGTGGTCGCATCATTGAACGAAATACAATCGGCTAGCCGAAAAGAGCGAAAACGCGCTGCATTGGCTCAGACTCGAGAAAATTTGCGCGACTTACCAGTTATTGCACAGAACACAGTCGCGACATTTGTAGAGCAAGTGCAAGAAAGGTGTCCGACCTTATCTGAACGCGATTTATTTCGAACTGCGGATATTTTCGCGAAGATGGAACGCGCCCGCTCTGGATTTGATCTTTTGAAGCAGATCCAGGAATGCTCGCCAGATGATATCGATACTTGGAATGCGATCATGCAAAAATGGACTGCGAGCAACGCTCAACTCGTCCTCAATGAGCTCGGACAGCGGCTGCGGCTGATAGAGCGGCTACAACATTTAGTTGATTCAGTTAAAGCTGACGAGCTTCACGACTTGCAGCCGCTTTTTGAACGCGGTCTTTGGATGTTCGGTCCAGAATATGACGCTGTAGATTTTTACTCAAACCAATACCTCGCAACGATCGTGCGGCGTTCGCTGGGCGGCGAAGAACGCCAACTGCTCAACCGTCGTCCAGACTTCGTGGCATTCCCCGATCGATCGATCGGAGTCTATTCTGCCGGAGCGTACGATGATGTCGGCGAGTTCTCGGGGATAAAACAGATTCTCGTGATCGAATTGAAGAAAGGCGGGTTTGAGCTTACTCAAAAGGAACTCGATCAAGCTCGCGACTACGCAAAAGAATTGTACAAATCAGCGGACGTAAAACCTTACACCAAGAGCGTTGTATATGTTCTTGGCGCAACTAATGAAGATCGTTTAGGCGATGCAACCTACAATGACGGCACCATCAAAGTAATTCCGATGCTTTACACTACTCTTCTCGATCGAGCGCACTCGCGTACTTTCAACCTCCAACGCCGGCTCGAACAGGCGGGCTTTGCGAACGCAGTGGATGAACAGGTAACAGAGGTTCTCGCTTACGCGGAAGATCAACCCCTAGCCGGCTTAGAAGCTGCACTGAAATAAGCTCGCTTAAGCGGATGGATTTTGTCATCTTTCCGTTCTCAATGATTGCTGCGCCAGTAGCCGAAGCGAGCGTTTGACGCGGCAGGCGGCGTTAAACAGAATTCTGCTGTCAGAGATCGGATATCGGTCTGCGGCAGCGCGTCATTACGCGCGTAAAAGTCTTCGCCTCACGCGGCTCCGATCCTGATATCCCGACGATCCACTAATCGCCACGTGAGCGAACGCCGCGTAAAAGGCTTTGCTTCTCGCGGCTATAGTCATGATCGTGCGACACCTCAGCAATCCGCCTTGTAAGCGAACGCTTTTCCGTGGCCCACCTAGCCGCGTGAGGCAACGCCTTTTACGTGGCCCAGCGATTAGCCGCGTGAGGCAACGCCTTTTACGCGGCTGAACTGTGGTCGCTCAGCCCATCCGGCAATCGTTTTCGTGAGCAGCTCCAGGCGCTGTTGTCGCAGCGCTAGATCATGTTTCAATTGCCGCTCCACGCGCAGCCGCAGATCCTCCGATGGACCTCTTCGGGCGAAGTTCCATGCATCTTCCCGCCCGGCTTCGACCAGACTTAACTCCAGAGCGCGCACAGACCGTGTCAATTTGCCAAGGACCGAGCGCATCTGCGATAAGGTTGTGCCAGCGCCGGGCGCGTCCGAAAAATCACTGAGCGCCAGCAGAAGCTCCATGCGGGCAACGTCACCGGCCACATACGCCTCCTGGACTTCATGCCAGAGCGAAGAGACCGACGCATTCCCATCGGCGCGCAAGTCGGGATGTAATCGGCGCGCCAGTCGCCGATAGATTTCCTTTACCCGCAGATCAATCGTCACCGGTTCAGTTGAGCCCGCCGACTCCTCATCAACCACAGAACGCCGAACACCCGCCGGCCGGGGATCAGATCGACTCGGAGCGTTTTCGGGCCTAACGAACATGTGCGACTTAAAAACTTCAAAGCTGCTCGAATAAATGTCGTCATCCATCTTGGTCGGGTTCGTGCCAAGAAATGTTCGCACCCATTCTTGAAACAGAGTTTCCTGCTCGAATTCGCTCAGATGAGGTGTCGATTGCGATCCATAAGGAAAAGTGTCCCGCTCATCGGCGACGCCCGGATTTTCGCGTCGAAACAGCACGCGCCGATGGGCGCTGTGCGGACCCTGAATGTGTCGCCGCATTTCGATCTCCACTTCATGAATCAGATTTTGCGCGTCCCGAATCTTATCCTCGACGTCTCGCGCGGTGCTAAGCAACGCGCCAAACTCCCGGGCCCGCCACCGGACGAACGCGGGCTTGTCCTGTCGTTCAAACTGATGCCAGCCAAGTCGCGCTCGCTCCAGACGCGCCATCATGTCGGTGCATTCGGCGGCGGCAGTGGCTCGCAGCGGTGCTTGATCAATCCAAACCATCTCCAGCCGATCCCTGCCGAGGACTGTCACCGCGCGTCTGCGACTAACGCGTTCAGCTAAGCGTGCGGGTATCATTGCCGAAGTTTACCCCGGCCGGTGCCGATCAACAACAGATGGCCGTCATCGAGCCCTGATCAGACTGATCCAATACGCACGAATTTTGTAGGCACGTCGGGCGCGAAGCGTGAACGCTTGGGCGCGTCGTTATGTGATTCCATCGGCTCTTCGCGCTCCCGGGGCAGCTCCTGACGTTTTCTTGCCGCCTCGTCGCTGCGCCCGCGCCATGTCCTTCGGCTTTGACGCGGTCGAACACAGCCAGCGAGAGGATAATCACAAAGCGCGACGTGCGTTTCGGTCCGAGCCGGATCTAGCCGCGCGACCGCGGCTGAGGGTGACGCGATTCGAGATAGCGATTCACGAGTTTGGCCGCCACCGTCATCACGATCAGTCGAAAAATCCAGCGAATCATAAAGCAGGATCGAAACTCGCGCCTCGGCGGGCTGTGCTGAGTTCAATCTTGACGCCATACACCGCTCGTTAATGCAAACGATGGCTCATCGCCGGGCATAGCGATGACATGTCTTTCCGAATCGCGACCGTTTATGCCTTTCGCGGAGACGCTGACAAGACCTTCGAATGGTTCGAGCAGGCTTACAAAAAGAAAGACCCTGGTGTCAGTACGATAAGTTGCGCTCCACCTTCGCCCCCCTCTTCGTTCTGACTTTTTTACTTTATAATTGAAACTCGCTCGTCTCCCAACTCACTCACTCCTACCCTCGTCACTAATGCCAGTCCGGCTCGGACTCGTCTATGTCGCGCGTCCCGCGCGCCTCATTCTTCTTCTTTCTCACCTTTTACTTTTACTGCGTCTAGACCCAAAATGCCTCGGCGGTGGATTTAAGCCGATCCAAGCGAAATTCGAATAATGCTTGACGTGCGTAACCCTTTTGTATCTCAATCATGTGACCAGTAGAAGTGATCCAACACTCCTTCCAGGGAACACTTTGGCATGAACATCCGATCGCTTTTTTTTTGCGGCGCGCTTCTTCTGTTCGCGAGCGTCGCTTACGGCGCTGGCTCCTATCAGCGCACGAGAGACGGAAACACGCTCGTCTGGAATGATTCACCTGAACCGGGCGAGGAGGCAACATGGTCCGGCAAGCGCGACAAGAATGGCTTCGCCACTGGCTCTGGTATACTGACGTGGTATAAAGTTGAGCCAAGAATCGTCACTGGCTCCCACGTTCTGGATACTAGAAGAAACGTGGTCGGTATAGGCCTTTATTCAGGCAAAATGGTACGAGGCAAATTCAAGGGAGCTGTCACTTACGTCGATGCGAATGAAAAAACATTGCCGGTAACCTCTGTCAAAGACGCTAATCGCCCGAGCCATCGGCAAAAGGCAACCCGCGTGCTGACCCGAGGAACGACAGCGACCTCAACGGCAGAACAGACTCCTACGCCACCTTCACAGCAAACGGTCATGCAGACTCCAGAGCGCACGTCTGCACCAGCCATAACGCAGCCAGCTCCGGAGCAGAGCCCGTCGCCAGGCGCACAGGAAACGCAAACCGCCGAGCCACCGCAAACAGCCACCCTGATGGCGAAACGGATGGCGACGCCGATTCCAGAGCAGAGCCCATCGCCAGGCGCACAAGAAATGCAAACTGCCGAGCCACCGCAAACAGCCACCCTGACGGCGAAGCGGATGGCGACCCCGCCCTTGGAGCAGCCAGCCACGCAACCTGATGCCCAAAGCGCAACCGCACCAACATCAACCCGGTCTGACGGTTCTCTGCGGTCACTCTCCAAGCGGCCATTGGAATTACCGAAGCCGCCGCGAACTCTGGACACACAGACCGTTGCCCGATTAGATGCTGTGTACCACGCCGCAGTTAAGGCGAATGATGTCGCAATAATGGATGAGATTTTAGCCGATGACTTCGTTTTGGTAACAGACCGCGGTGCTTCTTTGACGAAAGCCGACTTAATCAAAGAAGCTCGAGAAAAGCGGACGATCTATGAGCACCAGGGGGTGGAAGAAGGCACGCAGAAAGTGCGAATATGGCGCGACACGGCTGTTGTTACTGCGCTGTTCAGAATCAAAGGCACGAAAGACCAAAACCCGTTCGATTATAAAGTATGGTTGAGTGAGACTTACGTTCGGACGCCTACTGGTTGGCGTTATGTATTTGGGCAAGCTTTAAAACCCGACGCAAAATAGTTTGAGCACCAGCTACTCCAGACGGTAGCGAATCTTTCTCTAAACAGAGCGCATCGCTCCCGTGTACGCACGCTTCGCACAGGCGGCGAACGACTGCTTTCAACTTCATACTTCTTACCTCCTACTTCGTTAGTGTCCGCACTCGGATATTTTTAGGCAACGGATTCGCTCTTTATCGCGCTTGCGCAACCGCGTGGGACGCTGATAGACCTCGTTGATCGCCGCTGGCCAACCATGAAGCAGTTTCTTTCCGAACTGAAACGCCGCAACGTGCTGCGGGTGGCCGCGTTCTATGCGGCCGCGGGTTGGCTCCTGGTGCAGATCGCCACCCAGGTTCTTCCCGTGTTCGAGGTGCCGGCGTGGACGATGCGCGTCGTCGTGGTCGCGGTCATGCTAGGCTTTCCTATTGCCCTTCTCTTCTCCTGGTTCTACGAGCTAACGCCGGAAGGTCTGAAGCTTGAAAGCAAGATCGATCCAGCGGAATCGATCAAGCGCAACACCGGCCGTAAACTCGATCGCGTGATCATCGCGTTGCTGGCCACGGCGGTGGTAGTCCTGCTCGCAAACCAGTTCGTCCCGCACCGGAACCGGACTGACGCGCTGGCCAAGGCAATCGCCGTCCTCCCGTTGGTCAACGACACCGGCGACTCGAATGACGAATACTTCGCGGACGGACTTTCTGAGGAACTGATCAGCGCACTGTCGCAGATCAAGGATCTGAAGGTGATCGGGCGCACCTCCTCGTTTCATTTCAAGAACACGAAGGAGGGGAGCAAAGCCATCGGCGTCGAGCTCGGGGTAGGCTATTTGCTCGAAGGCAGCGTGCGGAAGTCGGCTGGCCGAACCCGGATCGCGGTTAATCTCGTGCGCGCCGTCGACGGAGTGAACACGTGGTCGCAGATTTATGATCGCGCGCTGCCAGACATCTTTGCGGTGCAGGCGGAGATCGCACAGTCCGTTGCGGGCGCGCTCAAGGTCGCGCTCCTCGGTGGGAACGGGAAAAACCCGGACGCGCCGTCGAACCAGAACTTCGATGCCTACACGGCCTATCTGCAAGGCCGCTTCCACGAGCAACTCTATACCGCCGCGGATTTGCGGAAAGCGATCGAGTTCTACGAAACGGCGATCCGGAGCGATCCACACTACGCTCTGGCTTACGCCGCTTTGTCGAAAAGCTGGTGGGCCCTGGGCGACACAACTGGTGAGGATGTGGCCGAGGCCAACCGCAAGGCTCGAGCTGCGGCCGAGCGCGCGGTAGCCGAAGATCCCAACAACGCCGAAGCTCATGCCGCTTTGGGACAAATCCTCATAAGTGTCGATCGCAATGCCAAAGGGGCGGAGGCCGAATATCGACGCGCCCTTGATCTGGACCCTGCCTCTGCAGAGCCGAAGATTGGCCTCGCCTCCGTGATCGGGAATTTCGGGCAGATCGAGGAAGCGGTCGAGCTCTTGCAGCAGGCGGCGCAGCTCGAGCCATTGGCCACCAACGCTCATTTCGATCTCGCCCGGCTGCTAACCTCGTTAGGCCGCTATGACGAAGCCGTGCGCTCGGTGAAGAAGGCCATCCAGCTCCAGCCGGGCGGCGCGGGCACGTGGGAGATGCTGGCGCTGGTCGAGGCAAAACGTGGGGATGGCGAGGCGGCGCTGAGAGCCGCGATGCAGGAATCCGATCCGGATTGGCGGGCCTACGCGATCGCCCTGGCGCAACAGGCTCGAGGTGATGCGAAAGCTGCAGATGAAGCCCTCAACGCGCTC
>DASYDV010000048.1:0-13454 GCA_036499375.1 Candidatus Udaeobacter sp.
TGCTTCGCTTAGCGCAGATATCTAACCAGCCGCTGCAGCCAACCGCTGACCGCTCCGATGTCTAGTTTTCAGATGACTTCAACATCCACATTGCAATTCACGCTCGCTCTCGCCAGCGGTGGCTGAGCTTGTTCTCGTTAGACCGACTCGAAATGAGTAGCGACATATCCAACTCCGCTGGTTCAGAGCGCGACCTGCTGTGCAGCGGGCCAAGCGCGTTCCTTCTCTGGTGTGTGCCGTTGTGCGTCTTTGCGCTCGCCTTCTTTGTATCGCCTGGCTTGAAGACGGTCTTGTGGACGTTGCCACTTGGGTTCATGGGCATGGTATGTTTGCTGAATGCCTCTCGGTGCGGCCGCATTCACTGCTACTTCACAGGCCCGTTTTTCATTCTCGGTGCTGTTACTTCCCTGGGATATGGTATTGGGCTGCTACCTTTTGGGCCGTCTGGGTGGAAATGGATTGGGGACATAACAATTATTGGCGCAATTGTACTCAGTTGCATTCCGGAACTCGTTCTCGGCCGGTATCGGCGAAAAGGCGACGGAGCCTAACCAAGCGATGAAGCCAAACGCTGACCGGCGTACAGCTTTACTTTATGATGGTAGAACCCGCTCAATCCAGGCAAAGGTCGCCACCGCCAGCGGTGGCTGATCTTTATCTCGTTAGGCGAAGAAGTTTATCCCACGAATAGCAAAATTACTCCAGTGCAGTTACGTTCGGGCGTTCTTTACCCAGGGCAATATCGACGGCCTTGTCCCGCACCAGTATCCTCGGTGCCCTTGAGCGCGGCGCTCGTGAACATGCGCAGAGCTTCGATACCGTGATACAATTCTCCGGATGGAAAACACTGATTTTACGGGGCGCGTCGCCGTCGTCACCGGTGCATGGCGCGGTCTCGGAAGGGCTGCCGCGACGCGTCTGCACGAGCGCGGCGCCTCGGTCGCGGTGAACGTCCGCAAGCCCGAACGCGCCGAGGCGCTGGCGAAGGAAATTGGTGAGCGAGCCCTCGCCGTGCCGGGCGACGTCGCGGGAGACGGCGTCCCCGACGAGATTGCGCGCCGCACGCTCGAACGCTTCGGACGGATCGACATCCTGATAAATAACGCCGCGCTTCCGCTGTCAACACGCTTCCCCGATCTCACCGCCGAGGAATGGCGCAGAGTGATCGAGGTCAATCTCACCACGCCGTTCTTAATGACGAAAGCCGTCCTTTCGGCAATGCGCGCCCAGCACTACGGCCGCATCATTAATATCTCGTCCTCGGCCGGCCGGATGGTGAGCACGCTGGGCGGTGCGCATTACACGGCATCGAAGGCCGGACTCCTCGGGCTGACGCGCGCGACCGCGAAGGAACTCGGCAAGTTCGGAATCACCGTGAACGCCATTTGCCCCGGCATGATCGATACCGAGCTGACGCGCGAACATGCCTCGGACGAGTTGCTCGAACGTCTCGCGGCGACTTATCCCGTGCCCCGCCTCGGCACCGCGCTCGAAGTCGCGAATTTGATTTGCTTCGTCGCCTCCGAGGCGGCCGGCTACATCACCGGCGCGTCCCTCGACATCAACGGCGGCGACTTGATGATGTGATCTGTGTTGGACAGCGCCCTACAATTTCGTCCGGCCCGAAAGCGCGGCCAACAGGGTCAGTTCATCGGCCGATTCGAGACCGCCGCCTGCCGGAATGCCACGGGCGATGCGTGTGAGCATGACCGGTTTGCCCTTTAACAAATCGACGATGTAGTTCGTGGTCGCTTCGCCTTCTACGTCGGCAGGCAAAGCGAAAATGATTTCCGAAATTTTTTCGCGGTCAACGCGGTCCAATAATTCTTTGATTCGCAAATCCTCGGGGCCGATATGATCGAGCGGGGAGATCTTGCCGCCGAGCGAATGATATCGACCGCGGAATGCACCGGTCTTTTCCAAAGGAAGAATGTCAGTCGGTTGTTCTGTGACGCAGAGCAAATCGGTCGAACGGGATGAATCGGCACAGATCTCGCAAATTTCGCTGGCCGCAAAAAATCCGCACAAAGTGCAGGCTTGAATCGAGCGGCGCGTGTCCGTGATCGCACGCGCAATTTGCTCCGGTTGATCGGCGCGCGCACGCACCATCCAGAGCGCAATCCGTTCCGCCGACCGTGGACCGACTCCCGGCATTTGTCGGAGTTGCGCAATTAAATCCCGGATTGCCGCCGGATATTCGGTTCTTTTCAAAACAGAAAACGGCGGACTAGAGACCGCCGCTCCTTGGTTACTGAGGCCATTCCGTCAATTGTAAAACGAGCGGCTCCAGCCGGCGCAAATAAAACTGCAACGGAGCATCGTGTTCCGCGTCGGAACCGCATGCCTTCTGGAATTCGCTATACGCTTCGGCCCAGCGCTTCTCTCGATAAAGAACGACGCCGCTCCAAAAGGAATCGCGCTGCGCGACGCGCTCGGGGCCAGCATCACCGGCAGGCCAAAGCGGCTCGTAAACTTCAACTTTGTCGTGCGAATTCAGTCCGCTCACAAAATCAATCGGACGCGCTACAACTGTCTCAGTTACCTGATCGAAAGTCGGCGTGTCCATTAAGGCTTTGGACCCATAGAAACGATTCAGAGCGCAGAATCTGCGAGCCAATTCGACAGGTTCGCCACTGGCAAGGAGAAGAGGGCGCCTGTCGTCTTTTAATGAACCGGCGATGATCGTGCCAGTGCTGACTCCGGCCCTGATGTCCCGGTTGGCCGAAACTTTCTCCTTGTCTTCGTCACGCTGGCGAGACGTCTTGATCATCTCGAGAACAACCCGCACTGCTTTCTGCGCGTGCTCAGGCTCAGGCGCAGGAAATCCAAAAATGCCGACCACGCCTTCTCCGTCAGCGGCCTGCAGGTAAGCGCCTTCCCGGATAAGAAGCGCAGCAGTCTCACGAATAAACGTGGCCGTGGCTTCGGTGAACGCGGCGGGCTCCGTGCCTTCCGCGAATGCTACTTTGTTGCCGAGGTCGCACACCACAACGCTCACTTCGTACGTCTTTGGCTGAGCTTCGAACAAAATTCCACCATCGCTAAGACGGTGAAATTGCTCTTTCGAAACGCGATCAGCAAATAACGCGCGGATTAAATGTGAGCGGTTTCTTCGCAGAAAAGCCGACCATCCCTCCGCAGCCGCGAACGCTAACACGATGGCTAGAACAGTCGGCGCCGGTTGAAAGAAGACACGGTAAAGAGAGCACACCCACGCGAGAGCAAATAGTTCCACCACCAATAAACCGATTAGCAAACGGCTGCGCCATCGTCCCGCACCCCCGGGATTGACCAGGCTGAGCCAGGCGACGCCGAGGGCGACTAGCAGCACAAAAACGTATTGCCACCTTTCGCCGACGACTCTTGTCGCGCCAGCATAGTCGGCGACGAGCTGTGCTGCCGCGTTCTCAAAGCCCGCTATGGATTTGGTGACATGCAACGCGATGACGACGATTGCGACACCAATGCCAATGACGAGCGTTGCGATCAACGAGCGCTTCATGAATGATCAGGCTTGTTGCGTCTTTGCAGCCGGGTAGTACGACTGCACAACAAGATCGCTCAAGAATTTGTCCGGCGCATCGATCGCTGCGCTATTAAGAACGAACTTCGTTTGCCCCGTGTTCTTTTTGAGCAAACTCAATCCGAATTGGTAATCCTTAAACAAATGTGCACACAGGTCGTCCATCGTCATGCGTTCGGCTTGTGCGCGCTCGACCAGGCGACGCACCGCGCTCTCGTCGAAAACAACTTCTAACCCGTGCGCCTTACTGAATTTGTCGGCGAATTCACGCGCGCCGGATTCGAGCATTTGCGCCTCGAGCTTGTGTCCCTCGGCCATCAATTGATCGAGGACGCGTTGCGGTTCTCGCACCAGCGCCGCGGTCACGCGCAACTGAGTCAGGCCCGACCCGGCCAGATGGAATTTGTAATCGCGGAATAGTTTTTCAAATACGGTCAACAAACCGCGCGCGCCGGTTTTCTCCTTCGCCCCGGCTTGTGCCAGCAGGCGTAGCGCTTCATCCTCGAAACTGATCTCCATGCCGTATGCGCGAAACGCGCGCTCGTATTGCCGGAGCAGACTGCCCTCGGAATACTTCATGATGTCGAAAAGATCATTGGCGTCGAGTTCCTCGCACACTACGCGCACGGGCAAGCGCCCAATGAATTCCGGCTCGAACCCGTACTCGATAAAATCCTGCGTGGTGACGTGCTGGAACAATTCGTTATCCATCACTTCAACCGGTTGCGCGCTGAACCCGATCTGGCCGTGACGAACGCGCCGGGCCACCTGTTCTTTCAGCTTTTCGAATGCGCCGCTTACCACAAAAAGAATGTGGCGTGTATTGATCGTGTCGCGTCTGGCTTTGCCGCGTCGTTGAAATTCGAACGCCGCTTGCAGCTGCGCCTGGAGATCGTTCATGCTGCGAACAGGCACTTCTGTTTCCTCCATTAACTTCAGCAGCGTGGTCTGGACGCCGCGCCCGCTCACATCGCGCCCTATCAAATTCCCCGTTGAAGCGATCTTGTCGATCTCATCGATGTAAATGATTCCGAACTGCGCAAGGTTCAGGTCGCCGTCGGCCTTGTGCACCAGCTCGCGCACCAAATCTTCAACATCGCCGCCGACGTAACCGGTCTCGCTAAACTTCGTCGCGTCCGCCTTTACAAACGGCACTTTGATCAGATCGGCGATGTGCTTAATCAGATACGTTTTTCCGACGCCGGTCGGTCCGACCAGGATCACGTTTTGCTTGATGTATTCAATTTCTTGAGCGCGGTCCGGATCTTCTTTCTCCAGCCGCTGGAGGTAATTGGCGTGGTTGTAATGATCGCAAACCGCAATCGCCAGCACCTTCTTGGCTTCGTCCTGTTTTATCACGAACCGGTCAAGGTGCGCCTTGATGTCGCGCGGGAGAAGATTGAATTCGAATTCCTTGTGCTCGGTTACCTCCGGCTTGTCATCTTCTTCCGCGGTCGCGGACTCCGGCTCGGCAATCGTCGCGACGGACACTCGGTCGCCAAAGTTTTGTTTCATGAATTCGGTGATCTTGCTCTTCAACTCCTCCGGCGAAGGAAATGGTGGTGGTGGCGGGTTTTGTGCCATGTGGAAAAAATATCGTGCCAAAGAGGCTTCGTGGCAACGCCTGGTCTAAAATCTGACCCTCGCGCGCGCGATTTGTTCAGCCTCGGTTTTGCATTTGCCGCTGGTAGGGCGGGCAATACATTGCACACCGCATGGCTGGTAGGGCAATCCTTTGCACGCCGCATGCCGTTTGCCACCGACGACGCGTGATTTGTAACACAGGCATCGTGTCCGACACCGGACGGATTCGCCGTGGCGAACCTGTCCCCGTCATACAGGCATCCCTGCCTGGTCGGGAAACGGCAGTCTGGGAAGCCTAAGTTACGGTCGTCGCCGATTTTGTCTTTTTATGAGGAGCCGGTGAGGCAAAAAATCGCGAGTCTTTGGTATCCGGATTGGGTCGGATCGGAAAGCCGAAAAAGCTTGGCCGAAATCATGCGGCCTCTACAGTCGCGACCATGAGTCTCAGAGAGATCATCGTTGCGATTTTGATCGCCACTGTACTTGGTGCCGCTTCCGCGCGCGGCCAGGGGAACGTTGAACAGATCGTCGGGCAAAAGGTGCAACCCATTCTGCCGGGGAACGGGAAAGGAGGCGGCGTGGCGGTTGCAGTCCGGATAAGTGGCGAGACGCGTTTCTTCAATTACGGCTTCGCCAATGACGCGAAGAACGAACGCGTGACGGCCGACTCAATTTTCAATCTTGGGTCGGTAGGCAAATTGTTCGCGACGACACTACTCGCGGAAGCCGTTAAGCGCGGCGAGCTCAGTCTCAATGATTCAGTAGCCAAATATGTGACGGAGTTGCAGCGGGGCGGCGATATCCGGCGGGTGACACTTGGAGAGCTTGCCAGTCACACTTCTGGATTGCCAGATCAGCCGGGGCAATACGAGCGGGGGCATCGAGGCAAATACACCTGGCCAGATTTTGTCCGGTTTCTTAATTCCTGGAAGGCGGACCCGAAGCATCAGCCTGGGAAGCAATATCTGTATTCGGACACCGCCATGGTTCTGTTGCGGATTGCCCTCCAACGCCGTTTCAACACGCCGTTCGCCCAACTGATGCATCAGCGAATAACCGGTCCGCTCGGGATGACCTCGACCGCACTGCCTTTGCCGCGCGATTTGCTTGGTCGCGCTGTGCAGGGGTATGGCCCGCAGGGTCAGCCGATCGGCAGGCCGGGCATGGAAGGCGGAACCTTCCAATGGCCGGGCTCCGGCCAGGTCTATTCGTCGGCGCGCGACATGGCCACGTTCCTCGCCGCGAATATGGGCGAGCTTGCCGGCCACGGCCCGATGGAAAGTGCAATGGTGCTCGCTCAGCAGCCCGTTTTCACGGTGAATCCGCACTTCAGGCAAGCCCTTGCCTGGCAGGACGTCACCAGCGGGACCCTGCAGATCTTCGACAAGAACGGCGGCCTGAATAACACCTCGACCTACATCGGGTTCGCTCCGCAGCACAAGCTAGGCGTTGTGATTCTGGTAAACCGTGGCAAACAACACGCCACCGGAATCGGCCGGCAAATCCTGCATGCGCTGGCGCAAGAAACATCCGCGCCATCAAACGAAGGCGAACCGGAATCGGACAGTAACTGATGTTTCGATAAGCCTGGTTTTCCTTTGCTCCAGCGCTTCGTTAGGTCCGGTGCGACATAGATGGGAAAGCCAAAGACCGAATGAGCGAGAGTAAATGAGTCAACTTATTTCGTAATGGCCAGCCTGCTGGCGAAGGATTTCGGAGTTGGTTGCATCGGCTGGTTAGCCCTCGGCGTCGCTCTCGGAAGGCGCTTTGCACCACGCAGGTGCGGGCTCTGAGGACGCCCAACCCCAATCGTTTAAGACTTCGATCATGACGTCGCGATCGTAAGGGCCATCGTGTGCTGACATCGCTGAAACGCCAAATCCGCGGGCATCCGCAACGGATAACAAGCGGCTCTGAGCATCCAAATCATCTGTAGTGACGATCAACATACCGTACCCGCTTCCAAACTGAGGAAGCCACCCCAAGTACGAAAGCGTGTCGCCTCGATCTTCCAACGCGAATGGCGAAACGAATCTAAAGCCGAGGTCTTGTGCGGCCTCTCGTCACCTCGCCACTGTGTATTCCGCAGGCGTCACGAGGTCTAACGAGACGGAGCTGATCCACCGCTGGCGGCGACGAGCGCGGCAGATACTGAGAACTGTTTCATACGATCAAACCTAGACATCGTGCCGGCCAGCGGTTGGCTCGGGCGATTGGTTAGATGCGTGCGGTCGCTTCCCGTAGTAGTTGGTCATGTCGAAGTAGAAAACGCGTGTCTTCCGATTCGGGAAAGGACCCATAGCCACATCATAATTGTAAGTCATAACGAGATAAAATTTGTGTTTACGACTGACGAGTGCCCATTGACTGAGCTGCCAAACCCTGTAGCGAAGAGCAACATATTCCCATACCGCCACTGTCGCCGTTTCTACGTTAGGTGCATGAACAATAATGGCCTTCTCAAATGTCGAACCGTCACCACCACCAATTGTGACACCTAACTCACGTTGTAAGACGGCTGCTGCTCGATCCGTATCGGCTGCGAAAGATGCTGTCTCGCATGCAAAGACACAAATGCAGACGACGAACAGCGTGAGGAATGGTATTCTAAGCATCTAACGAAAAAGAGATAAGCCACGGCTATCGTTGAAAAACAATACGGCGGGAGTGCGTGAGCGCGAAGACGCAAATCGCACTAGGGGAGCCGGGAACCGAGACGAAGTCGAGGGTGTCGTTGCAAGCTCCCGGAAGTTGCAACAAAATGGGGCTAGCCAGCTCGCGAAGGATTTCGGAGTTGGCTTCATCGATTGGTTAGACCTAATAACTTTTCGGATTATCATAGTCAGTTCGTTGATAAACCACATACCAATCTCCCTCAATTGGAACTAGGTAAACGTCGTCATGACCGGGACCTTTATCGACATTATTGACTATTTGGTTGACTCGTTTGGGCCCTATCGTGGCTTGTACGTGTCCATGAAATTCCCGACATAGTTGCCTTCGTCGTGGCCGTCCGGATGAGAAATCGTCCAATCGAGGACGTCCGACTCTGGAAATGAGATACGCTGGCCCCGGCGAAACGATCGAACCCCCAATAGTTTGTTGGCGATGCGTCCGTAAACAATCCCGCTTTTAATAGCGGTCACCTTGACAAATACTTCTTCGGATTGATCTCCCCGTGGGTCGTGGAGCCACTTGCGCACATAAAAAATGTATCCATGCGGAAGCCCTGCCAGATACCGCCTCTTGGCAGCTGGGTACGTAGCACGGCCTTTCGCGATGTATGGCTTCTCAGCTCGCACCGCGACGTCGATTTGCTTCTGACCCAACGCACGCAATGGCCTATCCGGCTGCGACTGGACGATAGGAGCAGCCGAAACAATGATGAGAGCGAGGAGGGGGATTTTCATCGGTCTAGGCGTTCGTGGGCGAGGTGTATCGCGACAATTTGACCTATCAATATTTGAACGGTGTCGGTGGACCAATAACTCTTTCATCGAAGTGCCACTTACTCCCTATGAGGCGAACACGGTTGTACTGCGAAACTTTATCCTCGTACCGCGCGTAATGAAGGTGCATCTCCGCGCTACTGACGACTTCAATCGCATATATATGTGGATATGCCGCAGACGCTCGCACAAGTGCGACGGCTGTGCGAACATCTGCTACGGAGACATCGTGAATGCGCCCGTCAACTGGGATGCCGTCGGCCATCGCGGATGCGCATGACGAAAGAAGGAAAGCGATAGTCGCCGCGGATGCAAAAGCCACGTAGCGCATAGGTCTAACGAGACCGAGATAAGCCACGGCTATCGTTGAAAAACAATACGGCGGGAGTACGGGAGCGCGAAGACGTAAATCGCACTAGGGAAGTCGGGAGCCGAAACGAAGTCGAGGGTGTCGTGGCAAACTCTCTGGACGCATTTCGAGGTGGGGCCGTTGGCTTCATCGAATCGAGATTGAGATGGAGAGCGCGGCCAATCAAAAATTAGTTGTGCGTGTGCCCAAGAATGCGTCGCTCGCTTTGGCGATGCTCAAGTTGTCCTCGGCCTCTTTGTAGCTGGGATTCAGACGCAGCGCTTCACTGAACTGTACAATGGCCTGGGAGGTCTGGCCTTGGGTCAGGTACACTTTGCCCAAATTATTGTAGGCAACTGTCAGCGTGGGATCCCCGCGAAGTGCCGTCAGATAATGCTTCTTGGCCTCCTCGAGATCGCCTTTGGCAAACAGCGCATCGCCGAGTCGAAGATAGGCGTCTACGTGATTCGGGTTGAGTCGGATGACCTTCCGAAGCTCGCCGATGTATTCATCATTTTTGCCGGCTGCGTCAAGGAAAGCTGCGTAGCCGTAGTGGGCATCTGCCGAATACGGCTTCAGGCGAACGCCGGTTTCAAAGTGAAACGCGGCCTCGTCGATTCGGCCGATCCGGTGCAGCAAATTACCGAACAACAGATGAAAGCCGCCGTTGTTCGGTTGGAGACGCACCGCCGTCTCCATGTGCGGGACTGCCGCGTCGAATTTGCCCTGCGAACTCAATGCAACGCCGAGATTCATATGCGCTTCCGCGTGATTAGGATTGAACTGGAACGTGAGTTTGTACTGTTCGATGGCTTCGTCTAGTTTGCCTTCCTTTTGCAAGGTCCGGCCGTACTCAAAATGCGGCGTTGCGCCCAGCGGCACATCCGCGACGATCCATGCCCGCCGTTGGATCTCTGGAACACTGAGACGCGTCTGCCAAAACCACAGCGCGCCCAGGGGCACTACAAATATCGCCACCCATTTCAAACCGTGCCAAGCCCAGCCGGGGAGCACCCCTCCCGGACTCACATCGGCGGTTCCCCCGGCGAGCCCGAGCGATTGTCGAGTAGAGCGCTCTCGCACTTTCCAGATAAATCCGTCGTAATAAAAGTGGAGCAGCGTGGAAGCGGTGACCACGCCGGTCAGGATGCGTTTGACGGTGTCGATGCCGAGATTGTCATTGATGAATGCCAGCGAGCCATAAGCGAAGACAAGGCCTACATACAGGCCGATCAGCGACCCGCTCCGTCGAAACACAAACCGCATGAATCCGCCGACGTTGCTGTCTTTCTCCACGCGATTGCGGTTGTAGATCCAGACCAGCGACAGGTATTGCACGTCGTGGAACACCTCGAAAAGCGCGATACCGACGAGAATGTTCCCGACCAGATTATTGCAGTACCACCAAAAGCCGATGCTGGTAATAAGTAGTGCCAGCTTAACGGGACTCGCGCGACTGCCCGCGATCCATGTACGAATGAAATGGAAGGCGAAAAGAACCGACACCGCTACGGCTGCGGAGAGAATCAATCCCTGGCCCATACGCAGCATATCCGGCGGAATAAAAGGCCCGCCCGACATGTAATATACATCTAGCGTGTCGCTCAGCCGATATGGCGAGAGCGCCACGGCAGTCGCGAACCAGATCAGGCACATGGCAAAATCGAGCCGGCGGGTCAGCGCATCAAATGTTCCCGTTTTTGCGTCGTAGATGCGGCAGAAACCGTAAGTCTGCATCAACCCGTGCCAGACGCCCCAGAAGAAAACGACCAGCAAAATTCCCTTCAAGTCCCACCAAAAGAAGGCTACGCACGTTGCGAGCAGAAACACCGGCGCGAAGATGAAGCGCCATTTGAAGCGCTCGAATAACGCGCGATCGCCGTAGGCGCGGATCATGCCCGGCAGGTGATGCCCCAGTGCGCCAAACGCCGCGACAAATAGATAAATGTCCTGCGGATGCCAACGCGCCTGGGCCAGTGCAAACGCCGGCACCAGCAACAACGGTGTGCCGACGTACAAAACCAGGTCACGCCATGAATCTAGTATCCACAACTTCGGCCTCGTCGCACCCGCCGGCGCAGGCGGGACAGTCTGCAGACGTGAAAACGCTGGGCCCTGCTGCATGAATTCGGGAGCTAGTTTTCCCTATCCCTCGGTGAAAATCAATCTCTGGCGGCAAGCAGCAGCACGGCAATGGAAAATATTGTGGTTCGCCTCATTGCGTTGTTCAGGTCGTGCTGCATCTAACGAGACGGAGCTGAGCCACCGCTGTCGGCGACGAGGGCAAACATCGAGAACTGTTTCATAAAGTTGAGTGTGCGCATCGCGACGGCCGGCGGCTGGCTCCAGCGATTGGTTAGGCGTTCGTTCATACGCAGGTGGTACGGCGTGAGATCGGTGTATCACTGGGCGATGCTTCAGATGGATACTCGATACTCTATGGGAGTTCTATCACGCTCCCAAGCCCCGCGTAATTATAGTGAACACCGAACGCTCTTTGAAATGCAGCAAACGCAGGCTCGCCTGTGCAGTGCCCCAGCGCCACGCAATCAACTTTCCATTTGTCATGCAAGGCTGTCACAATCCGCGCAATCTCCGGATCGGGAGTTGCGACCAAGTGGAGCCCCCCAACGATCGCATAGACGTGCTTGTTAGGCACCGTCGACGCCTCGACAATCCGTTCAATTCCCGGATGCGAACATCCGACCACGAGGATCAGTCCTTTGGGTGTCTCAATTGCCAGCGAGAGCTCACGCAGCTCCAAGGTCCCGGGCGTCTGCGACACGGTTGAGATCACAGATATGCCTGGTGCGGCTTCGGTCACGCCATCAACTAGAACAAAATGGGCGCTTGGCCACGGCGTGCTTAAAGTCATCGTCTGCGGCGGCTTCCCATTGAAGTACCGCATATAATCCGGCAGTGAGGCGTCCTGGCGATAAAAGGTTTCGGGCAGTGATGAGCCAAATACTCCGCCAAATCCCTCTTTCGGCGCGAAGATCTTCACCTGCGGGTTCACCGTCAAAAGGTAATTCATGCCACCGGTGTGATCCTCGTGCCGGTGTGAGATGACCGCGAAATCGAGCTTCTTGAGATCAACCCCCGAGACCTTAACATTCTGAGCGAAGATCTCCGCATTGTTGCCAGTATCGAAAAGGATACGCTTGCCGCCATACTCGACCAAAGCGGAGTATCCCCAATCCTCTTTCATGCCGGAGGGTTTGCCGAACGCGTCATAAAGGATTGTGACGCGGTCCTGCGTCGGACCGGCGGATGTCCTCATGACCGCGAGGAACACAAGACCGATGGTGAGCGTGGCACGAGTTACACACTGCATATTCTTCTCCTTTCGCTGAGCTGACATACGGGTAGGGGCCTAACGAGAAAAAGCTGAGCGACCGCTGACGAAAGCGAGCTGGGCTTCAGGTTTTAGTGTTGAAGTCATCGAAAATAAATTGTCGCGCCGGTCAGCGGTTCGCTCCAGCGCTTGGTTAGGCCTTTTGTGGCGCATGTCTCTGAATCCAATCTGCGACTGAACAAGGTAAAAACAACTTCCAGATGCCGCCGTCCGTGCGGATAGGCAGAACACATACATAGTGTCGATGCTCAGCGCCACCGACTCGATCCCAAGGTACTAGGAGGGGCGTATGACCAAACCGGAATAAAAGCGAAGGAACTAAATAAACCCCAGCCGTCGATAGCGTGACATTGATGCAGCGCCTGTAGCCGACAAATGCGGTCAAACGCATGCTACGCCAGAAGTAGCGAACGCCGTGTGGACGCCGCTCTGCCGCGTAGCGACTCGCCATGACCTTCCAGCCGCTCACCTCCGCAATCATCGAACTAATAAAAAGGCAGAAGCACGCGAAGACAGGAGCCAACGCAACAAGGATTATGGGGTTGAGTGGCTCGCGGACTGCCATAGGCCTAACGAGAATAAAATGAGCGACGGCGGACGAGGGCGCGCGTCGCTCGGAATGGAAGTCTGGAAGTCATCTCAAAAGTGGAGCGTACAGCGGTCCGCCGTTCGCTCCATCGCATGGTTAGGCGGTTCATGCAAAAAGCTGGACAATCAAGTTGACCGTTAGCGCCGCCAGGCCCATGCGATGAATCCATCGTTTCGGCCAAACCATGAGGAGCACTGGAACGCATACCCGAATTAGATCGAACGGAGCGTCCGACCAATCAGGGAAATTCCCCAGCGCGCAATTGTACAAAAGGCTGACAATTGGCGGAATCAGCAGGACACCAACGAGCACGCGGCTGTGCGTGAGGTAATAGTCCTCCAGCGAGTGCCATCTGTCTTGTTCGCGAGGGAGCATGGCTTGACTGACGAAGACATAGGGCAAGGCTGCGGCGATACTGACGAGGATTTGCCACGGACCCATCGTCAGGACATCGCGCCCTCTCCAAAACGACATCCATTGTTGGGCGGCACTGAACAGGATGAGCAGGCCCAATAAGATGGGCGATATTCCGACGATCATATTCTTTCGCCCACGCCACATGTCGGCGAAGCCCGTCGCTACCCTCGCAACAGCGAGGCCCAGCA
>DASYDV010000049.1:0-54199 GCA_036499375.1 Candidatus Udaeobacter sp.
GCACAAACGAATGTTTACGCTGATTCGTACTTTGGATTCCTTCGCCGATCATGGCAGCAGATTGGAACTGGAGTGATGGAGCGAAGGAGTAATGGAGTAGTGAAACCCAAACGTCGTGTCTCCGCGTTCTCTCATCACTCCATCACTCCAGAACTCCATTACTGTAATCCAGAACTCCATTACTTTATTACTCCATTGCTCATTCCGTTTTCCCATGTTGGCCGTGATCACCGGGAATTTGTTTTCCACCGCGAGCGGCTTCCGGTGGTGGTTGTTCGGGGTGCAAATTTGGCGGGCCTCCCTGCGGCACGTATTTTTTTATCCAGTCTTCGTAAGCCGATCCGCGCGGCAATCGTCCGGGCACGATATTACAAGCCAGCGCCTTCGCTTCCATGATCGTCACGTTTGGCTCACCCGAGATGGGCACGAGGTCGTTGGTCGCATCGCCCTGCACCTGGCCGGCCGAACCAAAATGAAACGGCATCGCGATTTGATGGACGGTCTTTCCGTTTAGGTGCACTGGACGCATCCGGCGGCTAACGAGTGCGCGTGCCTCGATCGCACCGCGTAAACTAACAATCGAAATGTAATCGCCATTGGCAATCTTTAGTTCAACGGCGAGTTCCGGCGACATCTCGGCAAACAGTTCCGGCTGCAACTCGGCAAGATGACTGAGAAAGCGCGACATCCCCCCTGCAGTATGATGTTCAGTCAGCCGATAGGTGGTGAGGACGAACGGAAATCGGGGATCGCCCGGCGGCGCGAACCGGTTTTCCTGCCGGGTGAACCAGTTGACCACTGGGTTCGTATCGCGCGAATAAAGTGCGTTATGAACCGGTGATTCGAGCGGTTCGTAATGGGCCGGCATCGGCCCATCCTCAAGGCCTTTCGGCACGTGAAGCCATCCCAGCCCATCCTCGTGCAAAATGAATGGCGCATCGCCTGGAATCCCATTGAGTCCGGTTTCGTTTCCGGACGGACGAAACTCGGGGGCCTTGTCGGGGGCAAAATCGGGCACATCGATTCCGGTCCACTTCCGTTGCCCTTGGTCCCACCACACCAGTTTCTTGCGATCGCTCCAGGGTTCGCCGTTGGGTTTGGCGCTCGCTCTATTATATATGATGCGGCGGTCAGCCGGCCAAACGAACCCCCAACCGTGCCCCAGATAATCTTTCGAATTACGCGTATTTGCCTTGTTAACCTTATCAGGACCAAGGACTCCCGAATAGATCCAGCATCCGCTCGCGGTCGAACCATCAGCTTTTAGTTTGGCAAACCCTTCGACCTGCGGACCGTGGTGTGGATTGCCACCGCTATCGAGGCCAAACACGACCCCCTCACCCCCGCCGGGGTCGCCGCCCCCGGCTTCAGCAGGCGAACTGGCGTTTCCGCTTGCGGTGCCATGACGATCCTCTCCAGTTGGGCGTTGAGCGTTGGACGTTGAGCGTTGGACGTTTTCCCCATTGAGCGTGTACCAACCATTGATCTCCGCCAGCACGGCCTCCATTTCCGGATCCCCCAGTTCATCTTCCGGATACCACCAGTCCAGTGCGCGCAAAGGTTCATCGAGCGGATCATTGGACTGTTTCGCTTTAGCGATGAGGCGAATCGCGAGTTGATGCATGAACCACGCATCGGAGCGCGCATCGCCGGGCGGGTCGACAGCTTTCTCCCGCCATTGCAACATGCGCTGCGTGTTTGTGAACGCTCCCGCCTTTTCCGCATGACCCGCCGCTGGGAAAAAGAAAATCTCCGTCTCGATATCTTCCGTCTTTAGTTCGCCTCGCTCGATCTCAGGCGACTCTCTCCAGAAAGTGGCACCTTCGATTTCGACCATATCCCGCACGACCAGCCAGTTTAATTTAGAGAGCGATGTTCTCTGAAATCTGGAATTGGCCGCGGCAACAGCCGGATTCTGGCCCATCATGAACATGCCTTCCATTTTCCCATCGGCCATGTCGTAGAGATATTCGAAAAACGAGTGGTTCCCGGTGATCTTTGGGACCCAGCTGTAGCCGAAGTCGTTTTCGGTGGTGGCGTTTTTGCCGTAGTAGGCTTTCAGCAGACTAACGAAGTAGTCCGGATAATTGTGCCAGAGACCGGTAGGCTTTGTGTTCCCGGCCAGATGTTCCTTCAAAGTCTCTTCGGTTCCGTCGCCGCGGGGCATCGGCAAATAACCGGGCAAAATGTCATAGAGGGTCGGAACGTCCGTCGAGCCCTGGATCGATGCATGGCCGCGTAACGCAAGAATGCCGCCACCGGGCCGGCCGATATTGCCGAGCAGCAATTGAAGGATCGCCGCGGTGCGAATGATCTGAACGCCTTTCGAGTGTTGGGTCCAGCCAAGGGCATAACAAATCGCAGCGGTCTTATCCGGACCCGAGGCAGCGACCAACGCGTCCGCTACTTTGTGGAAGAGCGCCGGGGAGATGCCGCAAATCTTTTCCACCATTTCGGGTGTGTAACGGGCAAAATGGCGACGCAACGTTTGGAAAACGCAGCGCGGATGTTGCAATGTGAGATCGCGCTCTGGAAAGCTGAGAGTCGGATGGTCTTTGTAGACCCAGGTCGTTCTGTCGTAGCCGCATAGATCTCCGTTCCAGCCGGAGAAAACGCCGGTCGCGCCTTCTTCCGCGTCGCGAAAATCGTCGCGCAGAATGCAGGACGCGTTGGTAAAGTGTGTGACGTAATCGCGAAAGAATAGTTCGTTCTCGATAATGTGCCTGATGAGTCCACCAAGAAACGCAATGTCGCCGCCGGCGCGGATCGGCACCCAGATGTCGGCCAAGGCGCTCGTGCGCGAAAATCGTGGATCGACATGAATGATGGTCGCGCCGCGTTCCTTTGCTTTCATGACCCAGCGGAAACCGACCGGGTGCGCCTCCGCCATCGACGAGCCTTCGATTAAGATGCAATCGGCATTGGCTAGATCTTGTTGCGCGGTCGTAGCTCCGCCCCGGCCAAAGGAGGTGCCCAGACCGGGCACCGTGCTGCTATGTCATATCCGCGCCTGGTTGGATATGCACACCATCCCCAAGCCAAGAGTGAAAAGTTTTTTGATGAGATAATTTTCTTCGTTGTCGAGCGTGGCGCCGCCCAGATGGCAGATCGCTGTCGTGTGGTTGATCGCGCGATTGTCGATCTTGTGCACAAACGTGCGCTTGCGCGATTCCCACACGCGATCCGCCACCATGTCCATCGCTCGATCAAGAGGAATCTCCGTCCACTCTTTCGCACGTGGGGCGCGATATTTCATTTTTGTCTCACGCCGCGAATGTGTCAGCAATTGGTACGATGCGGCGCCCTTAGGACAAAGGTTTCCCTGACTGATAGGCGACTCCGGGTCACCTTCGATTGAAATCAGTTTTCCATCCTTGTGATAAATCAGCTGCCCGCAACCGACGCCGCAATATGGGCAAACGGAACGGGCAACTTGCGCATTGTCGATCCGGGCATGCATCGCCCGCGTTTTGTCCGACATCGACTCAAGCCCTGTGCCATCCTTGTGCTCGCGGATTTGCCTAACGAGCGGCCATTTCGAAAGCAGCGCGAACATAAGCTTTATCCATTTCTTCGCGGCGGGAGCGAACTTCAGTTCCTTGAAAGTGTCATGGTGTAGTGGACTAAGCGAGCAAAAACAAACGCAACTGGATAATCACGCTGACTTTTCGCGTCGTGACGGTCTGACGACGATCGGCAGCACGCTTGAAACCGCTATCACGTCTGCGATGGTATGGAGCGCTCCAGCATAATTCCCAGTCGCCGCGCGCTGCCATTCCTGGCGCGGTCATTCTTTTCCTTCCATCGCGAGACCGCCGCCGCGCGCAGTCGTGCCGCGCTGCGGTTCCTCGGGATGTAGAATGGGGGACCCTGTTTGAGGCGCGTATTTGTTTAGGAATTCGGCGAACGCGCGGCCGCGCGGCAGACGCCCTGGGACGATGTTGCAGGTGCAAGCCTTGGCTTCCATGATCGTGACATTCGGCTCGCCAGAGATCGTCAGAAGATCATTAGCGGCGTCGCCGCGCACCAGACCGGCTGTTCCATAGTGATAGGGCACTGCAACCTGGTGCAGTGTTTTTCCATTGAGCTGCAGTGGTCGAATGCGTCGACTAACGAGTGCGCGCGCTTCAATCGCTGCACGTAAGGTAACAATGCAAACGTGATCGCCGTTGCGGATCTTGAGCTCACGTGCAAGCTCAGGCGAGATTTCGGCGAACATCTCCGGCTGCAATTCCGCGAGATGGCTTAGAAAGCGCGACATGCCTCCGGCTGTATGATGTTCGGTCAGGCGATACGTGGTCAGCACGAATGGAAATCTCGGATCGCCCGGAGGCGCGAACCGATTTTCGCGGCGCGCAAACCAATGCTCCGGCGGATTGGTATCGCGCGAATAAAGTTCATTTGCTACGGGCGACTCGAGCGGCTCGTAATGAGTCGGGAACGGGCCGTCCTTCAAACCTTTTGGCACGTAGATCCAGCCCAAGCCGTCCTCATGCAGGATAAACGGCGCATCACCCGGAATCGCATCAAGTCCTTCGGCGCCTATCTCGGGCTCGTAGTCGGGAGGTTTACCCTGTACAAATCCGGCCACATCGATGCCGGTCCATTTTTCGGAGTCCCACCACACCAACTTTTTCCGTTCGCTCCAGGGACGGCCATCTGGCCGCGCGCTGGCGCGATTATAAATGATGCGACGATCGCTCGGCCAACTGAAGCCCCAGCCGTGACCGAGGTAATCTCTGGAGTTCCGTGAGTTCGCCTTGTTTACACCATCGCGACCAAACACACCGGAATAAATCCAGGCGCCACATGCAGTGGATCCGTCGGCTTTCAATTCGGCGAAGCGATTGAGCTGTGGGCCGTGATGCGGATTGCCGTCGCGGTCAATGCCAAAAACGACCCCGTCGGCGTCTGGTTTAGGATCCGTGTACCAGCCGTTGATCTCCGCCAGCACCGATTCCATTTTTGGCTCACCAAACTCGTCTTCCGGATACCACCAATCGAGCGCGCGAAGCGGCTCGTCGATCGGATCATTTGATTGCTGTGCTTTCGCCTTCAGGCGCAACGCCAACTGATGAATGAACCAGGCATCGGAGCGACAATCTGCCGGCGGGTCCACCGCCTTTTCGCGCCACTGTAGAAGACGTTGCGTGTTCGTGAATGCGCCTTCTTTTTCGGCATGTCCGGCCACAGGGAAAAAGAACACCTCAGTCTCGATGTCCTCGGGCTTCAACTCGCCGCGTTCCACTTCAGGCGATTCGCGCCAGAAATTTGCAGATTCGATCTCAACCAGCTCGCGCACGGCCAGCCATTTCAATTTCGATAACGCTTTTCGCTGGAGCCGCGAGTTAGGAGCGCCGACCGCTGGATTCTGTCCCATCAGAAACATGCCCTCCATTTTTCCGTCGAGCATGTCGTAGAGATATTCGAAGAAGGAATGGTTGCCGGTGAGTTTCGGAAGGAAGGCATAACCGAAATCGTTTTCAACCGTCGCGTTTCTCCCATAGTAAGCTTTGAGTGTGCTGATGAGATACTTTGGGTAGTTCGACCAGAGGCCGGTCTTCTTGGTGTAGTGATCCAGATACTGCTGAAGAGTCTCGTCGCCTTTACGCGGCATCGTCAGATAGCCAGGCAGAATGTCGTACAGTGTCGGAATATCAGTCGAGCCCTGGATTGAGGCATGACCGCGCAGGGCGAGAATTCCGCCGCCGGGTCGGCCGATATTTCCAAGTAGCAATTGCAAAATCGCGGCCGTTCGAATGATCTGCACTCCCTTGGAATGCTGGGTCCAGCCGACTGCGTAGCAAACCGCGGCAGTCCTCTCCGGACCGGATGCAGCAGCGAGACAATGCGCGACTTTGTGAAAAAGGTCGGGCGGGATACCGCAGATTTTTTGGACCATCTCCGGCGTGTAGCGGGAAAAATGTCGTTTTAGTTTCTGAAAAACACATTGCGGGTCTTGCAATGTGAGATCGCGCTGTGGGCGACTCAGGTCACCGCCTTTGTAAACCCAACTGTCACCTTCGTAAGCGCGCTTCTCTTCGTTCCAGCCCGAGAAATAGCCGTCTCCGCTGTCTTCCGGGTCGCGGTATTCGTCAGACAAAATACAAGAGGCATTGGTGTAATGGACGACGTACTCATGAAAGTAGAGGTTGTGTTCAATCAAATGCCTGATGAGCCCGCCGAGAAAGACGATGTCTGTGCCCGCGCGAATTGGCGCCCAGATGTCGGCCAGCGCGCTCGTCCGCGAAAAACGTGGATCCACATGGATAATTGTGGCGCCATGCTCCTTGGCCTTCATCACCCAGCGAAAACCAACCGGGTGCGCCTCAGCCATTGATGAGCCTTCGATCAAAATACAATCTGCGTTGGCCAGATCTTGTTGCGCGGTCGTAGCTCCGCCCCTGCCGAAGGAGGTGCCCAGACCGGGCACCGTGCTGCTATGTCATATCCGGGCCTGGTTGGATATACACACCATCCCCAGGCCAAGAGTGAAGAGTTTTCGGATGAGATAATTTTCTTCGTTGTCCAGCGTGGCGCCACCAAGATGACAAATCGCAGTTGTGTGATTGATGGTCGCGCCATCTTTTTTGTGCACGAATGTGCGTTTTCGGGATTCCCAGACCCGATCGGCGACCATGTCCATTGCGCGCTCGAGCGAAATCTCCGTCCAATTCTTCGCGCGGGGCGCGCGGTATTTCATCTTCGTTTCCCGTCGGGAATGTGTAAGCAATTGATAGGATGCGGCGCCTTTCGGGCAAAGGTTTCCCTGGCTGATCGGCGACTCCGGGTCACCTTCGATCGAAATGAGTTTCCCATCCTTGTGATAAATCAGTTGCCCGCAGCCGACGCCACAATACGGACAAACGGAGCGCGCGACTTTGGCGTCATCGATACGCGCGTGCATCGTACGCGTCTTTTCCGACATCGATTCGAGGCCGGTGCCATCCTTGCGCTCGCGAATTTGCGTAACGAGCGGCCATTTCGAAAGCAGCGCGAACATATTCTCCATTCACTTCTTCGCGGCTGGAGCGAACTTCAGTCGCTTAAAAATGTCACAGTACAGTGACCTAAGCCAGCAAAAAACAAGCGCGGTT
This sequence comes from Candidatus Udaeobacter sp., assembly GCA_036499375.1. GTDB lineage: Bacteria > Verrucomicrobiota > Verrucomicrobiia > Chthoniobacterales > UBA10450 > Udaeobacter. The sequence continues at coordinate 7,098 of DASYDV010000049.1, forward strand.
GGATGTTCACACTGATGGCGCACGTCGAGGCGGTCTAACAATGATTGGCAGCACAATAGAAACGAGCATCACACCGGCAATCACATGGAGCGAGCCGGCATAGCTCCCGGTCATCTCACGCATACGCGCGATGTAGAGCGGCCCGAACACACTGGCGAAACTCCACGCGGTTAGCATCAAACCATAAATCGGTCCTACATTCTTCGGCCCGAAGTAGTCCGCGGTGAAAGCGGGCATGGTGCCGAACCCGCCGCCGTAACACATCAGGATAATAAAAGCGATGATTGTCATTATCGACGATGAGGTGATCGTCGGCAGGAACCAAAAGAGCAGGACTTGAAGAATAAACATGACGGCGAATGTCGCGCGGCGCGTGATCAAGTCGGAGACCCACGCCCAAAATACGCGGCCGACGCCGTTGCCGAGGCTCGCGATTCCAACCATGCCGCCGGCCACCACCGCAGTGACGCCAGTGAGTTCTTGAAAAATTGGCGCTTCCTGTGAAATAATAGCAATGCCGGCCGTGGTGTTGAGAAAGAGAATCGACCAGAGCACCCACCATTGCCAGCGCTTCAGTGCTTCGCCCAAGACGAAGTCATGCGTGGCACGTTGGGCGGTTTCTTTCGCAGTCGGAGTCCATCCTGGTGGCTGGTAGCCTTCCGGCGGATTTTGCATGAATAAACCGGCGATGATGACGATAATGAAATAGGCGACGCCGAGATAAGCGAACGTCGGCAGCACTCCGACCGTTTGGATCAAACGCGTTGCGACTGGCGCGGTGATAAGCGCGCCTGCGCCGAAACCGCCGACAGCGATGCCAGTAATAAGACCGCGCCGATCGGGAAACCATTTCACGAGTGTCGCGACCGGGACGATGTAGCCAAGACCGAGACCGAGACCGCCGATGAATCCGTAGCTCAAATATAGCCACCAAAGCTTGTTGGCGGAGAAACTCGTTAGAAAAACGCCGACGCCGTAGAACACTCCGGCGGTAAGCGCGACGACCCGCGGCCCCACTCGATTCATCCACAAACCGCCGAAAAACGACGCGAACCCAAGCACGAAAATACTGATGGTAAACGTGAGGGTGACCTGCGAAATGCTCCAACCGAATTGCTTCGACAACGGGATGCGGAACACGCTCCAGGCGTACACGGCGCCGAGCGCGATCTGCAAAAACACGCCGGCGATCGCAATGACCCAACGATTAGCAGTTTTCATAATTTCCTCTGCTGCCGGTAACTACAAACTAATCGTGCGCTGATCGAGAATCGGTTGGATCGTCGAGACTTAGAAATCACGTTCATTGTTCTTCGGACTGACAGTGGACGGCGCGAGCGAAGTCCACGTGCATTCAACTTCGCCCCCCATCCGGATAGCAAGTTACAATCTCGTGACAATCTTTCGTCGTCTAAAGGCGGGTAGATGCCTCGTCGTACCCGTACGTTCAAGGAAGAGGTCCTAATGATTCAACGGGACCCAGCCGCGGGTGGAATAATCGCTCAGCGTGAGTCCAAACATAATCAACAGCCAAATCACACCGACGGTCGCGGCGAGATGCAAAAGCCGGCTGCTGCCTTTGATGTGCATAAAAATTAGCGCGACGAGCAATGCTTTGGTGATGGCAATGGCCAACGCCACGATCAGATTAAACAGGCCAAGATCGATATAGCCGATACCCCAGGTCGACGCGAGGAGGAGCATGAGCGCCCCGCACGTCTTCCAATAAAGTTTCGGCGGATGCGTAGTCGTTTCCATTAGCGGTGTCCTGCCAAATACAGGAGTGGGAAAAGAAATATCCAGACGATGTCCACGAAGTGCCAGTAGAGACCGGCAATTTCAACCGGCGTGTAGTGACCGGTTGTGAATTTTCCGAATGAAGCCAGCAACGCCAGAATCAACATGACAAAGATGCCAACCGTGACGTGGATCGCGTGCAGACCAGTCATGGCAAAGTAAAGCCAGAAAAAAATCTGGGCGTGACCAGAATTGGCTTCGTGCCATTTGAAATTGAAAACCGGCACGAGATGATCGGTCCAATCCTTGTGATACTCGACGCCTTTCAACACCATGAAAATGATGCCGAAAAATGCCGTGCCTAGCAGAAGCCAGATTAATTGTTTTCGATTCCTGAGTTCAGCAGCGCGTACTGCCAGCGCCATCAGTGTGCTGCTGAAAAGCAGAATCGCGGTGTTGATCCCACCTATCAGCACTTCGGTGCGACGACTGGCCGCGGCGAAGTCACGCGGATACGCCGAACGGAAAACCGTGTAGCTGAGAAAAAGTCCGCCGAAGAACAAAACCTCCGTCGCCAGAAAAACCCACATGCCGAGCTGGGCAGCACTCCGCTGCTGCTCAAGATCATCGAAATGCTCGGCAACAAGCGAACGAGGCGGTTGAGTGACTGATTCGATTATTTCCATTGCAATTCAACACGGTCTGGTAGGGACGGCTCGCCGAGCCGTCCGCGGCGCTAGCACCGCTTCGCGGAGCTTCAAGCAATAGTTCGAACAGCTGAACACGCCGATAGACGTTCGTTGCGGCGCGCCCGGCGGTCGCGCCCTACCAAAACACGTTGCTGTTTCAAATACTGGCGAGATTGAGATCCACATCTTTTTCGGCTGAATACATGTAGGGTGGCCCGGTTACGACCGGGGTTTTCTTAAAGTTGTGTTTTGGCGGCGGCGAGCTTGTTTGCCATTCCAAGCCGGTTGCACGCCAGGGATTCGGTCCAGCCACACGCCCGCGGTGCCATGCCCAGGTGAAGTAAATGAGCGGCATCAAATACCCGACACCAAGAATGGATGCGCCCGCTGTCGAGAGCACATGGAAGACTTGAAACTCCGGCGGGTAAACGTGATAGCGACGCGGTTGGCCCAGGTAGCCGAGAATAAAGAGCGGGAAGAAAGTTAAATTGAATCCCAGAAACGTCGCCAGCGCGGCAAGTTTCCCCCAAATTTCCGGATACAAACGGCCGCTGATTTTTGGCCACCAATAATGCAGGCCGCCCATGAAGGCGGTCACCATTCCTCCGACCATGATGTAATGGAAATGTGCGATAACGAAATAGGTGTCGTGCACATGGACATCGACAGATAGCGCCGCGAGAAAAAGCCCGGTGAGCCCGCCGATCACAAACAAGCCAATGAAAGCAAGGGCATAGAGCATGGGCGTTGTGAAATGAATCGAGCCTTTGTGTAGTGTTGCCGTCCAATTGAAGACTTTGACACCTGACGGCACCGCTACCAAAAAACTCAGGGCCGAGAAAATCATTCCGGCATAAACGGACTGGCTCGAGACGAACATGTGATGTCCCCACACCAGAAATCCGAGAATCGCGATCGCCATGCTCGAACAGGCAATCCAGGCGTAGCCGAAAATTCGCTTCCGCGAGAAGCAGGTGATCACCTCGCTGATCACGCCCATGCCTGGCAGGATCATGATGTAAACCGCCGGATGCGAATAAAACCAGAATAGATGCTGAAAGAGAATTGGGTCGCCGCCGAGTTTCGGGTCAAAAATTCCAACGCCCCAGAGCCGCTCGACTGACATGAGGGCGAGTGTGATGGCGAGCACCGGCGTGGCCAGCACCATAATCAAACTCGTCGCGTAAAGCGACCAGACGAACAAGGGCAACCGAAACCAAGTCAGACCGGGCGCACGCATTTTGTGCGTTGTGACAATGAAATTCATCCCGGTGATGATGGTGGAAAAGCCGGCGACGAAAATGCCGGCAGCCATCGAGATGACGTGCGAATTTGCATAGGTCGTGCTGTAAGGCGTGTAAAACGTCCAGCCGGTGTCCACGCCGCCATGAATCAATGACCATGTTGCGAGCACGCCGCCAGCCACAAAAATATACCAGCTCGTCAGGTTGAGTTTCGGGAACGCGACATCTCGTGCGCCAATCATCATGGGCAAAACGAAATTGCCGAGCACGTTCGGGATCGACGGAATCAGAAAAAACCAAACCATCAACGTGCCGTGGATCGTGAAAAGTTTGTTGTAAGTCTCCGACGTCATGAGGCCGCCGGTCGGACGCAATAGTTCGATCCGCATCATCGCCGCAGCAACGCTGGCAATCGTGAAAAACACCAGGATCGTGGCGAGATAAAGGAGACCAATTCGTTTGTGATCAGTTGTCAGCAACCAGGAGCGAACGCCGTGCTCGCTCAGATAATTGTCGCGCGCGAAAACGCCTTCGGTTTTAACGTCGATCTCGGTTGCAGTAATCACGGGGAGCAATCCCTCACCTTAATCTTCTCCCTTTGAGAAAGGGAGAGGCGAACTTCTCTAGCCATCCTCGTACTGAATGTGCGCGGTAGAACTGCTACGCGCGCCTGGGCACGAATCCGCCTCTCCCCGATTTCGGGGAGAGGATTGAGGTGAGGGGTTTCCATCGCGCTACTCATCTCGGCGGCGGTTCCTGTTGGCCGATCGCTTTCAGATAAGCGATCAGCTGCATTATTTCTTCCTCGCTTAAATGGCCCGAGAAACTGGGCATGATGTTGTCGTAACCGGCAGTGATTTGCTTCGCCGGCTGCAAGATTGAATCGCGCAAATACTGGTCATTAGCCGTGACCATCGTGCCATCGGCCAGCGGGACGGGGTTGCGGTAAAGCCCCTGCAGCAACGGCGCGTGGAATTTCGAATTCGGCGAGTGACAGCCGCTGCAGCCGCGATCGTGAAAGAGCCGTTCGCCGGCGCGCACGATCGACTCGGTCTGTTCGCCCGTTTTCAACCAGTGTTCGTAATCCCGCGGCTGCATCACCACCACGCGCCCGATCATTTGCGCATGCTGGGTCCCGCAATATTGCGAACAAAAAATGTGATACTCGCCCGCACGCGTCGGCTTGAACCATTCGCTCGTGTATTTTCCAGGCACCACATCCTGTTTCACGCGAAAGGCCGGCACGAAAAAACTGTGGATGACGTCCTGCGAGGTTAATGTCAGCGCCACGGTCTGATCGATCGGGATGTGCAATTCGTTAATCTCGCGCTTTCCCTCGGCATGTTGGATCTTCCACATCCACTGCTTCCCAACAACCTGCACCTGGATCGCGTTGTCGGGTTTTCGCTCAATTCGAAAATAATCAACGGCGCTCCAGGCAAACAGCGCGAGTCCCATTAACGTCGGCACTGTCGTCCACCCAAATTCGATCAGGTTCGATCCGCTCGATGGGTTTGATCGATCCGCCGGCGATCCCTGCCGGTATTTGATGCAGAAGAAAAGAATCGGCAGAAAGATTACCGCGACAAAAAAGAGAGAAATTAAAGTCAGCGCGAAGTAAAGGGCATCGACTTCGTGTGCGCTGGTGGAAGCTTGCGGCGGGAAAAGATGAAACTTGTCCATCTCGATTCCTACGGGTGGGGACGGACTGCCCGGCCGTCCGCTCGCGCATGTTCGAGAAGGTCCCGGCGTGCCCCGCGGCGGTCGCGCCGTACCATCAATGCGACGAATCCAATTATCGCGAGTAGCGTGACCACGCTCGCCACACGCAAAATCGACAAGATCAGTCCGCCATACTTGCCGGTGATCGGATTGTAGTGATAACAAAGCAAAAAGAGCTGCGAGAGGACCGATCCCGATTTTCCTTCCTTTGCCGCTGCAAGCGCATCGCGCAATTCAGTCGAGTTGAAGGTGACGCCGAAAACATAACGCGAAATTTTTCCATCAGGCGTGAGAACAATCACGGCGCTCGGATGCGCGTACTGTTTAATTTGCGGATCGTAGGCGTAACGATAGCCGAGTTCATCAGTAAGTTGCGCGATCGATTTTTCATCGCCGACGAGGCAATGCCAGCCTGCCGCCGCGCCCGATCTCCCATAACGACGAACATAGAGCGCTTTTTTTTCCGCTGCAGCCGCAGGCTTCTCGGTTGGATCAATGCTGAGATCGACCACTTCAAAATCACCGCCAACGTTTGCGCGCAGGTTCTCAAGCGCGTTGATCAAACCATCATTGATCATCGTGCAAAGCATTGGGCACCGGTAATAGCCGGGAACCAGAATCAGCGGTCGTTTTCCAAAAAGATCACCGAACTTTAACGCGCGACCGTTTTCATCGCGAAACACAAGGTCGCGCGAGAGTTGCTGGCCCGGATGCTGTTCCACCGTTACGCGGCTGAGATCGCCGGGTGTAAGAGCGCAGATCGAACCGACCAAACCGAAAAGCAAAATGAGTGTCATTCCGAGCGAAGTCGAAAACGGAGCGGCTAGGGAAGCCGCGACATGGACGGGAAGGCCGCAGGCTGAGGGAGCGGGAAGTGAGCGAATCAAATCCGGCGGCGTCACCCACGGAAATGCAACGGGATGTCTCGACTTCGCTCGACATGACAGAAATTTTTTCATCGGTTTTCCATCAATCGCGGTGGGCTCGAAGTCTCGGCCGGGCGCGCCTGCATCAGGCTGAGCGGGGTTTGGCCAGCACCGACGTCGGGCAAACCGCGCTCAAGAATCAACTGCATGGCGCGATCGATCGGGATGCGCGCAATTCCTGCACTTCGGTCAACCCAGCCGTAGGAGTTGAGCTCGGCGTCCTCTGCTGCCCTCAGGTCCGCAAAAGTGGCCCCTGGTTTCACGATGAGTCTTGGTTGCGGAAATTCCGCTGTGCGCGCGAGAGGAATGTTCGCCTGGCCGGCGGTTACAGCCGGCTCGTGCACCTTGAAGTAACGCATCATGAGTGTCACGACGATGACAACGACGATGCACACCAACAGCAAAAGAAAGGCGATCGTGAACAAGGAAGGAACGTCCACGTCTCTTCGCTCGTGATCGTGATTCTCAGTGCTCGCGTTCATGCCGGCACAGCGACTGCGAACCGCGGGTCATTCAGCGGCACGACTGGTCTGCTCTCCAGGTTTTTCAAGAACCCGGCTGACCAAATTCCGCCGATGCCTATAAAGGGGAAAATTGCCCACCAAGTGACATAAAAATGTTCCGGATGCAGACTCGGCGCGATCGTCCACCAGACATCGACGATATGCGCGATCAGGATGCAGCCCGCGACGCTGGCCAGAGTCTGGACGCGCCTTTTGACGGGACGCATCAGCAGCAAAAAAAATGGGATGAAAAAATTAAAGAGAAACAGGAACACGCAAACCCAGCGCCAGCCGTCGGTGACGCGGTTTAGGTACCAGGAAATTTCGTGAGGCAAATTTCCAGACCAGGTAATTAGCAGTTGTCCGAATTCGAGGTAGGCCCATAGCATGGTGAACGCCAGAAGCAGGTTCCCAATCTTGTGAAGCGTTTCCTCCGGCGAAATAATCGGGCCGAGTTGCCGCGAACGCACAGCGACCGAAAGAAGCAAAATCACGAATGCCAGCGCGCTCAGCATCTGACCGATGCAGATCATGACCGCGAACATGGTTGAATACCAATCCTTCTCGAGAGACATCAGCCAATCGACGGCGGCAAAAGTCATTGTTACCGGATATATCACCAAGCCCGGCCCGCTCAGAGTGCGCAGCTTCCGTGTCGGCTCCACCGAGGTCGTCGCGTCCTGCTCCGCCGACCATTTCAAAAGCAATCGCGCGATGACGATCCAGATAACAAAGACCACCGCGCTCCGAATGATGTAGCCCGGCGTGTTAAGGTAATCCGCTTTTTTTCGTAGGATTTCGTCCGCCGCTACAACCAATGGATTCTTCCAAGGATAAAGGTGCACCAGCCCGAAAAAGACCGGCACAAACAAAACCGCCAGTAACGTCAAATTGCCGACCGCTGATTCAAAAAATCGCCGGACACTATAACCCCAGTAGCCGCCTGTCAGATGATGGATCATTAGCAATCCGAGCGCGCCAAGCGAAAGTCCGAGAAAAAAGAAGTGCGCGAAGAGATACGCGACAAAGAAGTCGGCTGGCGCAAGAATCCAACCTGCAATGCATCCAGCCAGCCCGAGAACGCCCACGCCTGCGGAAATACGTTTTACGCGATCAACCGGTCCGTTCACAATCGAGCTCATTGCGCGTTCTTCAGTCCGCCAGTCGGAGGGGCTCGTCCGGTGGCGAGTTTCTGCTGCTCAGCCGGAGTGAGCTCAGACGCATTGACGTTGTGACTGAGCTGCAAAGCCCGGATGTATGCGGCAATGGCCCAGCGGTCCTCCGGCTCGACGCGAGTCGCGTACGAGTACATCACGCCATAACCATTCGTGATTACGTCGTAGAAATGTCCTATCGGCGCGTTGCGCAGACGCGGCACATGGTAGGAAGGCGGTTGCGGAAATCCGCGTAGCACGACCATGCCGTTCCCGCTGCCAGTTCGGTCGTGGCATTCGGCACACATGGCATCGAAGCATTCGCGACCGCGGGCCAGCAGTTTTGGTGTCAGGTTGACCGGAAGCCTCGTGATGTAAGTGCCATTCGTTAGGCCAGTATAAAACGCGGCATTTTCTCGGGCGCCGCCGCGCTCGACCGTGTGCGGCGGAATGGGCCGCGCGTTCGCTTGATTGGAAAAAAAGTCGCTTTCGGAAAGCGGCTTCGCCTTTGGCTGGTTCGCCATGTCAGGGCGACATGCAACGATCAGTAGTACGACCGCGAGCAGCATTGGTAGGGCGCGACCGCCGGGCGCGCCGCCACGCAGCGCTCGGCGTTCACGAATCCCATCCTTCGTTTGTGGATCAGCTTGCCAAAAATAAGGCCAATCTTCTGACGGCGCGACCAACCCTGCCCGAACCGGATTTGCGCGAACGTAATCTGCTTTTTCCTGATAACTCTCATCCTTTCGCAAACGGTGATCGAAGAAATCGCGTTGCCATTCGATTTTGAGCTTTGTTGCCAGAAATCGTTTCCAATCGGCGACGATTGCCTTCATCGGACGCTCGTATGGGAACGAAATGAGCAGGTGTAAATGGTCCGGCATTAAACAGACCAAATGCGCGTACCAAATGGCGTTTTGATTGCGGAATTGAGCAGAATCAAAAATTTCGCGCGCAATTTTCTGATGGCACAGCTGGTTTTTCCCGCGTGAGACGCAGCAAACCGTTATGAAGAAGACTTCGTCTTCGGGACGTAACCAACGCGGGCGCTCGTGCGGTAGCTTCTTGCGCTGTGGACGCCGCGGCGCGCCCGGCGGTCGCGCCCTACCAGTTTCGTCTCGATTCATTCAGGCACCTCCCTGATTGAGAGTGGTTCGAGCCGCTCCAAAAACACGCGCGTCAGTTTGGGATGGAACTTTGAGTCCTTCGCCTCAATGCATAAAAAGAACCGGTCCTGCGAAGCGCGATCGAATTCGGGAATGTGAAACAGTGGGTGGTATGGACGCGGCAGACGATTCAACGCAAACGATCCAAAGAAGGCAGTGAGGCCCGCGCAGAGCACGGTTAATTCAAATGTGATGGGAATGAACGCAGGCCAACTATGTATCGGGCGACCGCCAATGTTGATCGGGTAACTGATCGCGTTTGCATACCACTCCATGAAATACGCCCCGGCGCCGCCGATAATTCCTCCAATTAAAACCAGAAGCGGAAGCCGATTGCTTTTGCCCAGCGCCTCAGCCAATCCTTCCACAGGAAACGGCGTGTAACCGTCCATTTTGCGAAAGCCCGCGGCATACGCTTCCTCAGTTGCGTGTATGAGCCTTTCAGGTGTAGAAAATTCAGCCAGCAATCCGTAGGCCTTCATAGTGTGTTGGCCTTCTGTGGCTCGGCGACTAATTCGCGCGTTTCTGAAATCGAAATCATCGGCACGAACCGGATGAACAGAAATAGCAACGTGAGAAAGAGCCCGACGCTGCCGAAGAGGATCATCCAATCCCATTTGGTGGGATAAAACATCGCCCACATCGAGGGCGAAAAATCGCGATGCAAACTGGTGATCACGATCACGAAACGCTCGATCCACATGCCGGCGTTGATGAAAAGAGCCACGAAGAAAAGCAGCACTGGATTGCGCCGAACGCGCGCCGACCAAAGCGTCTGCGGCACGAAAACATTGCAAAGCATCAGCACCCAGAACACCCAGCCGTAAGGGCCGAACGCGCGGTTGGTCATCATGTAGATTTCAAAAATGTCACCGCTGTACCACGCCATGAACGCCTCAATGAAATAGCCGTAGGCAACGATCATTCCGGTTACCAACATGATGTTGGCCATGTTGTTCAGGTAACGGACCGTGATCACACTTTCGAGGTGATAGATCTTGCGCACCGGGATGATGATGTTCAGCGCCATCGCAAACCCGGAATAAATTGCGCCAGCCACGAAGTACGGCGGGAAAATGGTCGAATGCCAACCCGGAACGATCGCCACTGCAAAATCGAAACTCACTACGCTGTGCACCGAAAGCACAAGCGGCGTCGCCAGTCCCGCCAGCAGTAAGTATGCGATCTGGTGACGCTGCCAATGCGCCGCGGAATTTCGCCAGCCTAGCGCGAAGAATCCGTAAATTTTCTTCTGCCAAAGTTTTTTTGCGCGATCGCGAACCGTGGCCAGATCGGGAACCAGGCCGAGATACCAAAACAACAACGAGATCGTGAAATAGGTTCCGACGGCAAAGACGTCCCATACCAGCGGACTACGAAATTGGGGCCATAGCCGCATCGTGTCGGGATATGGCAAAAGCCAGTAAAAAACCCAGGGGCGCCCGAGGTGAAACAACGGCATAAGCCCGGCACAGCACACGGCGAACAGGGTCATCGCTTCTGTGAAGCGATTGATGGCTGTGCGCCACGGCTGAAAAAGCAAAAGCAGGATCGCAGAGATAAATGTTCCCGCGTGTGCAATCCCCACCCACCAGACGAAATTTACGATCGCGAATCCCCATGCGACCGGAATGTTGATTCCCCAGACGCCGACGCCTTTCCAGAAGAGCCATGTGACGGCGACCAAGAACATCATCAGCAGCAGGAACGAGATGATGAAACCCACCCACCATGGTCCGGGCGGACGCTTCAGTGGAATGTCGGCGATTGTCTTGTTGACGGTGGCGTACGTCTGCCCCGGCGCGAGCAGGTTCGTCGGGTAACCGAGCGACGATACCGGCGAAACCAGAGTGGGCGCTTTAGCTTCGGGATCGCTCATCACGTTTCGAATTCTGCGTTGAGATTACTGATCGCGTTTTCTTTTTCCGGGGAGCGCACGCGCCCTCGCATGCTGGTAGCGGCGCACTCGCCGCAACGAACTTTGTCTGTGAAATCACGCGGGTTCCTAAAGGTCGCGACGACGAGGGCGTCGTCGCTCCCGCAGGCGCGGGACGAGGCGCGTGCGCTCCCCGAATTTCTGTGCGCGATGCTCTTCATGTTGCAGATTCGGGATTGAGATTGCGTAGCTTCGCCAGGTAGCTCGTGCGTGGTTGTGTGTTGAGCTCGCCCAGCATCCAGTAATTCAATGGCGACCGTTTCGATAGCATCAGCCGGCTCCGCGGATCGTTCATGTCCCCGAAAGTAATCGCTTCGACCGGGCAAACTTGCGCGCAGGCCGGGACAATTTCGCCGTCCCGGATTTTGCGCTGCTCCAGTTCGGCGTTAATCCGCGCCGCGTTAATCCGCTGAATGCAGTAAGTGCATTTTTCCATTACCCCGCGTGAGCGCACCGTCACGTCGGGATTCTTTACCAGCTTCACGCTCGGGCTCAGTCCACTGTTGTATTCGAGAAAATTAAAACGCCGAACTTTGTACGGACAGTTGTTCGAGCAGTAACGCGTGCCGACACAACGGTTGTAAATCTGCAAGTTCAGTCCTTCTTTGTCGTGCACCGTAGCGCCGACGGGACACACCAGTTCGCATGGCGCATTCTCGCAATGCATGCACGGCACCGGTTGATGCGTGATCTTTGGATTTTCCTCCGGACCGGAGTAAAACGTGCTAACGCGGATCCAATGCATCTCGCGGTGGAGTCCGACCTGTTGCTTTCCGACAACCGGAATATTGTTCTCAGCCTGGCAGGCAATAGTGCAGGCATGACAGCCGATGCACACATTCAGATCGACCACCATGCCCCATTTGTAGCCTTTGTACGGATACTCCGATGGATGATAGAGCGTGTAATCCGGAGGCGGAAGCTGCTCCGCCTTCTGCGCGTAATGCGGATCGGCGAGAAATCCAGCAAGCGTGCCATCATGCAAAATGCCGCGACCCTGCACGTCGTGATGATGTTGCGTATTGACGAGCCACTGTCGATCACCCGTCTTGCGAATCGTTAAGCCGTCGCCGAACCAACGCGCATCGGACGTACGCAGTGCATAGGCGTTAAAGCCGACATTTCGCCCAACACGGCCAACTATTTCGCGTCCATACCCCAGTGGAAGCGTTACGGAATTCGTCGCCTGGCCAGGCTGAATCCATACCGGCGCGCGCAATTTGCGACCCCGAAATGTTAGCTCGACAAGATCGCCGTTCTCCAAATCTGCGCGCTTTGCCAATTGCGGGCTGATTAGAGCAAGGTTGTCCCAAACCACCGACGAAAATTGGCGCGGCAATTCCTGGAGCCAGGCGTTATTTGCATAGCGGCCGTCGAGCACGCTGACATCGGGACGAAAAAGAATCTCCAGTTCGGACGGGAACATAGGCCTTTGGCCTGTGCGCCCAGCCCCGAAGGCATTCGGTGCTGTTGCTGCATTCGTTGGCGTCGTGTTCGCAGCGGAGTGCAACTCCACTGGGCGCACAGACTGAAAGTCTATGTTCCGCACAACTCCATCACTCAACGCGCGCCGCCATTTTGCCTCGAACTCCGGCGCAGGCTGTGGGCCGCTCCAATAACTTCGCACGATTTCGTATACAGTGCGCGGCGAGCGATCAGTAAGCGTTTCGAGAATTTCATGAGCCGAAACGCCGGCATACATCGGTTCGATTAACGGCTGCACGATCGAGACAGTCCCGTCGAACGCGCGCGTATCGCTCCATGACTCCAGAAAATGCACAGCCGGCAGGTGCCAGTGCGAATGGCGCGACGTTTCGTTGAAATGGACACTGTGATGAACTCGCAGCTTCACGTTGTCGAACGCCTCGGTAAAATTGAGGTCCACCGGCGCGTCGTATCGCGGGTTGCCGCCGAGCACGATGAGCAACTCAACTGAGCCGCCGCGCATTTCATCGACCAAATCGCGCAACGCGATCCGGCGCCCAGGCAAGACCAATACCGGCGCAGGCGAGACGGTCTGACCGGTGTTCCCGAGCGCGGCATTAATTTGTCCGACTAGCGCGTGCACTTCGGGCGGCTGCGTCTCACCCGCGATTACAACGCTTTTTCCGCGATTTGCCTGGAGATCGCGCACCGCCGCCCCGATCCAGTCTTCGTGTTCGAAGCTCGTTCGAGCAGTTGTACCTGCGCCCACATCAGCAGCGATTCGTTGCGCTAATGGCAAAATATCCCTGGCGGCGATAGCGATCCGATGATCGGCATTGGACCCGGTGATCGTCGGAGTCGGTTCGGCGGCGTAAAAACGACTCATGCGCGCGCCGTCTGCATCAATTACGCGGCGCCCGTTCGCGAAATCCCGCGCATACCGCAACGCGTACGGATGCGCGTAAAGAAAATCGGAATCGAATGCGACAATGACCTTTGCATTCGACAAATCGCAGATGACCTCGTGATCGGCGACATTGTCGCGGCTGAGCGCGTCCCAGATACACCAGCGCGCTGCGGGAAAGCTTTGCAAAACGCGCGCCAACTGAGCAACCAGCGTGGGCGAAGTGATCGGTTCTGTGAGCAGGCGAAACCCAGCGCCGCCATTGGATCTCAGCGGTTCAATTGCAACATTCAGCGCATTCCAAAAATCCCCGATTGTCTTGATTGCGCCGCCTGTGGTGACTGTTTGCGCTCGATCCGGATCGTACAGATCGAGAACATCGGCCTGCCCCCAGACAGTGGTCGCGCCGAGACTCGCCGGATGCGTAGGATTTCCCTCGATTTTTGTGGGGCGCCCTTCATAACCGGTCACGAGCAACCCTTGCCCAAATCCGCCGTATTCTGTGGCCGTCGCAAATCGCAACGGCTTGCCCGGGACCACGATCTCGGGCTGCTCAACGTACGGAACGATTTTTTCCAATGGCTGTTTCGTGCAGGAAGTGGCTCCGGCGAGCGCCAGCGTTGCGCCCGCCAGCCGAATAAATTCGCGGCGGCTCAGACCTTCCGGCCATTCGGAGGCGCCGGGAAGAAATTCGTCGGTGTCTCGTTGATGGCCGCCCGGCGCGCCCTCGCCATGGCGAGCAAGGTGTGGTCGCGCCCTATGGTTGGTGGCTGGATAATTCATCGGTGGCACGTGCTGCAATTCGTTAGGCGGCCACTGGTATCGACGTGATACTGACGAATTAGTTTGTTTCCTTGCTCGAGTTGATTCGGCGGCGGTTGCCACTTCATGTCGAAAACTTTGTCGCGCGGCCGGATGTATCGTGCTGGCTGGTCATGGCAATCCAGGCACCACCGCATGTAGAGAGTCTCCGCTTTGCGTGTCAGCGGCATTTGATCGACGCGCCCGTGGCAGTGCGAACAGCCGATTCCTTTTGCCACGTGCATGCTGTGATTGAAGTAGACGTAGCCGGGCAGATCATTTACCCGGACCCACTGCAGAGGCTTTCCGGTGGCGAGACTTTGCCGGAGAGACGCCAATACAGGCGCGTCTGTCCATAACTGCGAATGGCACGTCATGCATGTGTCAGTCGATGGGATGCCGGCAAAGGACGATTTCTCCACCGAAGTGTGGCAGTACCGGCAGTCGATCCCATCGTCAGTGACATGATGTTTGTGACTAAACGGAATGGGCTGCTGCAACGGGACACCGACCTCCGTCGTATAGGGCGACCAATAGATGGTAGAAGTGGCCCAACCAGCTCCACAGACCAGGACGACCAAGCCGAAAATGGTGACGCGAGCGTGAACGTTCGCGCTTTTCGAAAAAATCTGGGCCATGGCATGCGCTAAGTCGCTTCTACGCAAAGGAATCGCGCATGCAGGCAGCGCGGGACGCCTTTTAATACTCTGCCGACAACAGCAGTGGCGGCCTCTTATTGTGCTGATTTGTTGAGTCTTAGCGTAAAGTGCGCGTCGCGCGCGAATTTGAACCCCGCTAACTGCATTGAGGCCGGATTGGCTTTCTTTTCCAGCGCCAGAACTTGGAAAGCACGACCAAGCATTTCCGGATGCAGCAGCGTTTGTAATTCGCGATTGGCCTTGGGGGAATCAGGTAGGGACGATTGACCCCAATCGTCCGCAGCCGGTTCGGGTGAACCGTCCCTAGCAAGCTCCGAAATAATTCCAGTGAGGAAATGATGTTGATCGGTAAATCCGGCGACGCGCAAGCCGTTCTCATGCGCGCGGGCGGAAATGCTCGTCCAATCCACCTTCATCGTGATGTCTGCATGCCCGATTTCTTCGAACGGAGAATCAAGCTTTCGATGTTGGGCGCGGACCTGAACCTTTCCCTGCGGTTCCTCGACCAAACCCCCATAATCGATCGCAATCACGTAGCCGCGTTGCAAGTTCGCCGCGACTTGGTCGACCCAGTCAAGTGCGGCCTGATTGAATGCGTCACTGTCCCTCGGCAGCTTGGCCGCCTTCGCCAAGGCTACGCCACCCGATGAAGCAGCCGCTCCCTGGGGAAGCGGGCGCTCAACAAATACGAACTTGTCGCCATCGAGACTTACCAATTTCTCTGCTCCGTCACTGATCAAGCGCACCGACATTGCGTCCAGCAGTTCGTTCGAGAAATGCACGCCGCTGAATGGTTGGAGCGCATTGCACCATTCAACCTTCGCCCGAAACGCTTCCAGCGTCTGACGTTGTCGCTCTTCCAAAACGAAAAACGGCTCGACTATTCTGTAGCGCAATGCTTCAAAGAATTCCGGCAGGCGCTTTTGCGTGAACTCAAGAACATCTCGCGCGAACTGCCCGTCGTGCGCCCCCTGCTCGACAATGACGAAATCTTTCATCTTGCCGAGACGCTCCCAGATTTCGGAGAACTGCACGGCCAACAATTGCCCAAACAGCGAACCTACGCTGACGTTTGTGAAATAATCTCCCTTCCGTCCAATCGCGCAGCGGCCTGACGAATAGTAACCATGCTCGGGATGATAGAGGGCCTCTTGCATGAACCAGGCGAACGATTGCGGACCTCGTGCCCGGATGGTTTGCCGCATCAGTTCAGTCAGCGACGTATTCAATCAGAAAACGTCCAACGCCCAACGCTCAACGTCCAATGCTGAAACACAGAGATCCCCATCATGCCTTGGAACATAATTGGACGTGGGACGTTCGACGTTGAGCGTTGGGCGTTTCCCCCTTAAATTCTCCAGCCTTTGAGACCGACCACGAAATATCTGCGACCGCCGCCGGGCTACCGTTTTCGGCGCCCATGGTATCTCAGGCCGTGGTTTTATATTCCCGTCGCCATTCTGGCAGTTCTGGCGCTCTTTATGACAGTTTTCATTTCGAGCGTCCTCTTTGATCTTGAAGCGCAGGCCAAGACGTTCGACCTGAGCCAGCTCGATCAAATGGAATCAGCCAGCGTGATTCTCGATCGCAACGGCAAGATCTTTGGCCAAATTTATGTCGAAAATCGCGAGACAGTCCCGTACGAGAAGTTGCCTCCCGACCTCATCAACGCGGTGATTGCAGTCGAGGACGCAAAATTCTATGAGCATCACGGCTACGATTTGTTCGGGATTATTCGCGCAGCATTCAAGAATCTGATCGCAGGCCATGTCCGGCAGGGGGCCAGCACTGTCACACAACAACTGGCTCGCAACAGTTTTTCGCTCAAAGAAAGAACATACCGCCGGAAGCTGCTGGAGATTTTTCTGGCCAAGCGCATCGAAGATCGTTTCAGCAAACAAAAGATCATGGAGCTTTATCTGAACCGGATTTATTTCGGCGGCGGGTTATACGGGGCCGAAGCAGCCGCGCGTGGATACTTCGGCAAGCCTGCGCGTGAAATGACGCTGGCAGAATGCGCCACACTGGCGGGTCTGATCAAAAGTCCAAACCGATTATCGCCGTGGAACGATCGCGATAATTCTCGCGAGGTGCGCGATTTCGCACTCGACCGCATGCGCGACCTGGGCTTTATCAGCCGGGAACAATGCGCCGCTGCGAGGGCGCAAAAGATCGTGGTTGGGAGCCGGCAAAACGCTCAAGGCCAGACCTACGCAGTGGATTACATTCGTCAGCAAGTGATCGCAGCGGTGGGATGGGATCGCGCAATTAACGAAGGCTATCGCATACACACGACTATTGACGTGAACCTCCAGAGGGCCGCGGAGGATTCTCTAAAAGCGCATTTGGACCAGGTCGAGCAGCACCCCGATTACAATCATCAGACCTACGCCGAATACGCGGCGTCGTTTCGCAAAGCCAAAGCAAACGGTAAGACGGCAGAACAACCCGCGCCGGAGTACTTGCAGGGCGCCGCGATCGGCCTGGATAACGCATCCGGCGACATTCTTGTGCTGGTGGGCGGACGCGATTTCGAGCACAACCAATACGATCGCGCACTGCAAGCCCGTCGCCCTGCGGGCACAGCGATGCTGCCATTCGTTTACGCGGCTGCATTTGAGAAAGGGATGTATCCCGGCTCGGTGGTGGAAGACTCGCCTCTGGATAACCGCGCCGTGATGATCGGGGGCACGACTGGAATTCTTGGCGAATGGGGGCCCGAAAGCGCTGACAACCGTTATGAAGGCCGAATCACCGCCAGACAGGCGTTGGCCAAATCAAAAAATGGCGCAACCGTCCGGATCGGCATGGATGCCGGCGTTGAAGCAATGTTGCACCTTTGCTCCGCCGCGGGCATTCGTTCGCCGCTTCGCCCGTATCCGGCCACATTTCTCGGCAGCAGCGAAGTGACCCTGGCCGAACTCGCCCTTGGATACACAATTTTTCCGAACGGCGGATGGCGATCAAGTGCACCCCACATTCTGGAGCGTATCGAGGAAAAAGATGGAACAGTAGTATGGAGCGGGAAACAGCAGAGCATCCGCAAAATCGTGGTCAAACCTGAGAGCGCTTACGAAGTGCATTCCTGTCTCGTGGAAGCGCTTCAATCCGGAACCGGAAAAGCGGCGTACACACAGTTTGGACTGAAGAAATTTCCCGCGGCTGGCAAGACCGGCACAGCGTACGATTTTACCGATGCGCTCTTTGCCGGGTACGATTCCAATTTCACTTGCGCGGTCTGGGCCGGCTTCGATAAACCGCAGAAAATCTATCGCGGCGCGTTCGGGCGTGAACTGGCGCTGCCGATCTGGGTCGATGTCATGAATGCCGCCGCCCAGAGTTATCCGCCGCGAGAAATTAAAAGGCCAGCCGATCTGAAGCAGATCGAGATTTGTTCGAGGTCCGGGTTATTGGCCACCGATCAATGTTACGACGCAGTGAAAACAGCCAACGGCGACACAGTGCAACGGCGCACGACTTACATGGAGATCGCAACACCGGCGCAGGCACCTACCGAATCGTGCAACATTCACGGTGAACCTCGCGCGCGCCTCGCTCGCGAATTTGGTTCCAGTGATCTACCGCGAGCCGAGCTCGCGGTGAACCTGAATGACGTCACGCCAATCGCTATAAAAAGTCCCACGTTGATAGCAGACAGGGACCCCTACAATTCGATGAAGCCGACACTTCAACCTGAGCCAACGCCGCAGCCGGAAACAGACACCGCCGAAAATCAGAAGCCCAACAGCGTAGCCGACGTGAGTGAGATGAAGCCCGCAACTAACACCGCAACCCAAAATCAGTCGAGCACGCTAACGACACAATCCGCTCCCGAAATTCGAAAAGCGATCCCGGTCGAAGCGATTCCGAAAGCCATCCCGGTCGAACCGCAGGAGAGCAGACCGGCTGAGATCCGCCGAGCAATCCCGGTGAAACCACTCGATCAAGAAGACCAGGAAAACACGCTCCTGAGATCGGCAGCGCAGCCGCCGGGCGACATCGATCGATGAGCGGTTTAGCACGCGAATCGACGCGAATGAAATGACGGAAATCATTATAAGAAAGAGAGCTACGCCATCATTGGCCCCTGTTTTGAGGTGTATAACGAGAAAGGCTGCGGATTCCTTGAACCGGTTTATCAGGAGTGCCTGGGCATTGAGTTTGAAAACCAACGAATTCCTGTGATCGCTAAACGCTCTCTCGGCCTTAGCTATCGTGGTCGGACCCTGAAGCAAACCTATGGGCCTGATTCCGTCTGTTTTGAGAAAATTATTGTCGAATTGAAGGCCGTCTCAGCATTGACTGATGAGCATCGCGCACAACTTCTAAACTATCTGCACGCAACTGGTTTCGAGCTTGGCCTCCTGGTGAATTTTGGTCATTACCCTAAGCTTGAATACGAACGGATTGCAAAGACCCAGCATATCAAACCCAGAACAGATCTTAGCGACCTTTCTCTTTGATTCATTCGCGTGATTCGCGGGCTAATCTAACAATGGCGGCACAGAACGCAGAGAATTTTCGCCTGACGATTCTCAATCCCGGAGGACGCGATCCGGAACAGCAATTTCATAGTTTGCCTGCGCCGGGCGAAGGCGCGCATCCGCCGATCAATTTTCATGCTTTCGCCGCGTGCGCGTTTGGCGCGTTTCACCAGAACCCACGCCGAGCTATCGCTGAGCAGATCCCGGTTCTTCTTCTTTTGCGCAGCGATTTTGGTGCGTCAGAACGCGCATTGGCTGATCTAAAAAAGCAAGGTCGAATGGTCGCGGTTTCATTGAAGGAGACAGGTCTGCACCAAATCGCACAACAGTTGCGCGATCCGACGAAATTATCGCGCTTCCTGAAAATTGTGTTGGATGCCGATGGCTGTCTCGCCACGACTCCCGAAGCCGCGGAAATCTATCAATGCATCCGCTCCAAACAGGATCCCGCAACAGTGGCATTTATCCCCACCCCTTATCCGATCGAGGATCATCGTTGGAATTTTTCCGTTGTGCCATCGGAGCAATCGGGAATTTTCGTTGGCACCCGGGAATGGGATGTGCCATCGCGCAATCATTTCGCGGCGCTTTTGGTCGCGCGTCAGCTTTGTGAAGCAACAAATGAACCAGTCACAGTGGCTAACCTGGATGGCTCCAAAGGGCGTCGATTGCTCGGCGAGCTGGAATTTCCAGAGAAAAAACTTCGCGTGCTCGAGAAATGGAAGTCTTACCCGGATTACCTGCGCGACGTGGGGCGACATAAGATCGTTTTGCAACTCGACCGCAGCCATGTACCGGGCCAGGTCGCAGGCGACGCGCTCCTCTGCCGGATTCCATGCGTCGGCGGCGACGGCGCTATTGACAGAATTGCGTTTTCAAGAACTTGTGGCGAAGGCCGCACGATCAGCGAAATCGCTTCGATGGCGCTCGATTTGTTGAAAAACGGCGATCTGCGCGCAGCCATCGTTGTCGAATCGCAAGAATGCGCACTAGGGCGGCTTTCATTTCAAGCGATACGTTCCCAGTTGGCAAAATTTTTTGCCCAGTTCCAAGGAGCGACGGCTTCCTAGTCGTCGAGGGGAGATGACGGCTGGAAAGCCGTCATTCCTTGCGCCTCGATCACTTTCGCACCATCACGCGAGCAAAGGCAGAAGCGCATCGCAAATTGCACAGTCGCCTGACCATAACTCCGCGAGCTGCATCGCAATGATGCCAGCCATTGTAGCCCAGGCTGAATTAGATTTGCTTTCCGATGTCTGCGCGACCGAACGATAGGTTTCGAACGCCACTACTGCCGCGGAGGTTCGGTTTTCGACATTGAGCTTGCTGAAAATGTGTTCGACGTGCTTGCAAATCGTGCCGGTCTTTGCGCCGAGTATCACCCCGATATCGTGGTTGCTTTTCCCCTGCGAAACCCAGAAGAGAACTTCCCCTTCGCGCGGCGTCAGGTTTAATGAAGCGAATGCCTGAATACTGCGTTGATCGTAATCGGACGCGGAATGCATTCTGTTGTCTCTTTTAACAGAAAATTTTTCGACGGCGCAACAACATTCGTACGCAATTCTGCGTATTCCCAAAAATCGCTGGGGACCAGAAAATCGCCACATGATGAAAACGATAATCGTCGAGATACTGCCATGTTTTAACAGAAACCTTAGAAATCGAATGAACCAGGCGCCTTCGCTGTGCCGTTTGTGTGCCATCCTGCTGATGATTGCCGGCTTCGCGCTTTTACCGAGAGCGGAAGCGGTCAGTCCAGCTCCGGACGGGTGCTACCCAAACTTTACGACAGCGGAGGGGTGCAACGCTCTTCAGAACCTCGTTGGAGGCGCGGGAAATTCAGGCCTTGGTTGGTATGCGCTATTCAGCACCGTTGAGGGCAGCTTCAACACCGGTGTTGGCGGTGGAGCGCTGGTTCTCAATACCGCGGATTCCAATACCGCAGTTGGCGCGGCAGCGTTGTTGCTTAACACGACAGGTACACAGAGCGTGGCCGTCGGAACCGACGCGCTTGTCTTTAACAACGCCGACGACAACACCGCGGTCGGTTTTTTTGCGCTCGAGCAGAACGTCTCAGCCGTCACCAACGCCGCCCTGGGCACGTTCGCGGCCGAGAATAATGACTCGAGCGGAAACGGAACCGCCGATTTCAACGTGGCTATTGGCGGCTTTGCGCTCCAGGCGAATGTTGATGGTACCAGAAACACCGCCGTTGGTGCTGGTGCGATGGAGTCTGCAGACGGCGGCAGCGATAACACCGCGGTTGGCGAGCTAGCCGGCAATGTTCTCGGTGCCGGGAGCGGCAATATCTGTATCGGCAGTGGCGCCGGCACGGTTGCACCAATGAGCGGGGAATATAATAACACTATTCTTCTCGGCATCTCGGGCGACTCCAATGCCAATAGCCCAAACGGCAGATGTTATATCGGCAACATTCGTGACGTGACGACCGGAAGCGGTGGCGCCATCCCGGTCCTGATAGACCCGGACGGCCAACTCGGCACGATGAGCTCCTCGCGCCAGTTTAAAAAAGACATTAAACCCATGGATCAAGCCAGCGAAGGCATCCTGAAGCTCAATCCGGTCACGTTTCATTACAAAAACCACCGCGACATCAAAAAATCCAAACAGGAGTTGGAATTTGGTTTGATTGCGGAAGATGTGGCCGAGGTGAACCCGGATTTGGTGGCGCGCAACAAAGACGGCGAGATTTACTCCGTGCGTTACGATGCGGTGAACGTGATGTTGCTCAATGAGTTCCTGAAACAGCACAAAAAAGTCGAGGAACAACAGGCCAACATCACGCAACTAAACTCCAAAATGGTGACCCAGGCGGCGATCATCGCTCGGCAGCAAAAGGGAATGGAGGTTCTCACTGCGCAGGTCAAAGAGCAGGCCGCGCAAATCCAAAAAGTGAGCGCGCAGATTCAGCTGAATAAGTCAGCGGCGAGAACAGTAGCGAGCGGCCAATAGAGCACGACTACCAATTTGTGTTCATGAGGCGTTCGCTGCGGCGAGCGCCTCTCCTCCGCAAAAGCTGGCGACTCGCGAGGGCGCGATCGCCAGCACGCGGGGCATTTCTGCCCTGCCAGAACTGTTAAAAAACGATTTCGAAGAGCTTAATACCCTTCCATTTTCCAGGGTAATTGGGGTCGAACGAAGTGTTCTCCACCCAAATCCCATAGCGGGGTGGGGCCCACGGATTGAGCATTTGAAGCGGGTTCCGGCCCGGCCCAAGTGCCTTGGGAAGCACGCCCTCAACCTTCGGACGCTCGGAAACCGGTGGCGGCGTGGGCATGGCGCGCACCGGTTTTTGCCGACCGATCGGTGCTCTGAATTCTTGCGCAGAAACGGTCGTAACGAGCGCCGCCAAGATTGCAATCATCAATGTCTTCATGTTTTTTCCTTTCGTTGGGGCGCGCAAATCCTTGCCCGTCCCTCCGCCTGCCCACATTATAGCATTTGATGGACTCTCTTGAAAAGGCCAGACGCGTGCTGGACATAGAAATCTTCGAATTGCAACGGCTCCGGTCGCGGCTGGACGAAAATTTCTCTCGCGCGGTTGAATTGATCAAAGAAACGGTCGATGCGCGAGGGAAAGTTGTAGTGGTGGGCGTCGGCAAGTCCGGGCACATCGGCGCTAAAATCGCCGCTACGCTAACGAGCACTGGCTCGCCCGCGGTGGTGCTGGATTCTTCCAACGCGTTGCATGGCGATCTCGGCATGATCGCTGATGGCGACGTGGTGCTCGCCCTGAGCGCCAGCGGCGAGACGGAAGAATTGCTCCGGATTCTTCCGGCGATCGCACGGTTCCAGATCAGGATTATTGCCATTTGCGGCGATCCTAAATCGACGCTCGCCCAAAACGCGCACGTGTGTCTGGATGTAAATATCGAACAGGAAGCGTGTCCGCTGAACCTGGCGCCGACGTCGAGCACAACGGTGATGCTCGCCCTGGGTGATGCGCTGGCGATGGTGCTTTTGGAAGCGCGCGGGTTTAACAAGGAAGACTTCGCCAAGTTTCATCCTGGCGGAATGATTGGCCGCAGCATGCTCATACGGGTTCATCAAGTCATGCGGCCTCGCGAAGCAATGGCAATTGTCGCTACCGATACACCCGTCCACGACGTGCTCAAGGCGATGACCAGCGTTCGCGCGGGCGCTGCCGTTGTGACTGGCGAAGACAAGCAACTTCTTGGCATCTTCACGCACGGCGATTTCGTCCGCTATTTTCAATCTGATTCCAGAATTGGCGAACGACTTGTGGCAGATCTGATGACGCTTAATCCAGTCACAGTACATAAGGAGAAACTGGCGGTGGAAGTTCTAAACCTGCTGGAACGCCATCGCATAGACGATCTAGTCGTGGTCGATGATGACAATGTCCCAGTGGGCATTGTTGATTCGCAGGATTTAACACGCTTGAAATTGCTGTAGTGCGTTGCGGGAGTGGGCTGGGGAGCGCACGCGTCTCGCGTGCTGGTTTCGGCGTCTCGCCGAAACGAACTTGAATTTTTGGTTCGGTCCGCAGCGAAGAAATGGAATGGCTAAGGGAAGTTCGCGATCGCGAGGACGCGCTCGCCAGCACGCGAGACGCGTGCGCTCCCCAGACAGTTGCGCTGGCGGCTAATGCGCGTAAGCTCCGCGTCCCCCGCGCTTCAACGATTTAACGTTTCAACGAATCACCTTAAGTCCATGCCCGCAGCCAACGATTTACGCAAAGGAATGGCCATCAAATACAATGGTAATCCAGCCATTGTGCTTGAAGTGCATCATCGCACGCCGGGGAATTTGCGAGCCTTCGTCCAAGCCATCATTCGCTACATTAACACCGGTAAAAGCGCCGATGTCCGTTTTGGTTCGACTGATAAGGTCGAGCTGGTCGATATCGAGCGAAAACAGCTCGAGTTCTCGTATAAGGACCGCAACGGTTATTATTTCATGGATCCGGAAACGTACGACACCATCACGCTGCCGGAAAACCTGATCGGCGATGCCAAAGATTACCTCGTCGAAAATCTTTCCGTGCAGGTTCTGTATGCCGAAGGCAAGGCCGTAGAGGTGGAACTGCCGGCGTCCGTAAGCCTGAAGGTGGTTGAATCAGCGGAGGGCCTTCGTGGCGATACGGCCAGCAACGTCACCAAGCGGGCAAAGCTCGAGACCGGGAAGACCATCAACGTTCCGCTTTTCATTAAGGAAGGCGAAAATATCAAGATCGACACCCGCACGGGCGCGTACATGGGACGCGCATAGTTGTGATACGCTGTTCATTGTAGGGCAACCGCTCCGGTTGCTGGGGCTGGCGGCGAAGCGCCTGCCCTACAATTCATGTCGTTACCCGGTTACTCTGCGTTTTCCGTCTTGCTTTAATCTGCGGAAATCTGCGTAATCTGCGGACGATTTTGAGAACGCGAAAACCGAAATCGAAACGCAATCGCGGAAAGGGCAATCCCAAGCGCGGCCGGAAGGTTGTCCGAAGCGTTGCGCGTGCGAGATCGAGAGGCTTCGTCGAAGCGTCTGAGCCACTCACAGTGCCTACGCGCTGGGTGAAATTTGTCTTCGCGGTTTTTTTGCTGCCGATCTGCGGCGTTCTCAGTCAGACATTTTTTACCGTGTTTGCGCGCGCGACTGTGACGCAACGGCTCTGGGCGGGCGAAGAGTTTTGGTTTTTTTCATTGGGCGCAATTCTCTGGCTCATCGCGTTCTTTGGTCTGCCGCGGCCAATTCTGATTTATGTGTTCGGCCACGAGCTTACGCATGCGCTCTGGGTTTGGTTGATGGGCGGCCGCGTAAGCCAGTTCCGTGTTGCTTCGGATGGTGGACATGTGGTGACTACAAAAGCAAATTTTTGGATTGCGCTGGCGCCATATTTTTTCCCGATCTACAGCATTCTGGCGATCGCGATTTACGGCGCGCTCAGTCTGTTTTTGAACATGCAGCCGTACGGCCGATTGCTGTATGCCGTGATCGGCGCCACCTGGGCGTTTCATTTCACATTCACCTGCTGGATGATCCCGAAAAATCAAACGGACCTGAGCGATCAAGGCACATTTTTTTCACTTGTGGTCATCTATCTCATGAACCTGCTGCTACTCAGCGTAATGCTGATTCTTGCCTCAGGACAAATCACGTTCCAAAGTTTCGGAGCGGATTTGGTGACGAATCTCGGCAACTTCACGCAGTCGCTTGTCGATTTTTTCTAGGAGTATTGGCATCGCCATTAAGCGTAGCGTTTCACAGAATGAAGCCAGCGAGCGCTGAGCGACATAGACGGCTAGGCCGGAGGCCGAGCGAGGGGGCGAGTCAAACGCCCTACAATCCTGCTCCCAAATTTTGTTAGGCGTCCGCCGCGGCGGACGCCTAACGAAGATTCGTAATTACCGCGAACGGAAGCACCGACAATGTCTCGCCCAGTTTCAATTTCCGATCTTGCAAACGGACTGGTTGGCACGTGAAAAGATCGTGCGCGTTCTTGAGCGAAAGCTTTTCTGGTAATTCAACGGCTGTATCTTTCCACAATTCACCAATCGGCGGAAAGCCAACGCGCGAGGAGAGTCGCGGCGCGATCAAAAGAATCCATTCATCTCCAAGGTGTCGTAGAAAACTGACGCAGCATTCCGCAAAGGTTCCGCTCGCAGACAGCGGCAGATATTCGCCGCGCTGGAAAAGATCGGGATGTTCACGGCGAAAGTGCAGGATGCGTTGCGTTAGAAACATTTTGATCCGGCCATCCGGCCACGCTTCCATGAGGTCTTCGGGAGTTGCGCCCGCCAAGGAAACCAGCATCTGGCTCCGCACTTTGTAATCCACTGCACGCCGGTTGTCGGGATCAACCAGGCTGTAGTCCCAGATCTCGTTTCCCTGATAAATGTCCGGCACGCCGGGCGATGTGAGCTTGAGCAGGGTTTGCGTGAGCGAATTGATTGCTCCAAGCCGCGCAATCTCCTGTGCTACAGGAAGAAAAATCGGCAAAAACTTGTTTCGGCGAGAGCCATCCAAAATTTTCGCCACGAAATCTCGCATCGCGGCATCCCATTCTTCGTTCGGCTGGATCCAGCTCGTATTGATCTTTGCCTCGTGCAGGGCCTTAGCCATGTACGCTTGGATCCGCTCGATGTCCTCGGGCGTCGCCGCATTTTCCGGTTGGCCGCTCGATTGGAGGGGCCACGTGCCCAGCAAAGTCTGATAAAGCAGATACTCTTCGTTCGGATCCGGTGCCTCTAAATCATTGACGATTCGTTTACAGCGTCGGTTCACCGTGTGCCAGCGCTGCAACGAATGTCTCCAAAGGTCCGGGATCTCTGAAATCGCAACAATCCGCGCGCGGACGTCTTCGCTACGTTTTGTGTCATGCGTGGAGGTCGCGAGCAGGCTCGCCGGCCAATTGCGCTGTCTATCAAGATTCCGCTCGTGAAAAGCATCAACGTTTAATCCGAACTGCTGCGGTTCGCCGCCCACTTCGTTTAACGCGGTCAGCCGGTTGTAGATGTAAAACAAAGTGTCCTCGAGACCCTTGGCCATCACGGGCCCGGTGGTCTGTTGAAATTTTAAGACGAAATGCGTGTGCGCAGCGCGTCCGGCAGCATCGAGGTTTGGCGGGAAACGGAACAGCAATGTGTCTCGCAGAAAATTGAAAATCGACTCGTCCATCGCCGGGTTACGGCGTTTGGCTCCGGCAATCGCGCGCTCGACCATTTGTCGATCGTCTTCGCTCACCGGCTGACCGGGCTCGAGATAAGTTCGATAAACAGGAAAGCAGGCGATCGTCTCACGCAGAGCACGCGAGAGCGCCTCGAGCGTGAAATCACGATACCACCGGTTCTGTTCAGACAAGCGATCGAGCATGTTGCCCAAAACATCGACATCGTTGGCAAGGGCCAACTTCATCACCAGAAGTTTTTTTGCATACAACAAATGGCCAAAAGGCATCGAGTGACCGATGAAACGGTGAAACGTTTTTGTGATCGCCGTCTCAGCTGCGGGATCGACCAGCAGTTGCGTGACATGATTAGCGAAATCGTAACCAGTAGTTCCGTGGACGCGCCAGTCTGCGCGCAAGATTTCAGATCCGGTGAGAATTTTCTCGGCCAGCATGTAAACGGCGCGTCCATCTTTCGGCGATGCAATGCCGAGCGCTTTGGCGCAACGCTGCTGAAGTTTTTCGAAATATTCTCGTGGTAAATACAGGCCGTCGGGGTGGTCGATCCGGAGTCCTGTCACGGCGCGTGCGTTTACCAGTTCGAGAATAAGCCGGTGAACGGCGTCGAAAACCTTGGGCTGCTCGACTCGAATCGCCGCCAGCTCATTCACGTCAAAAAAACGGCGGTAATTGATTTCTTCCGCGGCCACACGCCAAAACGCCAGCCGATACGACTGGTCGTTCAACAATTGATCGAGCACATCGAAACTGCGGGGATCCTCTGGTTTCCCGTTGATTTGCACCAGCGCCTTTTCGATGGCCTGTTGAACTTGTGGCGCCTCCGCGCAACGCCGCTCCAGACGGCGCTTAATGATTTCCTTTTCTCGAGCGCGTTCTGCGATTCGTTTCGGATCGGTTTCGGTGCGCTTCGGCAAATATTCGAGCGCAGTCAGAATGCTTTGTAGCTCTGCGTAAAGATCTTCGTCCTTGTATTCGGCGAGATTTTGCAACGCAATTTTCAGAACATAGCGATATGTGCCGGGAGCGATCGGCAGCCTGCGCTCGCCGTAGACCAGGTAAAATGTTCCCTCTTCAAACCGCACCTGCAGTTCACCGCGCTCCAAAACACGGCCGTATTGATCCGCAAGGATTGGAAGCAAAACCTTGTCGTGCAGATCAGATTTCAGCGACTCCCAATCGATATCGAAATAGGGCGCGTATTTCGAGCTGGGCCCGTTTTCCAGCACGTCCATCCACCACGCGTTGCGGGAGTCCGCGATTCCGACGTGGTTGGGAACAAAATCCAACACCTGGCCCATGCCGTGTGCGTGCAGTCGCGCGATCCAAGCGTCATAATCCGCGCGAGAGCCGATCACCTTGTTCAACTTGTTATGGTCGGTGATGTCGTAGCCGTGCAGGCTATCCGGCCTTGCCTGAAAGTACGGCGACGCATAAACATCGCTTACTCCAAGGGCGTGCAGATACTTCACGATCTCGCGAGCCTGCGCGAACGTGAACCACCGATTGAATTGCAATCGGTACGTGCAAGTTGGAATCCGAGGACGCTGCCCACGGTGCTCTTTGGTCATATCATGCCGGGTGGAGTCGAGACCCCCATCTCAAACGACGAAATCCGAATGACGAATGACGAAACAAATCCGAATAAAAACATCCAAAACGATGCTCGTATCACAGCCGAGTCTTTCGTCATTTGATCTTCGTCATTCATTCGTCATTCGACATTCGTGCTTCGTCATTTCCCGTCACATCTTTTCTGGCACTTTGATCCCCAGAAGCTCCAAGCCGCGCTGCAAAACGCGACCGGCAACATCACACAGCGCCAGACGCGAACTGCGTGCCGGTTCCTCTGATTTCAAAACGGGGCAAGCTTCGTAAAAAGCGTGGAAGCTGTTTGCCAACTCGAACAGATAAGTCGCCAGAATATTCGGTCGAAACCCGTTTAGAACTTGCGGGACTATCTCTCCGAACTGGCACAATCGTTTGGCAAGATTGATTTCGGCGAAATCATTCAAAACCAATTCGTCAACATTTATGGCCACGGCGCTCTGTCGCCGAGCATCGCCCCGACTAAGCGGGGCGCCTACATCTGCCTTGCGAAAGATCGAGCGAATCCGGACGTACGCGTTTTGTAAATATGGTGCGGTGTTCCCGTGCAGGGAAAGCATCTTGTCCCAGGAAAAAATGTAATCCGTCGTCCGGTACTGCGAGAGATCGGCGTATTTCACGGCACCGATGCCGATCTTTTCCGCGATTTCACTTTTTTCCTCATCGCTCAATTCCGGATTTTTTTCGTCGACGATCTTTCGGGCACGCTTGCATGCTTCGTCGAGCAACTCGCGAAGAGGAACATTCTCGCCCGCGCGCGTCTTCATCAGCTTGCGGTCTTCGCCAAGAACGCTTCCAAATATGATATGACGCAGATCGGCGGTGTAACCCTCGCGCCGCGCAATCGCGAAAATCTGTTTGAAATGCAATGTCTGCGGCGCGCCGACCACGTACCAGATCGCATCGGCTTTCAAATGGTTGATTCGATAATCAATCGTAGCCACATCCGTGGTAGCGTAATTGAATCCGCCGTCCCGTTTGCGAATAATCAAAGGTTTATCAGCCAGTTCGGGATCATCACGGAAAAACACGATTAAAGCGCCTTCGCTGATCTCAGCTATTTTGGTCTTGAGCAGGCGATCTACCACTCCGGGCAATCGATCATGATAGAAACTTTCGCCGCATTGCAGGTCGTAGTGGACATCCAGCAGATCATAAACACGATCGAAATCCTGCATTGAAAGCGCGACGCATTCGTTCCAGATGTCCGTGTTTTCCTTGTCTCCGGCCTGCAATTTGACGAGTTCCTGACGGCAAGCTTCGCGAATTCGGGGGTCGGTGTTCGCTTGTTCGTTTGTTTCTTTGTAAACACGGACGATTTCAGCGATCGGATTGCGCTGCAGCGCCTGTCGATCCAGCAGATTTTTCCAACCGTAAATTACCATCCCGAACTGTGTTCCCCAGTCACCGACATGGTTATCGCGGACCACGTCATGCCCGAGGAATTGCGCGACACGCGCCAGCGCGTCGCCGAGCACGGTGCTCCGGATATGACCGACGTGCATCGGCTTGGCAACATTAGGCGACCCGAAATCAATTACGATGCGCCGCGGCGATCCTGTTTCCGCGACACCGAGTCGCTCATCTCGCAATAAATCGAGTGTCTGTTTTGCGATCATCGCGGGGCGTAGCGTAAAATTGATAAAGCCGGCGCCGGCGACATCAGGCGGTTCGCAAACATCATCGACATCCAGATGCTCGACGATTTTCTTCGCGAGAACGCGCGGATTTTCGCCACGCTGCTTTCCAAGCACGAGAGCGACGTTGGTCTGGTAGTCACCAAAGCGTCGATCGGTCGCCTGCGTTAATTCACCAGCTTCAGGCAAACCCGCCTTCCCCAAGGCTTCGGAGAGCTTCTTTGTCAGAAGTGATTGGAAGGTGTCCATCGAGTGAAGCAGACAATCATGTCTGCTCGCGAAGTTTCAATCTCGCAGGCAAGATTGCCTGCGCCACTTCTCTACGAGCGCTCCCGAAAGATCGCCAGAATTTCGTCGGCGGACTTCGCGCTGGCAAGACTCTCGCGCACAGAGCGGTCATTCAGAAATTTTGCGATCGAAGCCAACGTGCGCAGGTGCGTTTGAAATTGATTTTTCGGAACGATAAAAAGAACAACGAATTTTACCGGCGCATTATCCAGTGCATCGAACTCGATCCCCTGCGTGGATCTTCCGAACGCCGCCACCACTTCGTCCAGCCGATCGGAGGAACAGTGCGGGATGGCAATCCCAAATCCGATGCCGGTGCTCATGGTCTCTTCGCGTTGTCTTAGCGCGGCCAGAATGGGATCGCGATCGGCGGCCTTAATTTTTCCGAGGCTAACGAGTAAATCGATCAGCTCCACAATGGCCGACCAACGCTCCGTCGCCTTCATCTCCGGGATGATTTGCTCGGCAGAAAGTAAATTTGCCAGGGACATGCGGATGCTTTTCCGTGCGGGAGGCCAAGCTTAGCGGCAGAGCATTGCTTTACAAGCGCGTTTTGGCGGACGTTACGTGTCGTTTTGGTCGCGAATCTTGTAATTCAGTAGTCGCGAGAGCAGCCAGCGCACACCAAACATGTCGACGGTGGCGCGCACCGCGCGATTGCCCAAACTGTATTTAGTTTGACCAAAACGACGTGGCCGATGGTTCACTGGAATTTCAATCAGCCCATAGCCCGCGCCTTTCACCAGCGCGGGAATAAAGCGATGCATTCCCTTGAAAGGAAGAAGCGCGGTGACGCATTCGCGCCGCATCGCTTTGAGCGTGCACCCTGTGTCGCGCACACCGTCTTTTGTATAACGGCTTCGAATCGTGT
Source organism: Candidatus Udaeobacter sp. (assembly GCA_036499375.1). Taxonomy (GTDB): domain Bacteria; phylum Verrucomicrobiota; class Verrucomicrobiia; order Chthoniobacterales; family UBA10450; genus Udaeobacter. Next base: position 38,509 of record DASYDV010000049.1, read on the forward strand.
TCGCGATCCGGCTGGTAAGCCGTTTCACGACCGTGTCTCTGCGTTGCGCGCGATAGCCGCAAACCAAATCGGCGCCGCGCGTAATTTCATCGAGCAATCTTGGAATATCGGCAGGATCATTTTGCAAATCGCCGTCAATCAAAACCAGGGTTGCTCCGCGCGCGACGTTGAGTCCGGCGTAGATTGCGGCGCTTTGCCCGGCGTTCCTTTCAAAACGGAGCACGCGCACATTCGGCGCGACTTCGATTCGCTCGACCGTCCGATCGTCTGAACCGTCATCGACAAAAATGATTTCGTGATCGATGCCCCTGAGCGCGGCGCTAAGTTCCGCTTGCAGGATCGGAACATTCTCTTCCTCGTTGTACAGGGGAACGATCACGGAAACGGCGGGTTCGTGCATAAGAACGGCAGTCGTCGCAGCGTAGCACGCAGGATGTCCGGCTGCTAGCCTGACCCGGCTGGCAGGCTGCCAGCCTGCCAAGTCAGCCAAGCTGGCTGACATCCCTTCTCATAACGGAAGAGTCCGATAACTACGGCAGAGAAATACCTGCCAGGTTCGAATTACTTTCCCGTAGCGTGAGACTTCAATTGTTCCTACCTGCTCGGTGGATTGAAACGCAGCCTGGATGCTGTGAGGCACGTTTTTCTTTTCTCCAGCCCTAACGAAAAGCGCGTCGCGCCCTATGAACAAATTGATGCCGTTCTCCTCGGTGTAAACTTCGCCGTCCGGCCGTTGCATGCCGGGTTTAACTTCAACGAATTGATCGTAGCGAGGCCAAAACGAGAACTGATTCACCATGTCCTGCGATTCGGGAATATAGGCCGCTGGATGCCCCGGGCCTTCAACTCGCTTGTCGCGCAGATAAAACGAGATCTCCGAAGCACGATCGCGAGCGTCCGCGATAAGAAACAGCTTCTCGCCCAGTTCCGATTCGCGCTCGTTCCGCATTTTTTCCAGCGCAGCGGTGGCGCTCTTCCATCCGCGCATCCGATCACTTGGATCGCTCCGCGGCAGTTGGTAACCCGCAATTCGCAACAGATCCGTATCCAATGCTATCATGCTCATGCCTAATCCCACGAGCACAGCGACGCCGGCGCTTAGACGTAAGACAACGCTTCCTTGGAGCCGCTCCCACCAGAAATACGTCGCGACTAAGCCGAAACCAAAAAAGGCGAGTGCATCCCAATTCGGCGCGGCGTTCTTGTTAATGGACAGAAGCAGATAAAAAGCGAACACGGGCAAACCAAACCACATCAGGAACAGCACTTTGAATTGCTGATTTATTCGGCGCCAGCTTGCGATAACACCCCAGGCCAACGCGAGAAATAGCAGTGGCGAATACACGATGAAGTGCTGACCGAGAAATGAGAGTACCTCCGCCGGATGAAAGCCAAAGCCGCGTTCGAGGCTCCCTCTCGAGCGCAAATGCGCCAGGGTTATCCAAGCGTGTTGCGCATTCCACACAATCGGTGGAATCGTGCAAAGAACGAACATCCCGATCAGCAAATATATGCCGGGACGCTTGAATTCGCGTCGTAGCCGTGGAACCAGCGCCAGCACCAGCAAGACCGAAAGAACTTCAAAAGCATTCGTGTATTTGCAAAGAAAGCCAAATCCAATCAGCAGACCCGTAACCGGCCAGTACCACGACAAGCGCGGGCTTTTTTCCACAGCCAGCCAGAAGGTAAACATTGCCGCTATCCAGAAAAAAATCGACAACGCGTCAATTGTCATTAGAACCGCACCGATGTTGAAAATCGGAGTGGCGTTCAAGCCAACAACAGTCCACCCACCTGCGGTGGCTCCGAACAGACGGCGCGCAAAGTAAAACAGCAGCAAACTTGTCCCTGCGGCGAGCACGGGACTGAAGAAGCGGACACCGAATTCGGTCGCGCCAAAGATGGCGGTGCTGGCGCGTATAGCGAAAGCAATGCCCGGCCCCTTGCTGAAGTAGGCTGGTGCGAGCCGCTCCGACCACATCCAATAATGCGCTTCGTCGAAGGAAATATCCGTCGTTGCTAAGAGCGACAATCGAATCGCTGTCAGGGCAGCGACGAAGAGCCAGACTGCGCGCGTGGTACTCATGGAACTTCCAGCGGCGCGCCCGGCGGTCGCGCCCTACCATTGAAATCACCGAGCAAACTCGGGTGGCGTTCGTAGATCGCAGGCATCCATTTGCGCGCGGCTTTTTTCCAGATGAACTCGAATAAGCCGAGCAGAACCAATGCTTCACCGACCCCGAGAAAGATCGTGCCTACCACGTCGCTGGGCCAATGTGCGCCGAGATAGATTCGCGAATAAGCGACCGCCATCGTGACAAACCAGTAAAGCCACCCGCGGCGCCGGTAAAACAAAGTAAAATAGGTCGCGGCAATCGTGTTGTTTACAGTGTGTCCAGAGGGAAAAGATGGTCCCGAACGGGTTCGATCAGAAGAATCGGAAAAGCGAATTACCGGTTTGTTAAATAGCGTAAGAAACTTCGGACTCGCTTTTTGCAACTGTACCATGCGCACAGTTTGCACCTGCTTCGGCCGGTGGCGGGCCACCGCCGATTTCAATCCGCTGGTGACCAGCCCCGCGATTACCAAAGAGATCACCAAACAGATGACGAACGCGCGCGCCCTGAATCTGCCGAAAAGCAGCGCGCCAATTCCAATGGCGACAAAGAACGGCTGCCAAATTTGGGGATCGCTCACTCCCGCCATGAACAAGTCGAGCGCCGGACTCGTCCATTTTTGGTTGATTAAGTGAAAAAGAGTTTGATCCATCCGATGCAACAATGCGGCGAGTAAGGTTTAATCGGTACATGGTAATAAACAAACGCGGGAGAATGGCGAAGCACGAATGGCGAATGACGAAACAAGCTCGAATGTTCAAATGACAAAGATGCGATCGGAGATTTGCCATTCGCGATTTGGATTTCGTCATTCCTTGGTCATTCGTCATTCGACAGTCGTCATTTGTGTGGCGTTCGCCGTCTCGTCGTTGTTCGCCGAATCCCCGCCTTCCGCCACGGACATTCTCGACTCCGTGCGCATGATCGAGTCGCGGCAGCAGATCGATCTGCAGGGCCAGCTTCGACAGGATGACAAGGTGATTCCGTTTCGTCTTATCCAGAATGGGCCGCTGATCCGGTATTCATTCACGAATCCAGATGAAACCCTGCAGTTGCGACTCGGCGAAAAGAGTTCTCGCCTTGATCTTGTGAGCGACGCGGGAACAGAAAAAGTCGGCGTTTCGAAGCTCAAGGAACAGATTCGCGGCACGATTGTAACCTACGGAGATCTCGCCTTTAAATTTCTCTACTGGTCTGCGGCGCGCGTGTTAGGCGAGGAAAATGTTCGCACTCGGAAATGCTGGAAACTGCAGTTAGGTGCGCCCTCACCTGACTCGCCATATTCCAACGTGTTGCTCTGGGTGGACAAAGCCAGCGGCGCTCTGATGCGCTTGGAGGGCTACGACTGGAACGCGAAGCTCGTCAAAAGGTTTGAGGTCGTTTCCGCGCAAAAGATCGAGGGACGCTGGTTTCTCAAACAAATGCGCATCGAACAACTTCAGCCGGGAACGAACCACGTCCAAGGGCGCGCGTATTTGGAAATCAAAAGGTAGGGACGCCGCGCTGCGGCGTCCGGTCGGCGCAGCGCGCCGACCCTGCATTTGATAGCCGAAGCGCTGAACGCCTCTATCGCGGCTGATGCTGGTCGGATTTCGCTCCGCTTACAACTAGCCTGCGACCAAGAAATTCCTTGTCGTGCAATTCCTCCACTGCGCGCTTCGCTTCTTCGACGGTTTGCATTTGCACAAAGGCAAAACCCTTCGAGCGCTGATTGTGGCGATAGCTTACGACTTCGGCATTTTGGACGTGCCCAACGCCATTGAACAATTCGAAAAGATCGCTCTCAGTGGCGTCGAAGGAAAGGTTGCCGACGTAAAGACGCGGTGAAGTGACTTCAATGCGTTCAGGCTTGCGCGCCGCTCGCGACGGCTGCGCGCCATTGCGCGGTTGTGCGGTCGATTTTTTCTCACCGCCGTTCCCGAAAAATTCGGCTACCCGTTGCCAAAACGTCTTTTTTTGCGGCTTCACTGGCTCCTGCTGCTCTCGAAAACGTTCCTGATTTCCCCTGCGTCGGCCCCCACCGCGCGGGCGGCGTGAGCGTCTTCCTGATGAATAAGAGTTCATGTTGATCCTTGACTGTTGTCCAATTGTTAAAAGGGCGGAGCGCCCCGAAAAGGTTCGGGACACCGTCCGTGGCGCGCGACTCATCAAGAGCCGAGTCAAACTTGTTGCAAGCACTCTGCGACGCCGATGGAAACTCCGCCTCGTTGTACCGGGAATGGCCTTGTCTTAGAGCGCAAGCCGGCGCACTCAACCAACGAACCAGTGATGCTGCGAACATTTGCAGCACCGGTTGAACAAATCTGAATCGTCGTGGAAACCGGACGCTCGGAAGATCGAAGAAGATTCCCGACATCTGGCGCTCATTATGGCTTGCTCCTCAGCCGATTGCAAGTCGGACGCGTCAGACGGGGCGGACCTCACCGCGAATGAAATCGTCCCGCAAAGAATACGCACGTGATTTGAGATATTCTCGCGGGCGCTCGCCGCGAATGGGCCGGACAAAATAGCGCAATTCACGCCGGCTCAATCTCGGCTGGTATCCAGACTCGGGCATTAGATCGCGACAATGCCATTCCACCCAGCCGATTTCATCCTCGGAAAGCTCGCGTTCCCAGCGCGTCACTGGTTCGGTGCTGATTTGCGAAAAATTTGTGCGCGCTGCGGAATTGCCACTCCAGAACCGGCCCACTTTCGTCGGAATCAGCACCGTGTCGGGATCAAAGTCGACTCCGAGATACGAACAAACTTCCTCCATAGTGCTGGCCGGTTCACACACCAATGTTTCATACGGCACGATGAACCCCGGCACCTCTCCATTCCGGATTCGCTTCGCCAGCTTCGCCGCTACGCGCCAATGCGCGATCACGTAATAAGTCGAGAAGCGTCCGGTTTGCCGGGTTTTCTCCAGCGCGATTTGCGCCGCAAGAATGGCACGTGGATCGCGGAGCGTGACCAGGATTTTCGCGCGAGGGAACCGGGTGAGGATCGGAGTGATGTGATTGCGATTGGCGGGAGTCTTTTCCACCCACCGGGCGATCGTGTCGAGCGAACGCCCCAAGGTCGCTGCGTACGCTTTCACCATCAGAACCAGCAGATCCTCCTGCGCATTTGCGGGATCGAATGCCGCGCGCTCAAACGTCTGGAGAAATTCCTCGCGAGGAAATGTCGCATAACTGCGCTTGCCCCATTTGCACGGACCCCCGAAGAGCACGTTCGAGAGCGACTGTTTAGTGAGATAATCAAACTGCGCCCGGCGACCGCGTGGCGCGTATTTGGTCAGGACGGTCGGGAAATAGGCAGTTTCTTCCGGCAACACGAGCAGTTCGGGATGACTGTCGAGTAACGCCACCAATAGCGTAGTGCCGGATTTCGCCTGGCCGGCAATAAAACAGGCGCGCTGCTCGAACGGCAATTCCAAAATCACAAACGGAGATTACAACATTTATCGGCAAATTGAAGATAGCGCCCACTTCCAGCGGGCAATGTTTGGCATCTTGCCAAACACAAATGACAAGCTATCCAGAATGTTCGGCAGGATGCCGAACACAGCACGCTAGAAGCGTGCGCTCGCCAACTAAAGGTCCGCGCCATCACGGAGCTTGGCTGCGCAAAAACCAGTCGATGAATTTCGGCAGGCCCTCGGTAAACTTGGTCGTTGGGTTGTAGGCGAGCGATTTTCGCGCTTTGGAGATGTCCGCATAGGTTAGCGGCATATCTCCGGGCTGCTCCGGTAGACGATTGATTTTCGCTTTCTTTCCAAGCGCGTTTTCGATGGCAGAAATAAGGTCCCTCAGCTGAATCGTTTCGCTCTCGCCAAGGTTAAACACGTCATAAAGCGGGCCGTTGTACTCGAGCGCGGCCATCGTCCCCTGAATCACGTCGTCAACGTACGTGTAATCGCGGCGGGTATTGCCATCGCCAAATTGATCGATGGGTTGGCCGGTGTGAATGCGTCGGCTGAATTGATGAATCGCCAGATCTGGGCGCTGTCGCGGGCCATAAACGGTGAAATACCGCAAGGCGACGACGCGCATTTGATAGAGGTGGGAGTAACTCGAGCAAAGAAATTCGCCGGCGATTTTTGTGGCGCCGTACGGGCTCAATATCTGGATAAGATGCTGGTCCTCGGAAAAGGGAACTGTCTTCGAAGCCCCGTAAACCGACGAGCTGGACGCGAAAATGAATCGCTCAACTCCTGTCGCCCGCGCGGCCTCAAGCAGATGCAACGTGCCGATGACGTTCGTGTCATAATAAAGCCGTGGCTGTTGAATGGACGGCCGAACACCTGCGCGCGCAGCAAGATGCGCGATCGCGTCCAGTTTCTCGCGACGAAACATCCCCCGGACCGATTCGGGATCCCGAAGATCTGCGTGGCAAACGGTTACATCGTTCGCAAAAGCCGCAATGTTCGCATGCTTGATTCGTGGATCGTAGAAATCATTGAAATCATCGAGAATGACAACGTTATGTCCGGCTGCGAGCAGCTTCTCGACAAGATGCGAGCCAATGAAACCGGCGCCGCCTGTGACCAAAATTCGCATAGGGGCAAATTAGCCACAGATGGACACGATGGACACAGTTTTTGCGCATCAGTTTCAAGGACCGACGGCTTGGGCAGCCGTCCATTTCAAACCTGACGGCTGGGGAGCCGTCACTCCTTGAGTCCTAAAAATTGCGCCAGTGCAGGAGCAAATAAATCCAGTTCAGCATGACCGCAGAGATCACTGAGGCACGCAAAAATCTCTTGGCGCGGTCGTTTAATAAATAAATTCTCAGACGCGGCGCGCGCGCCACCAACGTCACCAGCGCGTAAACGTCGAAAGCGATAACGGAGCAAAGCACTGCGAACACAAGTGGATTCCATTCGAATGCGGCAAGAAAATGACCCTGAAAGAATTGGATGCCGCATCGCGTCATTCCACACGTGACGCAGGGCAGCCTGGTAATGTCGTGAAAGACGCAGCGTGGCCACGGCAGGCCAATCGTTAGCCACGCGGCCGCCAGGCCGAGCGACAAAACCGAGGCACTTAACCAAATCAATTCGTGATCCAGTTCCCCTGGAGCAAGTCGCCGAACGGAAAACCGCATTTGCTGGGCACTAATGGTGTGATGCGGTCCAGGCGCCCATCGCTCCGAACATAAATGCGAGGAGCAATCCGCCACCACAACATACTATCAGCGGAAGAAAAACCGCCAAAACAGCGCGACCGGTGTCGGTTTCATGAGCGCGCGCCAATCCGATGCAGGTGCACACGAGCGCCCAAACGCCGGAAATCATTCCGCCGCACAGCGGTATCATCTGTAAAGGACCAGCGGAGCCTTGAGAAAAAGCCAGAACCCGAAACGTGGTTTCAAACGACTGGTTGGCCCCACCAACGATCATCAGACAGAGGTGCACGATGGCACTGCCGATGAATAGACTAATCAAGATGAACAAAGGCAGCAGAATGATCATTGCGGATCCAATTCCCATGCCAGCCATTGCGGCAAGGCCGTTGTTGTGCCGATTCGTGAACAGCCCGAGCGATTGAAAACCGAGCGAGAACAGAAAGGATACGATCCCTCCCAAGCATGCGCCGATGAGTGCGTAGATAAGCGGTTCGCCGAGGCCGCCTTCGCGTTTCATCACACTGAACGCTTCCGCCGGCCGTGTAAGCACCATTGACAGGGTCTCGATGAATGCGTTGACAAAACCGCGCTCTTTCCGGTGTTCCCACGGAAGGCCGGTGCGCGCCGTAATAGGTGTTGATACAGGAGTTCCGCCGGCTTGCACAGGCGGGACAGCAGGCGCGGCAACTCCTCCAAACTCTGGAAATTGCGAGAGCTGCTGCCAACTGTCCATTCCCTCGCGCCAGCCGATATCGGTTGGCGCAAACCGGCCGGCACTCAACCCTTCGCGAATTTCTTCTTCGGAAAAAACGCCCAGACTCGTCGTGCCGCGGTTGACATGAATCATCGCCATATGCGCTCGTTGTAATGACACGCTGCCGCAAAGTCAATGCGCTTTGAGCACGTTGAAGCACGTTGAAGCGTTGAGGTGGAAAGAGCGATAGGCAGAGATGTTTCGCTGCGCTCAACGTGACAAGATAAGTGCCAAACGCCTCAACGACTATCATCCAGCGCGCGCCAGAAATACCAGGCGGCAACCGATCGATATGGCCGCCATTTTTCCCCGTGCTTCATCAGTTGTTTCGGCGTCGGCAGCTTCCGTTTACGAAAGGTTTTAGCGAAACCTTTGCGCACCCCGTAATCGTCGACTGGCCAGACGTCGGGCCGGCCAAGATCGAAAAGTAGAAGCATCTCGACGGTCCACCGACCGATACCGCGCACCTGTGTGAGACGCGCGACGATCTCGTCGTCACTCATCCGGAGAAGAGCGCGCCCAGAGGGCACAGTGCCGTCGATCGCCTTCGCGGCGAGATCTTTCAACGCCGCAGTTTTTGCGCGGGAAAGACCAGCGCCGCGAAGTGTCTCGTCCGGAGTGGCGAGAATTTTTGCCGGATCGAGCCATTTTGTTTTTGGATAAATCGCACGAACGCGTTTCCAGATTGTCGCGGCGGCTTTTCCGCTGAGTTGTTGGTAAGCGATCGATTCCGCCAGCGCATCGAAGGGGCGCATGGAAATAGACGGGGTAATCTCGTACCGCCGCGACTGTCTGAGTAACTGCGCCATGCGCGGATGACTCTTCGAGATGTGCCGGTGCGCGTGTGCGTGGTTCATGGCGCAGAGCGTAATTAAAATGACGAATGCCGGATGTCGAATGACGAACTGTAGGGCGTCTGTGTCAGACGCCGTGGCGTTTCGCAGAAACGCCCTACCATAGTCGTGCTTTGTCATTCTTTCGGTCACCTCTTGCCCAGCGACCGCTTTTCGGTTTGGTGATTCTCATGGACACGCAACTCACTTGGTATGGTCAGTCGGCTTTTAAAATTGTTACCCCAGGCGGAAAAGTTCTACTTGTTGATCCGTGGCTCTCGAATCCTGTTTTTGAAAATGCGAAGCAAGAGATTGCTGCGCTCAAGAATGTCGACCTCATCCTCATTACGCACGGGCATTCGGATCACGTCGGCGACGCGGTGGAGATCGGGAAAAAAACGGGCGCGAAACTGGTGGCAACATTCGACCTGGCCGACGCGATAGTGAAACACCTCGGTTATCCGGCGGAGCAGGCGCAAGTAGACACGGTTGGTCACTTTGGCGGTGAACTGACGCTGCTAGATGGGGAAGTAAAAGTCGCGTTCGTTCGCGCTCATCACGGCTCCGGTGTCGCCGCCGATGATCGATACGGGCTGCGTCATGGCGGTGCGCCGGGAGGTTTTGTAATTACCATTCGCGGCGGCCCAACGATTTATCACACAGGCGATACCGATCTGTATTCCGACATGGCGCTGCTGTCGCGGTTTCACAAGATCGACGTGATGTTGGTTTGCATCGGCGACCATTTCACAATGGGACCCGCTCGCGCGGCGGAAGCGGTAAAGCTGGTGGAGCCGCAAACTGCGATTCCCATGCACTACGCGACGTTTCCCATTTTGACAGGAACCCCCGAAGCGTTTGCACACGAACTGAAACAGCGCGGTGCAAAAGCGGAACTGCGTGTCATGAAAATCGGCGAGAAGATTGCGCTCGACGAAGCTAAAGATTCATAGCGTTACAAGGCTCAACGCGCGGGCGCGGCGCGCGGCGCATTCGCCAGCGAGACGATGACACTCCACTGTGTCTTGCGGTTCGCAGATGAGGACGAGGTGCTTTCTTATTCCGAGGAACCTGAATCTGGAGGGGCTTTGAGCTGTTTAAGACCCTCCGGCGTGAATTCGGTGTCTGCGTAGCTCACACCGCGCTTAAGACGTGAACCGGTTATCTGAGTGACAGAGCCGCCGGGCCCGTAAACTTTGAGATCGACTGGAAGCGAATCACCTCCCTGGAGTAAAACGCGGGTGGTATTGATACGCCGAACAACTTTGCCTGAGGAGTCATATTTTTCGATGCGCAGAGGCACGAGCCGGCGCGAATCAATCCAGCTTTTCACACTGGAGTAAGACGAGGTGTGGCCTTTGCCCGGTTTCGATTCCAGAATCTGGCAAGGGGTGCCGTCCATGTCTTCCGTGCCGACGATTGCCTGCTGAGTCCAGGTGAAAGGACTGTCAATTATGTCTTCGTAAGAAAGAGCGCTCCCAAAGAGCGCTTGTTTCATCTCGGCCGATCCAATCGATTTAATATTGTTCGGCGGCGTGAACACTGTCCCACTAAATTTGTGTCCGGACCGGTCAAGCAAAACCGATTCACCTTTCCGCTCTTTCGGAAAAAGTATTTGATAAACGATGTCGCCGGCAGTGTCGGAAACACGGGACTTGATCTGAATCTGAAGCGTTTGGTTTTGGCCGCTTCCGATCTCCATCCGAATCCGAACGAACATGGAGCCGCTTTGCTTTGCGCGTAGTTTAGCGGCCAACTCCGAGGCTGTGTCGGCGGCGGACGCAAAGGAGAGAGCAAGGCCAAGGCAGATGCTGACGAAACAGGTCGTTCTAATGCAAAAATGAAGATTCATAAGTAATTCTACGAAGCGTTGCTGGTTTGTTTAGCCATGTAAGGCAAGGCTCGGCGTCAACCGCGAACTCTGCCATGCCGGATAGAAACCGCTTAGAACGCCGACGCAGACAGCGATGGCAACAGCCATTAGTATGAGATTGAAGCTGAGATCCGGTTCCAGCAAACCGCGAATGGCCGGCGCAGTTTGCATCAGGTGAACACCGACAACGCCTAATCCTACCCCGATGATTCCACCGAGTAATCCGAGCATTGCTGATTCCAATAAAATCATTCGCACGATCCGGCTGCGTTTCCACCCGAGTGCCAGCAAAATTGCGATCTCCTGCTTTCGTTCAAACACGCTCATGAGCATGGTGTTGGTTACACCAAGTACACCGACGAGTATGGCCAGTAATGATGTGCCCCAGCTCATTGCACTAATCACGCGGTAGCCCTCGGTGTGGGCCAGGTGTTCTCCGGCGGGATCAGCATGGGCTTCCGGAATAAGCCGTGACATTTCTTCGCAAAGCCGCCGGATTTCGGCATCGTTAGTCCCGGCAGCAACTCGCACGTCAATCGCGCTGATTTTGTCCTGGTTTCCGGTGATCTGCTGCAGTAGCGGCAATGAAAGAATAATCGAACCGTTCTCAACAAAAGCGCCGCCTTCGACAATGCCAACGACAGTGAGTTCGTCGGTCTCGATTTGAACTGTGTCGCCTACTTTCTTTTTCAACACTTCCGCGGCGGTCGTGCCGAGAAGCACCGCTCGCTCCATCTGATCCTTTGGCATCCGTCCGGAAACGAGTTTGAGATTTTCCCAGGCAAAACAGCCCCATTCGCGACCTGACACAATCATTAGCTCGGCGTTCTCGACGCTCATCAAATCAACGAGAATCATACATGTTGCGACAACACCGGGCAGATGCGCAATGCGATCGCGCGTGGCTGCAGGAAACGGCTTCGGCGTCAGAGAGCCGCGCATATTATGAACGACAATCTCGGTACCACGCGACTTCATACCTGCGGTCCAGCTTGCTACCAGACCGCGGGACAACCCAATCAATGCCACAACGGCGGCGATACCCACTGCAATTCCCAAAAGGGTCAAACCGGTGCGGATCGGTCGGCGTTTGAGGCCGCGGGTGATAACATCGAAAAAAGTCATCTCATGCGTGTCTGGAAAGCTTTGCCGGATCGCCATCGAAAACGACCTGGCCGTCCTTCATCTGGATTGCACGCGATGCGCGCGACGCAACACTCATATCGTGCGTGACGAGGATCAGCGTCATGCGACGGTCGCGATGGAACGAGGTGATTAGATCGAGTATGTGTTTCGCGCTTTCGCTATCCAGATTCCCAGTCGGTTCGTCGGCCAAAAGAACCGAAGGAGAATTCGCCAGGCTTCTGGCAATCGCGACGCGCTGGCGTTCCCCGCCGGAAAGTTTGGCGGGAAAATGATTCACTCGCTGTTCGAGTCCGACCGCTTTCAATAATTCGAGAGAGCGCGCTTTTCGCGCGGTGCGCGACTGGTGATTCTCGAACATCGGAATCTGGACATTCTCAATCGCGGTGAATGTCGGAAGTAGATGAAACGCTTGAAAGATAAAACCGATCTCGTGAGCCCGATAGGCCGCGGCATCGTCCAAATCGAGCAGTGATTTGCCCCGATACTTCAATGTTCCGGCGGTCGGCTGGTCGAGCGCGCCGAGCATTTGCAAGAAAGTTGTCTTCCCGCTCCCACTCGGGCCGACGATCGCGACAAACTCGCCTTCCTTGATTTGAAAATCCAAGCCTCGCAAAGCGTGCACCTGGCCATCATCGTAATTCTTTTTGAGTCCAGCTGTCTCAAAGACGAAAGGCGAGCGGGCATTTTGGGTGGATTCCGACGGCGTGATCATAATGAAACAGGAAGCCGCCAAGGGAACTGCGGCGCGCGCTGGCGGCTACGTTTGGGACTTAATGCCGGTAAACCCGTTCGTCACGCAGAGCTTCATTCGTCGGTTTCTCATTTTGCGACGAATTCGCGATGCTCACATAATCGGCTGTCCGCGGAATCGCACCATTGCGCTCCGACGCGAGGGTTCGCCAGGCTGAGGATCAGGTCCGGCAACGCCTGTCGATAGCTCATGAATGGAGCCACGTCCTCGGGTCTTTTTGGTGTGAGCACGGAGGTAAACTGAGGCAACACGCGATGTGGAAGTCCGGCATTTTGATGATGCACGCCGTGGTAAGGTTCGTGAAGCAACGTGTAAGCAAATAAATGGCCGAGCCAGCTCTTCGGCACAATGCTTCGGGTAGAGCTATTCACGGTATTGCCGGTCAGGCCAACGTGTTCGATGTATTTGCGCCAGCTCTGAAGATTTGCCGCAATCAATCCTGGGACCAGATACATCCAGAGGAAATATTTCCACACCCCCAAAAACGCGACTCCAGCCAGAATTGCAGTCCAGACAACAACCGCGAGGGCAAGCTCAGCCCAAATTCTCCGTCTCACCTTGCGGCTACGGACTAACGAGGGTCGGCGCAGGAAAACGCGCAAGAAGATAAACGGTGAATAGAACAGCCCGACGGTGAGTTCGAGGAGAGCAGCCAACCGTCGCGCCCAACGGGGCGCTTTGGTGATGACTAACGGCCAAAGCTCGGTATCGCGCTCGGTGGCAAGATGCATGTGATGCATTTGATGCACCACCCGATACAGGCTGAACGGCAGGAAACTAAATACGCCGAGGATTACGCCATCGAATTCATTCAAACGACGGCTCTTTCGCAACAGACCGTGCGAGGCCTCGTGAAATCCAATCAACAGTCCGTGCATGAGATGGGCGGCGACCAGGACGAGAGGTAGCGCCAGCCAAATCCATCCAGTCCACACCGACGCCCAGAGTGAGACTTCGGTGAGAGCCAGCGAGAATACAAGGGTCTGGAATGCGACGCAATTCACGTCGTGCTTTTCGTGCAGCTCGGGAATGCTTTCGGCAGTTGACGCTATGTTTGCCATTTCAACTCGTTAGGGCTGCGGTTCGTCTCTCCGGCACGCGGCAAATGCCTTCCACCACTGTCCTGAATAAACGCCCCAGTTCTTCTATTTCAGGTTGTGAAAAGAGATTTTCCCGGAACAGCCAAACCACTTCAAGCGTGTCGCCCAGTTCGGTTATTTCGCATCCCAGATCGAATCGGGGGGTTCCGGTCGAGCGCATCCTTAGCTTAAATGAGACCCCTCGAATCTCCGCGTCGGGCACAGGATGGTTTTGTAAAGCAAATCGCACTTCAAAAATTGGGTTGTGTTTTGGCGACGGACGTTCGCCTATTGCCCGGACAAGTTCGGCAAACGGCATAGCGTTTGCAAATGAATCGACTGTGGATTGGTGAACGATTCGTAAATGCTCTGAAAATGGCCGGCCTCGTTCCACCTGACCGCGCAGCGGCACGACACCGGAAAAATATCCCATCGTCTCACGGACATCCTGCCTCGTGCGGTTTGCGACCGGCGTTCCCACTACAATGTCTTCGGCGCCCGTCCACCGCGACAGCGTAACCTGGAAGGCTGCAAGCAAAGTGCTAAAAAGCGTGGCGCCGCTGCGACGGGCCAACTCCCGCACGGATCTGTTAATTTCCGCCGGTAATTGCGAAACCAATCGTCGCGGCTGAAAGACGACGTCGGCTTCGTCCGGCACGCTCCAAAGCCGCCGTATGCCCGCGAGGCGCGATCTCCAGAAAGCGATGCGTGGTTCCAGCTCACCCGATTGCCAGAATGCCCTCTCGGCGGCGCCCCAGGCGGAATAAGAAGTGGCCACTGGCGGAAGCCGGTCAAGCCCGCCCATGCGTTCTTGGAAATAGGCGGCGCAGAGATCCTGAACAAATACACCCAGCGTCCAGCCATCGGCAATTGCGTGGTGAATCGCAAACACCATCAGCTGATCATCTGGCGCACGGCGAAGGACCTCTGCTCTATACAGAGGACCCTGAATCAGATCGAATGGCTCGGTGAAAGTTTGGAGGGCAAGCTCTTCGATTTTCACAGCCGATGTCTGCGGAGAAATGTCGCGAAACCGCATCACTGGCTTGGCGCAAGAACGGACCAACTGAACAGGTCCCTTTTTTCCCGGCAAAATCGACAGTCGCAACACTTCCTGTCGATTGACCACTCGTTGCAGTGAAGCGACAGAATCTTCCGGAGTGAGCAGACCCCGCACATTAATAACACAGCAAATGTGGTTGGAGATATCTCCAGCCGGAGCCGGTGATGTTTCCCACAATTCGCGCTGTGGCAAAGTTAGCGGATGCAGACAGGCCTCGCCGCTCTCAAGCCATTGTTTGAAACGAGCGCGTTTATCCTCAGACATTGGAGGTTGCCTCAAGGGGTTCGTGGTCGTCGCCCAACAGCCGGCCGATCTCTTCAGGTGAAAGTGCGTCAAGGTCGACCTCGACCGCGGAGGTGGCGGGCTGCGCGGCTGGCATTGATCCATTAGCTGACGTCGTCACGACGGCCGGCCCAATACCGCCTACGTGGCCGGCAATTAAAGGTGCGATCTGCCCGATGGTTCGAGCGCGCATCAGACTCGTCGGCGGCAGAGCGATGCCGATGGCCGCTTCCAGCGAGTTCTCAATTTCGACGCCCATCAACGAATCGAGGCCGAGGTCGGTGAGCGGTTGATCATCGCGAAGCGAGTCCGGTTTTACCCGAAGGACCGATCCGACAACTTCGCGCACAGCCTGGGCGATTACGGTTTCCTTGTCTGCCGGCGCGGCAGACTCAATCTTGTTTCGCCAATCACTTGAGACACCCGCGTTGTTCTGGCCCTCGACGGTCGCGAAGATGCGCTCGAGAAACGGGTTCCCTTGCATGCCTCGGAAGAACGTTCTCCATTTGGCCCAATCGACTCGAATAGCAGCGACCTGAGCACTGCCCGCACGAAGTGAGGACTCAACAATCGACAGCACTTCGCCGGGCGAAAGTTCACGGATACCCTGTTTGGCGAGAAACTCGGATACGCGTTCGTTTCGCGCGACATAGCCTTCTCCGCCGAGCACGCCCCAATTTA
>DASYDV010000050.1:0-18925 GCA_036499375.1 Candidatus Udaeobacter sp.
CCCTTTATCAAGGCAAATCCCAGACAACGACAGAAAACGGATTAACAACCATGGCTAACAATAATTTGATGGTCGGTCTTGAGATTGGCACATCCAAAATTTGTGTCGTTGTCGGTGAAGGTCGGCCTGACGGCACCATCAAAATCCTGGGAGTCGGCCAGGCGCCTTCACGCGGCGTGCGCAAGGGGGAGATCGTCGATTTTGAGACGGCGATGAAATGCGTGCACGAAGCGGTGGTGGATGCCGAACAGAAAAGCGACGTGATGATCCGAAGCGTTTATGTCGCCGTCGCTGGCTCCCACCTGCAAAGTTTCAATAACCGTGGATGCGTCATGCTGCCCGAGGATCGCGACGAAATTGATGAACGGGATGTCGAGGACGTAAAAATTAATGCGCGCGAGGTGAGCATTCCGGCGCAAAACGCGTTCCTTCATTCCCTCATTCAACATTATCATGTGGATGGACAAAACGGCGTGCTGAACCCGATAGGAATGCTTGGGCAAAAATTGGAAGCCGATTTTCATATCATCCATGGCGTGCGCACCCGGATTCAAAATACCATCCGCTGTGTGAAAGAGCTGCCGCTGGATGTGGAGGACGTTGTTTTCGGCGGGCTTGCTTCTGCGCAGGTCGTGCTCACCCAGCATCAGAAGGATCTTGGCGCGCTGGTGATCGATATGGGCGGCGGGACGACTGATTACATCTTGTACGCCGACGGTGCGGTGAAACAAAGCGGTTGCGTGGCTTTAGGCGGCGACCACATCACCAACGATATCTCGATGGGGCTGCGCATCCCAATGGCGCGCGCGGAGAAATTAAAGACCGAAGAGGGCAGTTGCATCCTCGGAAATTGTCTCCCTGGCGAAGCGATTTTACTCAAGGACGATTCCGGCTTTGCAGGAAAAGAGATCGAACGCGAAACGCTGAACACGATCATTCACCTGCGCCTGCGCGAAGCGTTTGAGTTGCTCAAACGCAGACTCGACGAAGAACCGTATCTCGGTTATCTGGGCGCCGGCATTTTCATTACTGGTGGCTGCAGCCTTTTAAACGGGATCGATCATCTCGCAGCGGAAATCTTCGAGATTCCGGCAAACCTGACGCACGCGCAGACGGCATGGGGCGTAACGTCTGCGGTGGAAAACCCACAGTTCTCCACGGCGATTGGTCTGGTCAAGTTCGCGCAAGTCATGCACACGGATCGGCCTGCTCGAGGGTTTGGCCGAATTCTCAAACTTTTCAGCGGAAAACGATGAAGGTTCAACCGGAGCGCACGGCCAAATTGTCATCCCGCGCGGAGCGAAAAGGAAATCGAGGGAGCCCGTGGCAGAACTTTGCGGTAACGCAGCGGGATTCCTCGACTTCGCTCGGAATGACGGCTGCGACCGATGCACCCCAAAATTAGCAACGGAAAAAATATGATTCAGCTTAACAAGAATTACAGTCTCCCGGAACGCTTGGCGGAGTTCATTCCGATCAAAATCGTCAGCGTGGGCGGCGCCGGTTTAAACGCGCTCGATCGAATTGTGCTTGACGGATTGGAGAGAGCCGATGTCGTGGCGATCAATAGCGATGTGCAATCGCTGACAAGTTCAGTCGCGACGCGCAAAGTGCAGCTGGGCCGCAGTGTGTCGCGTGGTTTGGGCGCAGGCGGCGATCCAGAAGTCGGGTACCAGGCAGCGTTGGAATCCGCAGATGAAATCCGCGAAGCGTTGACGGATTCGCGCGTCATTTTTATTTGCTCAGGCCTCGGTGGTGGCACGGGTTCGGGTGCGGCGCCGTACGTTGCGCAAGCGGCTCGCGAATCCGGCGCGCTGGTGATCGCGTTTGTGACTCTTCCGTTCGCATTCGAGGGCAAACGGAGGAACGCGCAGGCGCGAGAGGCGCTGGTGCGACTCAGCGAGTTTACTCATGCAGTCGTCTGTTTTGAGAACGACCGAATGGGCGATTTGACCCCGCCGCAGGCGGGAATTCATCAGGCGTTCGCAATGGCGGATATCACCATTAGCCAAAGCGTGCGATCGGTCGTCAACCTCATTCAAAGACCCGGACTCATTCGCATCGGCTTCGATGATATACTCGCGGCTTTGCACAACCGGAACAGCCGATGCTTGTTTGGATACGGCGAATCCGATTCGGACAATCGCGCGCATGATGCGCTTACGCAGGCGTTAAAAAATCCACTGATGGATCGCGGACGAATGTTGGCAGACGCGAGCCACTTGCTCGTGCAAGTAGCTGGCGGACCGGGAATGACGCTGTCGGAGGTCGAAATCCTCATGCAGGAACTCGGACGTCACGTTAGCGATCAGACGCAGATCCTTTTTGGCGCCGTCGTGGACGGACGCTTGGGAAACCGATTGAGCGTGACCATTATCAGTTCGCTCTGCGCAGAAGAGGACGCAAATTTGATGCAGACACCTGGGATACCAACCACTGCTTCTGCAGGCTCGCCAGTTCGGCAGCCGTACCATCCCCCGGAACCGCAGCTGCAAATCTCAGCAGAACAACCGGAGATTGAACCTGCGCCTATCGAGGAAACCATTCCGTTTGAAGAGCCTGTTGCGGCTGAAGCAACACCGACCACAACACCCGTCTCCGTCGAAGCGACCATTATCCAGATTCACAACGGAGAGCCCGAGCGCACCATGATTCAGCCCCACCACAAGTCGATCCCATCGAAGGAGGAAAAAGCGTTCGAGGAAAAAACAAAGGCACAGGCAAAGCAGGAAGTCCTGCAATTTGAACCCGTCACACGCGGTCGTTTTGAAAAAAGCGAACCGACAATCATCGAGGGTGAAGACCTCGATGTCCCAACTTACCTGCGGAAGCACATCAAGGTGAAGTGACATCCGCCTGCAAGGCGATGTCATCCCGAGCGAAGCGAAGCGGAGTCGAGGGACCCCGCGGAGTTACCAAAATTTTTGCCGGATTCCTCGACTTCGCTCGGAATGACCGGCTAGTTATTTCTTCATCAACTCCAGCACCGCTGTCGTCATTGCAACAATTCCCATGCGAATGGTGGGCTCGGGGACCGGCGCGAACTTGCTGGAATGCAGACTGGGCAGTGGCTTTCCGTTCTTTTTGCTCTCCGCGATTTTCTCCGGTGCCACCGCGCCAACATGAAAGTCGACCGCCGGAATGGAATGGTCTGCCAAGCTGTATTCGGAAAAATCCTCCCCTCCCATGGTCGGAGCGACAATTTCCACATTTTCCTCCCCTAACGACTTTTTCCAGACGGTGACGAGCCGTTTGGTGAGTTCCGGATTGTTGTAAGTCGAGGGCGTAAATTGGTCTTTCAAAACGGTTACAATCGGCGCGCGTTCGGGCGGCACGCCGCCCGCCGCGGCGATTCCTTGTGCGACGCGATCGATCGCAGCCAGCACGTGCTCACGCACGTCAGGCTTATATGTGCGCACCGTCAACTGCATCTTTACTTCATCAGGAATGATGTTGTGCTTTGTGCCGCCATGAATCGACCCGACTGTGATGACAATCGGATTGAGCGGATTGTTTTCGCGGCTCACAATGGTCTGCCAGGCGTTGATCATCTCCGCCGCAAGCACGACCGGGTCCTTGGTAGTGTAGGGATACGCGCCGTGCCCGCCGACGCCGCGCACGGTCATATCCACCGAATCGACATTCGCGTACGTGTAACCTTCCGTGACTCCGACGTGGCCGGTCTGCATATCAGCCTTGTCGTGAAACCCAAGAGCAAAGTCCGGTTTGCCGAATTTTTCGTAAAGACCGGCCTTGAGCAATGCGCGCGCGCCACTGCCCAACTCCTCCGCCGGTTGAGCGACAAAGATGATCGTGCCGTGCCATTGATCTTTCACTTTCGCGAGCGCTCGGGCAACACCGATAAACATCGAGATATGCGCGTCATGTCCGCATGCATGCATCACGGGGACCTCTTTACCTTCATCGTTCGTAGTGACGACTTTGCTGGCGTACGGCAGGCCGGTTTCCTCTCGAACGGGCAGAGCGTCCATGTCTGTGCGCACGAGAAGTTTCGGACCGTCGCCATTTCTCATGATCCCTATCACGCCATAACATTTTAATTTTGGATTATCGTATTTGCCGAAATCCTCGGTGACTTCGCAGCCGGCCGCTCGCAATTCCTTTGCGATCATTGCGGAGGTGCGCTGCTCCTGCGTGGATAATTCGGGATGACTGTGAACGTCTTTGTAAATCGTAAGGAGCGACGGTAGCTCTGCGTCCGCAAGAGATTGCGGCCCTTGTTGCGCCAATCCTGAAGCTCTGAACAGCAACGACAACGTTAGCGCAGACAGCGCAAGGATTTTCATAACGGATGATGAACGCAATGTCGTTGTAGGGCAACCGCCTCGGTTGCCGGTCAAATGGCGGGCGACGCGCCTGCCCTGCAATTTGTCATTCCAAGCGAAGTCGAGGAATCTCTCGATGTGGAATTCGAAAGAAACACGCTGCTGTTTGGCGCGGATCCGACGCCGCGGATCGTTGCCGTTGAGCTAGGCGAAAGCGGCACGGTTCGAGTGCATCGCCGGGAAACAAATGGATCGACAGTCACGGACGTAGAGCCATTTCATCCATTTGTCTGGGCCGACTCGGACGTTGTCGATCTTGGTATCGAGACGGAAAAACTTCGGGGCGATCTAAAATACGGCTGGCTCATCACCGTCGATAGCTGGAAGGAATTGATTGCGCTCCGCAACGGACTCAAAAACGCTGGACGCGATTTTTTCGCATTCACCGATCCCGTTCAGCATTATCTCACCGCAACGGGCCGCACACTGTTTAAAGAACTCGCGTTCGAAGAACTCAAACGCATGCAGCTCGAAGTGCTTGCCAGCGGCGGTGCTGTAGCCGCGGGCGCCGACCCCGGCAATGACGAACACATCATGAGTGTCGCGCTAACCGACAACACAGGCTGGGAAGAGTTGATCGTTGTCGATCCAAAAAACGTTGAGGAATCGGAGCGCACTGCGATCAAGAAGCTCACACAATTAATTAAAGAACGCGATCCGGATGTAATCGAAGGTCACGATTTGTTCCGTATTCATCTGTCCTTTCTCGTCGGTCGCGCAAAGAAGCTGAAAACCAAACTCGATTGGGGGCGCAGCGGCGGCTTTCTTCGCTCGCGTCCGTCACGACTGCAAATTGCGGAGAAAACCATCGATTATCCGAAGTTCACAATCGATGGCCGCCATTTCGTCGACACGTTTTTGCTGGCGCAATTCTACGACGTCGGAATGCGCTCCCTCACGGGCTTCGAACGAACGGATGTCGCCCGGCATTTCGATCTCTGCGATGGCTCGCAAATTTCAGGGCTCACCGGAAAGGAATTGTATCGCGCGTACCTGGGCGATGCGGAGATGTTCCGGCGACGCGCCTTGTGTGGTGTTCGAGAAACGCGCGCGTTATCGGACCTGCTGAGCCAGAGTTATTTCATTCAGGCACAAATTTTTCCTTACAATTACCAGGAGGTCATCGTCCGCGGCAACGCCACGCGCATCAACGCATTGTTTCTGCGCGAGTATTTTCGGCAGAGACATTCCATTCCCGAACTGCCGATGCCCCGCGCGTTTGAAGGCGGTTACACAGATATCTTCTTCACCGGTGTGGCGCGCAACGTGTGGCACTGCGACGTCGCCTCGCTTTATCCGTCGATCATGTTGCAGTTCGATTGCTTTCCGGCCACCGACGAGCTGCAAATCTTTCGGCATTTGCTTACCGATCTCCGCAGCTTTCGGCTCGAAGCCAAGGCAAAAATGCGGGCGGAACAGAATCCGGCCAAACAACATCATCTCCAGGCGCTGCACAATACATTCAAGATCCTGCTCAACAGCTTCTATGGTTATCTTGGATTCGCACAGGGACATTTCGCAGATTTCGACGCCGCCGCGCGTGTCACGCAGATCGGCCGCGATCTGCTTAAGAAAATGATCGACTGGCTCAACGCACGTGGCGCGCAAGTCATCGAGGTCGATACCGACGGAATTTATTTCGTACCACCTTGTTCTATGGAGGCAGGCGTGTCGCCTGCGAAACCAATAAGCAAAGCAGCCGACACGGCTGCCAATACAGACAAAGAAATCGAACAGTTGCAGAAAGGTCTGGCAGCCGAATTGCCGGCCGGGATTGATGTCGAAATTGATGAGCAGTTCGACGCTATGTTCAGTTATAAGGCGAAGAACTACGCCCTGCTTACGAAAGGCGGCGATGTAATCGTCAAAGGGGGCGCTCTGAAGTCCCGTGGACTCGAAAAATTCCAACGCGTTTTCCTCGAGGAAATGATCAAGCTCATCATGCGGGGAAAACCGGAAGAGATCGGCGACCTCCGAAACGATTTCGAGCGAAAAATTCGCAACCGCGAGTGGAACATCGAGATGCTGATGAAAACCGACACGCTTCAGGATTCACTCGAAAAATATCGGGCAAAGATAGCCGGCTCCGCGCGTAACCGCGCCGCCGCCTACGAGCTCGCTCTGGCGAGTGGCCGCAATTACAGGCCCGGCGACCAGATCAGCTATTATATCAAGAACACGCCGAAGAAAGTAGCCGCGTACGAAGCCGCGAAACTCACCAGCGATTTTGATCCCGCAAACCCCGATGAAAATACCGATTACTATGTAGCCAAGCTCGACGACCTGGTAAAGAAATTCAGTGGCTTGATCAAGACAGCATCAACACCAAAACAGGAAAACCTCGCATTATAGTCATGAATAAAACCCTCATTGCATTCTTAACGGCACTCGCGGTTGCTGCGAATTGCTGCGCCACCGCCACTGATGATCACGCGAACATCAAAGCCGAAATCACCAAGCGCGCGCTACGCGCGCAAAGACATTTAGTGTCAATTCGTGTCCATTCGTGATTAAACCAATTTTGCTTCCAGATTGATTTGAGCGCCTGCCAAAACCACTGACACCGGGCAGGTTTTCTTTGTGTGCTCGGCTTGCTCGCGAAATTTGGCTTCATCAATTCCTGGAACCTCGGCTTCGGTTTTCAAGTCGATCGTCGTGATTTTTGGACCGCCGCCGACCATTTCCAGTTTCACGGTCGCGGTTGTGCTGATTCGCTTCGCCGGATGACCAGCCTTTTCCAGATTGGCCGAAAGGGCCATCGAATAGCAGCCGGCCTCCGCCGCGCCGATGAGTTCCTCGGGATTTGTCCCCTTTCCTTCCTCAAAGCGCGATGAAAATGAATAAGGCCCGTTGAAGGCGCCGCTGCCAAGTTTCATTGTTCCTTTGCCCTCTTTGAGAGTACCTTCCCATACTGCCGATCCAGTTCGTGTTGCCATTGTTTTGTCTCCTTTAGTTGTTGATTGATTACGATTCGCGTCAGATGCAGACGAGTGCAATCCGCTTTTCGATTATGCAACCCGGTGTAGCGGCGCTTGTGTTAAGCGCCAAAGCAAAATCAAAAAGCGCCTGACACGGGCGCCTCTACACCTTCACGCCGCTTCAGGCGCGGCGGCGCCGGTCAGAGGCGTGGTGTTGTCGCGCTTTGCTTCAGCGAGTTGGCGTTGTCTGCGCCCAAGCCAGATGCTAAGAACACACCAGATGGCTCCAAGCGGAACTGCCACCCAGGAAATACCGACCAGTCCCAAGCCAAACCACCGCATCAAGGGATAGGACCACGCACCGATTTGATCGCCAACGCGATAGCCGAATGTGTCGATGAGGCTCTTGGCTTTGTATTTGTCCCCTCGCCGCAAAACGGTGAAGAGAACCTCGCGCGCTGGTCGAAGCAGCGCGAAGCCTGCGGCCCGTCGCAAAATCTGGAACGTCGCAAGCACGGTGAGAACCGGTGCGACACCAATCGCGGCAAACCCGACCGCACTCAAAAGCGGCATGAGCACCAGTGTGATTCCAACTCCAAACCATTTCATTAGACGGCCGGTCAGGAAAATTTGAATCAGCACCGTAATCGTGTTCACCGAGATATCGATATTCGCCAGGAACGACGTGCGCGCGGCGCGGTCCTGCAGTTGGTGTTGAGTGAGATCTGCTTGCTGAAAATACGCCCACGTATTGGTAAGCGTGTAGATCATGAGAAACACGGCGAGGCCAAGCAGATAGGGAGATCGAGCAATGTGCGTCGCGCCCTCCCACAACTTGCCGCCGATGGGTTGCTCACTTTGCTCCTCGTGAGTCCGAAATTCGGCCGGAAATCTCTGCACACATTGCGCAGCAATCTCTAACATTACCGCTGTGACGAGGAGAAAAAGTCCTGTGCTCAGCTTTCCGGCGAGCGAACTGGTGACAAAACCACCAGCGATTCCGCCAAGCGATCCGCCAACAGCAATAAATCCGAAAAGTCGTTTACCTTGCTCTGGTGTGAAAACGTCCGCCATGAACGACCAGAACATTGTGGTGGCGAAAAGATTGAAGACGCTGACCCAGATGAAAAATATCGGCGCCAGGACCGAGCGTTCCTGCGCGGCTGGCATCCAGCGCATGAGGAGGAAAAAAAGAAAAAGGTTCGCGATGGCGAAACGGTACGCGATCGGGATAAACCTCCGCCGCGA
Organism: Candidatus Udaeobacter sp.; assembly: GCA_036499375.1. Lineage (GTDB taxonomy): Bacteria > Verrucomicrobiota > Verrucomicrobiia > Chthoniobacterales > UBA10450 > Udaeobacter. The sequence continues at coordinate 8,513 of DASYDV010000050.1, forward strand.
CATGCGGGTAACGATCGTGGCATAAAGCGCATTTGCGATTAGCATGCCGATCAGGGTGCCTGTGTACATCCACGGTAGATTTTCAACGCCACGGTCGGCGCCGATTTCATCACGGATCGGCCGGATGACGTAATAACCGCCGAGAACGACAAAGTTAAAAACGAACGCCAGCAGCAGCGCGTGAAGTTCGTTCGGTTTTACGTCAACGATCCTGTCGAAGATTTTTTTCATACGGTAGGGACGCCGCATTGCAGCGTCCGGACATCAGCGCGATGTCTCTACCCTTGTTGCTTTTTCCACGCGGCGAGGACCTCCGCTTCACGTTCTGGCGAGAGACCTGCTTTTGGGTGCGATTGACGCTCCTGCGGAAGCGACTTAAACCAGGCGAGCGTGTCTCGTGCTGTTACTCCTAATGGTCGAAACGTCAGGCCCTTATTCAACGCGCGTTGGATGTTCGCACGAGAAAAGCCCCCTTCCTGCCCGGTCCACACCGGCATGTCCGACCATGGCTGCACTTTTTGTTCGGTCAAAAATCCTTCGCTCACCCAGGTAAACTTTGCATCCGACTTCAACGCGTTTTTGATTCCTTCGAGCATCCCGCCAATCCCGAGTGGTTTGGCCGGGCCGGTCGCGTTGTAGGTTCCGGTCTCCCGGTTTTCGGCCATGCGAATAGTCCACTCGGCAAGATCACGCGCATCGATGAACTGAACTGGATCATCCGGCGTTCCGGGTGCCAGCACATCGCCTGCGCGATCGATCCGCACAGGCCAGTACGTGAAACGGTCGCTCTCATCCCGCGGGCCGACGATTAGGCCGGGCCGAATGACCAACGCTTTACCTGGAAACCATTTTTCGGCTTCGCGTTCCGAGAGCGCCTTTAGCGGCCCGTAGGTCTTGAATCCAGATGCGCGTACCGCCTCAATCGTTTCCTTGTACGGATCCGACCCTTCGTATTTTTCTGTCGGCGCGTTTTCATCAGGCCCCTGCTTTGGCTCGCCATAAACGGAGATCGTCGAAATGAAAACGTAGCGATCGACGTTTCCCTTGAGCACCTGCGCCGCGTCGCGCACCCATGCCGGAAGCGTGGTGGGATTATCAATCACAACGTCCCAGTGCCGGTTCTTCAGCGCTTCAAGGTTCCCGTTGCGATCGCCGATAAGCTGCTCGACTTCGCCAGGCAACTCGCCGGGATGCGTTTTGCCCCGATTGAACGTGGTTACCTTGTGCCCGCGACTGAGCGCATATCGCACCTGATACGGGCCGGTGAATCCCGTGCCGCCGAGAATCAAGATGCGCATCGGTGTCGGCGTTTTATCCGCGAACAAAGATGTCGGCATTGCCCGAGACGCCAGCGCGCTCGCGGCAGATAGTTTAATGAAACTACGGCGATCCATAAAAGGCATATAGCGCCTGTAGGGCATCTGTGCCAGATGCCATTGGCGTTTCGCAAAACGGAGCCAGCGGGGAGCTGAGCGACATCGACGGGAAGGTCCGAAGGGTGAGCGAGTTGGCGCTAGCGAATCAAACGCCCTACAATGCAAAAATGACGCGACGTGAAGCTGCGAAAATAATCGGAACCGCCACGACGAGTTTAATGTTGCCGATTGATGCATCGCGCGCGCAAGGGAAGGGCGAATCATCAACAATGCTAACGCGCACCATTCCATCCTCTAAGGAGAACCTCCCAGTGATCGGGCTAGGAACATGGCAGGCGTTCGATGTTAATCTTACCGTGGACATTCGGAAACGGCTCGAAGGCGTGCTGTCGCTCTTTGTAAAGCTTGGCGGCCGTGTCATCGATTCGTCACCGATGTACGGCCGCGCCGAGGAGGTGATCGGCGAGCTCACCTCTACGCTTGGGATTCGGGAGAAGCTGTTTCTGGCGACCAAAGTTTGGACGCGCGGTAAGCAGAGCGGAATTCAGTCAATCGAACGTTCCATGGCGCTTTTGCGCACGAACCGAATCGACCTGATGCAGGTGCACAATCTAGTCGATGTTAACACACAGCTTGCGACGCTGCGAGAATGGAAACAACAAGGGCGCATTCGCTATGTCGGAATCACACATTATGAGTCGGGAGCTTTGAGCGAAATTGAAAAGCTGATGCGGAGCGAGGCCTTCGACTTCCTCCAGATCAATTATTCGCTGATGGAGCCCGAAGCCGAGGAGCGAGTTTTGCCGCTGGCGCAGGAACGCGGGATCGCCGTGATCGCCAATCGTCCGCTTGGAGCCGGAGATCTCTTCGGCAAAGTGCGTTCGAAACCGCTGCCGGATTGGGCAGCTGAATTTGATTGTCGCTCATGGGCGCAATTCTTTTTGAAATGGATTGTGGCAAACCCGGCGATCACATGCGCCATCCCGGCGACGAATAAAGCGAATCATCTTAACGATAATATGCAGGGCGGAGTCGGCCGGTTACCCGATGCAAAATTGCGCCGCCGGATGGCGGAATTGGTCTCATCGTTGTAGATAACGACGCCTTCTTACATCGCGCTCAAGTCAAATGAAAAATTTTTACGTTTGCTGAAAAAATCGGTTGCGACGCTGGCCGATATACCGGATAGAACGCGGCTTCATGCAAAAACTTCTCAGCCTCACGTTTGTCATCGTGGGATCGGCAACAATTTGCCCGCGTCCCGCAATGGCGCTGCGATTCTCTGCGCCGAATCCAAAATTTAATTACACCGACTCCTCCGGCAAAAAGCAATCAGTCGAAGTTGTGGACAAGTATTACCCGAAGAAGATCGTCCACCCGTTTGCCAAGGTAGATGCGCAGATTGATCCAAAATTGCGCCGAGCCGCTACCATTGCCGAGGAGCGCGCACGCGCGCACTCGCTATCCAAGTGCTGGCGTTTCGTTAAAGAAGCGCTCGTAGCTGCCGGCGTAGTAAAGTCGCGGCCGCAAACCCCCCTTGCCAAACAAGCGGGCCAGGAGCTTGTAAATAATTACGGGTTCAAAAAACTCCCCGTCTCAAATCCATACGACGCGCCTGTCGGATCTGTGTTGGTCTATGGCGCCAAACGTGCAGCGGGACACGTAGAGATCCGGACCGAGACTGGTTTCGTTAGCGATTTTCGCTCTAAGACCCCATCGCGGCGTCCATTGATTGGCGTTTTTGCCAAGAGTTAGCTGGCTGCTGCTGGCGGCATCGCACCAAGAGTCCATTTTCGCTGGTCAACTTGCCGATAGCGCGAGAATCTTTGCGGATGACTCAGCCTGTCCGCATCGCCATGTGGTCCGGCCCGCGGAATATCTCCACCGCGATGATGCGCGCCTGGGGCAATCGCGACGATACCATCGTTATCGATGAGCCGTTCTATCCTTACTATCTGCACGCCACGGGCAAAGAGCATCCGGGCGCAGCTGACGTCGTCGCGACCGGCGAAACCGATTGGCAGAGGGTCGTATCGTCCCTCACCAGACCGGTTTCGAACGGTAAACAGATTTTCTTTCAGAAACAGATGACGCACCATCTCCTTCCCGAAGTTGATCGCGAATGGTTAAGCGCAGTGAGCAATTGCTTTCTCATTCGCGATCCACGCGAGGTAATTGGTTCCTATATCAAAAAGCGAGAAGACCCTGCGCTCGAGGATCTCGGTTTCGTGCAGCAGGTAGAAGTTTTTGATTTCGTACGCGCACGGACGAACAAGGTTCCACCCGTTGTTGACGCCAGGGACGTGCTGCAGAATCCGGAGCGGACTCTAAGACTGCTCTGCGACGCGGTCGGGGTGGAGTTTAGCGAGTCCATGCTTTCCTGGCCGCCGGGATTCCGTGACACCGACGGTAATTGGGCGAAGCATTGGTATGGCGAGGTGGCAAAAACGACTTCGTTTCAGTCGTATCGCCCGACGGATTATGAAGTGCCTGAAAACCTCCGCGAAGTCTATGAGCGTTGTCGTTATTGCTACGAAGAACTGTATCAACACAGATTGTTATAAACCAGCAAAGGACTAAACGAGCGACAGGAGTTAAAAATCCTTTCCTGCTCTTCTGGGTTCCTGATTAATTTGTCCTTAATGCTTCAGAAATTTGACGACCGAAACCGGAATCTGATCGTGAACATCAATGGGGAATTGATGCATCGCGACAAGGCGGGGGTCAGCCCATTCGACTCGGCGGTGCAAGGAGGTGATGCAGTCTGGGAAGGACTGCGACTCTACAATGGGCGGATCTTCAAGCTCCATGAACACCTTGATCGGTTGCAGCGTTCGGCCCGCGCACTCTCCTTTGCCGAAGTTCCCACCCATGAAAAACTCATCGACGAAATTACCCGCACGCTCGCGGCAAACAAAATGCACGACGGCGTGCACATTCGGCTCACACTCACGCGGGGCGTGAAGATCACATCTGGAATGGATCCGCGGCTCAACCAGAGCGGGCCGACATTGATTGTGCTCGCCGAACACAAAGCACCCGTTTACGCGAAGACAGGCTTAACTCTGATCACCAGTAAAACCCGCCGACCGCCGCCGGACGTCCTGGATGCGCGAATTCATCATGCGAATCTGTTGAACTCGATTCTGGCAAAAATCGAAGCGAACAATGCCGGCGCAGACGACGCCCTTATGCTCGATACGCGCGGTCTAGTCGCTGAAACTAATGCGACGCATGTGTTCATCGTGCGCGACCACGACGTGGTAACAAGCCGCGTTGTAGCATGTCCGGAGGGAATAACGCGTGCGACCGTAATCGAGATTTGTGCTGCAGAGAAGATTCGTTGCGTCGAAACGGATCTGTCCGTCGTGGATGTTTATGGCGCGCATGAAATGTTTTGCACGGGCACGATGGGCGAATTAGCCGGCGTAATTAGAATCGACAATCGCCAGGTTGGAGACGGCAAAATCGGCCCGATGACAAAACGACTGAGCGACCTCTACGTACGACGGACAGCCACTGAAGGGGTGCAGGTCGTGGATGAGTAAAAAGCCTCAGGCGTTTTCTATCACAACTGTTGCGCCGGCTTAATCAAGCCCAGCAAGACCGCGACAGGAATGGACGTGTAGCCGATAAACAGAAGCCAGGCAAAGATTCGGCCGCCCAGCGCGAACCGGGGCGTCAGTTTTTTGTCATTCAATCCAAGTGATTGAAAAAAGCTCGACGAGCCGTGGCTTAAATGAAGGGCGAGCAGAAAAAGGCCGAGGACGTAAAAAGCGGATACATAATAGTTTTGAAATGCGTACACCATCATCGAGTAAACATCGTAGTGTCCGAGAGGATCTGCCTTGAGCAGGCCAAAACGCGGATCGGTGACTCGCACGGTAAAATGCGCCAGGTGATAGATGATAAAGGCAAGTACGATCAAACCGCTCATCACCATATGTCGTGAGGCGAAGTCTGCTTTGACGTAGTGCCTGTCGACATATCTGGTGGGTCGCGCGCGACGGTTTTCAACCGCCAATTGAATCGTCACGTAGATGTGAATGATGACCGCGGCGAGCAGGAACAGACGGATTAGCCAAAGCAGCGGCCCAAGATCGCGCAAATGTTGCGAGTAACCATTGATCCAATCCGGACCGAGAAAAATCTGCAAATTGCCGAGCAGATGTCCGATGACGAAAAGGATCAGAATGATGCCGGTAACGGCGACGACCATTTTTTTGCCAACGGAGGAGCGATAGAAAGCGGCGAAAATGTTCACAAGAAATCTGGCGCGCCGCAAAGCACGCCGCACGCCTCTGAGATTATGAACGCTGGTCGGAGCGTCAAGGCTGTAGCCGTGATCAGACGATCCAGGTTCTGAAGTGTCGCCCGATTATTGGGGTTCGAATAAGTAATCTTTTACTTCGGTTTACGTAGGATATACTTGGCGACCTGATGCCGAACAGCCAAGAGCCTCAGACGGTTTGCCGGGATTTCCTTGGGCTTCGAGAGGAACGTTTGACCGCGACCAGCGAATCTGTGGCGAGAACGGACCGTCGTACCGGTTTTTGGTCCCACTTTCTTCACCACGAATGGTCGTCGGCTGCGCTGTATCTGTTTTTAGACGTCATCATCTGGGTCGCAATTTATCGAATAGTGGGCTGGTTCCGGTATGACGCTTTTTATGCCACGCCGTTCCAGTTCTTTACCATTAACCTTATTCAACTCGGTGTGATTGTGGCGGCGCTGTACTTTGTGGGCGGTTATGATCGGGCAGTCGAGAAGCTCACCCTTGGCTATGCAGCCGAGCACATCCTTGCAGTCATAGCAGCGGCTGTGGTCAGCACGATGCTGATTTATTCCGCCGCGACCTTTGACCAGACGATGAAGCCCAGCCGGGGCGTGCTCCTTTTGAGCTTCGCAATTTTTCTGCCGTTGTCGTTGGCCTATCGCCGGTGGATTCGCCAATATGTCGTTGCCAGCAGCGCAAACCGATCATTTCTCGTCATCGGCGCCGGCGCTACGGCAGCGCGTTTTTACGAGGCTTACAAGAAGTCTTCAAACGGTCAGCAACTGGAATTTGTGGACACAAATGAAGCGCGCGTGGGCCAACCGATCGCCGATGAAGGATCTCCGATCGTGCAGGGAAACCTCGCGTCGAAGTTGGATAATCTCAGCAATCGCTACAGCGGAATCATCCTGGCTGAACAATCGAGCTCCCTCGATACGCGATTGCTGGAACGTCTTGTGCACGCGCAATTCCAGGAAACGCGTGTTTACACTTTGGAAGCCTTCTATGAAACCCAGTGGCGCTACCTGCCGCTGGGAATTGTCGATCCCTTCTGGCCACTCCAGACCGGGTTTCAACTGGCGCGGACTTCTCCCTACCATTACCTAAAACGGCTTTTCGATATTGTTGCGCCGGCAACGGCGCTGGTCATTTGTTCGCCGCTTTTCGTTCTTGTTCCCCTGCTCATCTGGATGGAAGACGGCGCGCCGGTGTTATTCAGACAAGAACGAGTCGGTCGTGATGGGAAACGTTTTGTCCTGTTCAAATTTCGGACGATGCGCTGGCGCGCAGATGTGGCGGATGACGACGACATGTATACTCGCCAAGGCGACCGGCGAGTAACGCGTGTGGGACGGTGGCTGCGAAAACTTCGTCTCGATGAGTTGCCGCAGCTCTGCAACGCCCTGAAGGGCGACATCAGCTTGATTGGTCCGCGAGCTGAGTGGAGCAAGTGCGCGGAACGCTATGAGCAAAGCATCCCGTTTTATCATTTTCGCCATCTCGTGAAGCCGGGAATAACCGGATGGGCGCAGGTCAATTATCCCTACGGCGAGAGCGACGAGGACGCCGTCGAGAAGCTAAAATACGACCTTTATTATATCCGCCATTACTCGTTAAAGCTCGATGCGATGATCGTGTTGAAGACATTGTATACAATGCTCTTCGGAAAAGGACGCTGAGGTAAGAGGGTGATCGGTTAACCGAATTTTTGTGTTCCGACGTGTGATTCCTTTTATCTTCCGCAACGCGTCTCGCTGGATTTTTTTTGCTGCGCTTGCCTACGCGCCATGGGCGTATGGCGCTACAACGGCAGCAAGTATCGAAACAACTAACTGGATCTTGCTCGCTGCACTAGTGCTCTGGGGTGCCGAGTTGATAACCGCCGGGCGGCAACCCCAATGCCCAACTTTTCTTCTGCTGCTTGTCGCGGCGTTGCTGTGTGTCGGGGGCTGGATGGCTTTAAACGCAAAGTCGATCTACGACTCAGAATTTTCTTTCTTCGTACCGGTGCGGAATTTTGTGCCGCCTTTGACCGGTTCCGTCGATTATGCAATCAGCGGCGCTTGGATCATCCGAGGCGGGTTGCTGCTCGGGACCATGTTATTCGTTTCGGATTTATCACAGAACAGCCGGTGGCTGCTGCGACTTTGGTACGTAATTGGATTAGTCGGCGGCTCGATAGCCTTTCTGGGCTTGCTTCAGAAAGCCACCGGAGCGCAAATGATCTTCTGGCAACCGCCACCCCCACCGGAATTCGGCGTTACCACATTTTTCGCAACGTATTTTTACCATGGCAACGCTGGCGCATTTTTGAATCTCGTGTGGCCCTTGAGCGCCGGTCTTGTTATCCGGTCCTTTACAAGCCGATCCCAGCCGGGTCTGCGCGCGCTATGGGTCATCGTTTTCATTTTAACGATAGCCGCGGTGCTGGCGAACACTTCGCGCATGGCCCAACTAGTCGCCTTTCTATTATTGATTGCCATCGGCCTGCATTTTGGACCGGCGCTTTTGCGAAAACTCTCCGGTGCCCAGAGGAGCGTTGCCGTGGCCGGTGCGTTTGCGATTGTTTTGGCGCTGATTGCGCTCGCTCAAGCGACGCATTTGGAGCAACCGCTTAACCGCTGGCAATCGGTGAGCGAACGAATTCCTGCCGATGCGCGCTGGCAAGCTTCACGCGTGGCACTCAGTGCGCTGCCCGGCGCCGGATTCTTCGGGTCTGGGCCAGGAACGTTTCGAGTTATGTTCCCAAGCTACAACCTCCAATCGGGCCATCCGGTCCCCGGCACCTGGAGATTTTTACACCAGGATTACCTTCAGACTGTTCTGGAATGGGGATGGCTGGGAAGTATTCTCTGGGCCTTGCTTTTCTGTGGCGGAATAGCGATCGGAATTCGCCGCTACAACAGATATGCTGCGCAGGGCTGGATGCCGAGAAGACGCGTGCTGCAGCCTCTGGCTATCGTAGCGCTTGCAGGCGTGGCCCTGCATGCCGTGGTCGATTTCCCCTTTCAAATCGAGTCGATCCAGCTATATGTCGCGACGTATCTGGGCCTATGTTGGGGCAGCAGCCTCTGGTACCCAGAGGTCACACGCGGCCCGCGTGAAGCGCGAGGCCAGCGAGAACGCCCGAGTCTCAAATCCGAAAGAAATCTCCTCCCGCGGAGTGAGTCCGTCTCGTAATGGCGAAGCAATCAGCGACCATCAAAATTTTGGAGTCAACCGGTTTTCTCCTCGCGATGTGCTTCATCTCATGACGAGTTGGGACGCGAAAAAGGACATCAGCGTACTGGCCCACGAAGGCTATACTTACGATGCGATGAATCGGATTACTTTGGTGAGCTATTCGCCTGGCATCGATTCGTTTGGCTACTATCTGGACGGCGAACTGAACACGGCAACGCTGGGTAATCTCGCCCACACGCTCGCTTACAATCTCGACAAGAACGGTAATCGCACGAGTGTAGTGGACAACAACGTTTCGAGCACCTACTTGCCCAATACGATCAACCAATACTACCCTACCGCAGCCGGGAGTAGCATCAGTAACGGGTCGGAACATGAGATCACAACCTACGGTGGCGTGACTTACACGTACATTAACGACGAGCGTTTAGAGTCAGCCGCGGCCGGCACAACGTATTCGATGGTGTATGATGCGCTTGGGCGCTGTGTTAAACGCTCGCTGAGCGGCGGGCCGATGACCTATTACATTTACGATGGGGAGAAACCGATCCTGGAGTATGACTCTGGCGGGACGTTGGTCGGGACCAACGTGTATGGGAAAGGGATCGACGAGATCCTGCTGCGTATCGCCGTTGGTTCGGCGTATTACCCGCAACAGAACCATGAAGGCAGTGTGACCCTGCTGACTGATGGTAGCGGTAATGTGCTTGAGCGGTATCGCTACGACGCCTTCGGCGCGCCGACCGTCTACACCGCCAGCTGGGGCACACGTTCGGCTACCATTTACGATAACCGTTTCCTGTTTACCGGAAGAGAATACGCCGCCACGTATCGTGCCACGACGACCGCAGCGTTTAATTTCTACGAATACCGAGCACGAGCGTATAACCCCAAACTGGGCCGGTTCATGAGCGAAGACCCGAAAGTCTTCGACGCCGGCGATTACAATCTCTTCCGCTACTGTCACAATGATCCACTCGACATGACTGACCCGATGGGGTTGGATTGGTTGTCTTCCACTTCCGATTTCTTCGCCGGGGCTGGTGATACTCTCACGTTGGGGGCAACTGCCTATATCAGGGGATCTCTCCCAGGAATTTACGGACCTGGCGGCGGCGTTAATCAAACTTCAACGTCCTACAGAGCTGGCGAAGGCACAGGCCTTGTACTTGGCATGGCAACCGGCGAAGGTGAAGCCGCCGGGGGGAGAAGTTTAGCGAAACTTGGCGCGAAGGCCACCGGTGAGATTAGGAACGCTAGGGAACTCGCGGCTGCACGGAGGGCCAAAGAAGCCGGTCAAAAATACGAAGAAATCCTGAAGGCGCAGGAAAAAGCAAGGAAGGCGGGAAGGGCAGAGGACATTCGAAGCACGGAGAAAAGTCGGCAGCGTGACAGGCAAGAGATACAAGAAGAGGGTAAACGCGCTTTGGAAGAACAAAGAAAAGCGAGAGAGAGTCAAAGACCACCGACAGATTTCAAACCGGCTATCGACAAAGCGGCGCAGGAACACAGTAGTGACGTCATTCACAGCAAACCGGATCCGAATCCACAGTGAAGAAGAACATCAACGACAAAACA
>DASYDV010000051.1:0-94853 GCA_036499375.1 Candidatus Udaeobacter sp.
TGCATCCCGACAAAAGATTTGTAATTCGGATCGAGCACTGGGCCTTCAGTCGTTACGCCATTGATCGGGTTTGGCCGATCGAGGACGACAACGGGAATGCCGCATTTCTCGCACGCGCGCATGCAGAGGTACAGCGTCCAGATAAAAGTGTAGTATCGCGATCCGATGTCTTGAAGATCCACAACCAACACATCGAGCCCGTTCAGCATGTCGACAGTCGGCTCGCGATGTTCGGCGTAAAGACTGTAAACCGGGATGTGCAGACGCGGATGCTCATAGCTTTTCCATTCGATCATGTTGTCCTGTGTTTGGCCGAGAAAGCCATGTTGCGGACCAAACAAGGCAGCGAGACTGAAGAGGTCGCCATTGTGTCGCTCAAGAATTCGCGAAGTGTGCTCAAGCTGTGAGGAAACCGAGGCCGGATGCAGCAGCGCTCCGATGCGTGCGCCGCGAAATTTCTTGGGCCAAAGTTCGTCCAAGTGGTCAAGTGGCAATTCAACGCGCACGACAGTGTTTTACTACAAGACAGAAATTGTCGCGAACGCGTTGTAGGGGGGCTGTGTCCGCCGCCGAAGTTCCGGCGTTCGCCGCGGCGAACGCCTCTAAAATTTTCTGCGAATGAGCAACGTCGCCAGAATCGCAATTACTGTCACCGCCACACAGGCTTTCGCGAATAGCTCGCCGTGCCGCGCATAGAATGTCAGTTCAGATTCGGTCGGCACGTTGATTTCACCGGTGAGCACGCCCTCGGTAAAGGTGCTGCCCGTTTCATCTCGTAATTCCTGAGTAACGCGACCGAATTGGTTAATGAAACAGGTCACTCCGGTATTGGCCGCGCGAATCATCGGGCGACGTGTTTCTACGCAGCGAAAAATCGCGTTTGCCAAATGTTGGTGCGACCCGGCGGACCGCTGAAACCATCCGTCATTCGTCACGTCAACGAGCAAATTCGCCCCGGGACTTGTCTCTGTTGGAAGGACAAATTGTCGGGTTAATTCACCAATCGTGTCTTCGAAGCAGATCAACGGCGCGACGTGAACGTCAGGGTTGGTCAGGGTAAACACCGTCTGTTCTTTTCCCGGTTGAAAATCGCCGGGCACCTGATCTCCGACAATCTTCGCCAGAAGCGGCACTGTATGACGCCCCGGAACGTATTCGCCAAAAGGCACCAAGTGAACCTTCCGGTATGTTTGCACTCGTTCGCCACCGTCTGAAACAAGCAGCGCCGCGTTGTAAACGTCGCCGTTTTCTTCGTCGATCGTACCCAGTAGAAGATCTGTCTCCGACGACGCCACCAGGTCCATCACGAATTTGTAACTCTCCTGATCCAGGAGAACCGGCCCGGGCATCGAGCTTTCCGGCCATACCAATAAGTCAGGCGGCGGATTTGATCGCAAAGCGATTTCGCTTAGACGCCGGAATTGATCGAAGATTTTCCTCGTAAACTGCGGATCGAATTTTTGCTGTTGCGGAACATTCGCTTGAACTGCAGCCACACGAAGCGGTTTTGCCGGCGGCGAAACCTGCGTCGCACGAAGTCCGAAAACTAAAACGCCGACAATGGCCGCCATTGTAACGGTGAAATCAAAATGCGGTCGCATCATGCGTGTGCGCGCCTCCACAATCAGGCGATACGCGGTCGTGAGAACGATAACGTTGCCAAACGCAACGATGAACGACAACCCGGCAACACCGGTGAGCTCCGCGATTTGAATCAACGGCCAATTATCGTGTAGCGCGACACCGAGGCCATTCCAGCCAAAGCCGGAGAAAACCCAGCCGCGCAACCATTCAAGCGTGGTCCACGCCGCCGCGAGCAGAAAGGCGAGGAACAGATTGTTTGTCGATTTTACCCACGGTGATTGTGCCGGGGCTGGGGTCGTCCGTGCCCGGACCAGCATTCGGTCCCATTTGCCTGCGGCGGCTCGGTTCTTTTTTTCTCGTGGCCGTACCAGGCCGCAAAACCACGCCCAGAGCGCGAAATAAATTGCCATGTAAAATTCCAGAACAAACCAGCCAAGCACCGTGACAGTTGTGAGCCAGAAGAATACGATCCAAAAAAACGTCAGTCCTGCCACGTATCCCAAAAGCAGGTTCCGGAGCCACGGACGACGCGATTCTGCGCCAGAAAACCAAACTGCCGCCATGAGCGGAGTCAGCGCGATCCAGCAAAACCACGTCAAATTGAACGGCGCAAAGCAAGCCGCGTAGAGAACGCCGCTAAAGATCGCCGCCAGCCACGGCCAAAATTTTACGAATCTTTTCATTGGTTCTGCTTCTTCCAAATCCCAATCGGCAACATTCAAGGAGCGACGGCTTGGGCAGCCGTCGATTTCAATTTGACGGCTGGGAAGCCGTCACTCCTTGGTTAGCTTCTGTCATTTCGAGCGAAGTCGAGGAATCTCTGATCATTGATCGCGGCGGGAGGCAAAATAATAAATCCGAGATGTTTCGCTTGGCTCAACATGACATTTAGGTTGCCAGCCGCGACTCGGCATCCTTTCGCAGCCAATCCCAGAGATCCTCCAGGTGTTTTTCAACTTCCGCTTTGATTCGATCGAGATCCGTGCCGGTAAATTTTCCTTCACCCGGCTGGCGTTGCGCAAACAGGTAATACTTTATTTTTGGCTCAGTCCCTGATGGGCGCACGGCGATGCGCGTTCCATTTTCCAGCTCAAACATTAGCATCTTGGTCTTCGGAATAAGATCGCCTTCGATGTCTTTGATCTCGTCGGTCTCGAAGTTTCTAACGTCCGCCACTCTTGAGCCGAGTATTTCGCGGACCGGATCGGCCGCGTATGACTTCATCAGACTCGCAATCTTGTCTGCGCCCTCCGCGCCTTCAAAAACGAGGGAACTGGTTTTCTCCGAGAAATAACCGAACTGCGCATAGATTTCGTCGAGCAACTGATCAACCGTTTGTCCACGCGACTTGGCGTAAGCGGCCACTTCACAAAACATGACCACTGCGCCGTTGCCGTCTTTATCACGAACAAAATCAGCGCCGCTGTAACCGTAGCTTTCTTCGCCGCCGAATACATAAAATGAAGAGTATGTGAGCCGAAGCCGGCGGCTTTCCGTTTCCGCAAGATCGGCGTAACTCTTACGCAGGTGTTCGGGAATCTCGTGCTCGTACTTCGCGAGCTTCGCGCCGATATACTTAAAACCGGTTAACGTTTCGACACAGGGGACGCCGTAGTAGTTGGCGATCGCCTTTTGCAGGTCGGTGGTGACAAAAGTCTTGATGATCACGGCGTGCTTTGCGTTCCGCTTATTTAGCACGCCTTTGTCGAAAAGTGTTTTGATGCGATACCAGACAAGCAGCGAGCCGATTTGGTTTCCGGTCAGCAATTCCAGTTTGCCATTCTTCGTTCGAACTGCTGCGCCCATGCGATCACAGTCCGGATCAGTCGCCACGACCAGGTCGGCATTTTCCTTTTTCGCGAGATCGGTCGCCATTGTTAGCGCTTCGCCGTATTCCGGGTTCGGCGACTTAACCGTCGGAAATCGGCCATCGAAGCAATCCTGTTCCGGCACCACCTGGAAATTGAAACCGAGCCGCTTAAGCATCGGTTTGATGATTACGCTACCGGTTCCGTGCAGCGGCGTATAAACGATCCGCAGCGTCTTCGCGTCGCGAACTACGCGTGGGTCGACGACCAGGGTTTCGAGCCGCCGCATGTAAGCCTGATCCATGTTTTTTCCGATCGTCGTCACCTTGCCTTGCCGCTCTCTCGGAAGCGGTGTGAATGATTCGCTGGTAATTTCGTTCACTTTGGCAATGATCCCGGTGGCGTGTGGCTCAATCACTTGCGCGCCGTCGCCGAAATACACTTTGAAACCGTTGTCATAGGGCGGGTTGTGGCTCGCGGTGATCACTGCCCCTGCGCTGGCGCGTAGATGGCGCACGGCAAACGAAAGCTCCGGAACAGATCGCGGGCCATCGAATACGAACGCGTCGCAACCGTTTTCCGTTGCAACTTTCGCAGCCAACGCCGCGAATTCGCTCGAGAAAAATCGCGGATCATGCGCGATCACAATCTTTGGCTTGATCGAATTTTGCTCCCGGTTGCTCCAATCGTGCAGGTAGGCGACAAGGCCGCGCGTTGCGCGGTTGATATTGAAAAAATTCATCGCATTCGTGCCGACGCAAGGGAATTGCGGTCGCTCGTCTTCGCCCGCGTTACCGCGTTCTACCGCCGTCACGATTTTCCCGATCGTCCGCCCGCGCAATCCACCCGTGCCGAAGGCAAGCGTCTGATAAAACCGGTCGTTTAATTCCTGCCACTCAGCGGCGACAAGTTCTTGAACCGATCGAAAATAGAGATCCGAGTTCGCGCCAGCGAGCAGCGAACGAATGTTCGTCGCCGACGATGCCAGCAGTTGTCCGTTAGCAACTGCCTGCTCGATTTTCGGATTTAGCTCGTCAATATTACCTGCCATTGCTCGCAACTGTTCCCCCATCTACGGTTGTAGGGCAAGCACTCCAGCTGCCGCAATTGTAGGGCAAGCGCTCCGCTTGCCTGGGAGAGTGCGGCAATCCCGAACGCTTTTGGGATCGTCCTACAATAAGCTGTTATCAAGTCCGATCTGGTACGGCCAATCCGCCCAATCTTTAACCAAACCCAGCGCGAATGGGATTTTCTTGGATGTAGAGCCATTTGTCGTGCAGGGATTCATCGGACCGCAACAGACGATCGAAACAGCTAACCTGCCAATTCCACGAAGCGTTTAGTTCCTGGCGCATCCAGCGTTTCAATGCGCCTGTAAAATTTCCAAGCTTCGCGTCACGATCTTGTGTTGGTGCGGCAACCAGGTGCAAATGATCGGGCATCAGCATGGCGGCAAGAACTCTCCATTGCTGAAGCCTGGCAATTGCCCCTTTGAAGGCTTCAAAGGCGAGCTCGTTTGCCAAGACGGATTGGCGATTGGCCACGCAAATCGTCACGAAATAAATCACTCGTTGTTCCCACGGCACCCAAACAGGTATTCGTGGTGGATGGCCCATGCGCGAAATCTGGCAGGCGGAGCGCCTGCCCTACAATTCTTTTCGATGCGCGCGCTGTAGGGCAAGCGCTCCGCTTGCCGGAAAGAGCGCAAATGGATACGGCTCTGGGAAAAAAGGCAACCAAGGCGGTCGCCTTACAATTTCGCGGCTGAGCGATATACGAGCATCGCCGCAACGATATCTTCGACGGCCATCCCTAACGACTTAAAGATCGTGGTCTCGTTTGTGCGCGGTGGAACTTTGCCAGCCAGGGCTTCGCCGAGTTCGGCATAAATTGTGGTGCCAGAAAGGATCACATCGCCGGATTCTTTCAGCGCGCCTTCACGGGAATCCACGAATACGACCGCTCGCTGCATTGCTTCATCGTCCAGTTCGCGCCAGTCTGGTCTGCACGCACCGATTGCGTTCACATGCGAGCCGCTTTTCAGCCAGGTTCCCTTCAACACGGGCGTTTTCGAACTTGTAACGGTCACGATCACATCTGCGCCGTGAACCACTTCTTCGACAGGCATTGCCGTCGCGCCAACTTCGCTCGCGAACCGCTGCGCATGTTCCAGGGTAGGACTCCAGACGCGAATCTCTTCGAATTTCCTAACGAGCCGCAGCGCTTCTACATGACTGTGTGCTTGCACACCGCTACCGAGAATGGCGAGAACTTTAGCATCGGGCGAGGCGAGCAATTTCGTCGCCGCCGCAGATACAGCTGCGGTTCTCATCTCGGTGATTAACCGCCCGTCCATTACCGCGAGGGGCGTTCCTGTTTGCGGATCGACAAGAAAAATCGTGGCCATATGTGTCGGGATCCCGCGCGCCACGTTCGACGGGTAGAACGTGACTGCTTTTAGTCCGAGTCCGTCCGACGTCAGCGCTGGCATCAAGCCCAGAAATCCTCCCGGCGGATCGATGTTGATAACTGAGCGCACAGGCTGAGTCACCTTCCCGGTGGAGAAATCTATCAGCGCCTTTTCCATCGCCGGAATCAAGTCCGCCATCCGGAGATGCTCTCGCACGTGCTCTTCGTCGAGAAAAAGCGGCTGATGCGTTTTCATTTTTTAACCACGGATTACACGGATATCACGGATGAGAAGAATAATCTCAAACTCGCGTTCCTATGTGCTCTCTCCACACATACCTTGTCATGTTGAACGAAGTGAAATATCTCTGGCATTTCTGCATGGCGTTTGCTCCAGAACTGATCAGAGATTCTTCTACCGCGATTGCGGGATCAGAATGACATCATGAGACGGCTGGTGATCCGTGCTATCAGTACGATCCGTGGTTGAAAGACTGCAAACGCGGTGCGTGATAGCCGGCGGTGGACCAGCTGGCGTGATGGTTGGCTATCTCCTTGCGCGTGCTGGCGTGCCGGTAATCGTCCTGGAAAAACACGCCGATTTCTTTCGCGATTTCCGCGGAGACACGATTCATCCGTCCACTCTGGAGTTGATGTACGAGCTCGGTTTGCTCGAGGAATTCCTCAAACAACCGCATCAGGAAGTGCGCGAACTACGCGCTGTGGTTAATGGACAGGAAGTGCCGATTGCCGATTTCACAAAGCTCCCGACGCACTGCAAATTCATCGCATTCATGCCGCAATGGGACTTTCTTAATTTCCTCTCCGCGCACGCAAAACGATTTCCGAGTTTCCAGTTGCTCATGGAGCATGAAGTTGTCGATCTTATCTTCGAGAACAATCGCGTCGTCGGAGTACGCGCCAAAACGCCGCGTGGCGAAGTAGAAGTGCACGCCGATCTTGTGATTGGCGCCGATGGACGGCATTCGACGACTCACGCGCGCGCAGGTTTTGAACAACGCGAGTTCGGCGTGCCAATCGATGTTCTCTGGATGCGTATCTCTAAGAAACAGGGCGATCCGAAACAAACGTTCGGCTTTTTTCAGCACGGCAAGCTTCTCGTGCTGCTGGACCGCAATGACTATTGGCAGGCTGGTTTCGTCATCCCCAAGGGCGGCTTTGAAGGAATCAAAGAGCGCGGTCTGCCGGAATTTCAAAACGAAATCGTCAGGTTCGCGGGATTTCTGCGTGATCGCATAGCGGAACTCGACGACTGGTCAAAGGTCAAGTTGCTGACCGTGCAGATCAATCGTCTGCGGGATTGGTGCCGGGAAGGTTTGCTTTGTATCGGCGACTCGGCACACGCCATGTCGCCGGCAGGCGGCGTCGGAATCAATCTGGCCATTCAGGATGCCGTAGCGACCGCAAACCTGCTCGCTGAAAAATTGCGGAACGGCGCGGTTTCAGTGGATGATTTGCGAAAAGTGCAGGCGCGCCGCGAATGGCCGACCCGTTTGATCCAGGGAATGCAGGTGTTCATTCATCGCCGCGTCGTAACTGGCCAAACGTCGGATCGCAAAAACTCGTTGCCGTTCGTGGTTCGCCTGCTGAAATGGTTTCCCGTTCTGCGTCAACTTCCCGCACGCTTCATTGGTGTCGGCCCGCGTCCCGAGCATTTTGATAGCCCGACTGCGGTATGAGTCCGAAAAATTGTTTGGCGGGTCGACACGAACAGAGGGAATCGCGGGTAGGGCGCGTCACTCCGTGCGCGCCGTTACCCGTTGACTCACGCGGCGTGCAGAGGACTGCCCGCCCTACCATCGCGCTAACAAGTTAAAAGATCCTTTAGAGCCGCTGAATGTGATCCAGATGCACGGCGCATCAGACCAGCAAAGATGAAAGCTGACCCGTCTTCGATCGCGATGTCGCCCGGCGTTCCATTTCCTTCTGCTAATCCGTCAGCTTCACGCATGCTCAGCGCGTTCGAATTCTTGTTCGGCGCTTTCATCGTGATCGGTCACAACGTGTTTCATATTGTGCCTAACGAAGTAATCGTCCTTTCTGTGCTGGGATTGATATCAATCCGGCTGCGCGACCGCAGATGGTCTGCGATGGGATTCAAGCGACCAACGTCATGGAGACGCATCCTTCTAATTGCGGTGGGAGCTGCTGCCTTGCGCATCCTGCTGGGACAGTTCGTAATCGAACCTGTGACTGGCTCTTACTGCCCGAAACCGATAGCGCCAGCACTGGCGAATGAGATTACCGGAAATGTGAAGATTGCGCTGCTTGCTTTGCTGATTGTATGGACATTTGCCGCGTTTGGTGAAGAGATCGCCTATCGAGGCTATCTCCTGACGCGAGCAGCTGATATCGGAGGCAGATCAATAACAGCTTATTGGATCGGGATTGTGTTCGTCTCGATTTTGTTTGGCTATGGCCATTACTACAAAGGTCCGTCTGGGATTATTGATTCCGGAATCGCGGGATTAATTTTGGGAACAGCTTTTATACTGGCAGGTCGCAATCTTTGGGTGTGCATCCTGGCTCACGGATTTATTGACACATTTGGAGTTATCGACGCTTTTTTCGGATGGTCGAAGTAGGTAAACCATTCAATTTTGCCGAAATTCGCACGGCGCATGACCGGATTCGGCCGTTCGTTCACCGAACGCCTGTGTTGACAAGTTCACGACTCGACGAGGCGAGTCCCGCGACGGCGGGACTGTTTTTCAAGTGCGAAAATTTCCAGAAGGTCGGAGCGTTCAAAGCGCGGGGAGCAACGAATGCGGTCCTTGCGCTCGACGATGCGACAGCGCAACGCGGTGTGGCGACGCATTCATCCGGCAACCATGGGGCGGCGGTAGCGCTCGCGGCGAAATTGCGCGGTATTCCCGCGTACATCGTGATGCCGTCGAACTCGGCGAAGGTAAAGGTGCGCGCGGTCGAGGGCTATGGTGCGCACGTTGTTTTTTGTGAGCGAACCGAAGAGGCGCGCGAAACGAAATGCGCAGAGGTGATCAAAAGAACCAGCGCGACGTTGATTCATTCATTTGAAAACGAGCACGTGATAGCAGGGCAGGGGACAGCAGCAGTGGAATTGCTGGAAGATGTTCCTGATCTTGATGTGATCATGTGTCCGGTCGGCGGTGGCGGTCTGCTGTCCGGAACAGCAATAGCTGCAAAATCGATGCGGCCGCAAATCAAAGTGATCGCAGTCGAGCCGGCGAACGCGGATGATGCCGCGCAATCCTTTCGCGCGGGACGACGGCTTGTCACCGAGAAAACATTCACGATTGCGGATGGACTCCGCACGAATATTGGCGAGCCGAATTTTGCGATTGTTCAACGTTATGTGGACGACATTGTGACGGTGAGCGAAAGAGCGATCATCTCGGCGATGCGCACGATTTGGGAAACGATGAAGATCATCATCGAACCTTCAGCGGCCGTTCCGTACGCGGCGATTCAGGAGAGCAAGATCAACATGGCTGGCAGACGCATCGGCGTCATCCTTACCGGCGGCAACGTGGATTTGGACGCGTTGCCGTGGATCGACTTGTCACGCGGTAGCCGCGCCGAGGGCGGATGATCCCAGGCCGTCCGGCATCAACAATGCCGGCTACAACGGCTCGATCTCAAATAGATGGACGATTCCTATCTCTGGCGCTTAGTTTCCCGTTCTTCGGACGGAACACTACGGGGAAGCTGTTAGCTTCCTCTGCAGACACTTGAGAATCGAGCACGAGTAATAGAAAGCAAGCGGGCAACTGAGTCATGGAATCCTACCTGCTCTTTTTCGTCGCTACTATTCTTGCGGGAGCGATTAACGCGTTGGCCGGTGGCGGGGGACTGATCACGTTCCCCTTGCTAATGCTCGTTGTGACGCCGGTAACGGCTGACGCCACAAGCGCAGTCGCCCTGTTCTTTGCGTATCCCACCGCGGTGTGGCGGACCCGGGGCCAGTTGGCCGGTGTCCTGGGTCGCGGATGGTTATGGCTGCTTCTGGTTCCAAGTGTGCTGGGGGGGTTAATCGGAGCTGTGCTACTAAGTCGCACGGGCAATCGCAACTTTATTGAGTTGGTACCGTGGTTGGTGTTCGTCGCCACTGTTATCATTGTGCTACGGCCGATCTTGGTCCGACGGGACGAAACTGGTAGCGTACATCCGGACATCACGATGGCGCTGTGGCCTGTCGCAATGACGGGGATTTTCCTGGTGGGATTGTATGGCGGCTACTTCGGCGCCGGGATCGGCATCTTGGTGATCAGCGCCCTGAGTTTTATTTCGCGGGGCGATATCCGGCATGTGGTCGCGCTCAAGAACTTCCTTAATCTTTGCATGCGAGGAGTGGCGGTCCTGGTGCTCGTGCTCGAAGGTAATGTGAACTGGGAATACGGCGCACCAATGGCGCTGGGAGGTCTTATTGGCGGCTACATCGGTGGAATGGTGTCGCATCGCGCGAACCGTACGGTTGTTCGCTCTATCGTTATCGCGATCGGTTTTGCCGCGTCAGCCTATTACTTCTGGAAGTTGTACGGCGCGGCCCTGATGCACATTGGAGGGGAGTAGGCGGGATCATTCTCACGGTCCGCAATGTCGATCTCGACGCTTTACCTTGGTATGGACATCGCGCTGCGATGTCCGGACGGCGCAGCGCGCCGTCTCTACCAGCGCGTTTAAGAAGAGCATGAGTAACGAAAAGAATGGAAAGCCTAAACGTCAGTCGCAGCCCAGAACCTGCGGAAGGCGCTTGGCCAGCTGCGATCGGTAACGCTGTTTCGTGCGGATCTGCTCATCTGCTCCCGCAGTGTGGAATTGGTCACCAGGACTCGAATCGCCCGGGCGAAGTCATCCACGTCATGTGATTTCGTGATCAGCCCATTCCTATTATTCGCCACCAATTCCTTCGGCCCGCCGGAATCCGATACAACGACTGGCAGTCCGCACGCCTGCGCTTCGAGTATCACGTTGCCAAATGTGTCCGTCGTGCTGGGAAAAACGAAAACATCTGCTGATGCGTAAGCCGTAGCCAGCTCTGTGCCTCTGAGATACCCGGTAAAAACTGCTTCAGGCAAAGATTTCGCGAACGCTTCGGAATAGGGACCGTGGCCGACCACGAACAGCTGAACGCGCAATCCTTCGTCGCGCAAACGATGATAAGCGGCGGCCAGAAGATCGAGGTCTTTCTCCCGTGAGATGCGGCCCACATAGAGCAAGCGAGCCTCGCCGTTGCACGCGCCGAATCTTTCGAAGAAGGCTGGGTCGCGTCGGTCGGGATGAAACAGCTCGGTGTCTAGGCCGCGCGGCAAAATTTTCAGTTTCGTCGAATCGAAACCGCGCTTGATCCAGCTTTGCCGGTACTCTTCTGAATTAACGAAAACTGTGTCGAGCTGGCCATAAAACCAATGCATGTAGCGCCACGTCACACTTTCAAGGAAACTGTCTTCCGTCAGGATACCAATGTATTGCGGGAAATCGGTGTGATAGATGCCGCTGGTTTCCAGGTTAAGCATTTTGGCCGCGAGCAATGCCGTCAATCCAACCGGCCCCGGCGTACTGATGATGACCTCAGTGAATCTCTCTCGCTGAATATAATTCAGCATCTGGAGAATCGGCGGGAAACTCAGTTTTTGCAGTTCATATTCCGGCAACTCGAATTCACCAATGGGCGGGAAGTTTTTGATTGGAATATTGGAAAGTTGCAGTTCGCTCCGGGAAGTCACGACCACCAATTCCCTTCCGGCGGCCGCCCCGGCGGCGGTCATTTTGCGAATGGTCGTAGCGACACCGTTAACGTCGTCCAAGGTATCCGTGAACCATGCGCGCTTTCGATTTTGTAACGCAATCGGAACTTCGCCAGTTGACTCCTTAAAGATCGTGCGTAGCCATTTGCGCGAGGGCGCCTGACTGTGAAAACCGTAGATGTATGGCGTCATGATCACGAGGATCGGCGCAACGGCGCTTAGAGCCTGAATGCTCTCTACCATGTTTCCGCTACTGAGTTGCTGAACGAATTTGTTGAAAAAGCGAAACGCCAGTTGCTCGGCGACCATGTTCGCCATCAGGAATGTCCGCTGCTCTGGTTCGCTGACCTTGTCCAACTGGGCAGCCAGTCGTGCCTTTACCTCCGGCCGCGCGAAATAACCGGAGAGTTCTTTCCATAGCGACACATTTGCGGGCTTGGCGAATTCGAAGATTTTTCCCGACAAAACACCTTGCACGATGAACTCCGTTTTCTCCTTCAGCGTGAACTCAGTCGGGGCACGTCCCTCCATAAAGCGCGAGAACATTTTCTCCAGCAGCGCTGCCCCTGGACCCAGTTTTTCGTGGAACCGATCCTGAATGAAACAGCCGACGGTGTTGTAAAACCCGTGTGACAGGATTAGCGGTGTCCCGCCCTGGCCACACGCGCTGCAATCGCCGTTGCGAACAAAATCGAGAAACTGTGTCGCCGAATTGGCAGCAGGAGTTTCTGTAAACGCGGAAGCGAGAAATTGGCCGCCGTGATCGTCGGAGCCGCCCACCATGATTTTTTTCCACGGCTCGGCGTGCGTGGGTGCAATACGGTGACGATCTGCCAGGGAGTCGATTTTTTCCGGCGTGAGTTGTTCGAAAAGCGTTTGAGCCAGATCGCTCAGAAGCGCATCGCGCAAACCATTTACGCCTTCGAAATGTTTGAACAGAAGAATGAGCCGTTCGAGATGAGTTGCCTCGAGTTTTCCATTTACGCTGTATAACGGATGCGCGACAGCGTGCACGATTCGAGCATCTTGAACGTACCGCTGAAGATCGAAGATGTTTTCACGGACGCTTTGGATATCGCGGTGCTGCTGTTCTGAAATGCCCCAAACCAAAATGTGCAGCTTGCAGCCGTCCTGAGGAAAATAGGTGGTGACCTGTTCGCTGACGAAGGTCTCCGGTAGGTGTGCGATTTCCAGGCAGCCATCGATCGAGTCGTGATCGGTGATGGTGACGTAATCCATTCCGCGCTTTAGCAGCTGCTCGTGCAACTGCTTTGGGTCGGAATAGCTGTCGGGAAAATCGAATCGCCGGAAAAGCCATTCTTCCGAGCGCGCACTATGGCGCGAGTGAATATGTAAATCGCATCTGCTCACAGTGTGTTTTCTGATCGTTGTTCGGCGATCCAGTCCTGATAGGTCGTGGCGGTGCGCTCATTTTTTATTGCCATGATGAAGCCGAGGATCTGTTGCCAAATAGCGGGCTGAGAATAGTCAGGCGGATGAATGCTAATACGCAAGAGCGGGTTGGGTTTGAGCAAACGGAACAGTGCCGCATTCCAACTGTGACTGAATGCGCGGCGCCAACTGCTGTGAACACTATAAACGAGGGTTCTGGCAGGAAATACATTTCCAGAGCGAAGATCGTATACGTTGCGCAAACGTGTCGTGTATTCTAGTTGCGCATCGCAAACCGCCCGTTCTGCTTCATCTCCGAGCAGCCATGCCGGCGCAACAAACCCTCGAGGCTTAAGTCCGTGCGCACGAAACTCATCACGTGCTATCGTGATGCGTCGCAGAGCTTCTTCATAAGGCAAATCATAAAACTCGCCTTCGCTTTGCGTGTAGATTCTGGTCACGAATTTATCCCGCAAAGTTTCTTGTGTCTGAGGCGGACGCTCGTGGAAATAGCCGTGGATTACGATTTCGTGTCCGTCAGCTTCCAGGCCGCGCAGCCAGCTTACAAACTGCGTATGTTTCGCGAAGAGGCCTTCGTGATGATAATCCGGCACCACAAGAAGCGAACAAACACCAACGCCGTGGCGCCCCAATTCTGAAACGATTGCGCTTGCGATCTGCTGAGTACAAGGAGCCACATCGTGCAGAGACACGACGATCGAATCAGTCGTGGCGGCGCCAGCGGTCGCAACGAGCGGAAGATAATCGGTCGCCGCAATCGTACTCATTTGTGAAATTTTCGGTCTCGAAGCAGTGTTGAACAAGGCAAAACGTGAAACAATGAACGGCGGTTTCTAAGCGCCGCATGTGTGTAGGGTCCGCTGTCCTCAGCGGAACGCACCGCAAGAAATCCGAAATTCGAATATCGAAATCCGAAACAACGGGGAGAATGACGAAATCCGAAGGACGAAGTCCGAAGGAATGACGAATGATCCAATGACGAACGGTAATGTCGCTTGTTGGTCATTTGGGCTTCGGGCTTCTTTCGTCATTCGACATTCGGCCTTCGTCATTTACTGCCCATCTGTACAATTTCACGAAAGTCCGCTTCGCCGAGTGGCATCACGGACAGGCGCGATTGCCGAACCAAGGCAATTGCTTTCAGCTGTGAATTGGCCTTGATCTCGCGAAGTGTGACCGGCAGGCGCAGCGGTTTAACTGCCGCAAGATCGACCGTGGACCAGTCGATTTTCAAGGAGCGGCGGTTTCCTAACCGCCGGGGCGCTTTGGAAAGCGCCTTTCCTTGTTTTGCCGTTGGATCTGGATAGGCGATGCGCGTCACCTTAGCGATTCCGATTACCGCCTTTTCCTCGCCGCTGTGGTAGAAAAGGACTTCGTCGCCCTTTTGCATCCTTCGAAGATTATTTCGCGCAGCAAAATTGCGCACGCCGGTCCAACTGGTTTCCCCTTCAGCGACAAAATCCGACCACGAATAGGAAGACGGCTCCTGTTTCACCAGCCAGAAATTTTTCATCCCTAACTCAGGCATCTTGCCTGACAACGTCAAGCGGGCTTCCAGCCTGCAGTTTTCTTCCGGCAAGATGCCCGCTCGACGGGACACGCTGAAAGCCTGTATTACAGTGAGATCATGTCGCGACTGCCGTTCATCACGTTCGAAGGATCGGAAGCATGCGGGAAAACAACGCAGGTGCAAAGACTCGCGGCGCGACTGGACAGGCTACATGTTCCATATCTGATAACCCGTGAACCGGGAGGCACGCCGATCGGGGAAACCATTCGCGAGCTTTTGCAATTTGCGCCGCATAATTCCAACATGGCGCCGGAGACCGAACTGCTTCTATTTGAGGCCAGTCGCAGCCAGCTCGTGCGCGAGGTAATCAAGCCGGCGCTCGAGCGTGATATCTGCGTAATTGCGGATCGATTCTTCGATTCCACGACTGTTTATCAAGGAGCGGCACGGAGGTTGGATCGCGAGATGATCGCGTGTTTCAATGAGTTTGCCGTTAGTGATTGCATCCCGGACATGACAATCGTGCTCGATGTGGACGCTTCGACTGCGGAGTCCCGGATGCAACACGAGCAGCGCAAAGCGGATCGGATGGAGCAGCAGTCCCCCGAATTTTATGAGCGTGTTCGCCAAGGATATCGAGCGCTGGCGGAGCGAGAGCCAGACCGGATCATTTTGATCGACGGCTCACAGGATGCGGAGATGATTGAAAACGAAATCTGGGAAAAAGTTTCCGCGCGTTTCCCAAATCTTAGCGCGTACCACTGATTGTGATGAACGAAACGGCGAAACGGGGAAACGGCAAAACGGCGCGAAAACCGATCCGACACTTTCGCGACTTGAACGTCGAGTCGTCGTCCATGAATCATTGCGAAGCGGAGCAAGGGCAACGGAGAGAAAGGGCGACTTCGCCGGTTCGCCCATTCGCCGTTTCACCGTTTCGCCAGTTCTGAGTCAATGGCCTTCGCGCGTACGACTGCACTCGAGTTTTTGCGGCGCGGTTATGAGCAGAACCGCCTTGCGCACGCATATTTGATTACGGGGCCACTGGGCAGCGGCAAGGAAATGGTGGCGGCGGAGCTGGCCAGCCTCGTTAATGGCACACCGATCAATGATGTTTTCTCAGCCAGGGCTCGTGAAATTTTCATTGCCCGACCCGAATCAAAATCGCGACGTATCGTGACTGCCCAGATTCGGGCGCTGGAGCATGCGCTACAGATGCGAGCAGCAAATGGCCGGCGCAAAGTTGCGATCATTTTCGATGCTGACCGCCTGCAAAGCGAAGCGGCCAATGCGTTTCTCAAGACGCTGGAGGAACCGCCAAAAGATTCCTTGTTGCTTCTGCTGAGTGCTCTTCCCGAGGCTCTCCCGGAAACAATTCTCTCCCGGTGCATCGGCATTCCTCTCGCGTCGAACGCCAAAGTCCATGGTAACGCAGAAGAAGAAAAACTGGTCAAATCGCTGCAGCAAACAGCTCGCCACGCTACCTGGAGCATTCAGTTTGCCTATCGGCTTGCCCAGGAATTTCAACATCTGCTCCGAGCGGTCCGCGAAGAAGTAAAGTTCGAAACGGACGAGGGATTGAAACGGGAGCAAACGCGCTACAAGGATGCTACCGATGGGGCGTGGCTGGATGAACGCGAGGATTACTACAAGGCGCTCACGGAAAGCCTTTACCTGCAGCGGCGCGCCGCCCTGGTAGAAATCCTGTTCGCCTGGTGGACCGACGTTCTTCGGACGAGCAACAATGTAGCGCAGCGTGATTTGCCTGCCGCGAAACAGGAAACTGCCGCTCTTGCGCGCCGCTTCAACACTGCCGAAATTCTTAAGCGCATCCGTTCGCTTGAAGAATTACGGGATCATCTTGGCCGAAACATTCACGAAGCTCTCGCAATTGAAGTCGCCTTCCTGACGATTTTCACGGCGTGATGGGGCGGCCGCGACGCATTTATTCAGGGCGTGTTTCCGAGCGGCTGAGCGGACTGCAAGTTGACAAAACCCTCCGCAAACCTATCCAGTATCCGCGTATGCGACATGTTTACCGCTTAATTTTGCTGTGCGCTGCCCCTTCACTCCTGCTACTGAGTGGTTGTGCCACCGGAGGGCGGGTGAGCGCCGGCGGCCCGTACCACGTCACTGCGTATAAGCCGAACGATCCCTCAGCCGTACGCGTGAAAGTTTCGCTTTCACAAGAAAATGTTTACGTGATGGAAGGCGATCGTTGCCTGATGTCAGCCGCCATTTCGGTTGGTATGCCCAATAAGCCGACACCGAAAGGCAATTTTAAGATCTACTCCAAACAGGAGCACAAGCGTTCGGGATCGTACGGATTTAGCGTGCAAGGCAATCGGATTGTTCCCTCAACCGGCGGCGGAGGCGGCCGTTACGTCGGTTATCCAATGGGTTACTGGTGCGAGTTCGCTCCAGCATACGGATTTCACCAGGGCTTTGTTCACCCCACCCCGCGTACACACGGTTGTATTCGGCTTAAGGGCGAGGCTGCGGCAAAATTTTTTGCGCTGGTCCGGATCGGGACACCGGTAAACATAGCTAACGCCCAGCCGGAGGATGCTACGATCGGTCTAAAGGTGCAGCGGGTGGATGATTCCAAAACGCCTGATCCTCCTGCCTCGGTTATGATTAGCGATGCGGCGTTTGAAAAACCGAGCGGGCCGCTGCTTCAATAGCCCGGCCGCAGCGCGTTGCCGCCACTGCTCGACTGTGTCATGTTGAGCGAAGCGAAACATGCTAACTCAGTCATGTCGAGCGAAGTCGAGGCATCCGGTTGTGCAATGTCTCAATGTTGCACCGGGATTCCTCGACCCCGAAAGCTTTCGGGGCTCGGAATGACAGCAATGCGACTATGAGCACAAACCTGATTTCCAGTGGCACAACTGCCCGACAGAAAGTGAACCTGCGCACGCCTGATGTAATGGCGGCCGTGCAGCAACAGGTCGAGTCGCATTACCGGAGCGATATTATTGAAAAAATCCGGCGTGCCGGGGGACTCATTTCGGTTGGCGACACAACGGTGCGTCTGGCCAAGCAGTTTGGCTTCTGCTATGGCGTCGAGCGCGCAATCGACCTCGCGTATGCCGCGCGCAAAGTTTTCAAGGACCGACGGCTGTTCATCGTCGGAGAAATTATTCATAACCCCGAGGTCAATCATCAAATCGCCTCGTTAGGCATCAAGAACCTCACCGGCAAGAACAAACAGGCCGACGTTTCCGACCTCGGACCCGACGACGTGGTGATCGTGCCGGCGTTTGGAACGGAATTATCGATCCAGCAACAAATCAAGGACCGCGGTTGCCAGATTGTCGATACCACGTGCGGCGACGTGATGAGCGTTTGGAAACGGGTGCGCAAATACGCCAGCGAATCGGCTACGTCCATCATTCACGGCAAAGCGGAGCACGAAGAGACGAAAGCCACCAGTTCCCGCGCGCTCGGCGATGGAACCGGGCACTACCTTGTCGTTCTAACTCTCGCGGACACCGATTACGTTTGCGATTACATCCGGCGCGGCGGCGATAAACAGGCGTTTTTCGAAAAGTTCAGGGGCGCGCATTCGCCGGGATTTGATCCCGACGTGCATCTGGGAACGGTTGGAGTTGCCAATCAAACCACGATGCTGCGCGGCGAGACCGAAGAAGTGCAGCGCCGAGTTCGCCAGGCGATTATTGACCGGGACGGCACCGAGCTCGCTGAAAAAAACTTCCGCTTCTTCGACACGATCTGCGGCGCGACACAGGAGCGGCAGGATGCATTGCGCGAATTATTGAACGTTCGAATGGACCTGCTGCTGGTCGTCGGCGGTTACAACAGCTCGAATACATCGCATCTCGCCGAGATGGGCGAAGAGAAGTTACCGACGTATTTTGTTCTGAACGCTTCGCGGCTTGTGTCGGCAACCGAGATTAAGCATTACAATTTGCACGAGAAACGCGAAGTCGTTTCGCATTTCTGGTTGCCGAACGGGCCAGCTGTTATTGGGATTACCGCCGGAGCCTCTTGCCCGAATAACTTAATCGAAGAAACGTTGATTCGGCTTTTCGAGTTGCGCGGCATCTCGCGCCGGGATCTTGAACTGGCGGCTTGAGTTCTCTGTCGAGCGCACGCGTCTCGCGTGCTGGCGATCGTAGACCGCCACTACACCTTTATGATCCGAAATAGAGATGTATGGCACGCGCAATCTGGAAAGGCAGTATCAGTTTCGGTTTGGTTAACATTCCTATTGCTCTTTATCCGGCTACACGGCGGGAAGAGCTTAAGTTTCGTCTGCTGCGCAAGGGCGATTTGAGCCCGGTTAACTACAAGCGCGTCGCCGAAAAAGACGGCAAGGAAGTTTCCTGGAACCAGATCGTGAAGGGCTATGAGTACGACAAGGGCAAGTACGTCGTGCTCAAAGATGAGGATTTTCAACGCGTCGATGTGGAGGCCACACAGACGGTGGATATTCAGGATTTTGTCGAGCTGGATGAGATCGATCCCATTTTCTTCTACAAGCCATACTACCTTGAGCCACAAAAAGGCGGTGACAAAGCGTACGCGCTTCTTCGTGACGCGCTCAAGGACAGCAAAAAGGTCGGCATCGCCAAAGTCGTAATCAAAACGCGGGAGTATCTTGCCGGTGTGAAACCTGAAGATGGCGCCCTTGTGTTGGCGCTCATGCATTTCGCTGACGAACTGGCCGATGCGAGCAAGCTCCACATTCCGAAGAAAATCGAGGTCGGTAAACGCGAGATGAATATGGCCAAATCTCTGATCGACAGCATGAGCGCGAAATGGAATCCGGAAAAGTACAAAGACGATTATCGCGAAGCGTTGATGGAAGTAATCGAAGAAAAAGTGGAAGCCGGCGGGAAAGAAATCGAAGAGAAACCGAGGAAGGCACCCAAGCCGACAAAGGTGATCGATCTGGTTTCGGTTTTGCAAAAGAGTCTGGAGCAGACCGGCGCGAAGCAAAAGCACAAAGGCAAATCGCCCGCTAAAAGAGCGCACCCTGCTAAAAAAGCGGCCTAGCTGCAAGGAGCGGCGGCTTGGGCAGCCGCCGGAGTTTAACATGTGACGGCTGGGAGGCCGCCACTCCTTGGCTTGACAGCCAATATCAACATCATTCAGCCTGATGCCATGAACGCGTTGAATCGATTTGCTGACCCGGTTTACTGCATCATGCGACTAATCGTCGGACTGATGTTCGCCTGTCATGGCGGACAAAAACTTCTCGGGTTTCCCGGCGGCGGGCACGGCGGTGCGCAAGGTTTGATGCTATTAGGAGGAATTATCGAGTTCATTGGCGGGCTCATGATCGCGTTTGGTTTTCTGACCCGGCTTGCAGCATTTATCTCAGCCGGCGAAATGGCGGTCGCGTATTTCACGGTGCACGCTGCTGGTAAAGCGATCGGCCATGCGCCGACGTCGACCGAGCAATTTTTTCCAATCCTGAACAAAGGAGAACTGGCGGTTGTCCTTTGCTGGGTATTTTTGTTCATGGTCTTCTATGGCCCCGGCCGCTGGAGCATCGATGCGGTTATCATCAAAGGTAAATCTGCCGTACGCGCCACAGCTTGAGCGGATAGTCGAATAAAACAGGGACACGTTGTTCGAATACACGTCGGTTTTATGAAACGAAAACTACCGCTCGCGCGATTTTTGATTGGGGTATTTGTTGTCTTTTGTATGTGCGATTCGGCTTGTAATTCCAGAGCGGAGGAAATCAAGGATTTCGGTCGCGATCGCCTAAACAGCTCACCTCGCCACGCAGATTGGGTCGACATCAAATCGGGCGAGCGCAAAATCAAAGCGTTTGTCGTTTATCCGGAACGTAAAGACAAAGCGCCGGCAGTGTTGGTGATCAGCGAGATTTTTGGGCTCACGGATTGGGTCCGTAGCCTGTGCGATGAGCTTGCTGAAAACGGCGTCATTGCTGTCGCCCCAGACTTGCACGGCCAAAAGTTCGAGGATCTCGACGCGGCGCGCAAAGCGACCTCGGAGTTGCCGAAGGAGCAGGTGAAAAGCGACCTGGATGCGACCGCCGACTACGCGCTGACGAAAATCCCAGCATGCAACGGTACGCTCGCGGTGTGCGGATTCTGCTGGGGCGGGGGAGTCACGTTCGCCTACGCCAACGAAAATCCAAAGCTGAAGGCGGCGTACTCGTTTTACGGAACCGCGCCCGATGAAGCTTCGAAGGTCGCGAATATTCCATGTCCAGTTTACGGATTTTACGGTGAGAACGACGAGCGCGTGGACGCGACCATTCCCAAGGGTGAAGAACTAATGAAAGCCGCTGGCAAAACCTATGAGCCGGTCATCTACAAAGGTGCAGGTCACGGTTTCATGCGCTCCGGCGAACCCAACAATCCCGCTGTTCGCGAGGCCGACCGTAAGGCGCGCGACGAAGCCTGGGCCCGCTGGAAGACATTGCTCAAGCAACTTCCATAGGATTTCTGTCATTCCGAGCGGAGTCGAGGAATCTCTGGATTATTTCCCTCAGATGTGATTACTAGCGTCCAGAGATGTCTCGACTTCGCTCGACATGACAATTATTTCGCGCTCAGTAGTTCATCTGCGAGCGCGTCTGCATCATAAACCTTACGCAACGCCTCGATGATTGCGGCGGAATCGACGGACACGGCACGCGCCTGCGTGTCGGTGTAAATGCAATCGGCCACCAGTGATTGAATATTGCCGTCGAAAATAATGCCAACGAATTCGTGTGCCTTGTTCACCACCGGACTGCCGCTGTTGCCGCCGATGATGTCGGCGTCGGAAACGAAATTAAACTTGGTCGTGAGATTGAGGTTCGATTTCTTGTCGAGCCAACGTTTCGGCAGATCGAATGGTGGCCGGTTCTCGTGTTCGGCCGCCCGCTGATATAGGCCGGCAAAATCGGTGAATGCGGGGATTTGTTTTCCGTCCTGTCCATACCCGCGCACTGTTCCGTAGGAGAGCCGCAGCGCAAAAGTCGCATCCGGGTAACTGCTTGCGCCTTCAATGACAAACCGCGCCTTTGCGATCTCTGCATACGCCTGTTTTTTGATTTCATCCTGCGCGTTGTAAATCTTTCGCGCTTCTCTGGCTTGCGCATCGATTATGCGAGCGAGATCGATCATGAGATCGTGCGCCGTCTGCAACGCCGCCGCGTCTTTGCCGTACAAAACTTTCCGCACAGCCGCGTCCTTGAGCTTCGTGCCGGAGACAAGCTCAACCGCGCGCGCGTGCGGCGACTTTCCAGAGAGCACTTTTTTCACCAGCGGATTGTCTGCACCGAATGCGGAGGCGAAATCGGTCAACGAATCCGTGAGTCGCAAAATCTCGTAATCGTCATAGATCGGTTCGTTGGAAAAAAGTTCCAGCTCCAACGATTCGCGGGCGCTATCTCGAAAAGTCGGGATCCGTTCTCCGTTCGGCTTTGCGCGCTCATCGGCGGCGCGCAGGAGCAGGCGCGCATACTTGAAAAGATGGCCGGAGAATGCTCGCGGCCCCCGGTAACCAACCGTGACGGGGCGTTCCTGCTCGAGGTAATTGTACACTGGCGCGTTCTTCGCAATCTCAGTCTGCGCACGCTTGATCCGGGCGTAAGCAGAAAGTGTGGCTTTGAATTTCGAATCGCGCGCAATCGCGTCGCGCAATTTTTGCTCGCGCGCTTCCAGAGCCGACCAGATTTGCGGATCAAGCAGTCCAGCCAGATAACCGTCGTAGCGTTTCCGGTTGTTTTGATCCCCAAATAAGTCCTCACGCGCTTTACGTGCGTTCTCGAATGAACGCGCGCTGTAGGCCGATTCCAGCACTTCGCGACGATAAAACATGTTCAGGACGTAGGGCAGATACCGATCGCGCATGTCGGCCATCTCATTCAAGGTGAGTTGCCGGTCGGTTTTGCCGGGGCTGCCGCTGACGAAAATCAGTTCGCCGTCGTTCGGGCCATTGGAATTGAATTTGAGAAAGTGCTCGATCTTTGCGGGTTGGCCATTTTCGTACACCCGAAAAAGACAGATATCGAGATCGTACCGAGGATACTCGAAGTTGTCGGGGTCACCGCCAAAGAAGGCCATTTGCTGCTCCGGGGCGAAAACCAAACGGACGTCGTCATAACGTTTGTACCGGTAAAGATGATAAGCACCGCCTTGGTAAAGTGTGACCACATCCGACCGCAGTCCGGTTTTACCCTTGCTTTCCTTTTCAATGGCAGCGATGGCGGCGTTGCGCGCTTTGGAAGCCTCATCGCTCGTCATCCCTGGTTTCACCGCGCTGGCGACGCGCGCGGTTACGTCCTCGATGGATATCAGCACGTTCAGCTCCAGATCCGTGGATTTGATCTCATCGGCCTGCGTTTTCGCATAGAAACCGTCCCGCAGATAATTGTGCTCGGCACTGCCCATCTTCTGCAAAGTGTCGGCACCAACGTGATGGTTTGTGATGACGAGGCCGTTCGGCGAAACGAACGATCCGCTGCCGCCGGAGTTGAAGCGGACGCTGGCTTTTTGGAGATGTTCAAGCCACTGCGGCGACGGTTCGAACTGATATTTTTCTCGAAGCTGTTTCAGTGGCGGCGCGTTGAAGGGCCACATGCCTTCATCGGCTAACGCGGAGGTAGTCATTCCGACAACAAAGAGCAAAACTGAGCAACGAAACGCCAGGCAAAACCACTTGTACATGCGCGAATCATAAAGGGCACGCACAAAGGCCACAACTACGTGCTGCGGCGTTAGAGGACAGGCTGCGGGAGAAGCTGTCAGCTTCCCCTACAGGCTGCGCGATGTACATTTCGATGATGTTTCGGACCAAGCGTGGCAAAATTGAGCGGCTCGACTTCATTCTGGCCGGCGCGCAGAAATCCGGCACCACGGCGCTGCATTACTTTCTGAGCAGACATCCTGACGTCTGCATGGGCGATCAGCAGGAAATCCATTTTTTCGATAACGACGCGATATTCGTTGTCGCCCCCGATTATGAGCAATTGCACAAGCATTATCCGCCGATTGCTCCATCGACTATCGCAGGTGATTGCACACCAAGTTACATGTATCACGAATCGGCGATGCAACGGATTTGGAATTACAATCCGAAGATCAAATTGCTGATTCTCCTGCGGAATCCGGTCGAGCGTGCGTTTGCCCACTGGAACATGCAGCGATACAGAGGCCGCGAGCCGCTGGATTTTTTTGACGCCGTCCGTGAAGAACAAACCCGCATCGCCGGCGCGCCAGCGACTGAAGCGCGCCGTTTTGCCTATGTCGAGCGGGGATTTTACGGACGACAACTCGAGCGCGTCTTCAAATTTTTTCCACACAAACAAGTGAAAGTCGTAAAGTTCGAAGATTTCAAAGCGAACCAGCGTGAAACGGTCGGGTCGATCTTGTCATTCCTTGGACTCAAACCTCTGCGTTCGATTCGCAACAAAGACAGAAACATCGTGCCGTACGAGCGAGCCATGAACTGGGAGGAGCGCGTCTTCCTTTACAATCTTTTCGCTAAAGACATCTCCAAAGTCGAGCAACTGCTGGGTTGGAATTGCTCCGATTGGAAATTGTGACTGCGCTGCGCGCGATGCAAATTGTAGGGCAACCGCTCCGGTTGCCAAGGAACGGCAGGCGGTGCGCCTGCCCTACAATTTTCAAATCCGTTTGAATCGCGGGCGCTGATTCGGATCCGCCGCGAGCAGCGCTTTCCAACGCACGATCCGCGCGCCTTGCGATTCAAAAAAAGCTCTTAGGCCGGGAGTAAAAAACGAAGAGCCGTCCTGACGGCGATTGAATTCCAAAAGCAGCCGTCCATCGGGCTTTAGAAATCGCCTCCGCACATCGTCGATAAAAAATTTCCAGTCAGCCTCCGTCCATTCCAGCCAGTTGCCGTTTTCGTCTCGTGCAATTCGATGGAAACAGACGCGATGCCCGGTAACGAGGTCGAATTTTTTGCCGAGATCAGGCAACGGCGTGTGTCCGCCGATTCGAGCCGCGATGCGATTAACCCCGAAAAGATTGGTCGTGCCGCGGAAGAAAGGCTCGTCATCGGGATCGAGTCCGAGACCTTGGTGTCCGAACAGCTGGCAGAGATAAAGAAAATAACCCGGGCCGCAGCCAAGGTCTAGGATCTGGAGCGGCGGCGAACGATCGAGCCAGAGATCCTGGACGCGCTTCACATTAACGCCAACCCAGTAATCGGCGTCTTCGTAGGCGTTGATCTTTCGGGCGTCGGGCCGATAGGGATATTGCTCGCGCAGTCGTACCAACGTCGTTCGATCAATCGTGCCGCGAATTCGTCGAGAACTTACGGGATGCGTCCAGCGACAGGCGTGCTCCCACAGGCTTTCGGCTGCGTCGCGGGTAAAGAGTTTTTGGAATTTCCGCGAAAGTTGCACTGGGAGAGGATGCAACGAAGTGCGTGATACTCAAGGAACGACCCCGAAAGCTCGGGGTCACTCCTTGATTTCTACCTGCATCAAACCGGTGGAGCCCTGGCGTGTCATGAATCCGTTTCCCCAGCCGTTTCCTGGATAGAAGAATTGTTCGTAGCGCCAAAGCAGTTGCAGGTGTGCGCCGGACGATTTCTTCCACCTGACTTGGTAGTAGATGTACCGTTTCCACGACGGCGACTGCCCGGTCACGAAATTCAAATCAAAGGGGGTGGGCCAACTGAGAACGCTGTGACGAGTCACAAGGAAGGCCTGATCGCCCGCAGGCGGTACGGCAGCAAGATAATCGCCGGTATCTCCGCTTGTGGTAGTCAACGGACCCAAATGGAAAACCTTGCCGCTGCTCGACAAGGCAAATTGATTGTCCTTGGTTGAGCCAACATTCAGCGAAATGCGTGCGCTGACCTCATTCAGGCTTAAACCAAGATCATTGACAATGAGAACGCCGCCGGTGCCGCCGCCTTCGTAAGCAATGGAGTGAATCGCTGTCGAATTCGTTTCGACAGTCCAATAACGATCAAGGAAAGATGAGATCTGACGCCCGCGAAAAATCCAGAGCGCCGCCAATGAAGCAACGCATAACACAAGGATGACAAGCAGGATGAGGATTCGTCGCATAGATCTCGAAATTTATCCGGAGTCTCCCTTCAGATTTAGCTGAAGGGTGCCGCGTCCCGTTTCGCTGTCAGGCACGAAATAGCCATGCTTCAACAACTCCGCGCGGTTCTCCTGCAGAAACCACTGGATAGACGTCGTGCCCAACTTATCTGGTCCGACATGGATAGAGCAGACGCGCATTGTCATGCCTAACTTCCGAGAACGAAGGAACCTCACAGTTGCTGACTGGCTCCTGCAATGCAAGTGCGACGTAAGTCGGTTTTTATAGCTACCGCTCGCTATATTGATGTGACCAGATCAGATGATCAGCACAACTATTGATCACATGGCAAATTTCGTTTATGCCGAAGACCGTAATGAACCACCCGGCACAGCACATTGACAAGCCAGAACCACGCGGGCAGGCGATAGCCGCGTTTCTTGCAATCGGCGCGATTTACGTGGCACTGCCACGCAATGTCGTTGTCGGCCCGATTTGGTTGTTGCCGACTATGATTGTCGTTTTGCTCGTGCCAACGGTAGTTAGCCATCGCGTGGGGAAACAATCACTCAATCGGCTTCTCGGGTTCGTCATTAATGGAATTACAACGCTGGCGTTGATCGGTTCGGTAATTTTACTCGTACGCCTGTTGCCTACGCACCGGGAGTCTCCACTACAGTTACTGCGTTCCGGTGGCCTCCTTTGGTTGACCAATGTGATCGTTTTCGCCCTTTGGTACTGGCGACTAGACGGGGGCGGACCAACGCTGAGGCAGAAGTTAAAGAAATTTGGCAGCACCAGTTTTCTTTTCCCACAAATGCAAATTCCGCATGACGAGCGCGGGGAATTTGCGTGTGGGCACTGGCGTCCGCGCTTTGTCGATTACCTGTTCGTGTCCTTTACACAGAGTTCGACCTTCGGACCGACTGACGCACCGCTGCTCGCGCGCTGGGCGAAGGTTTTGGCGATGATCCAGGTCTTCATTTCTCTAAGCATCGTGGTCTTGCTGATCTCAGGCGCCGTGGGTGGATTATGATGTTGGCAATGTGGGCGATTGAGGTCAATCGCCTCTACTTGAATATGCGGCAGTGACGTAGGGGCGGTTCACCTGAACCGCCTGCGCTTTACTTGCCGAGCAGAATCAAAATGCCCGCAATCAGCGCCAAAACTCCCATCACGATCGCTCCGATTGCAATGTGAAACAGCGTAGTGATTCCAACAAGAATGAGGTAAATGGCGAGCAACAGCATTCCAATGTTTTTTGTGATCATGCGGCTTTTTTTGAGGCAAGCCGCTTGGCTTTGCACGCTAAAATTTCGTCTCGCTGGCAATGACGAAGCCGCTTCAACGCTTCAACGCGGAGAAGCCATTTCTGATTGATCCGGATTCGCTCGAGTGAATAGTTGTGTCATGGACCGCGACAAGATTATTTTCCGTCGGAATTTTTTCTATGCCGCATTTGTCATCGGTCTTCTCTTCACTCTTTTCTATTTCGGCGCGACGCTTCTCTTCTGGAACACCGCCACATCCTGGGCGGCACACTTGTTTAAAGTCGACGAGAAAGAATTCGGAAGACTCGTTCTGCTATTTTTCATTGAGTTGCGCGTCGTGCTCGTCTTTTTTTTCCTGGTGCCAGCGTTGGCCCTGCATTGGCTTGCGAGAAAAAGATAATCCCGGGACCACACGTGCCCCACGTGCCGTTCGCGACGCCCTCGCCGCGAACCTTCAAAGAGCCATGCCCTCGCTTTCACTGAGCTTTCGAAGGCACTAGAATCGCCTCGCTCATGCCATGCAGAAATTTTTTGTCCGCCGGAACGATTGTGGCCAGCGCGCCGCGCAATTTCACGCGATCACTTTCAACGAAATAATACGGACAAAGCCGGACGCGGCCTTTCATTGCTTTTAGCTCGCCGGAATCCGGATCCCAATAGCGGTGCTCAAACAAAGCACCTTTGTGAAATTTCTGAAGAATGGTAGGACTCGACTCAAATGTCGCCAGCGCATGGTCAATTCGCTTTTCCCATTCGGCGTGTGGAAGATCGCTCCCGAGCGCAATCCCGCGGCTGCCCCAGCCCAGCGGTGAAAAGCCGCTCACCTTCAAGAGCAGATCGCGGTCTTTCTGACTAAACTTCGCAGCCTCGCGCCAATCGTGGATCTCCAGCCGCGGAATCACACCGTGTTGCGGGAGGGGCGTCGGATCAAGGAGCCAGGAGTAGGGGATGACTTCCTGTAACTTGATGAAATATTTGTCGCCGAGTTCGCGTCGCCAAAACTCGCGCAGCGGTTGAAGCCAGAACAGCGCGAACCACATTTTCTCCTCGAGATAAGGTTTGATTGGTGGCGTAAGGGTGATTCGGCCTTCTGCATTCGCACGCAGCGTGTTCTCGATCCCCGGAATATTTGGCAAATCGAACAATTCGAAAAACCGATACACAGCGCGCCCATCCTGTGGCTTATAGTTTTCGGCCGGCATGATGCGCCAACTGTAGCCGGGGGCGTCGACCCCGGCAGACCCGAACGCGCCAACAGAGCCGGAGTCATCGCCTCCAGCTACAGAGCGTTGATGTAATCGCGCCGCGAGCCATTCCATCTCCGGCCGGTACGTTGCGGATTCCTTTGAGATTACGATGTCGCCACCATTCGGCAGCACGGTGCGAAATCCGTCCAGCATCCCGTTCGCGCCGCCGACGATCTCGCTATCGAATGTGGAATACGTTTGGTTCAGCCAACCCGTCAGACCGATCCCGCCGGGAACGGAATCGATCTCGGCAATAATGTAGCCCTTATTAGTGAGTATAAGGTCTGGCCGGATTACATGCGGCAACTCGTCGCGGATTTCCTTGCGCCTCGAAAATTCGATGATCTCTCGCGGCTTCCCGGCATCGAGGTACTGCGCGACCCACGCGGGCTGCTTGCCCTTAATACTGAGCTGATAGAGCTGGTTACAAGCGCGCTGAAAAACAAATAGGCGATGCCCGAGTTGCTCCAGGTCTGCGAGAAATTTCTTTTCGATTGGAAAAGCGTCCGGCGACAGTAGCCACTCCTTTTCGGCAAAGAGACCTTCTTTTGGGAAGGCGGAACGGATTGCGGCTAGCCTGTCGTCCTGAGCTTGCACTTGCGTCACGAAGCAAACGTCCAACGCCGGACACCGAACGTCCAACGCCGAATGCAAACATCTGAATTCGACATTGGGCGTTGGACGTTGAGCGTTGGGCGTTTTCTCCTATCTTCCCGCCGCCATTTTCTTCAGAACCAGCTTCACTAAATCTTCCGCTGATTTCGCTTCGCCTTTTTGCTGGAAATCGTGGACGGCCTTGTGCGCATCGGCTTGCTTGTAACCGAGCGCGATCAATGCGAGCACTGCTTCGTTCGCCTGCTCTTGCTCGGGTGTGGGTGCGTGCGCGGCGCTGGCAGCCTCCCATGCGGCGGCCACGCCTAACTTGTCCTTTAGTTCGAGGACAATTCGCTCAGCCGTCTTTTTCCCCAGTCCGCTGATCTTCGAAATCGCTGCGACATCAGAATTTACTACCGCAGCTTTGAAATTGTTTACGCTCATCCCGCTCAACACTGCAAGCGCCAGCTTTGGCCCGATCCCGCTGACATTGTTAACCAGTAAGCGAAAAAGATCGCGCTCAGCGGGTGTCATGAATCCGTAAAGGATGTGTGCGTCTTCGCGCACGGCCAGATGCGTGAGGATGCGGATGGGTTGTCCAACAACCGGCAGTTTATCGTAGCTCGACAGCGGAATGAACACTTCGTAGCCGACGCCGCCGACGTCAACAATGGCCTGCGTAGGCAGGGCGCCGACCAATTTGCCATCGAGGAAGGTGATCATGGATTCCTTAAAAAGGTTAGAGCGTTGAAGTCTTAAAGCGGAATGAGTCCTTTGTCATTCTGATCCCGCAGTCGCGGGAGAAGAATCTCTGATTATTTCCGTCATTCCGAGCGAAGTCGAGAATGGAGTGGCTGGGACGCCGCGACATGGACGGGAAGGCCAAAGGCTGAGCGAACGGGAAGTGAGCGAATCAAATCCCGACGAACAATACAACGGTAACGCCACGGGATCCTTCTACTCCTCCCGCCTCTGCGGGATACGCTCAGGATGACTCGCTCTCCGCTTCAACGCTTCAACGTTTTAACCCTTCAATCAATCATTCCGGTTTCAACACGAGCGTGAGATCCACGCGTTTGCCTTTCGCCATGTTAAATCCGCTGGTTGTGAAGTCTTCCCAATCTTGCGGTCGGTTCGCGAACGTTCTGGCGGCGACGGGCATTGGCACCACGATGAAGCGGGGACCGGGGGCGCTCATGAACTCAGCAGCGCGACGCTTTTTCAGCGGTGTGAGAAAACCCCTCACGCGCGATCGAAAATACCAGACCAGACTTGGTTCCTGGAAGTCTACCGACGCGAATTGCATATTCGGCTGCAAAGACGCGCGTGACACGTGAAAAAGCTGATACGCGGGAAAAAAGCGCGACACCATTGGGGGAACCACCAATGCAATTGAAATCAAAACACATGCGGTCGTGATGGCGATGGTTTCAAACAAGGAGCGTCGGCTTGCAGCCGCCGACTGCGGCGCTCTGGAGAGCGCCGCTCCTTGCCAGTGCCGGGCGAGCAAGAGCGCCAACAACGGAAACGCCGGCAGGGTGTAATGCGGCAACTTCGTGCTGACGAAAGTAAAGATGATGAAAATGATCGCGATCCCTGTGATCAGATAAGTATCAATGGGTTTTCCGTTGTAAACGCCGGGCTTTCTCTCTTGCCACAATTTTCGAACTAACCACGGCAACTTGATCGACCACGGGAAAAAACTGATAAAGACTGTTACAAAGTAAAACGGCAACAGCAGCAGATATATCCCGAGCGAACCCGCGCCGTGGCCCTCCATCGTGGCAAACGAGCGGCCAATGACGTGGCGACCGATTCCGATGCGCAAAAATTCGCCGTGCGTTTGAATCAGCGCCGGGATTCCCCAGAGTGCAACCACCACGAGCGTCAGCAAGATTCCACGGACAAATTTAAAGCGTCGAGTCACCTGCCAATCCCGCATGTAGACGATTACGACAGCGACGGTGAGCAGCGGTGTCCATGCGATTGGACCTTTGGCCAGAAAGCCGAGCGCGAGCGAGAGATAGAAAGTAAACCACCAAACCGATATTTGATGTTTGATGTTTGATGTTTGATTTACGTCTTCTGAATTGAGCGTTGAGCGTTGAACGTTGGACGTTGGGCGTTGGATCAGCTCGTATCCGGCCCAATGCGCAAGCGTTACGAAAAGGACTAGCCACATATCCGCGACGGCAGCCTTCGCGTGAATGAATATCTGCAGCGAGAGAGTGAAAATTATCGCCGCCCACCAGCCGAGCTTTTCGCCTCCCACTCGTCGACCCCATGCGAAAATCGCCAGCGCAGTCAGCGCCGCCGCCAAGGCAGACGGAAATCGCGCCGCGAAGTCGTTTTCGCCGAAGACGCGATAGCTCAAAACTTGTGCCCAGTACGTAAGGGGAGGCTTATCCAGTCGAAGGTGATTATTGAAGTAGGGAACGACATAATCGCCGCGCTCGATCATCTCGCGCGAAGCTTCCGCAAATCGCGGCTCATCGCGATCAATCAGCGGCAAGCTCCATGTGCCGGCGATATGAAACACTACGCAGCCGAAAAATAAGATGGCGTATTTTCCCCTTGCCGATTTCAATGTGCTGGCAGCATCTCATAAACGTCATGTCGAGCGAAGTCGAGACATCCCGTGGAGTCGCCTTGAAGTTGTGCCACGGGATTCCTCCAGACCTTCGTCCCGCAGTGGCGGGACTACGGCTTGGCAGGCGACTTCGCTCGGAATGACAAAAACCTTTGTGACGGGAACTTATTTATGAAGCGCGCCGCCGTTTTTTATTGGCTCATGGGCGTTGCGATCGCTGCGCTCGCCATCGGTGCATCGTTTTATTTCGATGACGCGGTGTGGACTTTCCTCCGGGAGCATCGAGACCGCGGCATGTACAATTTCATGCGAAACGTCAGCCGGTTTGGCGACTGGCCTTCACATGTCGCCCTTGGTCTGCTCCTGTTGGGAACCGCCTGGATTCGCGGGAGCAGGAAATGGTCACGCATTTTCCTCGCAATGCTCCTGGCGATGGCGCTGGCGGGCGTTGCGGGGCACGTAATCAAGCGCACCATTCCGCGTGCGCGACCCTCAGTCCACAGTGACACGCGCTGGGGCGGGCCGCACTTCAGCAGCAAATATCACTCGTTTCCATCCGGACATGTCGGCGCGTCGACCGCGTTCTTTGGCGTTCTAATCATCGCACGTCGACGCATCGGGCTAGCGTGTCTGCCGATCCCGATTCTGATCGGATTTTCACGGATGTATATCGGTGCGCATTACCTATCCGACGTGGTCTGCGGGGCAGTGCTGGGGTTTTTGTGTGCACTGGTCGTTGGCACTCTGCTATTAAGTGAACATCAGAGGTCAAATAGCAAACATCGAACATCGAACCGGCGTTGGCGCTGAATCATCGAAAAAACCCATGCTCTTCGTCTGGAGTCAGACCTTCGCTGCAACCCGATGCAGCGAAACGCGCCTGGTCGGAGCAGGTTGACTCCTGCGTATTCGCTCATTCCGCCAGCTCGCGTAGCCGGCCGTGCGCGGTTTCTCAATCTCTATTCTCATCTCGGACGCGCAGATGTTCCTGAGTCGCCGGCAGCTGTGCCTCACGACGATTTCAGATGACAAAGTAACAAGATTGTTACGAAACCCGGCTGGAAGCTACATAGATTGCGAAGAATTAAACATACGCTTATGAAAATGAATCATCTGTTCGTCGGTCGAATTGTCACGCTGATCTCTGCTGTGGTGCTCGGTCTGTTTTGCTTTGCTGGATTAAGGCCGCAAGTCGCAAAGGCAGACGATTTTCGGCCGAATCACGGCGCAGGGACGGAAGGCAGCGTGATTGTGCAAGACAAATTTGGCGGCCAAATCCTTGGGTTCGATATCGATCAAGCCAGCGACGAAGGCGTCTTGAGTGAGTACCGCGACTTGAACAACGGCCATGTACTGGCTGCCGTCGAGACATTCAGTCAAACGACAGGACAAATTGTCAAGACCATCGTGAGAACTCGTAAGCGTGACAATTTCGTTACCCTCGGCGTCGTAGGAAGTTCTGTTGGCCTCGTGGAGCGCGACCATCCGGTGAGCTTGCTGAACATTGTGCGCACCTTCCTTCTTCTCAATCCTCTCAGCTCAAATCAGGTAACCGGCAACTGGACGCCACCGGTGGGGACCAATCATCTGGTTAGTCTCGTAAGCCGTGACCAGGGGATTTCGTCCAACGCAGTCTGGGCGATTGACGTGAGCGGCAATTTCCGGCCGACGGTGTTTAGTTCGAATGTCGCTGCGAACAACTTCGGGCCAGTCATCGAAGTTACCGACGCTGATTTTAACTCTGGGGCTAACCCGGGCTTCGCTTATGATAGCGTGATGAATCAGGCAGTGCTGGGTCACGCCACCTTGGGAAATCCCTTTGTTCCGGGCAAGATAGCCACTGTTGATCTCACCACAGGCACCTTCACAAAATTCACCGGGGTCGGCCTTGGTGACGTGAACGGGCTGGCGGTTGATTCCACTAGCGGCACCGTCTGCACTACAACCGAGATTGACTTCAGCGTAGAGTTTTACAATCTCGCGACGCAGAGCGGGTTTGCGCAACCGCTTCCCGGCGCGACGCAGCAATTTTTCAGCGGTGCCGATGTGGAATTTGATCCCGTGAACAAACTTTTCCTGGTGGCACAGCCGAACTCGAGCACCGCGTCGAGCGGGAGCAGCATCCACGCCTATGACGTAACAGGGAACCTGGTCGAGTCGATCAATGGATTAAATTTCTCCAACGCCTTCAACGTGATTCCCGCGCACATCGCGCTGAATCCTGGGAGGCGGACTGGATTTGTGGACGGGCCCGATATCGCTGCCGGTCAAATTCAATCCTTCGCCTACTAAAACGCTTTCGCACTCACGAGGAGCTTCCCCTCTGCGCGACGATCTCACGCGCGCGCGAGAAGCCCTGTGGCCCGGCGCGCACGTTGCGCGTAGCCCCCCCACGCGGCGGATGGCGGCATGTCGGACGCGAGCACGCGGCGCGTCACCGGCAGTCTCTTGCGCGGAAGTGGTTAATTGAGCAAGAGGGCAATGCGGCATTACATTTCTTTGTGAGCTTCTTCATCACCATCATTGTCGCCATGTTGTCGCTCGATCTGATCTGGTGGTTCGTGCTCGCTCGGTTCGCGGCGGATCCGCTGGCACGTGTGATCGTTCACCTGTTCATGGCCGCCCAGGTAATCGTTTTCATCTGGTTGATCGTTGGCCGCGTTTCCGGCAGTGGATTGGATCGTTTGCTCCCGAAGTTTGCCGTGACCAACTTGTTCATCTGGCATTTCATCGGGCTCGGCCTGCTGTCGACCATCGCGATCTTGTCATTGCCGATCCTGTTGCTGTCCAAAATGGTTCCGAGCCGAAATGTCCAGCCACCGCCAGCAATCGCATCAAATGCTTGGACCCGGCGTGATTTTCTTCGGTTCGCAGCAGCCATCAGCCCGCCACTGTTCACGTTGAGCGCGAGCGCCATTGCTCTGCGCCAACTGAACGACTTTCGTATTCGCCGCTTCCGGATCGACATCCCCGGTTTGCCGTCGGAACTCGATGGCCTAACGATCGCACAAGTGAGCGACATGCACGTCGGCCGTTTCACCTCGGGACGGGTGCT
Organism: Candidatus Udaeobacter sp.; assembly: GCA_036499375.1. Taxonomy (GTDB): domain Bacteria; phylum Verrucomicrobiota; class Verrucomicrobiia; order Chthoniobacterales; family UBA10450; genus Udaeobacter. The sequence goes on from DASYDV010000051.1 coordinate 34,244, forward strand.
TGATCGAATGGTTGAAGCAACCAACGCGCTGCAAGCCGATCTTGTCCTACTCACCGGCGATTTGATTAACGATGCGCTGGCCGATCTCGATCATGGCATCGATCTCGTGCGCGCGATGCGGGCGCGTTTCGGGTTGTTTCTGATCGAAGGCAATCACGATTTGATCGAGAACGCGGTCGAGTTCGAACGCCGCGTCAAAGCTTGCGGTATTCCTTTTCTGCTCGACGAATCCGCGATTGTGTCCGTACGCGGATCTTCGGTGCAACTTTTGGGACTAAGCTGGACGCGCACGCACGGTGAAGGACGCGACAAAGCGATCGGCGCGGCAGTGAATTCCTTGCTCGCACGGCGCCAGCCCGACGCGTTCCCAATTCTGTTGGCTCATCATCCACACGCGTTTGACGCAGCCGCGGCAGCCAAAATTCCACTCACGCTTTCCGGGCATACGCACGGCGGCCAATTGATGTTAAGCGAGCAACTCGGTTTCGGCCCGGCCATGTTTCGTTACTGGTCCGGTTTGTATCGACGCGGAGCGAGCCAGCTCGTCGTCTCCAACGGGGTGGGTAACTGGTTTCCGCTGCGCGTGAACGCGCCAGCCGAGATCATCCACATCACGCTGCAGCAAGCCGAGAGCATTTGGTAGCGCGCGCGGCGATGCCGCGGTGGTAGCACAAAGAAAAGCAATCGCGAGCGTCGCTCGTTTTACGCACTTCACTGCGCAGCCCTTTTTGCTTCAAATCGAAAATCGGCAATCAGCAATCGGCAATTGAAATGCGGAGGGGGTGAGATTCGAACTCACGAGGCCTTTCGGCCTTCCGGTTTTCAAGACCGGCGCGATCAACCGCTCTGCCACCCCTCCCGGGAATGGTTGGCCAACGTCCAACGCGCAACGTTCAACGTCCAACACTGAATGCAGAAAATTGTTGAGCGTTCAATGTTGAGTGTTGGGCGTTCAGCGCTTTCTGGCTGGAAAAGGGCTCGACAATGGACATGTTCAAGCGAACATTCCTGCATGGCGCGCCGGAAATTTGTCCCGATTATTGAAGAACCTCCGCAGAGCCACGCAGCGATTCGGGGGCGCGGCGCGTCCTGGAGCCCGGCGAACCGATTCGAAAAGCTGCATATCGATTTAACAGACGCGGACGTAGTCGATGCCGTGCACGAGACCGAAAAGATACCGCGGCGTCCGACGCAGTATTTTCGCGACGCAACGAGAACGATCATTACCCGCAATACCAGTCCGGATGTCGGCTTTGAAGCGAGCTTGAATCCGTATCGCGGGTGCGAGCACGGCTGCATTTATTGCTACGCGCGTCCGACTCACGAATATCTCGGCTTTTCGGCCGGCCTCGATTTCGAGAGCAAGATCATGGTGAAAACGGACGCGCCCGACTTGTTGCGCGCGGAACTGGAATCGCCGCGTTGGCAGCCGCAGACTCTCGTGTTGAGTGGTGTGACCGATCCATATCAGCCGATCGAGAAAAAATTGCAGATCACGCGCGGCTGCCTCGAAGTGCTTGCGCAGTTTCGAAACCCTGTGGCGATCATCACCAAGAATCATCTCGTCACGCGCGACATCGATGTCTTGCGCGAGCTCGCCGCATACAGCGCCGCCGCGGTAAATGTGTCAGTGACATCGCTCGATCAAAGCTTGCAGCGAATCCTCGAACCGCGAACCACGTCGCCTCAAGGCCGCCTCGACGCAATCAGCCAACTTCGCAGGGCGAACATTCCAGTTGGCGTAATGGTAGCTCCAATAATTCCCGGGCTCACCGACCACGAAGTTCCGAGTATCCTGGAGGCATGCGCGAAGGCGGGCGCCCAATTCGCCGGTTACACGATTGTTCGTCTGCCATGGGCGGTAGCGCCCTTGTTCGAACAGTGGCTGGAGAAACATTTTCCAGATCGCAAAGAGAAGGTGCTGGGGCGCATCCGAGCCATGCGGCGAAACCGGTTGAATCATTCGCAGTGGCACACGCATATGACCGGAGAAGGAATTTTCGCCGAGCAAATCGCGTCGCTATTCAAACTTGGTTGTCGTCACGCCGGCATTGGCAAGCGGCCGACACTTTCCTGCAACTCATTTCGCCGATCGGTAACCCAGTTAAGCCTCTTTGGCTGAACATAACTTGCTGTTAGAACCCATCTGATAAATAGGGAAACGCCGCCGCAGCGGCAAAGATCAACAACCCTCCGGGCTAAGCTCTGGCGGGCGCCTGGCGGCGTTACTCCTCAGTGACAGAACGCTTTGGCTATGCTCCTTCGTCGCGCCTTGCCAGCCACCCGCCAGAGTTTAGCGCAGTCATTCCCTATTTATCAGATGGGGTTCTACAACAAACGAAGCCGTGCTGGCTCATACACGCGCTCCTTGTTTTTACAGTTAGATTCAAAACACTGATGAGCATGCAGTTAAGCGACTACGATTACTTTCTGCCGCGGGAATTGATTGCGCAGCGGCCGCTTCAGCGCCGCGAAGAATCCAGGATGATGGTGCTGCACCGGGGCGATCGAAAGGTTGAACATCGGCTCTTTCACGAGCTAAAAGCGTTTTTGGAGCCGGGCGATCTGTTCGTGTTAAACGACACACGTGTCCTGCAAGCACGGCGATTCTCCGATGACGCAGCGGTTGAATTTTTATTTCTGGAGCGCCTCGAGCCTAAACGTTGGAGATGTATGATCAAACCCGGTCGCAAAATGCGAGTTGGCGCGACGGCAAAGATCGATGATGTGATTTTGCGTGTCGAAGAAATCACGGAAGAGGGCGAGCGGATCGTCGCGTTCGAAAGAGATGTCGATGTGTACGCCGGTGGCTCCATGCCGTTGCCGCCGTACATCGATCGACCGAGCGATGAAAGGGATGCGGCGCGTTACCAGACAGTATTTGCTCATTTCGCCGGAGCCGTCGCGGCGCCTACCGCGGGGCTGCATTTCACTTCCGAGATTCTGAGTAAAATTCCGCACACGTTCGTTACGCTGCACGTAGGACCGGGAACTTTTCTTCCCGTGCGCTCCGAAAAAATTGCCGAGCATCGTATGCATGCAGAGCGCTTCCACATTTCGCCGCAAGCCGCAGGGAAGATCAATCATACGCGGCGGATTATTGCGGTTGGAACAACGGTCCTGCGTGTCTTGGAAACAGCAGCGCTTCAAAATCGACTGGCTGGCAAAACTGTAGGGCAAGCGCATCGCTTGCCCTGGGCAGGCGGAGCGCCTGCCCTACAAAAATCTGAACCAGATCAATCCGGCAATCGGCACGTTGAGCCGCAATCGGGTGAGAGCAACTTATTCATTTACCCGCCTTATGATTTTCGTGTGGTCGATGTTTTACTTACGAATTTCCACCTGCCGCGCTCGACATTATTGATGCTGGTAAGCGCGTTCGCGGGGCGGGAATTCGTTCTTCGCGCGTACGAAGAAGCGGTGCGTGAACGCTATCGGTTTTTCAGTTACGGCGATTGCATGTTGATCTTGTAAGAATCAACCACGAATGAACACGAATTCACACGAATAGAGCATGAGCAGTGAACAGCGACATGTGCCGAGAATTAGGCGAACCCACGCAGAAAACTTGCGAACCGAAATGATTTTCCGCGTCTTAGCGGAAAATCGTTATTTGTGTTATTCGTGTCCATTCGTGGTTAAAAACGACTAAATGAGCGATCAACCAAAAGGCGAACTGGTGATTCAAACTATCGCCATGCCTCAGGACACAAATCCGAACGGCGACATTTTCGGCGGTTGGGTAACCTCACAAATGGACTTGGGCAGCGGGATTCTCGCCGCAAAGACGGCGCAAGCGCGCGTGGTCACGGCGGCTATGGAAGGAATGTCGTTCCTGCAGCCGGTGAGAGTGGGGGATACCGTCAGGTGTTATGCGCATGTGGAGAAAATCGGGCGAACCTCAATGACGATCCCGGTCGAGGTTTGGGTGACACGTTATATGACTGGCGAAGAGCTCCGCGTTACGCACGGCGTCTTCACGCTTGTCGCGGTCGATGATTCCGGGAAACCCATTCCGGTCAAGCGCGGGAACGTGTGAAAAGCGTTTCGACTGTAGCAGCGCTCTATGAGCGCCGTAAACGTAGTGCGGAACTGCATGCCTTCGATGTTCAATTCGGCGTTTGCAGTTTTGCGCCGCTCTTGATTTCGGCGGTCATAGACCGCCGCTACAATAATTCGGACTCATGACGCGTTTCGCTTACCTGTTCGAGCGTTTCCCATCATTCGGACAAACGTTTTGCTATCGCGAGGTGGCTGAGCTTGATCGGCAGGACATCGTACCGGCAATTTTTTCTGTCCGGAAACCGAAAGACGAACCGCCACAGGACTGGGACACACGCATCGTGGAACGCGTGAATTATCTTCCGGACGAAAAGGAATTGGTCGAAGACGTTCGGCGCGCCGTAAAAAAAGGGAAACTCAATCCCGAGATTGTCGCCGCTCTCGAGGAATGGGGACGCCGAACCGATTTCCTTCGGCTCTATCAGGCAATTTACGTTGGCCTCCGGCTGCGCGAAATGGGGATTGGTCATGTTCACGCACATTTCGCCGGTATGGCTGCGCGCACTGCCTTCTGGATCAAAGAATTTCTTCAAATCACCTTCAGCTTTACTGCGCACGCGAATGATATTTTCGCGCCCCGGCAATTCGAGATCAGTTTGGACAAGCTTGTCTATGCTGCGCGAGCAATCGTCACCGAGACGGATTTCGCCGCACGATTCTTGCATGAGCGATTTCCAGACTGTGTTAACCGGATCCATCGCATTTATAACGGTCTCGATCTCGCCGAATTTGAACGCGCAGGTTTCTCCTCGACTCCACCGCTGATCGTCGCAGTCGGCCGTTTGATTCCAAAAAAAGGATTTAGCGATTTGATTCGCGCCTGCGGGTTACTGGCGGCGGGTGGGAAACCGTTTCGGTGCGAGATTATCGGCGAAGGCCCACTTGAAACCGAATTATGCAGGCAAATCGAGGGGCTTGGATTGCAAAACCGTCTCGTCTTATCGGGCGCGAAACCTCAGTCGCAGGTCCGTCAGCGCCTCGCGGCGGCAAATGTTTTCGTGCTTCCGAGCGTCATCGATTCCGATGGCGGCATGGACAATCTGCCCACCGTCATCATGGAAGCGATGGCGACAGGACTGCCGGTGGTCTCGACAAATATTAGCGGGATTCCGGAAATGGTGATTGAAAACGAAACTGGTTTTCTAGTGCGGCCGGGCGACGTCCTCGCGATGGCTGACGCGATTGAAAAGCTGATCAACGATCGTTCACTGGCACAGCGACTTGGTGACGGCGGCTATGAACGTGCGCAACGACTCTTCTCGATTGAGAAAAATGTACTCGAACTTTGCGCGCTGCTCAAAACTGGTAGGGGCGATTGACCTCAATCGCCCTGGCGGTTCAGGTGAACCGCCGCTACCAAATCGTTGCGATCTTTACAGTAAATCGCGAACGCAGTTGAGCGCGTTCAGGTAAACATGGTGCGGACCGCCGCGAATCAGTTCCGCGCTAATCAAGCCCACAGGATCGTTCTTTCCAGCAGGCATTAGCTGCGGGATTCGCTTTTCGCCCTTTTGTACGCGTGAAACCTCCAGGAGATCGCCGCAATTCGCGTATCCGACGCCAAATTCCACATCACCGCTGGTCAATGCGAGTTCGTGTACCGGTTGGCCGTCGTGTTCACGCAGTTCGACGTCGATGTGTTGCGCTGACGTTCCGGTGAACCGCAACTCATGTGGAGATTTCAGCTCGTCGATGCGCCAATTCAATTGCGCTCCCAGCCAGCCTAAAAACAAGATCGCGGTCGATCTGAACCCGGGTGCAAAATCGATCCGCACCTTGCTGATCTTGGCGAGGCGATGATGCGAAGCGGGATGGTCGAAGAATTGCGCGAGCGCGAAGCGAAGGCTGTCCAGCCGCGTCCAATTCAAGTCGCACAAGACCAGGCGCTGCTTGGCTTCGCGTAGAGCTGTTTCGACCAACGTCATTTGGGCGGGAAAATTTTTCCAGCCCTGGCTGTCGTAGATGAATCGGTCGACCCACTCCCAGAGTTGTGTGTCGATCGGGTCGTGGAGTTCCCCCTGCCACCAAAGATAAAATGGCAGGTCCGAATCCAGATTGGAGAGGATGATGCTCGGCAGCTGTGTGGTGCATCCGCCTTTGAGCAGGAATGAAATTTGTTCGGAGCAAACTTGTTTGTTTCCGGTATGGCTCACGTGACAGTGCGCGCTGATCCACCCGCTTACGTAGTGCTCGTCTGCATTGCAATCGGCTTCGATGACAAGTGCGCGGCAGGCGTGGTCCTCAGTAATTTTCGCCATCAACTGCGTGTTGTTGTTGAGGGAACCCGGTTGTTCGCAGTAAGCGGCAAGGTTCATGAGCGATGCGCGCGTCACCGCGCCTTCGCCCTCCTGCCACAGTTTTTTCAGCTCCTGTTCAATTTTCCCAATTTCGACAGGAGCGCCTAACGAGTATGTTTCAGTAGCCGCGGGCATAAAGCGTTTTATAATCTTCTCCACGCGCCGCCATCCCGGGCGATCAAATCATCGGCAGCTTCCGGTCCCCACGATCCGGCGTGATAGAAATATAGCTCCGGCGCATCGTTCTTTGCATGCCACGCTTCCTCGATAGGATCGATGAACGACCAGGCTTCTTCGACCTCGTCGCGACGCGCAAACAGCGTGGGGTCGCCACTCATCGCATCGAGCAGCAAACGTTCGTACGCTTCCGGGCTGGCTTTGCCAAAGGAAGTGCCATAATGAAAATCCATCTTCACCGGTTCGATGCGCAGACTGGTTCCCGGAATTTTTGCCAGCATTCGCAACGAAATTCCTTCGTCCGGTTGGATGCGAATGACGAGAACGTTTTGGTCGATCTTCACGGTCTCCTTGTTGAACAGAACTGCCGGAGCTTTTTTGAAATGGACGGAAATCTCAGTGGCCGATTTCGGTAAACGTTTGCCGACCCGCATGTAAACAGGCACATCGGCCCAGCGCCAATTGTCGATGTTAATGCGCAGCGCGACATACGTTTCAATCATCGATTTTGGATCGACGCCTTTTTCCTGACGATACGCCGGGACCGGTTGACCGCCGATCGCGCCTTCGGTGTATTGAGCGCGCACCACATTCTTCGCCACTTCCGATCCGACAATGCGCCGGAGCGCGCGGACGACTTTGACTTTCTCATCGCGAATGCTGTCGGCCCGGAGATCGGTTGGAGCTTCCATCGCCACCAGGCAAAGCAACTGGAGCAGATGATTTTGTACCATGTCGCGCAACGCCCCGGCCTGTTCATAATAACCGGCCCGCGTTTCCACGCCGAGCGTTTCCGACGCCGTGATCTGGAGATGATCGATGTAGCGCGTATTCCAGAGCGGCTCGAAAATCGCGTTCGCGAATCGCAGCACCAAAATGTTTTGCGCGGTCTCTTTGCCGAGAAAATGGTCGATGCGGTAGGTCTGACTTTCGTCGAACGCGTCGTTGACGGTGCGATTCAATTCACGCGCCGAGGCGAGATCGGTGCCGAACGGTTTCTCGATGATGACGCGCGCCCAGCTTCCTTCCTTCGCGCGATTCAAGCCGGCGGCCTTGAGATTTTTCAGGATCGTCTCGAACTGATCCGGCCCGGCGGCGAAATAGAAAAGGCGATTGCCCCGCGTGCCGCGTTCCGTGTCGATCTTTTCCAGTCGTTCGGCCAACGATTTGTATCCGGCTTCCTCGGCGAACTCGCTCTGATGATAGAAGAGCGATTGCGAAAACATTTTCCAAATTTCATCGCGTACGGCCTGACGCGAAAATTTACGCGTCGCTTCCTCCATTTCTTTGCGAAAGTCGTCGTCGCTCTTCGGCCGGCGCGCGAAACCGATGATCGCCACCGCAGGCGGCAATTCGCCATCGGCGGCGAGATTGTAGAGCGCGGGAATCAATTTTCGGTGCGTCAGATCGCCGGTCGCGCCGAAAATCACGATGCTGCATGGCTGCGGCACCGCGCGCGTCGACAGTCCTTCCCGCAATGGATTCATCTGTTGTTGCTCAGCGGAACGATTCATGAACTAATCGCAGATTACGCAGACGCGCGGCGAGCGAAAGCCGAATCCATTGGCGATGGACTCAAACGCGTTTTGACGGACAGCGCGACCGACATCATTGCCAACAAGCGTTGGCTTTGCCTTAGTTTGGCAGCGGAAACCTGCTGGTTAACCCACGCACCTTTTCGCGCACGCGATTCAATGCAGCTTCGTCGGTGCGATTTGTTAGGGCTTCTGCCATCAGATCGGAAATCTCCAACATTTCTTCCTCTTTCATGCCGCGCGTGGTCACGGCCGGAGTGCCGACGCGGATGCCGCCGGGTTTGAAGGGCGAACTGGTGTCGAACGGAATGGCGTTCTTGTTCACGGTGATGCCAGCGCGGTCGAGAACTTCCTGCGCATCTTTGCCGTTTAGGTCCTTCGGGCGAAGATCAACAAGCATTAAGTGGTTGTCGGTGCCGCCGGAAACAATCCGGTAACCGTGTTTGGCCAATCCGGCAGCGAGCGCTTTGGCGTTTACAACGACCTGCCGCTGGTAGTCACGAAATTGCGGCTGGAGCGCCTCGTGAAAACAAACGGCTTTCGCAGCGATGACATGCATGAGGGGCCCGCCCTGCACACCCGGAAAAACGGTTGCATCGATCTGCTTGGCCAATTTTCCTTCGCACATGACGATTCCGCCGCGTGGTCCGCGCAGGCTCTTGTGCGTAGTGGTGGTAACAAATTGTGCGTGTGGAATCGGACTGGGATGTTGGCCGCCCGCAACGAGCCCGGCGATGTGAGCCATGTCGACAAAAAGAAGCGCGCCAACCGAATCCGCGATTCGGCGCAACCGTGGGAAATCAATGATACGCGGATAAGCTGATGCGCCGGCAGTGATCATCACCGGGCGAACCTCTTCGGCTTGCTTTTGCAACGCGTCGTAATCGATCTGCTCGGTCTTCTCGCTCACGCCGTATTGCGAGACGGTGTAAAATTTGCCGGAAAAATTCGCTGGATGACCGTGCGTGAGATGGCCGCCGTGCGCGAGATTCATCGCCAGAATCTTTTCGCCCGGTTTGAGGACCGAAAAATAAACGGCCATGTTGGCTTGCGCACCGCTGTGCGGCTGAACGTTGACGTGTTCGCAGCTGAACAGCTGTTTCGCACGATCGATCGCCAATTGCTCTGCGGTATCGACGTTCTCGCAGCCGCCATACCAGCGTTTCCGCGGATATCCCTCGGCGTATTTGTTCGTGAGAACGCTCCCTTGAGCTTCCATCACCGCGCGGCTGGTGAAATTTTCTGAGGCTATCAATTCGATGTTTTCACGCTGCCGTTTTTCTTCCGCTGCAATTGCGTTGAAAATTTCCGGATCCACTTTGCGCAATGCTTCGCCGTAACACGGCGCGGAGTTCGAAGCGATCGATCCAGGTTCAAATTGGCGAGAAATATCGTCCATGGAATAAGACGATAGCTCCGCCGAGCCGCTCGCACCAGGCCGGACGAGTTGGCCCTGTTCCACAAACGCGAGCACACTGGGCAAAGCATTTTTGATAATGCGCGCGCACTCCTCGTAGACCTCGCGGCCGAGGCCGATGGGGTCGGGAACATCTCGCCACACCGTGGTGCCAGGGTCCTCGAATTCACGTAGTAAGAAAGTTTTTTCCGCAGTTTGAGGAAACACTGTTTGCATCGTTTCGAGATGCACGTCGGTCATCGCAAAAATGTGCGTAGCGCGATCAACCAACGCTGCCGTCAACGGCTGGCTACGGAGGCCGGTTATATCGGTCCCTTCCTCGGCGCACACCTGGACCGCGTAGACGCTTGGAGGCTGACCACAAACGGCGTGCACACCCGCAGAAGCGACCTCGATGTCTTTCCGGTTACCAATCAGTCGGCGAAATAACCCTTCTGCGATTGGGCTGCGACAAATGTTTCCTGTGCAGACAAAGAGGACATTTTTCACGGTTCGGAACACCCAGCGAGCGCGTTCTCCCAACCTAAAAGCGAAGCTGCTCAAGTCAATTTGGCGACGGGGCTTCAAGCAGCGACGGCTTGGACAGCCGTCGATTTTCAGCATGATAGCCGGGAAGCCGTCACTCCATCGTCTTTCTCATCCACGCGGTATGTGCAGCCTGAACTTGTGCCAGAGGTACAACACGACAATTGCGCCGATGATGGAGACAATGATCCCGCCGAGATGAAATCGGCCTCCAGCGCTGGGTGGACTAAACAGATGCGTCACCGCACCGCCAATGATTGAGCCGACAATGCCCAGCACGATTGTCCACGTGATCGACAGATGCATGTGCATCAATGCTTTTGCAATGCACCCTGCAATAAAACCAACCAAGACGTACCAGATGAGATGAAGCATGTCTCCTGCAATATCAGGTCGGGTGGTCCGGCGCGACGAAAAGTTTTGCTTCCCTGCCCGGGCAATTTCTTATGGAATGACGAAGCACGAATGACAAATGGCGAATGGCGAATCCCCGATGACGAATTGTCATCCTGAGCGAAGTCGAAGGATCTCGCGTAACCAGGCAAAGGCTCTCGCCACGGGATTTGATTCGCTCACTTCCCGTTCGCTCAGCCTCCGGCCTTCCCGTCTACGTTGCGGCTTCCCCAGCCGCACCATTCTCGACTTCGCTCGGAATGACAGGCGATTGCTTCGCCATTGATTCGAACTTCGTCATTCGGATTTCGTCATTCTGATCATAATTGGGGCTTCTCGGCGGCGCGCATTGCAGGTATTATGGCCGCCGTTGTATTCGTCTGCCGCAAATGAACGTTGAGACGCTGCGTCATGTGCCTTTGTTTGAGTCGCTCGATAACGACGCGGCCCGCGAATTATGCGAACTGCTCGAGAGCCTCGATTGCAAATCCGGTGCACGCCTGTTCCGCGCCGGTGACGAAGGCGACGCAATGTATGTGATCGAGCAGGGGAAGATTCGCATCTGCGTGCGAGCGAAGGACGGACACGAAGTCACGCTGACAGAATTGGGACGCGGCGATTTCTTTGGCGAAATGGTGTTGCTCGATGGTAAGCCGCGCTCCGCAGACGCCGTGGTTAAGGAGGACGCACGGCTGGCTGTGCTTTCGCGCGAGCATTTTCTCTCGTTTGTCCATACTCACCCAAATGTCGCCCTGGAGATGCTCACGGCGCTCACCAACCGGTTGCGACAAACCGATGAGCTGTTGCGTCACAGTGCTACACGAAACGTCAACGTCGAGGAAGCGGCACAGTTAACAGTTGCCGATCGCGCGGCAGACCTCATCGCCGAATTTGGCGGGAGTTGGAAATTTATTCTTGCTGCGGTGTTTTTCGTAAACGTCTGGGTATGGATAAACATGTGGTTGGCGTGGATGGGCAAAATCAACTTCGATCCATATCCGTTCTTACTGCTGAGTACTGCGATTAATGTGCTGTCCATCCTACAGGCGCCTATCATTTTAATGTCGCAGAATCGACAGTCTCACAAAGACCGGTTGCGAGCCGAGATCGATTACCAGGTCAATTTGAAGAACGAGCTGGCGTTGAATGAAATTCTTGAACGCCTGAAGACGGTTGAGCGCAATTACCGCGAGCGGGAATCAGGCGAATACGACGTTACAAGAACCGGGTAAGCCGGCTCGGCCAATCATGCATCATCTCTGGCGCGAGCTTGCCGCATTGAGAGCGCGTATTATTGTAGCGCTCTTAATTCCTATGAAGAAACTCGCAGCCACAACGCTTTTGATTTCGACACTCTTTTCACTGCTGGGCTGTGCCTCGTCGGGTCCCAGCCCTGAACAGCAGGTGAGGGATTCGGATCAGCAAAAGGAAGCTGAGCGCCAGCAGGCGGAGTTCCGCAAGAGCTTGCCTCCGGTGAGCAATCCCGGACAGGGGTGGTAGCGGGCTAGCGCCCGAATGACGAACTTCAAATGACGAATGACGAACGAAGCTCGAACAATTTGATCAATCCCAAGTGTTTTGCTGTATCATTCGGGGTTCGTTATTCCTTCGACGTTCGTTATTTCACATTCGACATTGGCCATTCGCGTTGCACTGAAGACAGCATTTAAAATCAGCAATGCGCGCGCTCTGGAAGCGAATCCGGTATCGGCTGGAGTGGCTGGGGCTTCTGGTTGCCACAAAACTGATCCCATTGTGTTCGCGCCAGACTTGCCATTACCTTGCCTGCACAGCCGGCGCGCTACTCAGTGTTGTTGATCGACGTCGCTACGATGTAGCGCTGGGCAATCTCGAGGTCGCATTTGGCGACACGTTCTCGATCGAGCAACGCCGAGCAATTGTCCGAGAGTCGTTTCAACATTTCGCGCGGACCATGATCGACCTGCTGTGGAGCCCGCGCCTGACACAGGAGAATTTTTCTCAATACATCGAATTGGAAAACTTCGAGGAAACAGGACGTGAGACAGGCCCGGAGCGGAGCATAATGATCGCCTGCTATCACTACAGCAACTTTGAATGGCTCAGTCTCGCCTGTGGTTTTCTCGATCTGAAAGGTACAATTATCTCGCAGGAATTTAAAAACTCCTTACTTGATCCAATTTTCAAGAAATTGCGGGAGCAATCCGGACATGAGCTGATTCCACGGGAGCGCGGGATCATGCGGCTTTATAAAGTGCTTCGGAGAAAGGGCCGCACAGCGCTGCTGGTCGATCTCACAGTACCTCCGACTCAAGGTGCGGTGGCGATCGATTGTTTCGGATTAAAGACAAGCGTCACTTCCGCGCACGCCTGGCTGCACGAGCGAACCGGTGTGCCGATTGTTCCCGCGCACTGCGACCCGCTACCGGACGGACGTTACCGGATCATCTTCCATCCGAAGATCGGCCCAACCGCGGACATGACTCATCAGCAAATCGCGCAGGCGTGCTGGAATTCATTCGAGCCTTACGTACGAAAAAAGCCCGCACCATGGCTCTGGATGTACAAACACTGGCGTTACCGTCCAGCGCATCCTGACCGGCCTTATTCGTTTTACGCCAATTTCTACCGGCCGTTCGAAGACCTGCTGCAAGGCGACGAGCCGCGCCAGCCAAAACAAAAAGGCGCCACGCTGATAAAGCGTGACGACTCTTGCCGATTGTAAGGCGTTTCTGCGAAACGCTGTAACCGTCTCGCTGAAGCAATGCGAAGGCCGGATGTCGAGGCGCTCCGGTCCTGTTGCCTCGGATGGCACGGCGACACAGCGCCGTGGCTACAACATCGCTTGTTAGGGATTCTTTGTAACTAATCTCTCGGACCTCGCTATTTGCAGCCTCTCGCTTACTCTCTGGATTTGGGCGGCCTGCTCTTTGAGCTGAGTTGTGAGAGTCTCCATTCCCTTTTGCTGTTGCGCGATTGGCATTGTCGAACGGCTTGTTGCCGGAAAGTGCGGTTGATTCTTGTCGATTAGTATTGACCTCTTGGGTCGCAGCGTTATGAGAAATCGGATTCGGGGTTGCTCGAATTAGTTGAACCGTCCGTGGAAGTAATCCGCCTTTTCAAGTTACTCGACCGCAATCAACGCAATACGTTTGTCGCCTGTTTTCTGGGCTGGGCGCTAGACGCGTTCGATTTTTTTCTGCTGACGTTTCTGATCGTGCCGATGGCGAATGATTTCGGCACGACTGTCGCCAATCTCAGTTACGCGATCACCATCACGCTGGCGATGCGTCCGGTGGGCGCGTTCATCTTCGGATTACTGGGCGACCGCTTCGGTCGGCGGATCCCGCTCATGATCGACATCATCTTTTATTCGGTGATGGAATTGCTCACCGCGTTTTCTCCTAATTACACTGTGTTGCTAATTTTTCGCGCGCTTTACGGCATCGGCATGGGCGGCGAATGGGGACTTGGCGCGTCGCTCGCGATGGAAACCTTGCCAACCGCCGCGCGCGGACTGTTCTCGGGAATTTTGCAGCAGGGTTATGCGTTCGGATATCTGCTCGCGGCGGTTGTTTATTGGATTGTATTTCCGTTCTTCGGCTGGCGCGGTCTTTTCGTTGCAGGCGCGCTCCCCGCTGTTCTCGTGCTTTATATTCGTGCGCATGTTCCTGAATCGCCGGTCTGGTTGCGCCAGCAGCACGTGATGAGTGACTTTTGGAAACAGCTCCTAACTGTGTTCAAACGCCACTGGGCGCTATTCCTTTATGTCATGTTGCTGATGACGGCATTCAACGCCATGTCGCACGGAACGCAGGACATGTACCAAACATTTCTTGGCGAGCAGCGTCACTACGGCGTGACACAAAAAGCTGCGACGGGGATCATTTATGCTGTCGGCGCAATCTGCGGCGGAACGATAGTCGGCCATCTCTCGCAAAAATGGGGTCGGCGTCGATCCATCATTCTGTGCGCAGCGGTTGGAATGGTGCTGATTCCCTTATGGGTGTTCTCGCCGGGATATGCGCTCTTGGTAACCGGCGGATTCGCCATGCAATTCGTGGTGCAGGGCGCTTGGGGAATCGTGCCGGTGCACCTGAATGAGTTGTCACCCGACGCAGTCCGCGGAACCTTCCCGGGGTTTGCCTATCAACTCGGGAACCTGTTCGCGGCGAATACAGCCGTCGTGGAGGCCCAGTTGGCCTATCATTTCCGCGATGCAAACGGACATCCCGATTACGCAAAGGCGCTCGGCCTTTTCGCTCTCGTCATCTTTTTAATGCTGATTCTGCTCGCTGCGGTCGGGCCCGAAAAACGCGGAAAGCAATTTTAGAAATTGTTGAACCACGAATCCGCCAGCGCGGTTCTGCCGCAATCGAAGCTTTGACCACGGATTACGCTGATCCCGCCTCTGAGGCGGGACGGATAGTTTCAGAAATCAGAAGTCGTAGGTGAGTATTTCGCGCAAAGCGCTTTGGAGTGCCGCGGCTTGACGCCGCTTTTTCAGCATCACCAGCGTGAATTGAGTGGAAAAATCTTCGCGAGCCGCGGCAAAACAATTTTATTATGGGAGAGCCGATCGGCTGCTCTCATGTTCCAACTGCAACGCGAGCCGCCCTGTTGGCCGATAAACGCCGGTGCCATAGCGCTGCTCGACGATCGCCTCGGCAATTCTGTCGGCGAGTAGCTCGCGATATTCCCAATCGCGCGCCTGGTTGCCTTCGTTGCGATTACTCAGGTAGCCGCATTCCACCAGCACCGCCGGACAGTTGGCAAACCGCAGCACACGAAAATTTGCGGTGTGAATTCCGCCATTTGCGGAATTCGGGATGGTCATGAGTTTTTGCTGGATCTCATTGGCCAGATCTAGTGATGCGCCGGAATGATAGTATGTCTCGAATCCGCGCGTCTTCCGCTTACGCGAGTCGTTAAAATGGATGCTGACGAAGACTGCATTCTTCTGCTTATTCTCCATTGCGACGCGACCATTGAGCGGGATGAACACATCCGAGTCTCGAGTCATGACAGTCTTCAACTGTGACTCACGCAGCTTGCGCTGGAGACGCTGGGCTACATCAAGCGCGACCGTCTTCTCCGGTGGACCGTAGCGACGATACGCACCGCTGTCTTTCCCACCGTGGCCCGGGTCCACTACCACAGTCGTAAATGTTTTGCTCGTGTTTTTGACGCCGAGAGTCCCAACCGTGCTGCACGCAGCTAATGACGCGACGAGCGCGAGGATGAGGAGGCGACTGACCAAACGCGGCATTCTGATGTAATAGCCAAAAATCAGCGCTATACCAAAAATTTTTCTATCAAACTCGAACAAGCGAAACAGAATTGAGTCAATGATTCGCATATTTTCGGTAATCCGTATAAAATGCACTTGAGTTTTGCGCCACTGCGCTTAATCCGTTAACACTCTTATGATGATCCGATTCGCAATCCTTCCCCTGGTGCTGGCACTGAATTTTTCGATGTGCAAAAAGCAAGCCGTTACGGAAAAGCCGCAACCTGCGGGTAGTGCATCTCCGGCGACGGTTGCTGCAACCAATGCCCCCGTACCGGACGCGCCTCCCAAAATCAATAAGCCAGTGGTTGATCAAACCGCTCAGACCCTCATTTTTTGTTATCATCGTCTAGTCGACAAGGTCCGCTATCCAGGGACGGAGATTACGCCTGCGGCATTTGAAGCGGAGATGAAGGAATTGAAGGACAAGGGCATCACCGTTATTCCGATGCAGGATTTGCTCGCCTGGAAGCGGGGCGAAAAGAACATACCGCCGCGCTGCGCTGTGATTACGTTCGATGACGGCTGGAAAACCCAATACGAAGTCGCATGGCCGATCATGAAAAAATTTGGTTATCCGTTCACACTATTCATCTACACCGAGGGAGTACGTGGGGGCGCGCTTGGCGGTGGAGAAGCGATTACATGGGAACAGCTCGCCGATATGCGCGACAATGGCGTGGATATTGAGGCGCACTCCGCGACGCATCAGGATCTGCGCGAAGGGCACGCCGTCACCGTAATTGAGCCCGGCGGCAAGCGGAGCAGAAAGAAACTAACTGGGGCCGACTATGACAAATGGATTCAAAACGAAGTCGTCGGTTGCAAGGACCTGCTCGAGCAGCGGCTCGGGATTAAGGTGAATTGTTTTGCGGTGCCGTTCGGAAATTACAACGAGCACGTGAAAGAACTTGCGCGAAATGCCGGTTACGAAGCGATGTTTACCGTTTACGGCCAACCGATCACTTTCACGTCTCCGATGGATGCGCTCGGCCGCTACGCCATTGAAGCAAACAAACCGAAGGTCTTTGCAGACGCTGTGAACATGATCGGCACTTCCACCGGCGGCGGGACAGCCGTAGCCGAAGTCGGTGCCAAAGATCTGACTACGCAGCCGGCAGACGGCGAGACGGTGCGCACGGCATTGCCTCTTATTAAAGCAAACCTCAGCAGTGTAGGTCAGATCGAACCCGGCAGCGTGCAAATGCGGGTGAGTGGACTTGGGCTTGTTCCGGCCAAGTATGACGCCAAAACTGGCATCGTGTCATATCAAGTTCCACAAAAGCTGCACGACAAGTCGTGCACCGTGATTGTGAGCGCAAAATCGGGAGGTAAAAAGGTCGAAACTCATTGGACCTTCGGAATCGAAGAAGGCGCAGCTACAGCCGCAAGCTCACCGGCGGCAGCAGCTAAAAAGTAATCGCGCGATGAGAGGGAACGGCGGCTTTCCAGCCGCCTTGGGCGATCTGGAGATCGCCCCTCCTTGAATACGTCATGTTTCCACAACTCAGCGACAAACTTCAGGAGATTTTCAAGGACCTCCGTGGGCATGGCGTTATCACCGAATCAAACATCGACGCGGCATTGCGCCACGTGCGCCTGGCACTGCTTGAAGCCGACGTCGATTTTCAAGTCGCCAGAAAATTCATTGCCCGCGTAAAAGAGAAAGCGCTCGGCGAAGCTGTGCTTCGCAGCATTACGCCCGGTCAGCAAATCGTAAAAGTTTTTCACGACGAATTGACCGCGCTGCTCGGTGGCGATGCAGAGCCGCTTTGTTTCGAAAATAACATGCGGATCCTGATTGTCGGCCTCAACGGCTCCGGCAAAACGACTTCGGCAGCGAAGCTGGCCCTGCTGCTAAAGAAACAGGGTCGATTACCCGCGCTCGTCGCGTGCGATTTGCAACGGCCTGCGGCGATTGAACAGCTCGCGACGCTTGGAAAAGAAATCGACGTCCCGGTTCATGTGCCTGAGCCAGGCGAGAAAAATGTGCAACGCGTCGCGGCGGCAGCCCTTGGTGGGACGCAACCGCCCGCCTCCGCCGAGGCTATGGCGGGCAAGCCGGACGCGCCCACTGTGCAGATCTTCGATACGGCGGGGCGACAGGAAATCGATGAGGCGCTGATGAAGGAACTCAAAGAGCTGAAAGAATTTTTGCAGCCACACGAGATCTTACTTGTGGTAGATGCTGCAACCGGGCAGCAGGCGGTCAGTGTCGCGACCAGTTTTGATGCTGCTTTGTCCATCACAGGAATCATTCTGACGAAGCTCGATGGCGACGCCCGCGGCGGGGCGGCTTTGTCTATGCGCGAGGTCACACAGCGTCCGATCAAATTCACGGGCACGGGTGAAAAGCTCGATCAGTTTGAACCTTTAATTCCCGAACGGCTCGCCGGACGGATTCTCGGAATGGGCGACGTTATCGGTCTCGTCGAGAAAGCCGCCGAAGCTGTCGAAGCCGAAGATGCAGCGCGACTCGAGCGTAAATTGCGTACCGCGTCCTTCGATTTCAACGACTTCCTGGCGCAGTTCAACATGATGCGCCGAATGGGTCCGCTGGAGAATATTCTTGGCATGTTGCCGGGTATGGGTACTGTGCAGGGCCTTTCCATTGACGAGAAGCAGCTTAAGCGCACGGAAGCGATCGTGCTTTCGATGACAAAGAAAGAGCGAACGCGGCCCGACATTCTGAATGCGCGGCGGCGTCAACGCATCGCGCGCGGCAGCGGTTCCACCGTCACGGAGGTAAACGACTTGCTGCGGCGCTTTGATCAGATGAAGAAAATGATGAAGAGCGCGGGCAAGATGAAGAAAATGATGAAAGGGTTACAACAGTTACATCGGTAAATCGGAAAGTTGTTTTGCCTTCGTAACTCTTGTCACCATTCAACCTTGTAACTTTCTCAATTATGGCAGTTTCAATTAGATTACGCAGAGAAGGCGCGAAAAACCGGCCTTACTACAGAATAGTAGTGGCCGATAGCCGCAGCCCGCGCGACGGGAAATTCATCGAGATCATCGGCACCTACGATCCCAAGCAAACCGGTCAGAATAGTTCGTTCGATTTGGAACGCGCCGAGTATTGGATCAGCAATGGCGCACAACCATCGGACACTGTGCGCAGCTTGATTAAGAAACAAAAGAAGGGAATTGCTGTTGCCGAGCCGGCATCTGAAGCCGAGCCAGAGAGTTCAGAACCCCGCGCAGCGGCTGCGTCTCCGTCGGCGGAGGACGCGGCAAGCTAACGTCTGCTCTTAGCAGTTGTAGGGTGCGCTGTCCTCTGCGCATTCTCTCTTCGTCCGCAAGCTAATCCGCTGATGACAGTGGACTCTACGGCGGGACAAGGGTCGATCGGCAAATTCGTGTTTATTTGTGTCCACTTGTCGCGCCGTAGCCATTGTGCGAAGGCGGATTCGTGGTTAGTCTTTTCACTGATGCGAGAGTTTCTCGAGTTCGTCCTTCGCCAGCTGGTCGAGTTTCCCGACGACATGGTGCTCACGGAAATTCCCAGCGGCAGAACCGTGATCTTTAAATTGCAGCTTCGACGCGGAGATGTGGGTCGGGTGATTGGACGGTCCGGTCAAACCATTCAAGCAATTCGCGCCCTGCTGGCCAGTTCTGCCGCGCGTCATGGACAGCGCGCGATGCTTGAAATCATCGAATAATTTCGCGCCACTGTAGGGCGTCTGTGTCAGACGCCGCGGCGTTTCACAGAAACGCCCTACAATTTGAACATTGGACGTTGGGCGTTCAGCGTTGGACGTTTTCTTCGTTAAGTGAGAATCGATATCGTCACCTTATTTCCTGAAATCTGCCGCGCACCCTTGAGCGAAAGCATGATGAAGCGGGCGCAGGAGAAAGGAATCCTTGAGCTGCACATTCGTAACCTGCGTGATTGGACAACAGACAAACATCACGTTGTCGATGATGCGCCGTTCGGGGGAGGGCAGGGGATGGTGATGAAACCGGAACCGATTTTCGCCGCTGTGGAAGATCTTTCTAAAGAGGAGCAGAAAACGCCAAACGCCCAACATTCGACGCCCAACGTCCAACAATCGAAAATCGAACATCGAAGATCGAAAATCATTCTCATGTCGCCCGCTGGCCACCGGTTCAATCAAGAAATGGCAAACGAACTCGCACAGGAATCACATCTCATCGTCGTCTGCGGGCATTACGAAGGAGTCGATCATCGCGTGATTGAGCATCTGATTGATCTGGAAATTTCGATCGGCGATTATGTGCTCACCAACGGCGCGATCGCCGCGGTTGTGCTTGTTGATGCAATTGTGCGTTTACTGCCAGGAACGCTCGGTCACGAACAATCGGCCGCCGACGACAGCTTCAGTCCCGAGAGATCGGGATTGGAAGCGCCGCAGTACACGCGGCCCGCTGAGTTCCGCGGGTGGAAAGTTCCGGAAGTTTTGCTTTCCGGAAATCACGCTGAAATTGCAAAGTGGCGGAACGAGCAGGCGATCAAACGC
Organism: Candidatus Udaeobacter sp.; assembly: GCA_036499375.1. Lineage (GTDB taxonomy): Bacteria > Verrucomicrobiota > Verrucomicrobiia > Chthoniobacterales > UBA10450 > Udaeobacter. The sequence continues at coordinate 54,403 of DASYDV010000051.1, forward strand.
ACACGTGAAAACCGCGCGGATTTGTTGTAACACAGGCATCCTTGCCTGCGCGGGTTGTGCAGGCTGGGAAGCCTGTTCAACGATCAGGCAAGATGCCTGAGTTACACGCGACCCAACACCACGCACGCATTGATCCCGCCGAATCCAAACGAATTGCTCATTACGTAATTTAGCTCTGCGGACCGTCCATGATTCGGCACGACATCGAGATCGCATGCTGGATCAGGATTTCGATAGTTGATCGTGGGCGGGATCCATTGCCGCTCCAAAGCGAGCGCACAAAGCGCTGCCTCGATGGCGCCGGTCGCGCCCAGTGGATGCGCGTAATAACCCTTCGTACCAGTTACGGGGATTCGTCGCGCGTGGTCGCCAAAGACTTGCTTGATTGACGCCGTTTCTGCACTGTCGTTGAGCTGAGTCGAGCTGGCGTGCGCGTTGATGTAATCGATCTGTTCAGGCGCGAGTTCCGCGTCCGCGAGCGCTTCGCGCATTGCGCGAATGGATGATTCGCCGCCCGGAAGCGGCGTAGTCATATGGAAAGCGTCGTTGTTTATGCTGTAACCGAGCACCTCCGCATAAATGTGGGCGCCGCGGGCCCGCGCGTGATCGAGTTCCTCAATGACCAGCGAAGCGCCACCTTCGCCCATGACAAATCCATCGCGCGACGCATCGAATGGGCGACAAGCCGAAGCCGGGTCACCTGTCCATCGGCTCATCGTTTTTATAATGTCGAACGCGCCAACGGTAATGGCGGTCAGAGGCGCTTCCGCGCCACCGGCTACTACTACGTCTGCAAAATCGTCGCGAATGTAACGAAGCGCTTCGCCGACTGAGACCGTGCCACTGGCGCAACTGTTTGAATTCGTCGTGCCGACGCCGCGAAAGCCGAATTCTATCGCGATGTTTGAATGGGCCGAACCACCGAAGACCTGGACGGCTAACGTGGGTTGGACGCCCCGCGCGCCCTTTTTTAGATACCTGATGTATTGCTCCTCGGCTTTGCAGACGCCGCCCAGCGCAGTGCCGAAACTGACACCAGTGCGCTCTTGCGGTTTTTCGCGCGAATACTCGATCCCGGCATCGTCCAGAGCGAGCTTTGCAGAGACCACCGCGAACTGCGCGTAACGATCCAGCCGTTTCAGGCGATGCGGTGTAAAATGTTCTTCCGCATTCCAATCACGAATCTCGCCCGCGCAACGCACACGGAACACGCTCGGATCAAAGCTGCTTATGCCGCCAATGCCGCTTTTTTCCGCGAGAATTGCGTTCCAGAAATTCTCGACACCGGTGCCGATGCAGGTGATCGGGCCAATACCGGTGATGACCGTGCGTCTTCGGGCCTGCCCCGCCGTAGCCTTTGGCGTAGGCGGGCTCATGCGATCATTTTGTTTGCGCTTGCTTCCACGTACGCCTTCATACAACGCAATGTTTTATTGGCAACATTCCAAATAAAGAAATCGCCAATGATAGGATCGACGATCGGCGCGAGCGCGGGAATACGAAATCGTAGATCATGCGAGATCATTACCAGTACGCCGTCGGGCGTATCAGAAAATGTCCAGGCCACGCGCATTCCCTTTGTCCACGCTTTTAGATGATGAAAGTGGATTTCAAGCCGGCTGCGATCGATGATTTGTTCCGACGTCCACGCGATCGGAATGCCGGACCGCCGCGCGGCCATCACCACGATGTTGCGATCAGGTCCTCGCTCCAGAAATTGAATGTAACGATAATGCGGGAGGATTTTCGGCCAAAGCTCAAGATTCGCTGCCGTCTCGAAGATCGCTCTCTTCGGGGCGTGCATGAGAATGGAATTGGTTTTGTGCATTCTTCCTGCTGTCGATGGGAAGATTGAAGCCGCGACAGGCGTCAAACGTTGGGCGGCTTCTAATAAACAGAGCATCCTCCCCCGAAAATCATTTTCGCGAAAGGGAAAAATCTTCGCGTGAAGGTACACCCGCATCGATCGCGAACGGCCGCCATCCCGCATGCGACCGTTCGCCACTTTCTTGTCATCTATATGATCGGGCAATCACATGGCTCAACTACATTCGCGTTCGGCCGCATCTGCGTCTTGCGCGAGTTGCTTCATGTAGGCAAAGAACCCCTGCGATTGGCCAATGAAGAGTCCCATAGCGGTGAGGAATGCGAGAGTCCCCGTGGCGGCACCTTCCGTGTTCGTTGGCCGAATGATCGAAACAATGGGAAGGCTTCGATTAAGGAACGGACATGGCTCGGGCATGATCAGGGCCTTGTCGAAGAGCTCGTTTTCCACCTCCAAATCGGGAAACCTCACTCTAACGCCCGTTACCGGATCGACGGCAGTTAGAGGAGGCGCATTACCCGCCACATCCGACCAGGTTTGGAAGTGCATCGTCTCGGTCGGTCCAATGCTAATCAGGATCCGCAGTACTTCCACATCGGTGGCCCTTTGCGCCAGCGACGGATAGAGGCTGTTGCCACCTTGTTCGATGGTTGGAAAGTGGAAAGCCGCAGTATTCGCGATTGCCTGTAGGAAATTGGCATCGCTGGTATCGGCATCGGTTCGAGGAATGGCCGTGTGCTGGTTTACAGCCAAGCTCGGGACGGCCTGCTTGAAGACAAAGTTCGGATCGAGATCCGGGTTATGCCTGTCGTCGCGATAGCGGGTCCACCAACTGGTATCCAGGGTAAGTTGCGTCAGGTTGGTGAGCCGGTGTCCGATCAAGTTTGGATTGACTCCCGTCGCGGTGCTGCCCATCAGCGTGCGAAACGGGTCGAGGTTTGCAGGGGCCGCTCCCTTTGAGACCAAGTACGCGTTGAGGAACTGGTGATGAGTGATCTCATCATCGGTGTTGTCATGGATGTAGTCTTGCATTTCATCCTCAATAACCTCCAAGGCCTCAGTATAGTCTGGATTGCCACTGCCGCCTGGGACTTCGTCGTCCTGGATGCCGCCGAGTTCGTTGTATTGGATCCAAAAGTCGGCCTCGAGTAGCTCCACCGCCGCTGGGAACCTGAGCAGTGCCGCGTCTCCCGGTGAAAGAGCGCCACTTGCCTTTGCGGTTCGGATGGTGCCCAACAGTCCCGCGCCGACGGTTCCTGCTGACAGGGCGATCGTTTTACCCAGGAACGAACGACGGCTGATGAACCGTTTCCGGGGTTTATTTTTGTTCTCCAAGTTATCCTCTAGAGGGCGACTCTCGCTCCCACTAGAGCCATTTGCTGTAGGATTACTTACTATTTTCATGCCCGTAGAATCGCAGCAAGTAACCGTCCGGGCTCTGTGGGAAAAGTAACGCGTCTGTTACCTGCATGAGCTGTGCAGACAGAGTTAACGGCAAATGTAAATGGAGCCTACGGGATTCGAACCCGTGACCTCCTCAATGCCATTGAGGCGCTCTACCAACTGAGCTAAGACCCCGGCGAAGGATTTTCAGATTGTAGATTTCAGATTGCAAATTGCAACCACGCGGCCCGTAAGAGCGAACCATTTGTTTTTCAATCCCCGGTAGTCCTCATTGCCAATTCAGTGTACATGTTCAATTGCGTGATGGGTTGAATTGCGCTCACATCTGTCGACGGAGTCGAAGGATCATTCTTCACAGTCCATCCCTTGAAGTGAACAAATCCGCGCCGCAAACGGTCCTGAACAATCAGTAAAGCTGCTGAGCACAAGCAGGCGGTTACTCGTGCTACGGCTTCTTGAAATCGCCCTTGTGCTCGCGGGTTTTAATTTACGTTACCCTGTTCATCGTAGCGCGAATCACAGCAAAATGATCGGACTTTCCGACGATATCAATTTTGGCGAACGCGTCACTGCGCTTCTACGCTTTCAAAACGCGTGAGTTGAAATTTTATTGGAGACGTTAAGAGCTCGATGCAGTTTTTGGCACGAACTTGAAGCCAACATAAGTTGCCGAGCTAATCCCGAGCAATGTCATTAGCATTGGATCAAACGTTGGCATTGTCCATTGGAAGACGGACTGCCAGATGAACACTATCCCGAGAATGAAATTCCAAACCAGCATCTGAAGCCGTGCTATCTCCGGTTCGCCTCCCTCCGAAATGAGATCGGCGAAGAAACCTTGAGAAGCACGATCGTCCTGGATTCGGCCAAATCCGGTGGCGATCAATAGGGTCGCCCCTTGCAGGCCAAGCAAAATGGGGGCGCTTCCACTGAGAATGTTACGGTACTCTCCCATTAACGCCCAAAGGTACGCGAAACAGCCCACACAGATTGTCAGCCACCATGCAAATACAACCCGCGATAGACTCCACGGCGCCTGTTGATCCGCTGTTAGATTGGCACCGCGTGCATTATGAAGCGCTGATGTGCCGAAGGCAGCTGCCAAGACCGCACAAATTGTGAAAACGACTGCCGTAGTTGCAGCACCCTGGCGGAAAGGTGGCACAAGAGGCAAACTGCGATACACCGGCTTTGCCCCTGTGGTATAGATTGCGTCCGCATTCACTAAAGTCGGCATTCGCAGCGCATCGGCTGCCCCGACAATGGGCCGTGCGAGGGAGATTTGAGCATCACAAGTGGGGCCAGCAGCACGAATAATGGTGCGCCATTTTTGGAGTTCTGTCGGATCATCTGGAGCGGCCAGGTGGAATACAATCCGATTGTACGTCTCGCCTTCGAATTCTCCCGAGCCATAGGTCGGAGCCGCAGTGGCGTCGAAAGGAGGAATTGTCTCGAATACCTGCCCCGCAATCATTAACCGGAGATTTGATCGCTCGTGAAGTATCCAGTGGTTAATTTTGGTCTGCAGCGTCTGAAATGCGGTGTTTTGCTCCGCAGATAGGGGAGAGGATTTCCTTAATTCCACGAGCGACAGGTAATTTTTGAGTTCCTCCGGCTTTAAGTCTTCGGGCAGGAGTCGCTGGTCAACACGGGCGTGACGTAGTAACCATCCGTCGAAATTCTGCAGAAAAATCGTTACAGTAAGCGAATCTGTAAATAGATTTCTGTCGATAATATGGCCGTCATTGTTACACCAGCCGATTCGAATATCCGTTACATAGTTACCAATACCGTAGCTTCGCACTCGGTTTGGCAGGGTGTTCAGCAGATCCGAAGAAAGGTGCTTTGCGTTGGACCAAATGATCCACCAAATAATCACGGTCACTAGCAGGCCCGCGCCCCAGACGATGTAGACGTATCGCTTCACAAAGGAATTACCAAAGTTGGCGGCTGCATAAAAGCGTGACGGGTTGCGCCGCCGGTGTCAAGAACTCGGCTTACGCGACGCGAGCGGCGATTTCAGAAGATTCGGCCGTTAGGATTCGATGCGCAACATTGAGCGAAGGTTTGTTCATTATTCGGAATAATGACGGGCCGATAATCATTTCTAATTCAAGAAAGGGGTTTTGTGCATGTCAATCTGGATTGCTGATGCGCACGGCGGCAACCGAAAGCGTTTCGTTGCGCGCGCAGATGAAAAATTGACTGCGTTTCTGGAACTCGAGGCGGCGATTCGCCAAAAAGGATTGACATTGCCTGTCGGTTGTTGGCAGAGTCGGACTCGCGCGCTAAGTCCGTTGGGCGTCTTTTCAATAAAGCTCCACCTGGCCCTCTTCCCGCACGGGAAAACCGCGAACGTTCAGGGTTCGCTCGCACAACGAAACGAAAAATAAGAATATGAAAACTCCATATGTAAAATTGATCCCGCGGTCGTTTTTGCGATTCGCTTTGCTCCTCATCCCGCTCGGCCTCGCTTGCTTTGCGATTTCGCCACAAGCGCGAGCGGTTTGTCAAGAAGGCTGCTCCGGCAATAACACATTCAACACATTCCTAGGCGAGGATGCGCTCTTGAACAACATCGGCATTGCTAATACGGCAATCGGTTTTAATGCGCTCTTGAACAATACCGGCGGCAACTTCAACACCGCCCTAGGTATCGATGCGCTCTTAAACAACACAATCGGCGCCGACAACACGGCCATCGGTTCGTTCGCGATGCATTTCAACACAACCGGTGTTTTCAACACCGCCTTAGGTGACGGTGCGCTCATTAGCAACACCACCGGGTTCTCCAACACGGCCATCGGTGCGGAGGCGCTCGAGAGGAACACAACTGGCAGCGACAACATCGCGTTGGGTATTTTAGCCGGTTATAACTCCACGGGCAGCAATAATATCTATATCGGCAGTCGTGGATTTCGTGGTGAGGACAGGGCGATCCGCATCGGCGAGCTAAAACATTACAGGACATTTATCGCCGGCATCAGTGGCACCGCCGTCGCAGGGGGTGTCGGGGTAATAGTCGATACCAACGGTCAGTTGGGCACGGTCGTTTCATCGGAGCGTTTCAAGGACGGGATCAAACCGATGGATAAAGCGAGCGAAGCGATCCTCGCGCTGAAACCGGTGACCTTCCGCTATAAGCATGAGCTTGACCCCAAGGGTATCTCGCAATTCGGGTTGGTGGCCGAGGAGGTGGAGAAGGTGAATCCTGATTTAGTGGCTCGCGATGAACAAGGAAAGCCTTACACAGTGCGCTACGAAGCGGTGAACGCGATGCTGCTCAACGAGTTTCTCAAAGAGCACCGCCATGTGCAGGAACAGGACGCGATCATCGCACGTCAACAAAAGCAAATTGATGCACTTAATGCGGGGCTACAGACAGTGAGCACGCAAGTCGAACTAAACCAACGCGCACCGAAAACGGTTTCGAACAACCGCTAGACATTGGCGGCATTAAAATACTGGGAAATCATCGCAGACAGTCTGAGCAAAGCCGATTGGCGTTGCGGCTGTATCTCAAGTACGGATAACGAGGGCCGACAATTTTGGGTTGTGGCCGCAGAGCGTGAGGATTCGGGACGCTTTATCGTGCGTGCCGATGAAAAGCTGACCGCGTTTATCGAACTGGAAAGAGCGATACACCAATTCGCGGTGAGTTTGATTTCATAAAACTTCACTTCGGCCTCTGCGCTCCGTAGAGATCATAGTGGTGAACGACGAGGTCGAGGAAATGCAGGGCGGTTCGATACACATAGGTTATATCCGCCTGCGCGGTTTCAATTCTGTAATCCTTCTTTCGATGATGCGAAAATTGATGACGTAAAGTGTCGATGCGGTTCAGGCGTTCTGAATCATATGTGTAGTCAATGATATTGGATTTAGAAATGCTGCATTTAAGGACCTTTGCGAGGTAATCAATCTTATCTAGTAGCCCTTCTTTGTGGAGTGATACGATGAACTTATTGAGCTTTGTTTCGATAGCGGGTTCGAGTCCGGTTTCAACGATTGCGGAAATTGAAACGTCCTTATTACGGATCAATAAAAGCCACGGGGCTATATCGCAAAGTCGCGTGATCCGAAGCAAAGTTTCCAACACGGATTCGAGAAACGAATGTGCGAACACAAGGCCGCTCGCAGCGACGTAAGACATCACGGCATTCAGTTGAGTCTCCGTGTTCTTTGCAGCAACTGACTGGTAAGAGCCATCGAGCGCGCTAAATGTTGAGCCCGTAAAATACTTGGCAGTCTCGGGACTAAGCATCAGAAGACGTAATTGCTTCGCATCCTCAACCGCAACAGAGTCCTTTGCGTGTGCGACGGTGCGCTGGATGTATCCGAGCTTTGTCACGACCTCCGATTCCTCTACGAGAATCCCTTTGGCAAGCTCGGTCACCAAATAGGAGGCTTCGGTTCTATCCTGTAAGGATTCCAACATGAAAGCGTAGGTGTTTCAAACGTGTGCAGGAATCGTCGATGACATCTGTGCCGGATCATCTGCCGTTCGGCAATCAAAAGCGATTCGAGCGCGATCCTGCAAAGCGGGCCGATAGGTTAAGGCAACACTAGTTGCGGATGACACCGATCTGCTTTAGGAGGCCTAACTCGTCGGAGCTTCCCCAGCGCTCGACCATCTTGCCGTCTTTGAATTTGGAGATCTGCATTCCGCGGATTTTGACCTTCTTACCGGAGGGCGGGATCTTTCCGAAGGGACCGGTGTGCGTGCCGGTAAGGGTGTAGGCAAACGCGATGGTGTCTTCGTCCTGCACAACGATCTCTGGGGTGACGTTCATGTCGGGGAAGGCGGTGCGCAGTCCGGAGAAGAACATTCGGTAACCGTCAGGGCCAGCAACCTGTCCGTCGGCCGGGTCGTGGTCGAGACAGTTAGGAGCGACAACTTGGTCGAACAGCTCAAATTTACCTGTGTTGACGGCTTCAGCGAACTTGCCGAGTGCGGCGTCTGCGGATTCTTTGCTCATTGCTCTTCTTTCGTTTTTTTGTAATTGAAGGTCGCAGTTCTGCGGCGAGGTCGCAAGTTCAGTCGCAGGTAATATCCCTATCTCGATGTAGGAAGTGGCACTTTTTTACCGAGCAGGGAGTGCGGAGATTTGCGGCGGCACGGACAAGATGCTTTATCCACTGTTTTATCCACTCGTGGAAAAATTTCGGCACTATCAGAGTCGTACATGCGATGATGCATTGTCCCCGGTTTACCTACCGCTGAGCACGTCAGACCAAAGTCGGGATGATTTGAGAGAATCAGCCGGCCATTGATGCCATTGAGGCGCTCTACCAACTGAGCTAAGACCCCGGCGAAGAATTTCAGAGTCTAAGTTTCAGATTGCGGATTGCAACCTGAGAGAAACCCTCGACGCCGGCACATGCCAAAAAAGTCATGCTGTCAGAATTCGATGAACCATCTAAGGCCCTGCTCGGCCCGGCATAAGGGGAGAAAACGGCTCTACCATTCTTGAAAATCGCCTGCGTGCTCCCGCGCTTTCGATTACGCTCCTAGCACCATCGAAAACGCGGATCACGGCATCATGTCAAGAGTTGAAACTTGGCACAGGCGATTCGCCTCTGCCGGAGAGCCGTTTGTACTCAGTCGCGCGGTGAGGTTGTACGAGACCGTTCGTGAGATGATGTCGCCGCCTGATGTTTTTGGAGTTTGATGAAACCGGTAAATAATTTCTCGAAGAAGTTTGGCTGCCGGCGGACGACATGCCTGTGGCGCCCCGGCGCAGGTTTTTCAGTCGTCGCCTTGGCGACTAAATAATGATCCAAAGGTTCAGGAACTAGCACGTCTTGAGGCGGCACCTGCTCTATTTGAGGTACCGTCGGCTCCCCATAGTCTGGAAACGAGTTAGGCAGCTGGATTTTAATAACCGCAATTTTTTCTTCGGCGTGAGCCGTGAGCAAAATTGCAATTCCTCCGGCAATCCCAAAAATTGCGCCAAGTAAAGCGGATTTCATGTGGCTAAACAGGCCGAAACGTTATCGGCCTATAGGTCGCGTCGCGCCCTAGTGTCCGTTCGCCCCCAATCCCTTTCTACGGAAACTGCGAGGCGAAGTTCCCGAAAAATTTCAAGCGCCATCGGCGATGCGATTCGTGCTTTTCGATCAAATTGCCGGCATGATCGTAAACGCGGATCACAACATCGTGTGAGCAGCGCATTTTGCTTCTGGACAGGTTCTGAGCATTGTATACGTTCAGACGAACATTATGAAACGTTTACTTCGTCTTTGGGCGCTCATATCGCGCAAACGGACCGGCAAACCTCAACAGTTGGAACTGAATTTATGGACGCGGCGCTCAACACGGTGATCGTTTGCACTCAGGGCAATTCGCGATCAGGCGGAATGGCTGCCCCAGCGAAGATCGCTTTCATGGAAATGCGCCGTTTGCGGACACACAAAGCACTTTACTCGTCCGGCACCCCTCGAGGTCGCCGGCGTTTGCCCGAAATGTGACGGAACAACGTTTGGTCCAATCTAGGTCGCTGCGCGGGCCGGAGAAGTCGGCGTAGAATCCCAGAGTCTAAGTTTCAGATTGCGGGTTACAACCTGAGAGAAACGTTCGACTTCGGCGTCACACTGATGGCTTGCCACCGAAAACTTGTGCCTCACCGCTGTGGCCGAAGTTCGCGTGTCGATGGGAAAAGAGTTTGCCCTGTGGAGAGCAAAAACGGCAGAATGCCGCCTGCCGTGAATTACTGGAAAACCGTACTGTCAATTTTGGTCGCGCTGTCCGCATCCGTCGCGCTGGCCGAGGACTTCAAAACCATTAACGGCAAAGAATACAAAAACGCTTCGGTCAGCCGCGTTGAACCAGACGGCATTGTTTTGAGGAGCAAATCAGGGATTGCAAAAGTCTATTTCACTGAGCTACCAAAAAACGTTCAGGAACGCTTTCATCATGATTCTGCTCGAAATGCGCATATCACCGCCGACGAACAGGCAACGGTGGCAAAGCAAAACGCAGTGTCGGGTCAGCATCCTCTCGGCGGAACCGCTGATCAATTCCTTGCCCGATATGGGGCGCCACAAGAGTCGCCAGCTCTGGACATGAATTTCCCGCTGTTACAGGAAGCGATTCATCACACTTATGCATATGAGGGCTGGCGAATACGCGCGGCATTTCTCGCACCAGACGGTCCTGCCGTTCGAATGGAGTACTCGAAAATAATCACGGCCGGTGTTAGCCCGACGATACAGGATTACGAATTACAAGCGATCATGACTGCGAATACCCCGTCCGGGACATCGTGGGAAGAAATCATGTACAACAACCCTGATTCGCCAAACAAAGGTTTGGGCAAAATTGTCGAAGGCTATTTTGCGGGATCACTTGGTCAAAAGATGTGGCAACGCAGCGACGGCGCGATTTTATGGCTGCGCAGCAAAATCATTGTCCGTCTTGAGCTTCCTGCCGCGCACGAATACGAAACGAAACTCAAAGCGGAAAAGGAACAGAAAGCCCGCGAATCAGTTCCGCAGTTCTGATGTGAAATGCTGGACATCGTCGCTGACAACCTGAGCAAAGCCGGTTGGCGGTGCGGCTCTATCTCAAGTACGGATCACGATGGCCGACAATTTTGGGTTGTGGCCGCAGAACGCGGGGGCGTTTCATTGTGTGCGCCGATGAAGTGCTGACAGGGTTTGTTGAACTGGAATCGGCGCTTCAACAGAGCTGTGAATATTGCGGCGCGTCCAAAACGATGACTCATTATCATTTGTCATTATACCGCTTGGTTCACTGGACATGTTCTAGACTGATTGCCAGGCCGGTAGACGAAACAACAAATTTTTGGGATTATTGCCCCGGCCGGGGCAGCTTTTTGATTGTTGCTTTGATGGTGTACAACAGAATGCGACAAGTAAGAAACAAGAGTAAGAACACATACGCCGATAACGGTGGATGGATTCCAACATATAGCATTACGATTTCAGCACATGACAGCGCGCGAACGACTGGACCTGATTAGTGTCAAAATCGAACGTGCAAAAGAACATTTCCGCTCCCTTGAAGGAGAAGTAACCTCGTATCTTAAATCGATTCCCTACGCGATTAATACGAGGCGGGATCCCGAATCTCGACGGCTTGTGTATTTCGTGGAAAGCATCCGCCCTACTTCTGTGAAACTGACGGCAATGACGGGTGACGTCATTCACAATCTGCGGAGTGCGCTCGACCATTTGGCGTACCAGCTCGTGTGGGTTGGAACGGGCAAATTACCTTCGACTCGGATATACTTTCCCATCGCAGACGATAAAGCGAAATACATCGCGCAACGAAAATCGCAGATCAAGGGTGCGACGGCCGATGCCGTTGCTAAGCTAGACGCCCTCGAACCCTACAAAGGCGGCAACGACGCGCTTTGGCGGCTGCATAAAGCTAGACAATGTCGATAAGCATCGCACGCTTATCACGGCTGGCTCTGCGTATAGGAGCATCAACGTCGGACCACAGCTCAGCCGTGCGGCACGCGAGTTGATAGGATCTTCAAAGCTGTCAGAACTAGGTGTTGGTGCCGATTGGCCTTCGCTAGATCTGTTTCTCAACCCGGCAGATCACTTATTTCCGCTCAAGCAAAACGACGAATTATTCGTCGATTTACCAGATGAAGAACCCAACGAAAAGCTGCAATTCAATATCGACGTCGCTTTTGGAGAGCAGGGCGTGGTCTTTGGCTAACCGATCCTCGAAACCGTTAGCCCATGGCTGCCGAGGTAGAAGGCATACCGCCACGGTTCGAATCGGAGCTTGGCTAACAACACTGGGCAACAAGCCGACATAACTGAAAATTCCAAGACTGATTATCAGTTGCGAGCTGCGCCCGGCGTCTCGGTCACGTCCCCGTTTCACGAAAGACATTTCGTCAGAAAATTCTACTCGCGGTTGTTGACGTAGAAACATGCCCCCGGGCTTGAAGCATCGCGATCCCCCGTTCGCATCTAGCAACTTGTTTTTTCAGACTCCCACCATGATGTGGGGAAACATACGATGCTGTTGGTTTCAAAATTCGGTCGGCATTCGACGGTGTGAAATGTTTTCCAAGCCGATACGCCAGCAAAATCACGGCTCTCAGAATCCGCCACGGTGCTGATGCGTTTCGGCGCTGTTGCCCGACGCATCGTAAATGCGGATCACAGCATCATGTGATCGGCTGCGACGCTCCGCGTATCCGATTGCATTGCTGATTGCATTTTGGCCCGCTGTGCCACAGCTCACCGGATGGGAGCACATTGGAGATTAGACGTCTGGGGGTTACGCTCCCACTTGACTGCTGGTGGTTGCTTCTGAAAGAGCGCCGAAAGACGGTAAATTTGAGGAGAGTCGTGAATCTGAAGAAATTCTTTGCCGAGCTAAAGCGGCGCCGCGTTTACAGCGTTGCAATCGCGTATGCGGTTGGTGGCTGGGCGCTGGCGCAAGGCATCGCACAGGTTTTTCCAGTGTTTGACATTGCGAATTGGGTCGTGCGTTTCATTGTGCTGTTGATCGTGCTCGGGTTTCCGGTCGCTTTGGTCCTCTCATGGTTCTTCGATCTCACTCGCTATGGAATTGTACGAACGCCAGACACGGACCCTGCCAGCAAGATCGCCGTTGTTCCGACGGCGCGGGCTCAGGAAAAATCAATTGCCGTGTTGCCCTTCGACAATCAGAAGCGTGATCCAGACACCGATTACCTCTCCGACGGTATTCCTGAAAGCATCATCAATAGCCTGTCGCAACTGCCGCAACTGCGAGTGATGGCGCGCAGCGCGGTCTTTAGCTATAAGGGCAAAGATGTCGATCCGCGGAAAGTCGGCAACGACCTTGGGGTGCGGGCAGTCCTGATGGGTAGACTAATCCAGCAAGGCGACAATCTGGCAATCAGAACCGAGTTGGTAAACGTCGCGGATGGAACGGAGATTTGGGGACAGCAGTACAACCGCAAACTCGCCGATGTGTTCGCAGTCCAGGAAGAGATCGCGAGAGAGATTTCCGAGAAGCTGCGCTTAAAGCTGAGCGGTGCCGAGCGACAGCAGTTGGCGAAGCGACCCACCGAGAACCTCAAAGCTTTTCAGTATTACATGCAGGGGCTGTCATCTGCCCAGCGTCGCACTCGCGAAGACCTAGTCGTGGCCATTCGCTATTGCGAGAAGGCGATTGCCGAAGATCGCAATTATGCGCTCGCCTACGCAGGCTTAGCTGACGTCTATACAAGCCTTGGAGTTTACGGCTACATTGCGCCCGTTGAAGGTCGCCGCAAAGCGGGAGAGGCTGCGCGCAAAGCCCTCGCGCTCGATGAAAACCTGGCTGAAGCGCACGCCGCATGTGGTCAACCCCATACCTTTTTCGCCCCGTACAATTTCTCGCAGGGCGATCGAGAACTGCGGCGTGCAACTGAACTTAGTCCAAGCTACGCATTAGCCCATTTCTATTTGGGGACTTCGTTCGCACGACAAGGGCGTCTCGATGAAAGCATCCAGCAATATCTGAAAGCTCGCGAGCTCGATCCACTCTCATCCATCATCGCACGGGCAGTGGCTCTTCCTTATTACCTCAAGCGAGATTATGTGCGAGCACTTGAGTTGCTGCGGCAGGCCAATGAACTAGGGCCGCCTTGGACCACTACCTTTGAAATAGGACTGTACGCTCAAAACCGGAAATTCGACGAAGCGGCGGCGGAATTGGAGAAAGCCAAACAAGAGAGGCCGAGTGATCCCCTTTTGATTTACGATATGGGGATGGTTTACGCAGCGCAGGGAAAGCGGACAGAAGCGCTGCAGATCATCAAAGAGCTGGAAGAGATGTCAGGCGCCGACCTGAGTCAGGCACACTGGATGGCCAAAATCTATGCGACCTTGAACGAGAAGGAGCTGGCGTTTTCATTGCTGGACCGTGGCTTGGCAACGGGAGCGATCGGATCCTTTTATAAAGACGAGCCGGTGTGGGATCCAATCCGCAGCGACCCGCGCTTCGAGGCGTTTGTCGAGAAAATGTTTGCCCCGAGTAAAACGCTTGGGGATTCGCGATGAACCTGCGCAATTTCCTCACCGAACTAAAGCTGCGTCATGTTTTATAAGCCCGCGATCGTCTACGGCGTCGTGGCTCTGGTTGCTCGGCAAGGTCGCGACCCTTCACCACTTCCCGAATGGGTCCCCAATCGTCCAATTGAACGGGGGATTGGGACGGCCGCAAAATTTGCCAGTGCGGCTTAGCCGACTCCGCCCGACACAATGGCTCCGATCACGGAAAGTGTGCTCCGCACGTAGGGCAGATTTTGGTGTCTTTCGTCATCTCATTCCCGCAGTGGCAAATGAACGTTCGTGTCGCCATGCGTCTGCCGACGATGAAAAGTGGAATGCCAACGATTGCACCGACTACAGTCCAGCAGAGTAGCAGGCCGATTACTTGAAGGACAACGCCCCATGTGGCGGTTTTGCGCGGATTCTGAGGCTGCGGCAAAAAGGGTTGGCGAGCCAAGGTACTTTGGATCGGAACTGTGATCACCTCATCGCAGCTTGGGCACGGTGCGGTCATGCCGATTTGGTCGCGGCTCGCGGAGAGGTGCCGGCCACACCTCGGACATCCGAATCTAATGAGCTCGGGATTCTGAGGCTCTGGCAAAGGCAGGGGGCGTGGAGGTAAGGTACTTTGGATCGGAACTGTGATCACGGCATTGCAGATTGGGCACGGTGCGGTCATGCTGATTTGGTCGCAGGTCGCGGAGAGGTGCTGGCCACACCTCGGACATGCAAACCTAATGGGCGCGGCATTGTGACGCCCCGGCAAAGCCAGGGGCCTTGGAGATAAGGTAATTCGGATCGGGATTGTGATCATCTCATTGCAGCTCGAGGCACGGTGCGGTCATGCTGATTTGGTCGCGGCTCATGGAGAGGTGCCGGCCACACTCTCTCTGGCCGACTAGGAGCCTTCCCTTCAGTGCAATGTGTTCTGCGTAATCCTGAAGCATTTTGTCCGGCTGTTTTATACGGCAGTGCCGGTTTTGTCAGATCACATTAGATCACTGGAGAACATGAAGCGCGCAACTTTTCCCTCTGACAGCGCGCGTCAGATCAAATCAGAATAAATCGGAATACCCGTTACGCAGTGATGCCATTGAGGCGCTCTGTCAACTGAGCTAAGATCCCGGCGAAGAATCTCAGAGTCTAGTTTCGGATCGCGGATTGCAATCTGAGAGAAACCTTCATCGGATCGCCGCCGAGCAAATAGTTTGCCGATTCCGTGAACAAGTTTGAGTGCGTGCCAGTCAAAGCTTGCAACTGCGAGGTATTTATGATGTTTAATGGTCGGAGAATAAAATGAATCGATTTTGGACATTCTGTGTCTTCGCGGTATTTGCAGGAACTCTTCAAAGTGCGCCCGGACAAATGAGCAATGCAACGGTGCAAACTGCCTCTCCGCGCGTCGCGGCGAGCCGCCCCGCGCCAGCAAGACCGGTTGGCGCTACGCGCGTGGCGCCGCAGGTGATTGCGCGGCCCGTGGGAGTTCCCGCGCAGCGATTCAACTCGAATCTGCCCCGCACTACCGCGCAACCAGCAATCAATTTGCGCCCAAATTATTCAGCGGGTGTGGGAATTGCGACTCCTGCTTTCGCCGCGTTAAACGTACAGCGCGGCGCCCCGGGACAACAAGCGATTACAGTTGATCCAGCGACACGCCAAACTGAGTCGCGAACGTTGGTGGCAATGCATCAACGACGCGGCATCGTAACCCGGCAGGGGAACACACTTGATCCAACGACACGTGAAATTGAATCGCGCACTCTGCAGAAGATGCGTGAACACCGCGAATTCGGCGCTGACAATCAAACCCTCGCGACGATCAACCCTCAACAGAATGTCACAACTCAACATCCAGAGGCCGGACCTCGCCCGGAGAAGCACGAATCATCCAAAGACACCCACGGCAAGAAATGGCACAACAAAAAGGATCGTATCGGCTATGACGAGGCGTTCCGCCGCCACTGGCACGAGTCGCATGACCGAAACTGGTGGCACGATCATTGTAACACCATCGTTTTCGTTAGCACCGGATACTATTTCCTGGACGGGAGCTACTGGTATCCAGCGTATGGCTACGATCCATTGCAGAGCTACTACGATTACGATGGGCCAATCTACACTTATAATGATTTGCTCCCCGACGAGGTGATCGCAAACGTCCAGACTGCCTTGCAAGATGCAGGCTATTATGTTGGATCAATAACAGGCTCCCTGGGCGTTGACACGCGCGCAGCTATCGCAAATTTCCAGCGCGATTATGGCTTGCAAATCACGGGAGCGATCGACGAAGCAACGGTCGAAGCGCTGGGATTGTACTAGCCTTTCGAGCGTTGCCAGTTATAGATCGTCTGCCTTTTGGGATCCTTCGTATCCCTTGCTAAATAAGCGTTGAATCCAATTGGATGCGCAGCGCATCATAAGGGAACTATGCGCTCATTTATTACGTTCATAATCGCACTCGCGGGAAGCACCCAGCTCCCGGCGGCGCAACGTAGCGATAAAATTGTGATCCAAGGCAACCCCGCTGGCACTCAGACGGTCCAGACTGACCCTACTGAAACAACCCACGGCGATTATTCCTATAACGATCGCGGACGCGGCGATCACATCATCGCAACGTGGAAACTCGGTCACAAGCGCGCGCGACATGGCTAACGACACGGCTGCTTTTCTGAAACGTGTCGCGCGCTTCGACAAGCATCGATCGCGAGCACGCGCATTGTTGCAAGCTTAAAATCGCCCCGGCCTGGGTTCAAAATGGAATCGACAAATTCCCTGGCAGCCGTTTTGCTCACCAGAATGTTGAACGGTTTGTATGAGCAAGGGCCGAGCGAGAGGCCAATCGGGTTTCTTAAAATCATCACAGCTATGGTTGCTGTGCTTTTAGGCGTTCCTTCATTGTTCGCTACGACAAAAGGCTTGAGCCAAATAGTGACGCCCGATTTGCAACCAGAAGGGGATCTCTCCCTGAGTTTTCAAATTCAAGACAAGCGCATTGCGAACCCCTATCAATTGCAAGCCGAGTTGGGCCTGACGAAATGGGGTGAGGTAGCAGTGTTTCGCGGATTTCAACCGGACGAATGGATCTTCGGGACGGAGATCGGCTTGTTAAGGAAAGAGCCTTACCTTCTTTCCATCGGGTTCGTGAATTGGTCGCCCCACCTGGATGTAGATCCGCAACCGTTTATCGAAGCGGGCTATTGCACTGAGCATAACAAAATATTCGCCGGCGCCATTCATGCCGGCTACAAAAACGAAGCAATCCTGGGGTATGCGTACGACTTCAATGAGAGATGGCGTCTGCAAGTCGATTTCCAAAGCGGCTCGGAAAACTCATCGACGATCGGTTTCACCTGCAACGTCACGCCCGATTTTCAGTTCAACCCCGCGCTGTATGTGAATAATGGTCCAAAGCACGATCTGTTCGGCTATATCGTCTTCACTTACACTTTTCATCTCTGGGGCAGCAAACCGGCAAGAACCGAATCTCCAAGGGGGCTTTCTAAGAAATAGCCTGCGAGCTCTGTGGCCAGCGTGGAAAACGGGAATGACTTGATTGCGCCAGTAGAATTGGATTTAAGATCACGGCATGGGCGATCTCAGTTTTCAAAACAACGTCCCGGATCCTTTACTGGCTGAAAAAGAATTGCCGACGTTCAAATTCGAATTGGAAAAATCGAAGGGAAAACTTCTCGGGAACAGTTTTGGAAAAGAAGTAACTGTCGAGCAATTGCCAATCTCGAAGGGGATCTCTGGCGTGTCGATGCAACTTGAGCCCGGCGTGATGCGGGAGCTTCACTGGCACGCAACCGCTGCGGAATGGGCGTTCGTTTTGAAAGGACGCGTGCGCACCACCGTCATTAACCCGGCAGGACAAACGGAGACGAACGACTTTGACCCGGGCGACATCTGGTATTTTCCGCGGGGCCACCCACACGTGCTCGAATGCCTCGGCAATGAACCGACGCATTTCATTCTGATTTTCGATAACGGCTATTTCTCTGAGTTCGGCACCTTCAGCATCACCGATTGGATCGGTCACGCACCCAAATCGCTGTTGGCGAAAAATTTTGGATTGCGTAAGTCGGCGTTTGAGGGTTTTCCAACGAAGGAAGTTTACTTCGCCCGAGGCGCGATTCCGCCGGAGAAAACGCCGGAAAATCTGCAGGGCCCGAGGATCGCTCCTCCGCAGACCCACAAGTTCCGGATGCTTTCTGAGGCACCCCATGGCGTATTCAAGGGTGGCCGCGAATGGCGCGTGGATTCGACACGATTTCCAATTTCAACGACTGTCACGGGTGTTATTCTCGAGCTCGAACCGGGCGCACTCCGCGAGTTGCACTGGCACCCTAACGCAGACGAATGGCAATATGTTATCGAGGGCGATGTCAACGTGACCATGTTTGGATCGCAAGGCCGTTTCCGGACGGAACTCCTGCACACCGGAGACGCCGGCTACATTCCGCAGGGTTACGGCCATTCCATAGAAAACGTCGGCAGCACGCCGAGCCGGATACTGATCGGTTTTAACAGCGGGATTTACCAATCAATCGATCTTTCCGCGTGGATTGCCGGTAATCCAGTGGACGTTCTCGCTACAAATTTTGATAAACCGGAATCATTAATTCGCACACTTCCGCACAAAGACGTCTTCATTGCGCCAAATCAATAATGGTCAATACGGACGACGTTCGGAACGTTCATGTGCTAAACGTTACGTGTGAATACGAAAGGCCTTAGGCAACAATACACGTTGCTATTCGTGTGTGTCGTGATCTCCGGAGATGCTGCGTGCTTGCTGGCGGCGAACATGCGCAGCTTTATAGAATCGGTTCGGAGGAAAGCGCCTGTTGTCTATGTTGGCTCTGTCAAAGACGTCCGCTTGTTGCAACGAACAAAGTTCGACATTAAGGCAAAAGCGATTGTCGACATTATGGCGGTTATGCGAACGCCCGGGAGCAATCCTCGTGAGGCTACCATCGAGTATTCAAGTTTCGATGAGAAGACACCGATGCTGGCTGGCGGTCCCCAGTATCAACTGCAACCTGGCGTCACGGTCGTAATCTTCGCAAACTCGTTCGAAGCCTATATCCCGCCCGGATATCTGATGCAGGGCAGTCGCGAGGAGTTGCTGCCGCGAGTTGAAGCATTAGGCAATGCTCTTACCAAGATGTCACCTGACCAACTTAAAGTGCAGGAGATTACGGAGGAAGATCGACGCGTCCAAATGAGCTTGTACGAAAAGCTTTCCACCTATCTCCGCGCCGCAAAATAACCTTTCCCGACCAATGCCAGAACCGGAACCAAAACTTCGCGACGGGAGAATCGTGCGCTGCGAAAGCCCGCTCAATCTGGAGATGCCCTTTTCGAGTCTGGACACCTTTCTTACACCCACGAAATCGTTCTACGTTCGAACGCATTTTCCAATCCCGACGATTGATCGCGATGCGTGGTGGTTACACGTAGAGGGCGAAGTGGAAAAAGCATTCGCCATAAACTACGAACAACTCAAGGCATTTGAATCAGTAACGGTTCCAGTGACGTTGGAGTGCGCAGGGAATAACAGACTTTTCCTCGAGCCAAAAGTGAAGGGCGTGCAATGGCACCTTGGTGCGGTAAGCACCGCGGAGTGGACCGGCGTCTATCTTTCGACCTTGCTCGATCGAGCGAGCCTCAAACCAAATGCGTGCGAAGTGATTCTGGAAGGGGCCGATTGCGGCATGGTGGAGGAGCCAAAGGGTCCGTCGGGCGAATTGACGTTCGCGCGCAGCATTCCGCTGGATAAAGCGCGTCGCGATGTGTTGTTGGCTTATAAAATGAATGGCGACGACCTGCCGCCAGAGCATGGCTTTCCGGTGCGCGCCATCGTGCCCGGTTGGTATGCAATGGCGTCTGTGAAATGGCTCCAGCGCATTATCGTCACGGACCGGCCGTTTACGGGATATTATCAAACGATTGACTATGCATACTGGGCGAAACGAGAGAACGTCGCTGAACTGACGCCGCTAACCGAGATGCAGGTCAAAGCGGAGATCGCACATCCGCCGGAAGACGAAATCGTGCCGGCGAATACCAGCGTGTGCGTGCGCGGAGCCGCGTGGGCGTGCGATGCAGAAATCACCAAAGTCGAGCTGAGCACAGACGGCGGCGCGACGTGGAACGATGCACGATTGATCGGTGAATCGAAACGAAACGCGTGGCGATTCTGGGAATTTGACTGGCAAACACCATCGCAACCTGGAAAACGAACTCTCATCGCGCGCGCCACGGATTCGCTTGGCCGAACACAACCGGTAACGCGCGACCATGATCGCGGTACTTACATGATCAATCATCTGCTGCCGATCGAAGTCGAAGTGCGGTGACTTTCTGTCCTCTGGGGAGCATAGGCTGCCAGCCTGTCCTTTTCGGCAGCTTGCCGAAAAGCTCTCTGGAACCATTCGGTGATTCCGTAGCAGCGACGTCTTTAAGGTGTCGTCGGCAAGCTGCCGACGACTACACGCTGGCAGCCTGTGCTCCCCAGAGCCTCGCTCCGCGTGCGCCGTGATACACGATCTCGTTTGAACTCCGGTGCCGCTTCGCGTTAAGTCTCAGCGATGTCGCTCGTTTTTAAGACCATTCAGACCGAGGGAATCGCTGAACTTTCTTATCTCGTGGGCGACGATGACGAAGGAGTGGCTGCGGTCTTTGATCCGAGAGCCGATTGCGACGTTTACATTGAAGCGGCGCGGGACGCGGGCGTCGTTATCACGCACATTTTTGAAACCCATATTCATGCCGATCTGGTGAGCGGCTCGCGCGAACTGTGCGCGCGATTGGAAACGGCTAAGATTTACGCCAGCGGCGAAGGCGGCGCAGAGTACGGTTTTAATCCGGAGAAAATCAAAGATGGCGACCGCTTTACATTTGGCGAAGCGATCGTGACGGCGCGCCACACCCCGGGGCACACGCCGGAGCACATGTCGTATTTGCTGTCTGAGGCAGAGCATCCGGAAGAACCGTGGGCAGTGCTTACGGGTGACTCGCTTTTTGTCTCTTCCGCAGGACGGCCCGACTTGTTAGGTGAGAAATTCACCAGGCAACTCGCCGAACAACAGTTCCACACGTTGCACGATTTCTACCTCAATCTGCCCGATCACGTGATGATTTATCCAAATCACGGCGCTGGCTCGCCTTGCGGCGCAGACATCGGCGCGCGGTTGAGCAGCACGATCGGTTACGAGAGGAAATTCAACAATTTTTTGCAGTTCAAAGACGCGAAGAGCTTCACCGATTTTGCAATTAAAACGGCGCCACCGGTGCCCCGGTACTATCCGCTAATGAAGAAGGTGAATGCGGAAGGTCCCAAGGTGATGGGGAGTCTTCCACGCGTTCCCGGTCTTTCTCCCAAGGCTTTCAAAGACGCGATCGATAAGAAAGCCGGCGTTCTTGTTGATGTGCGCAACATGCTCGCGTTTGGCGGCGGTCACATCCCTGGCGCACTTAATATTGCCGGCACGCCGATTCTCTCGATTTGGGCGGGCTGGCTGCTCGATCCCGAAAAGCCAGTTCTTCTCGTGCTCGAAGAGGATGACGACCTTGAAAAAATCCTCCGTTTATTTGTTCGAACCGGATACACAAAGTTCGCAGGTTATCTGATCGGCGGAATGAAAGCGTGGCAGGCAGCGGGCTTTCCGCTGGAAAGAATCGGGCAGATGAGTGTGCATGAGCTGAATGAACGCAAGTCTTCATTGCAGGTTGTCGATGTGCGTTCGCCCGCTGAATGGAAGAAGGGGCATGTTCCCGGCGCCCACCACATTTTTGTTCCGGAGCTTGGCAAACGCGTCGAAGAGCTTGATCGCAACAAACCCACAGCGATTTATTGCGGCAGCGGTTACCGCGCCAGCATCGCCGCAAGCATTCTAAAATCGGCCGGTTTCAATGAGCTTTGGAATGTTCCCGGTAGTTGGGAAGCGTGGAAAAAGGCGAAGCTGCCAGTTGAGGGAGCGGACGGCGAATGAACGCAGGATGTCGTTGTCATTCCGAGCGAAGTCGAGGAATCCCGTTGCGAAACCCATCGCTGTTTTCCGCGGGATCCTTCGACTCTGCTTCGCTTCGCTCAGGATGACGACGTTTACCAAAAGCGAATGAACGGATCGACAACAACAACATTCCCACGCCGCTCCTTCGGCGAAACGGCGCGAGGCGATTTTTGGTGGATCCAGCCGCTGCTGGTTTTTGTCGGATTATCGACTTTCATTGTTTATTCCACGTGGGCGGCATTTCAGGGAAAAAATTATTTCTTTGGTAATTACGTCTCGCCGTTTTATTCGCCGGAACTTTTTGGCGATTCGCCGCACAGTTGGTTTGGACCGAAGCCGTCGTGGTGGCCAGCCTGGCTCATCTTTTCCCCTGCATTCTTAATTCTTTGGGCGCCGGGCGGGTTTAGACTCACTTGTTATTACTATCGCGGCGCGTACTACAAAGCCTTCTGGGCCGATCCGCCAGCGTGCACCGTGGGAGAGCCGCGCAAGACCTACTGGGGCGAGCGTTCATTCCCGCTCATCATGCAAAACGTGCATCGCTATTTTCTTTATCTAGCGCTCCTGATCATTTTGATCCTTGCGTACGACGCTTGGAAAGGCCTTTGGTTTGTCGATCCAGCGTCGGGCAAAAGTTCATTCGGCATCGGCGTTGGCACGATCGTGCTCGCAATTAATGTGTACCTGTTGAGCGCCTATACGTTCGGATGTCACTCGTTACGACATTTGATCGGTGGATTTCGCGACGAGATTGCAAACTCACCAGCCTGTTATCGCGCTTACGCCTGCGTGAGCTGTTTAAATCGCCGCCACATGCTTTGGGCGTGGCTGAGTCTGTTCTGGGTCGGCTTTAGCGATCTTTATGTGCGCCTCTGTGCCATGGGCATCTGGCATGATGTGAGGTTTCTGTAGTCGCAGTTTGTTGCTTTGACCATGCCCGACTACGACACGTTCCAGCACGACGTTTTGATCATCGGTTCCGGTGGCGCGGGATTGCGTGCAGCCATTGAAGCATCGGCGGCCGGCGTTTCCGTCGGCATGGTTTGCAAATGTCTTCTCGGCAAGGCGCACACGGTGATGGCGGAAGGCGGCATCGCAGCGGCCCTTGCAAACGTTGACGACCGCGACAACTGGAAGGTGCATTTCGCGGATACGATGCGCGGCGGGCAATACGTGAACAACTGGCGCATGGCGGAGCTGCACGCAAAGGAAGCGCCGGCTCGTGTGCGCGAGCTCGAGGCATGGGGCGCGGTGTTCGATCGCACCAAGGACGGTCGCATTCTGCAAAGGAACTTCGGCGGTCACAAATATCCGCGGCTCGCGCACGTAGGCGATCGCACCGGTCTCGAAATGATCCGGACGCTGCAAGACCACGGCATACATCAGGGAATCGATGTGTACATGGAGATGTGCATTATCACGCTGCTGAAGGATGGCGACCGTGTGGTCGGCGCACTCGGGTACGATCGTGAGCGCGGTCATTTCAAGATTTTTCAAGCGAAAGCGGTCATCCTCACCACGGGAGGAATTGGCAAAGCGTTCAAGATCACGAGTAATAGTTGGGATTGCACCGGTGACGGACATTCGCTGGCATATCATGCGGGCGCAGCATTGATCGACATGGAATACGTGCAGTTCCATCCCACAGGCATGGTTTGGCCCCCTAGCGTCGCTGGAATGCTTGTGACTGAGGGCGTTCGCGGCGAAGGGGGGATTCTCACCAACGCTGACGGCAAACGTTTCATGTTCGAATTCATCCCCGACAACTACAAAGCTCAGACCGCTGACAACGAGGAAGAAGGCTGGCGTTACACTCAGGGCGACAAAAATGCCCGGCGTCCGCCGGAGCTACTAACTCGGGATCACGTGGCGAGGTGCATCGTGCGCGAGATCAAAGAAGGGCGGGGGACGCCGCACGGTGGCGTGTATCTCGACATCTCTTGGATCAAAAGAAAACTCTCGAACGCGGAAGAGCACATCAAACGCAAGTTGCCCAGCATGCACCACCAATTTAAAGCGCTTGGTGACATCGACATCACCAAAGAGCCGATGGAAGTTGGGCCGACTACGCATTACATCATGGGCGGCGTCCATGTGGACGCAGATACTCAGATGTCCGATGTGCCGGGCTTATTCGCTGCAGGCGAATGCGCCGCCGGGATCAATGGAGCTAATCGGCTGGGGGGCAATTCCCTCTCTGATCTTTTGGTCTTCGGAAAACGAGCCGGAGAATTTGCAGCGAAATTCGCGAAAGAAAATCCGCACGGCACCATCGACAAGGATAAAGTCGACGCATACGCCCGCGAAGGACTAAAGCCCTTCGAGAACAGTCACGGCGAAAATCCGTACTCGGTTCAACGCGATTTGCAGGAAGTCATGCAGCACAATGTCGGCATCGTTCGAGACGAGAGTGAAATGCAGTCAGCGCTCGATCATTTGAAGACGTTTTGGGAACGGGCCAGTCATGTTAGCGTCATTGGCAACCGCGATTTCAATCCCGGCTGGCATACCGCGCTTGATTTGAAAAATCTGCTTACCGTCGCCGAAGCGATCACGCGGGCGGCGATCGAGCGAAAAGAAAGCCGCGGCGCACAATTCCGCGAGGATTATCCCGAGAAGGACGAAAAGTTTTCAAAGGTGAACACAGTCATTCGCAAAGCCGGCGATGGGACAATGAAAGTTCGATTGGAACCGTTGCCGGAAATACCGGACTATTTGAGGCAGATTATTGAGGAGATGAAATGAAGCGGATTTTGATTGGGGAGCGCACGCGCCCTCGCGTGCTAATTTCGGCGCCGTCGCCGAAATCTACCTTGAAAGTCCGCGATGGCGAGGGCGCCATCGCCAGCACGCGAGACGCGTGCGCTCCCCAGACTCACCGTTAAACGCGTTATGAATACGGCTACCTTTCGGATTTGGCGCGGGAATGCAACGAGCGGCGAGTTTAAGGATTACAGCACGGGCGTTTCCGAGGGAATGGTGGTGCTCGACGCGGTCAATCACATTCAGGCGACGCAAGCGAACGACCTCGCTTACCGCTGGAATTGCAAAGCCGGCAAGTGTGGGTCGTGCTCGGCAGAGATCAACGGCATGCCCAAGTTGATGTGCATGACCCGCCTGAGCGATCTGCCATTGGAAAAACCGGTCACAGTTCAGCCTATGAAGACCTTCCCACAGGTAAAGGATTTGATCACCGATGTTTCCTGGAATTTTCGCGTGAAGAAAAAGATCAAGAAATTTAAGCCGCGACCGCCTGACGCGCCGGACGGTACCTGGCGCATGCAACAGGAGGACATCGATCGTGTGCAGGAATTTCGGAAATGCATCGAATGCTTTCTTTGTCAGGATGTTTGTCACGTGCTACGCGATCACCAGATGCACGAAAAATTTATCGGGCCTCGGTTTCTGATTCATGTCGCGGCACTGGAGATGCATCCGTTGGACACAGAGAATCGGACCGAAGAACTGCGGAATGCGTACGGGATCGGTTACTGCAACATCACCAAGTGTTGCACAAAAGTTTGTCCCGAAAGCATTCACATTACGGATAACGGCATCATCCCGCTGAAAGAACGCGTGGTGGACGAGTTTTATGATCCGCTTGGGTGGTTCTGGCGACGGCTGAAAAAGAAATCGGATGCTAAAGAATGAAGCGTTGAACCAAAAATTCGTCATGTCGAGCGAAGTCGAGACATCCCGTTGTGAAGCCGTAACGTATTTCCACGGGATTCCTCGACTGCGCTGCGCTGCGCTCGGAATGACAGAACACCGTTCAACGAAACGGCCATGCCTGAACTGAAACGGCTCCACAAAGACGCGATTCCCGCAGCGCTGGAAAAAGCTGAGAGGTACCGTTTGCTCAACGAACCAGGCGAAGCCGAAAGCATTTGTCTCGACATTCTCGCGGTCGACCCGGACAACCAGCGGGCCATTATCATTCTTTTACTCGCGGTGACGGATCGTTTCGACAAAGGCTATGCCGTCAGCGAAACCCAAACGAAAGAGTTGCTCACTCGCATGAGATCGGACTACGAGCGCGCGTATTATTCAGGGATCGTGGCCGAGCGCCTGGCAAAAATGAAACTGCGACAACACACGCCGGGGTGTCGATTTCAGGCATACGATCTTCTACGCGAAGCAATGCACTGGTTCGAAAAGGCGGAACCGCTCAGCCCGGCCGATCACGATGATGCTATTCTGCGTTGGAACACCTGCGCGAGGATCATTGAACGAAACAAACTCGTTGCGCGTGAAGAAGAAGAACGGATCGAATTTCCTCTCGAATAGGAGGATAGGCTGCCAGCCTGTCTCGGCCGACGGGCAGCCTTGCCTGTCGGGACGCTAAACTCTTTCGGCAGGCTAGCAGCCTGCCGGGCCGAGTCAGGCAAGCTGCCTGACCTCCGTTACACAATCGCGCCGCCACAACTCGAACCTGCCCCAGCCGTGCAACCGAAACAGTGATCGCCCGTCGTTATCTCGCGATGTTCCAGCGAGTCGGCATCGACGTCCCACAAGAAAACTCCCGATCCATCTGAATTGTTCCATTGCATCCCGAGCTGCTGGTTGAAGTCGCAGTCGTAAACTTCCCCGCGCCACCCGACGCTAATCGTGTTGCGACACATGAGACCTTCGATTGTGGCTGGATTGAACGCGTCGATCAGGACCTGCATATATTCATCGAGGTTATTGCTATGTCGCAGGTAAGCGGCGAACCGGCCGATCGGAAGATTCGTGAGCGTGTAGAGCTTGTTGAACGAAATTCCGAAATGTTTTTTCAGCTCACGCTTGTAATCAGTTTCGAGCTCAGCCTCAGCCGCCGGCAGAAATGCGCCAATCGGGTTGTAAACGAGATGCAGAGGCAACGCCGGATCGATTCCGTAGCCTAATGAGTTCAGCAGTTGCAGAGCCGCGATACTGCCTTCGAATACGCCGTCACCGCGTTGCGCATTCACATTTTCAGCTGTGTAACACGGCATCGACGCGATGATTTCCACCTCTTTAACGGCCAGGAACTCAGAGAGATCTTCGTAGCCGCGCTCGAGTAAAACCGTGAGATTGCAACGATCGATCACGTGACGTGACGGCTGCAGCTCTTTCAAGCGCCCGATGAAATACCGAAAATCAGGAATCATTTCCGGCGCGCCACCGGTCAGGTCAACCGTCGGAATTTCCGTACTGGCCAGCCAATCGATGATCCGATCAACTGTCTCACGCGTCATGATCTCCTTGCGCTTTGGTCCGGCATTCACATGACAATGCACGCAGGTGAGATTGCAAAGCTTGCCTACGTTCACCTGAAGAATTTCGGGGCGTCCGCGACGAAGAGAGATTGATTGGTCGGCTAGTTTTTGCGCGAAATGGTTCATCGAGTCAGAGCGACACTAAGGAGAGCTACAATAAAAGTCATTCCGAGCGGAGTCGAGCCTGCAACGCAGCCCCGAAAGCTTTCGGGGCGAGGCCAGGCCCTGTGGATTTACCGGCCAGACCGCGATGAGGCCGTTAGTGGTCCCGCTGTCTTGCGGAGTTAGCGTAGGTTGATGAATCAGCGGGGCTTCTTGCGCGCTTAACGTTGCGTAGGTGAACGCCGAAACCAGTAAAACAAGCAGTAATCGTTTTGACATAATGGTTTCTCCAAAACGAATTCGCGGCAGCAAGTCCCGCCCGGTCGCAAAAGGCGTTCTCGCGGTTGAGATTTGAGAGCCGTTGACGACTGGTGATTTGGATTTGAACTTTGATGGATGTCATGGGTGCGAATGTTCGTCAGCGAACTTCATTCGTTAGAATGGCTGGGCATTCTCTTGGCGCGTGTCGCTGTGGGTCTGCTGTTTTTCCTGTCTGGTCGCGGCAAGCTCTTCGTCCCCGAGCGGCGGGAGCAGATGCGCCAAACATTGATCAAAGCGCATGTTCCCTTTCCCGATCTCAACGCTGCCTTAGTTTCGACTGCGGAATTTGGTTGCGGATTTCTGCTCGTGATCGGAGCGTTGACCCCGCTTGCGTCCGCCGTGCTCGGGTGCGTTATGATCGTGGCGATTGGGACGACCGCCATTCGAAACATCAAGGCACCGTCTCCACTTGGTTGGCTCGCGGAATTCTTATACTTGCCGGAGGTCCTTTACGTGGTGATTCTCCTTTGGCTTTTCTTCTCAGGTTCCGGGTGGCTCAGCGTCGATCAGTTGGTTCTGTCGCAAACGCGGTTGTAATCGCTGCGGCGCGCCCGGCGGTCGCGCCCTACCCAGCTACAAGATTATTCGAAGAACGCCTCGTTATTAGGCCGCAGATCGATTTCCAGACTCCACGCACTGCGATCCTGCTGAATGAGGTTCCAATAGGCGTCGGCAATCGCCGTCGGCTTCAGCAGTGGTTCCTTTGCGGCAGGTTTATATCTCTTGCGGACCTCTGGCGTATCGATCACTCCATCGATAATGACGTGCGCAACGTGAATGCCTTTGGGCCAGAACTCGACTGCGAGTGATTGCGCCAACCCGCGCACCGCAAACTTCGCGCTACTGAATGCGACGGCGCCGCCGCGCCCGCGCACTGAAGAGGTTGCGCCGGTAAAGATCATCGCGCCTGCGCCGCCCTCGAGCATGTCAAGCACGGCTTCACGGGCGCACAGGAATGAGCCACAAACACCGGTTCGCCATGATCGTTCGAATTGCTCCGGAGTGGTTTCCATCAAGCCTTTGCCGACGGAACCACTTGCGTTCGCGATGAGGATTTCCACGGGACCGAGCTGCTGCCGGACTTTGAGAAAAGCAGCCGCGAGTTGTTTTGAATTGGAAATATCTATAGGGATTGCCAACGCGGTCCTTCCAATCTCGGTGGCGAGTTTGCCGACGAATTCAGGCGACCGGGCGAACATTCCGACGCTGCAGCCTTCGTTGGTGAGCTTGCGCACTAGCGCCGCACCCAAGCCTGGTCCCACGCCGGCGACAATTGCCACAGATTTATTTTTCGCGTTGGCCACTAATATTTGGATCGCACCTGCGACGGTACTTAGTCGTGCAAAATAGTACGCGCAACAGGCACTGCGCCAGGTTTAGCAAGAAGCCTGGTCTGATTCGACTATTCGGCCAGCTTTTCCGCCGATTGCGGCTCGCGTTCGGGGATCTCGCCATTTGGCAATCGCCACTCGCGCTGTCCACGAAACGGTAACGCAAGAAGTTTGCCTAGCGTCAATTCTTTTTCCTCCCGATAAGCAGCGACACCAATCGTGATGGCGTCCTGCGGCACGTCGCGGCGCAGCGTGCGGTGCAGTTTGTCCCACCAGCAAAAAATCGTTCCCCAATTCGAGTTTGTCTCGCGCTGGACGATCGAATGATGAATGCCGTGCATCCGCGGCGTGACGATGATGAAGTTCAAAATCCGCTCAAGTTTAATCGGTAGTCGCCAGTTGGAATGATGAAAGAGCGTCTCGGCCTCAAAGGTGATGAAAAAAATCACCAGCATGATGGGACCGATGCCAAAGAGCATCACGGCAAGTGAGAGGAAGCCGGTGGAAAGAATCATTTCGCCGAAATGAAATCGCGCGGCGGTGCTCACATCCATATCCAGGTCGGTGTGATGCACGTTATGAAATCGCCAAAAGACGGGCACCATGTGCATAGCCCAGTGCCACCACCAATAGGCGTAGTCCATGAAGAGGAACGTCGCGATCACAACCGCCCACGCCGGAAGGTGAATCCAGTTCAATAAGCCGACATGTTGATCGCATGCCCAGATCGCGATTGCGATCGGAATGGGTAGCATCGCCAAACGAGTGATGGCGAAGCCAGGAATCGAGAGCACAAAATTCCGAACGAGCCGATGCAGCACACCGAAATGCTGCGGTCGCAACGGGAATCGCCACTGGAGCCAGAGCAGGGCGAGAAAAAGGCAAGTCAGCAGGGGGTTGCCGATGTAATCCATCAAGGGAATTTCGGGCACGAATTGGTATTGATGCATCCGCTGTGACTTTATCATCAACTGATAGATGGCGGCAACGCACCGGCCAGCAGTGTCCTAATTTGGTTTTTTTGACCAGGATAGTCGATGCGATGGAGAAAAGAGCGAGGTTTACAGACTGATACCGTTCCCGCTCGATCATTCTTCCGTCTGCCGGGAGGGAGAGTTGGTCGCGGAGGAGTGACGAGTTGCAGAAAATGCCCGGGGAGCTAAATCTGGAAATCACTAATAGAATCCAATAATGTCTCCGACCCATCCAAAGACGCGAAGCTATCTTCAGCGCGGGCTTTTCGACGGGCTGACAAGCTTTCGCGAATTGGAAGGACGCATTAGCGGGCTTGCGACAAAAGGTGAACGCGGCAACGCTTTCGAGGTTTTCGCCGAGGCTTATCTCGCCACTGTCGCCGTCGAGAAAGCGAAGCACGTCTGGCCCGGTGCGAGCGTTCCGCATTCGCTGCGCAAGCGACTGGCTTTAACCATTGGCGATAAAGGCGTGGATGGCATCTTTGAAACGCAACTCGGCGAACATCACGCCTACCAGGCAAAATTCCGCACGGGCCGTCCGTCGCTGACTTGGGACGAACTCTCCACATTCATCGGACTCGCGGATCGCGTTGAACGGCGCGTGTTGTTTACGAACTGCGACCGCTTCGCAAGCGTGGTTAGGCAACGCACCGGTTTCTATGCGATCACCGGCAACGATCTCGACAAACTCGAACCGCAGGACTTTATCGTCATTCGCGCGTGGCTTGAAGGCGCGAGTATCACACGACAACCAAAGACTCGGCTTCCGCACCAAGACGAAGCTCTCGACAACATTCTATCCGCGTTGCGCGAGCACGACCGCGCCACGGCGCTGATGGCATGCGGAACAGGCAAGACGCTCATCGCGTTATGGGTTGCCGAGCTCATGAGCGTGCAAAACATCCTCGTCTTCGTTCCTTCGCTTGCTCTGTTGCGCCAGACCTTGCACGAGTGGGCGCGGGAAACTTCGTGGCAGTCCTTCGCGCATCTCGGCGTCTGCTCCGATCCGACCGTGAAGCCGGACAGCGACGAGCTTGTCGTTCGCCCGACCGATCTCGATTTTCCCGTCACCACCGACAGCGCGCAAGTCCGCGCATTTCTCGCCGCCAAATTCGACGGCGTGAAGCTTGTCTTCTCCACTTACCAATCGGCGCATGTCGTCGCCGCGGGAATTAAGCGGGACAACTCGTTCGACCTCGCCATCTTCGACGAAGCGCACAAGACCGCCGGGCGCGAAGGCGTCCACTTTAGCTTTGCCCTGAGCGACAAGCATCTTCCGATTAAGAAACGGCTCTTCTTCACTGCCACGCCGCGCCATTACGACATCCGCCGTCGCGACAAGGAAGGCGACGCCCGGCTCGTCTATTCGATGGATGCACCCGAAGTTTATGGCCCGGTCGCGCACAAACTGACCTTCGCCGAAGCCGCCCGCCGTGGCATCATCTGCAACTACAAAGTCATCATCTCCGTTGTGACTTCGGACATGGTGAATGACCACCTGCTTCGTCACGGCGAAGTCATCGTGAAAGGCGACGCCGTTAAAGCGCGTCACGTCGCCAACCAGCTCTCACTTCAGGCTGCGGTGGAAAAACACGGCGTCAGCAAAATCTTTACCTTCCATCGCTCCGTCGAGAGCGCGGCGGCGTTCACCAGCGACGGCTCGGAGGGAATCGGCAACCATCTTTCCGGCTTCGATGCTTTCCACGTCAATGGCTCCATGCCGACCTCCGAGCGCGAGAACATCATGACCGAATTTCGCGCGGCGTCGAAGGCGGTGATCTCGAATGCGAAGTGCCTGACTGAAGGCGTGGATGTTCCCGCCGTGGACATGGTCGCCT
This sequence comes from Candidatus Udaeobacter sp., assembly GCA_036499375.1. Taxonomy (GTDB): domain Bacteria; phylum Verrucomicrobiota; class Verrucomicrobiia; order Chthoniobacterales; family UBA10450; genus Udaeobacter. Next base: position 86,472 of record DASYDV010000051.1, read on the forward strand.
TCCTCACGCCCAAGCGTAGCCGCGTGGACATCGTGCAAGCTACCGGACGCGCTATGCGCAAAGCGGATGGCAAGACCACCGGCTACGTCCTCGTCCCGCTTTTCGTCGAGCAGGGTAAAGGCGAAACGATCGAGGCAGCCCTCGCCCGCACCGAGTTCGATGAAGTCTGGAACGTCCTGCAAGCCATGCAGGAACAGGATGACATGCTGGCCGATATCATCCGCCAAATGCGCGAGGAACGCGGGCGCACCAAAGGCGTTAATGACATGCGGTTTCGTGAAAAGGTGGAGTTTCTCGGGCCGCACATTTCATTGGAAACCCTGCGCGGTTCAATTACAACGGCGTGCGTCGAAGTGCTCAGCGACAATTGGGAGGAACGCTTTGGTGAACTAAGGGCGTTCAAGGAGCGATTCGGACATTGCCGAGTCCCTGAAGGCTGGGAAGAGAACAAAGAGTTCGCGACTTGGATTGCTGTTCAACGCACTCGCAGAAAGCAAAACAAACTGTCGCAAGACCGGATCGCTCGATTGGACAGTGTCGAATTCGTTTGGGCACCTCACACATTGGCCTGGGATGAAGTGTTCGAGAGACTTTCGGCATACAAGCAAACCTACGGACACACAAATGTTCCGGCTACGTGGATCGAGGACGCGGAGTTAGGAGCGTGGGTTTCTATGCAGCGGCGCTTGCACAAGAAATCCCACCTATCCGAAACAAGGGTAGAAAGGCTGAATGAGATTGCCTTCCTCTGGGACCCACTTACGGCACGTTGGGAAGAAATGTTTAGCGCATTACAAGGTTACAAACGCGCTCACGAGCACTGCGATGTCCCGATAGGGTGGGTGGAGAATCGCCAACTCGCATACTGGGTTAGCGTGCAACGCCGGATGAAAAGGCAAGGGAAAATCACTGAGGATCGATGCACTCGATTGAATCAACTCGGCTTTACATGGGAAGTTTCGGATGACAAGTGGGAGGAACTATATTCTTCATTGGTAGCTTACCAAAAAGCGCACGGTGACTGCGAGGTTCCGCGAGTCTGGCAAGACAATCTTCGCTTGGGTGTTTGGGTCCATACCTTGAGAAGGCAAAAACGGGGAAAGCAAAAACGGTTAGGGGAACTTAGCAAGGAGCAGATTAAACGGTTGGACGACCTTGGCTTCGAATGGAATCCACACACTTCCGCTTGGGAGAAAATGTTCAAGGCTCTTGCCGATTACAAGATAATCCATGGCAATTGCAACGTCCCGCTTTCTTGGCGTGGAAATACCAAACTGGGGATATGGGTCTCACACCAGCGAAGACGCTACAATAGTGGTTTACTAGACGAAGCGAAGGCTCGCCGATTGGAAAAGCTGGGCTTGGTTTTGAAGCCTGTTGAAGAACGTTGGGAAAGGTATTTTGCGGCGCTAGTTGAATACAAAAACACTTTCGGTAACTGCAAGGTGCCGCAAAACTGGCAGAGAAATCCCCCGCTCGGACGATGGGTGGGGCAGCAGCGGTTTCGACGAACCACTGGTAAACTTAGCGCGGAGCGCGTTCAGCGGCTTGACTCAATAGGTTTTGACTGGAATACAACAGACTCAAGCTGGGAAGTGATGTTCGCAGCTTTACTCGAATACAGGGAGAGGTTCGGTACCTGCAATGTTCCACATGAGTGGTCGGAGAATGCCGCGCTTGGTGGTTGGGTTTCATTACAACGCACCTGCAGAAAGCGCGGTCAGATTAGCGCGAGACGGGTGCATGAATTGAATACTCTCGGGTTCGTGTGGGACATCCGAGACGGCTTTTGGGAAGAAAGATTCTCTGAGTTGGTTCAGTACAAACAACACATTGGAGATACTCTTGTGCCGGTAAAATGGGCCGAGAATCTAAAACTGGGAGCTTGGGTCGCAAATCAACGGGTTCGCAAGAAACAGAGAACCTTGAGCGAGGATCGAATCTCGCGCTTAAACAAAATTGGTTTTCACTGGAATGGAACTACGAATGAACGCAAAGGAAACTCTTAAGAGCTACTTTATGGAGGGGATCGTAGCCGATCTCTTTGGAGCGGAGCAAACCTGTGCGCTTCTAAAGCAAATCGGTGAGAACGCCAACGCGATTAACCAAGCGAACTTCGGCGCATTGTTTGGTCCATTGCAGTCGGTTCTTTCAAATGCGTTCTTCCTTTCCATTGCAAAACTTTTCGAGAAGCCGAGCAAGAAGTATCCAACGAGGAGCATTCCATCTGTGCTCCAATTGCTGGAGCGTTCATCCCACGAACTCCTTATCGAGCAGCGAATAGCGGTGATGAGGAGGCTCGCCGCTGCTGGAATGAATATCGAGTCCCTTGCGGAGATACCTGACTCAGGAATTACCTCAACGATTGTCCAGTTTTATACCGCCTTACTGCCCTCTACTGAGTTAGCGACCTGGTGCGAGATGTCGAGGTCGTTACACGCTGTTGTGACTAGGCGGGACAAGGTTGTTGCTCACAACGAAATGATTGATCGCTCTGCTCTGCCGCACACTTCCTGGTCTGACATTGAGCAACTCATGTCATACGCGAAGGGGTTTATCGACGTTGTGGGCATTGGCTATATCAGCACGGGTTTCGCATCGGACGATGGACATTATTTTCTGACTTCAGATGCTCAAGTCGCTTCTCATGTACTGAGCAAACTTCTAATCAAGGCGGGAGTGTTAGAAAACGTTCGCCGCTGAATCGCCCTAACTTGAATTGTTGAAGCAGGCACTCCATTCAATGTTTCTATGAATCTTGCTCTTCCTTGAGCACATCGATTTTTCCCTGCTCAAAAAACCAAATTAGGACACTACTCGAACGGCCGATGAGATGAACGAAGTTTTTCCTAGGCCCCAATCCGCCGGAACTCGAAGGTAGTCTCGGGTTTTACGACCTCGCCGTTCATCTCAAGCAGTGGATAAGCGAGAAAATTAATTGGTCCGCTTTCAGGTTCCGGATCGACCACAAGGTCGCGGCCTTTCGTCAGCTCAAACCGATTGGCCGGATTATGCCCGAAATAGTAATCCGCCAGCCTCGGGTTTTTCCATGCTTCGCTGATGTCCACCGGCACCCATTTACCGTCTGCGAGAAATTCGGCCCAGCAATGATAGCCCTCGATTTTGCCCTCATTCTTGTCAGCTGGAATCGTCGCGCCGATGGCGAAACGCGCGGGTATGTTGATGCTTCGGGCTAAAGCGATGAAATAGGCGTGGAAATCACTACAGTTTCCGGTGCGCGCGTCGCACGCGTATACTGCGTCTCCGCGGCCCCAACCAGTGCCTGATTTGTCGTAGCGCATCCGACTGATGACGTGATCGTAAAGCGCTTTCGCGCGCTCGAGATCGTCGGTCTTTCCCGCCGCTGCTTTTTCGGCAAGTGTTTTGAACGTTTGGTTGACCGGCACCAATTTCTCCGGACGCAGATACCGCGCGGCGTCTGCATTGCCTGCCGGATAGGCGGCTTTTTCCTTGCGCACCACCTTGTATCGCAGCTCGATCATTTTGCCACTGTCCTGCGGCTGCGCATTGACCACGCAAATGTCATTGCCGTAATCGCGATCCTGGACCTTATCCCATTTCATCGGGATTTTCCGTTCCTCCACATTTACGGTTTGAAAAGCATCTGTCTTTGCGAGCGGTACCCAGATGCGAGCCGTGCCGGTGATTGTGGGCAGTTTTACGCGATAGACGAACTCAAACTCATCCGCCCCCTTGACAATCCCTGGATCGCCGACAGCACGCACGGTTAGCGTGCCCGCCAGAAACAACGCCGAAAGGACGACAAAGCGCGTAACCAAGTTGATCATTGTATGCGTTAGCTCACCGGCACTTTGATCCACTTGCCGTTTTCTTCCTTCCAATTGTAAAGCGGTTTGCCATCGACCTTGTGAACAGCCGTGTCAGTGACCGCCATTTGGCCCGGCTGTCCGGTCAGAAAGAAATCGATATCGTAGGTTTTTCCATCAGTCCCCTTCATATCTACACAGGCGAAATATTTTCCGCCTCCGAGGTCCTGCAATCGATCATCATGAACCTTTATTAAATTGAGAGAGAGATCCTGGCCCTCGTATTTAACATGAAATTTTCCGCCGCTCTTATTCATCTCGGCGTTGATATGCTTCTTTATACCGGCAGAAATATCAGCCGTGCTGACTTGCTTTGTAGCGCCACCTGCTTTCGGATGCTCGGGATGCTCAGGGTGTTCCTGTGAAAAAATAGCCGTTACCGGCGACATGAATAATGCAATGGCTGCTGCGATGATAATTCTTCCAATCATACGAGTTCCTCCGTTCGGATCTGTTAAATTCTATTCGTCGAATAGACGCATCGAGCAACCATTTTATTTGAACAAAATTGTTGGCGCGTCATACGCGAGCGAAAGTCAAACGATTAACACAAGTTCCGGCAACACTCGTTAAATGCAGGTCTCGATTATTGTTCCGGTTTTCAATGAGGCGTCATTGATACAGCCGTTTCTTATCCATCTGCGTGAGCGGGCGTCCGGGGCCGAAATCATTGTCGTCGATGGTGCAAGCACCGATGGCACCGATCGTCTCGCAGCAGGACTCTGCGATCAGGTTGTCCGCAGCGGCGAACGCTGCCGTGCGACACAAATGAATGCCGGAGCCGGGAGGGCAGCTGGCGACATTTTCTGGTTCCTGCACGTAGATGCCGAAGTGCCTCGGGACTGTTTGAACGAAATTGGCGGCATAATGCAGGACCCGACAGTCTGTGGCGGTTTCTTTCGCATCCGCCTCCCGGAACCCGCCGTGTATCGATTAACCGACGGTTTTGCGCATTACGCGGGGCTCTTACTCCGTATGAGATGCGGCGATCATGGAATTTTCTGCCGGCGAACTGCGTTTTTCCACATCGGCGGATTTCCGGACGTGCCATTGATGGAGGATGTGGAATTTTTTCGCCGCCTTCGTCGCAGTGGGCGCGTCGTGCACAGCGACATGCGAATAGCAGCGAGCGCGCGCCGCTATGAAGCAGTGGGGCCCTTACGTCTCACGTTTGCATACGGGGTGATCGCAGCGCTTTACGTTTTCGGCGTCCCGCAGTCCGCGCTTGCCCAAATCTACCAACGCACCTGTTCCAGCGCGGAGCCGCGAAGGCCCCAAGGAAAGGCGCTTTCCTAAGCGCCTTCGGCGGTTTAGAACCGCCGCTCCTTGCGCGCGATTACGCTTCCTCATCCGAACCGATAGTAGGACGTAATCAATAGGAGGAAGGAACATGAAAATTACGGTTTTGATTGCTGCTTTGGCTGCGACGGCCACGCTGACTGCCTTCGGCCAGGAGGGCGTAGTTCAGGATGTAAAGCACGGCGCGAAGAAAGCAGGGGAAACGATTAAAGACGGACTGGAAACAGCAGGTGAGAAAACAAAGGAGACGGCTAAAACGGTTGGCAAGAAAACAAAAGAGACTGCCGAGACCGTAGGCGAGAAAACGAAGGAGACCGGACAGACGGTAGCTAGAAAGACAAAAGAAACGGTCACCGGTGAAAAGGCATCGGAGACCACTGGAAAAAGCCATCACAAGTCGAGAAGCACTTCCAGTAAGGCCAAGGCACAAAGCACTCAAGAGCAGCCGGGAAACCGCGAGGCGAATACGCCGGCGGCGAGCCCGACGCCCTGACAGTGAATCTGCGGTAATCGTAGCGGGGAGGACACTCCTGCTCAGGGTCCTGTGATGTTCAGCGGAGCGCCTGCCAAGGCGCCGCTCTATGCGAAGGCTGGAAACACCTATGGATTTTGCTGTTTGGCCGCCCCAGACAGCCAGAGATTCTTCTCCCGCGACTGCGGGATCAACATGACATGGACGCAAGATTTTGAGGCTTCCAACTTGCTCGGATTGATCGAGTGAGTCCTATTTGGGCACGATGAGCAGTTTGCGTCTTGGAGTGAACATCGACCACGTGGCGACATTGCGGCAGGCGCGATATGCCACAATGCCGGAATCGAAAAACGCGGAACCCGATACGCTCGTCGCCGCGCGGATTTGCGAGCAGGCGGGCGCAGGTGGAGTCGTTGCGCATCTTCGGGGTGATCGTCGCCACATTCAGGACCGAGACATCGAGCGACTTCGTCAGAACATCATGACGAAATTGAATCTTGAAATGGGCAATACCGAAGAAATTGTTGATGTTGCTTTGCGCATTGTGCCGGATGAGGTCTGCCTGGTCCCGGAAAAACGCGAAGAAATCACCACCGAAGGCGGCCTCGATGTCATTTCGCAACGCAAGGAACTCGAGCCAACCATCAAGCGGTTGCAGGTTGCCGGGATTCGCGTCAGTCTGTTCATCGATCCGACGTTGGAACAAGTGGATGCCGCGGCGGAGCTCGACGTCGAAATGGTTGAGCTGCATACCGGCAGCCTTGCCAACGCGTTTACCGATAAGATCCAGAAGGAAGAGCTCGAACAACTGCGAGCGGCTGCCCGCGCCGCATCAGAATCCCATATGCAGGTCAACGCGGGTCACGGGATCAATTACAAAAACATCGCGCTCATCAACCAGATCCCATGTTTGACCGAACTCAACATCGGCCACACCATCATCGCGCGCGCGATGTGGGTCGGATTAGAGACTGCGGTGAAAGAAATGCTCGCTGCAATGGCGAATTATCCCGAATGAACGTTGCCCGTTTCGAGAAAATTGTAGGGCAATCACTTCGGTTGCCAACCGAGGAGACGGCAGGCGGACCGCCCGCCCTACAATTCGCGGGTGGTGGTTCGGCCTGCATGACGATATGAGCGTGATCGGCATCGGCGTCGATATTATCGAGTGTGCACGGATCCAGAGCTCCATTGAGCGCTTCGGAGATCGTTTCCTGCATCGTGTTTTTACCGACGGCGAGGTCGAATATTCCATGTCGATGAAATTTCCAGAGCGCCATCTGGCGGCGCGTTTTGCGGGGAAAGAAGCTGTGGCTAAAGCATTCGGCACCGGGATCGGCAAGGCCATGGGTTGGCGCAACATCGATATCCGAAAAAAAGAGAGTGGCGAACCGTTTCTTGTTTTGTCGGGTCCCGCTGAAGCATTTGCCGCAGAGCGAGGCGTGACTTCGGCTTTGATCACCCTCAGTCACACCGAACATCACGCGATCGCCTGCGTTGTTTTGGAGGGATAAATGTAGGGCAAGTTTGTAATTTGCCTTCGGATTACTGCGCAAGTTACAAACTTGCGCCACATCAACAGCATTGAAAAACGCCCGCCTTTCCGGCAATTAAAGTGTTGATGGAAAATTTTCGCCGACTCATGGAAATCATTGGCACCGCCATGGATGGCGTGGGCGTCTTTATCGTGGCTGCCGGTTCGCTCGTGGCCACCGCCCGTCTGCTGATTCATCGCGCGCACAACACAGGCAACTACTACTCTCTATACCGGCAGGATATCGGACGTGCGATTTTGCTCGGGTTGGAATTTCTGATTGCCGGCGACATTATCCGAACCGTTGTCGTAGCGCCGACTATCCAAAATGTAGTTGTTCTGGGATTGATCGTGCTTATCCGGACATTCCTGAGTTTGTCCTTGCAACTGGAAATCGAAGGCAAACTGCCGTGGCGGAACGGGGCGACCCGCGCAGGCCAGCATTGATTGAAGCGATCCGCGCTCAGCGTCGGAATTGTGAACCGATACGCATCGTCGCTGTGAAGCGCCAAGTTACCGATCTTCAGCGCGACGCCACATTTTACCTGAACAGCACCCCGATTCGCGTACGCAACGGCAAGCGATTACGCCAATGCAAGCGCCGATCGACGGCGCGCTGAGATAAATCCAGAGGTGTTGCAACCGGCCTGAGATGATCGCTGGCGCGAGGGAGCGCGCGGGGTTCATGGAAGCGCCACAAATCGGTCCCGCGAACATCGCTTCAAGGCCAATCACAGCACCAACGACAATCCCTGCTGTGATTCCTTTCTCGGCTGCTCCAGTCGAGACGCCGAGAATCACAAACATTAATATCGCAGTCAGAATCAGCTCCAATACAAATGACTGTATTGCCGGTCCGGCAGGAATTGTCGCGCCCAATGTCTGGTTTTCCGGAAAGAGAAGGTGCAGTAGGCCACTAGCTGCCAACGCTCCGCCGCATTGGCTGGCGATGTACGGAACCACTTCGCGAACTGGAAAGCGCCGCGCGGCAAAAAATCCCAGACTTACCGCTGGATTTAGATGCGCGCCGGAAATATCACCGACTGTGTAAATCATTGCCAGCACGATTAAACCAAAGGTCAGCGCAACGCCGACATGCGTTACTGCGCCGCCGCTCGCTTCATTGATGACGACCGCGCCCGTGCCGGCAAAGACGAGAGCGAACGTCCCGATGAATTCCGCCGCCAGCTTCTTCACGCTTTTTCCGCGACGCAATGTTCGTCGCAGAA
>DASYDV010000052.1:0-47714 GCA_036499375.1 Candidatus Udaeobacter sp.
TCCCGGGACCGGAATTGTGACCACCTCGCCGCAAAAGATTAACGAAAAAGGCGACATCGTTGGCGAGTACATCGATTCGAGCGGAGTGGTGCGCGGTTTTGTCCGGTTCAGCGATGGTAGCTTTAGCGCGCCGATCGTCGATCCTAACGATACCGTGGGTTTTACCGAAGGCCGAGGCATCAATAATTCAGGCACAGTAGTCGGTGACTACGGCACCGCCGAAGGCAACGATCACGGGTTTTTCCTGTCGGGCGGCACCTTCACACAATACGATGTTCCCGGCGCGCCCAGTACCGATGTGTTTGGGATAAACGATGCCGGCGACTTTACCGGCACGTTTTCTAACAGCGACAACACGATCTTGTACGCGTTCGTCAACGTTGGCGGAACCTTAACCTCGTTTAGCGTCCCGGGAGCTACCGGGACCCTTGCTTACCAGATCAATAATAACAAAAAGTTGGTGGTAGGATACTATATCGACAGCTCAGGAATCCTTCACGGCTACTACCGGGACGCCAATGGGGCGCTGCACTTCCCGATCGATCCTCCGGGCTCTGTTCAGACAATCCTGTTTGGAGATAACATTAAGAACTGGGTGGTCGGCAGATATGCGGACATCTCAGGCGTGACTCATGGACTCTTCTTTACCGCGCCAAACAATTTCTTCACTTTCGATGTTCCTGGCTCAACCTTTACATCGCTAAACGGAATCAGTTCGCAGGGAAATATCTGTGGTCGTTACAGCGATCCTTCAATGCCGGGCATTGCCCACGGATTCATAGCTCGTGTCAGAGGCACACCGCCGACAAAAGCGGCAGGGCCGGAAATGAAGGCGCACAATTCCCGGTCGGCGCGCTGAGTTGAGCATCAGAAATCTTAGCGATCGGCGTTTTGTGGCACGCGGGCTTGGATGGCTGGGCCCGCGTGCTGCGCAGTTCGAGCGCACGACGTCCAACGTTCAATTCAAAAGCGGTGTCATCCCGAGTCGCGGTAGACGACGAGGGACCTCGCATTCGCGCTGTGGATCACACTTTGAACTTTGCAGAATCGTTCCTGCTGGGTGGGGTCCTTCACCGTCTTCGCGGTTCAGGATGACAATTCTATCCAACGGCCGCAATCACTTTGAGCTCGATTGCAATCGGCGTTGGCAACGCCGTGACCTCGATTGTGGTCCGCGTCGGGTTTGGTTTGGCGGGGCCTGCGAAATACTCCGCGTAAATGCGGTTGTAGATGGGAAAATCTTTTTTCATGTCAGTTAGAAAGACCGTGACATCGATGATGTCCTGCCACGTGCCGCCAGCGTCTTCGAGCACGAGGCGCACATTCTCGAATACCGCGCGGCATTGTGTCTCGATGTCGTAACTGACGACGTTGCCAGAGGCATCGAGCGTCACGCCGGGAATTTCTTTGCTTCCGCGCACACGCGGACCGATTCCGGAAAGAAACAACAACTCGCCCACGCGCTTCGCGTGCGGAAAGGCCCCTACCGGTTCAGGCGCTCGCTGGCTTTCGAAGTTTTCGCTCATCACTTATTTACTGCCGATTACATTGATTAACGCAACACAAGATTTTCGGATTCGCACAGCACCGAAAGCTAATGATTCGAAGGTTCTCGCGAGGCGATTGCCGAGGCATCTTGGTACCGCGCACCGAAGCTTGTTACCGGCGGCAGGACTTCTTTGAAAGTGGCGCCGTAAATGTCCCAGACAGTTAGAAACAATCCACAGATGATCGGTCCGACGATAAACCCGATCGGACCGAAGAGGAACAATCCGCCGAGGGTGCCGATCAGAATGAGAAGGTCCGGCATCTTCGCATCCCGGCCGACAAGCACTGGCCGCAGGAAATTGTCGATCGTTCCGACCACAGCCCCGCACCACACCAGCAGCAAGGTTGCCGTCAGGTACTGCCCGTTTACAAATAGAAGGATGACTGCCGGCACCCAGACCAGGGGCGCACCAATCCCGGGTATGATCGAAAGAATTGTCATAACCGTTCCCCACAAGGCAGCTCCATCGATTCCCGCTACCCAAAAAGCCACTCCGGACAACGCGCCTTGGATGATGCCAATTACCAGCGTCCCTTTGATCGTCGCTCGCGTAATGGACGTGAACCGGGCGAGCATTAGCGTCTCATCCTCATCACTCAGCGGCAGGTAATAAAGAATCCGTTCCAAAATCGTGTGGCCGTCTTTGAAGAAGAAAAACATCGCGTACAGCATCACAAATAAATTGAGGAGGAACAAGGCTGTCATCGCTGTCATGCGCGAGGCAAAACTGACAAGAAATGCACCGGCCGTTTTGGCGGCGGTTCCGACCTGTTGCAGCAGTTGCTCCTGGCTTGGCATGTAGTCGGCCAATGCAGGAAATCTTTGCACCAGCCACTCGTGCACATCGAACTTGCTGGCTGCGCCCAGGTGTTGGCTCAACCACGGAATGGCCTGATCACTAATAGTGAGTGCCTGTTGCACCACCACTCCGAAAAATGCGCTGATTGGGCCAAGCCCGAGAACGAGCAAAACGACCAGGGTGACTGCTGCGCCGAGTGATTGGCGGCCGCCCAGCAGTCGTGTGATCCAGCGATAGAGTGGATGAAACAATCCGGCGAGCAACGCGCCGAGAAGCAGCGGTTTGATGAAGGGCCACGCGACGGCCACGAACAAAGCTGTAACCGCCGCGACGAGCAATAAGACAAACGCTGTGCGCAAATTCATGCCGCTTGTGGGTGGCAGTTCCATGGGCCGGCTCCGATGTCTCTCATCAGGCTAATCGCGGATTTGCCTGATTACATCGTTTCCTTCAATACTCGGTCAAGCTGATTGCAGCGACGGGCCGGGACAATTAACCGGTCGCCACCCACTTCGCAGGGGAAAGGCCGCCGCCGAATTGATCGAGATATCCATCAACTGTCTGACGACGAGTACCTTTCAAACTTCGGTAACTTCGGATCCATGTGATCCCACGATTGCGCATCGGAAGTGAAGATGTCGAACTGCGGACGAAACAAGTTTGGATCATCAAGGCTTGAAGCGGTAATGCCACATCCATCGTCGCTGATGCCACCGAAAAGCCGTGAACCGCATTCCGGACAAAAAGCGCGCTCGTTGTGACCCCCGGCCTCGCTCGGAGTGTTGTAGTAACGCGGCGTGCCTTCGATTTTGAGAGCTTTCGCTGGCAAATAAACCACCGCAGTGTACGGTCCGCCACTGGCGCGCTGGCAATCTCGACAGTGACAATTAAACATCACGATCGGATCAGCATTGCATTCGTAGCGAATCGCGCTGCAAGCGCATCCACCGGTAAATTTCGCAGACATATTCTCAATTATGGTTGTGACCGGTCATAATGACCTGTGCGGAACCGAAACGCTTCGCTGATCGCTCGCGCGCTTTTGTCGCTTCGACTCCACGATCGCGCGGCGGCGCGTTGGTCACCAGAGCATCGAGCAAATGATGGGCGGCATGAGCGATGTCATCGACGGCGCGATTGAACACTGCCTCATTTGCCTTGGAAGGTTTGGTGAAACCGCTCAGCTTTCGGACGAACTGAAGCGCTGAGGCGCGAATTTCATCCTCTGTCGCGGCTGGACTGAAGTTATGAAGTGTTTTGATGGCGCGGCACATAGAATCGAAAGTATGAATTAAAGATGAAGTGAAAATATCAGACGTCTACAAGGACTTTGAAACCACCGAAGAGGACGCGCAGATCGCGCAGCAGCCAATAGTTCACTTCTTTCACCTCCACGTCGTATTCAGAAGCCGTCATTAGCAGAAGAATTCTTCGGTTACGTGCGCTTGCCGGCAAAAAACTTGACCGGCTTGCTCATGGAAGTCCAACATCGCGTTCATGCCATTCGATCCAGCGGGGCTCGGCGACGAAATGATTGTCGCAGGCCAAAAGCAGAAATCCACAGGGGCCAAGCTTACGAAGGCCGCCGGTCAGCTGCGCGAATTTAGCAAGGTGCTTAAGGCCGGCGAGCAGCTTGATACCTCGTTGGGTTCCATCCGGACTGGCGTGACATCAACACGCACCTTGCTCGGTCCGGTAGTTACCGCATTGCAGTTCATCGTGAACGTACTGAACGGCGTCCGCATTCCCACAATCACCCCGCAAAGCAGGAGGATTAATTTTCCGGTCATCGGCCGGGTGCGGTTTGTTACCGGTATCACGATCGGAAGCACCAGACCATTCACCAGTATGGCGACACGTGTGAATACTGTGCGCACCAACATCGTCAACATCCGAGCTGCGCTCAATGCCATTGCCAACGGTCTCCGAGACGTGCGGAACGAGTTGCCTCAGCTTCGATCGAACGTCTTGAACACGGCAAAGGAAATGGACAGCGGAGCAATCGACCTGATCGCTGCGGGCGATGCGATGGAGGTGGCCGGAACACAATTGGGCGGTACGAGCCCTTAGTCGGCTCGCATAGCTCAGCTAAGGAAGGCTCAACCTTCCTCGACGCGGATCACACTGAAATTCCAGTCTCCGGCACGAACATTCACGGTTAGGACAGAGAGTTTGTGGTCCTGAGGATTACGAGCAGGAGAGCGGATTACTTGGCGATGCAGACGTTTTTTGGCTCGGTGAAGAAACGCAAGGCTTCTTCGCCGCCTTCGCGGCCGACGCCGCTGGCTTTCATCCCGCCAAATGGAACGCGCAGATCGCGCAGGAGCCAGCAATTCACCCAGACCGTGCCGGTATTGATTCGCTCCGCCGCGCGATGAGCACGGCTTAGGTTTTGGGTCCACACGCTGGATGCGAGGCCGTAGTCGCAATCGTTAGCGTAATTGATGACTTCTTCTTCGCTGTCGAACGGCGTGATGGTGACAACCGGGCCGAAAATTTCTTCGCGATTCGTGCGGCATGAGACGGGCAAACCCGTGATAACGGTTGGCGGAAAGAAATATCCTTCGCTGCAACGTTCGTTAGGCGCTTGCGGCGCGGACCCGCCGAGCGCGATCTTGCCGCCTTCTTGCTGCGCGAGATCGACATAGAACTTTACTTTTTCAAGCTGCGTCTTGTTTATGATCGCGCCCTGCTCGGTATTTTCATCCAGCGGATCGCCCAGGCACAACTGTGCCGTTCTTTCGATGAAGCGTTCAACGAAATCGTTGTAAGCCGAGCGCTCAACGAAGACACGCGAACCACAGAGACAAACCTGTCCCTGATTCGCGAATGAAGAACGCACGCTGCCGTTGATCGCCGCGTCGAGATCGGCGTCAGCGAAAATGATGTTCGGATTTTTCCCGCCCAGTTCGAGTGACACCTTCTTGAACAACGGCGCGCAAGCCTCGGCAACCTTGCGGCCAGTCACAGTTCCCCCCGTGAACGAGATGGTGTTGATCTTTGGATGCGCAGTGATCGCGGCGCCGACTTTTGGACCCGTGCCGTGTACGACGTTGAGAACGCCATTCGGCAGACCGGCTTCACGACAAATCTCGCACAGCATGTACGCGGTCATGGGCGTCAGTTCACTCGGCTTTGCGATTGCCGTGTTACCGACTGCGATCGCAGGCGCGATCTTCCAGCTCAATAAATAAAGCGGCAGGTTCCACGGCGAAATCAGTCCAGCAATGCCGCGCGGCTGACGCAGTGTGTAGTTGAACGCCACGCTGTCCGTCATGTGCGCTTCCGATTCCGTGTGCAGAATCGCAGTGGCAAAAAATCGGAAGTTCGCAACCGCGCGTGGGATGTCGAGTGTGCGGGCGAGTGAAATCGGTTTACCGGTATCAATCGACTCGGCGCGCGCGAACTTCTCCAAATCGCGTTCGATCAAATCGGCAATTCGCAGCAAGAGGCGCGAGCGTTCGGCTGCCGGCTTCTTTGACCAATCGCAAAAGGCTTTCTCCGCTGCCTCCACCGCAAGGTCAACGTCGTGCGCGTCGCTATCGGCTACCTGCGAATATGGCTTACCTGTGGCCGGTTCAACGTTGTCGAGGTATCGACCGCTAATCGGCTCGACAAATCGGCCGTCGATGAAGTTTTTGATCTGTTCTAATTCGGTGTGCATGTGAGTGGAAGCCAACCTGAATTCACTTGTAGCCGTCGTAAATTGTCGGTTTCGCGGTTTGAATGTGTCGGTCAATAAGCTCGCAGAATTCGTCCGTGTGCCAGTGCTTTCGGGTCGCCCACCATGTTTGGAATCCTGGGTACGCTACAGTGTCGGCAATGGTGCGCTCATATCCCCGCCATAGTCGCCTGTCGAGCGTTCCATCCAGGACGCCAAGATAGAGGCTATCGGCAAACCGCAAGAACCGCCCCAGATGCGCGCCGAATCTTAGCTTCGAAGGCCCATCCAACTCATCGAACGATCGCAGCGCGCGAAGCCAGAGCACCGCCATTTCGGAATTCTCCACAAGAGTTCTATTCAAATCACTCCAGTGCGTCGTCAAAACGTTCATCGCTGCGCGCTGGCTTTCCTTGTTTTGATTGCGGATTTGGGCAGCGAGATAAATGATCGAAATAATGACGCCAACGGCACCGAGCATCTGTCCCACCGCGTTAATTATCTCCCAGTTCATAGCCGCTAGTTACCAGTGACTCAACCGAGCAGCAGGAGCAAGGACACGCAATCTAAAATATAAGATCGCTAAGTCGGAAATGCCTTGGCGGTGGGAGGGATTCGGCTGGTCGCGAATTATGATAGCTGATTTCGCCCAACCGCAGTTGAAATCTTGTAGGGATCCGTCTGCGCCGCGACAGCGCCAAAGATCGGAGACATCAGGCAAAGATTGCCTTGGATCTCTCGCCATTCGCGATGCGGACAAATAAATCGCAAGCGCTTGGAATTTGTTGTTGTCGAGAGCGGGTCATTTGTGATTAACTCTGCGCCGGTTACTCGACCAATCCAGAGGTTCCAATGAGGGAAACAAGCGGGAGTATAAGCGAAGAAGGAAAATCTGCCGGGACTTGCACTGTCCAAAAGGCGGAGCCGCCGATGCCAATTTTGCAAAGTGAAAGGCAATCCAAGCGGGTGTCGGGAAAACAACTCTTCGATTGTTGGAAGCCAACATAACGATTTCGCGGAACCGCAAGGACTTGATCAACTGGGAGATCACAATGAACGAGAAAAATACCGTCGCTGACGTAAATGAAAAAGGAAATCGATCCACCAGCAAAACCGCCAAAGGGCCTAGCCGCCGTAAGTTTTTAGGCCAGGTAGGTGCGGCGCTGACGAGTGGCGTGGTGCTCGGCAAAGCCACGCTGGCTTCGGCTCAATCTGACGCTTCTGGCGCCGTAGATGGCGTTCGGTTGCCCGATAGAGTGATCGATCCGCGGGTGAAAAAGTCCTTCGCCCTTCGCGTCGGCGCCGCGACCAAGGAAGCGCTTATCCCGGTTCCGCCCCACACGACCAATGGCGACGAAGCGCTTTATCCTGACAAGTCTGGCACCTATACGAAAGGCGTCCTGCAGGATGGGATCGGGCTGGTCAATCTTCCCGCTTTTCAAACGTTTCGGAACGCAATTAACGCCGGTACTTTCTCGGCTTTCGAAAGCGTGATTCTGGGCGGTCCCCGTACCATGAATGGTCCTTTAGGCGGACGCGCGTTCGCTTTGGAAGGAAGCGACGATGTGCAGTTTGGGAACGCGACTTCTCCAGCTAACCAGATCAACCAAATCGTCGTTCCACCCGCTCCGACGCTCGCGAGCGAGGCTTATGGAACGGAACTGATGGAGCTCTACTGGGCGTCGCTCCTGCGAGATACCGCCTTTACCGACTACAGCTCGAATGGGACTGCCGCTCAGGCGGCCGCGGAATTGACGAGCATGCCTACCTATCTCGGGCCGCGAGATAGTTCCGGCAATGTCACGCCCGATCTGCTTTTTCGTGGTCCTTATCCAGGCGAGACGGTCGGACCTTACCTGTCACAACTCTATCTTCAGCCCACCTACCTCGGCACGCAGCCGCTCACGCAACAGCACGTCGACTTTGTCGCCGACGTCGATTTCATGACTGACGCGGCGATTTTCCTGCAAGTCCAAAACGGGGTCGATACCGGCGTGCCGTTGCAGTACGATAGCCAACTGCGTTATCTTCACGACGGCCGCGGGCTCTGCTCCTTCACGCATGTCGACGTGCTTTATCAAGCTTATTTCGTCGCCATGCTTGTCCTGGGCGGAATGGGCGCCCCCCTTAATCCCGGCAATCCCTACAATGGTTCGACCAAGCAAAACGGCTTCGGTACGTTCGGCGTACCGGACATCGCCGCGACCCTTGGCGCCGCCGCGCGTCTCGCCTTGAACAGCGTATGGTACCAAAAGTGGTGGATTCATCTCCGGCACCGCCCCGAGTCTGGCGGTGCGATTGTCCGCCAAATATTGAGCGGCTTCGGCAACACACTCCAAGGCCACGTAAATGATAACGTGCTCAACTCGCAGGCCGTGCAAAATAGCTTCAATGAATATGGGGATTACTTCCTATCGCAGTCCTTCCCCGAGGGCTCGCCCGCTCATCCGGCCTACCCGACTGGTCATGGCGCGGTTGCGGGTGCTTGCATCACAGTCCTGAAGTTTTTCTTTGACGGGAATTTTGTCGTCCCGAATCCGGTGGTGCCGGTTGACGACGGGCTTTCGCTCGTGCCCTATACGGGCAGCGATGCCGGTCAGATTACAGTCAACGGCGAGCTCAATAAGCTGGCGAATAACGTCTCGTTTGGCCACGGTATTCACGCGGGCATCCATTGGCGTACCGATACCTCTTCCTCGATTCAGTTGGGCGAGGCGGTGGCGATCAGCATGCTGCAGGACAGAGCGGCGGCCTACGCCGAAAAGTTTACGGTCAGTTTGACCAAAATCGACGGAACGACCGCGACGATTTCCAATCAGTAACTCAAACGCTCAACGCTCAACGCTCAACGTCCAACGTTCAACGTTCAATGAGCAGACGCGGTGAGGGAGGGATTCGAACCCTCGGTAGCCTTTTGGGCTACGGCGCTTTAGCAAAGCGCTGCTTTCGACCACTCAGCCACCTCACCAAAAAAATGTAGCGAGAATATCTCCAAGAATTGGTCATTGCCAATCAGGACATCGTAACCTGCAGCTACTCGCTCCGAACATTTTCAAAAGCGCCAGAGCGCTGGCGCAGTCCACAACGTGGCCGATCTTCTGAGCGTAAACGATACGCTTGCGTTTTGGAGTGCGGCGGTGCTCCGCCGCTTTCTGATGGGCGACTGCAGTTGCCAAATAGGCATTGCTAATTGAAGTGATTGACATGATCAGCGAAGAAGAAGCGCGGACGCGAATTTTGGAGAAGATCACTCGACTGCCGGAGCGAACTATTCCGCTGGCAACCGCGCTGGGCTGCTTTAGCGCGCGGACTATTACTGCACGCCTGCCGCTGCCGGCCTTCGATAATTCGGCGATGGATGGTTATGCCGTCGTGGCGAGCTCTTGCAAGAAGGGAAACCGGCTGCGAGTGACCGGCGAACAGCCGGCCGGTCGTGACAAACAACTCCGCGTTGCTTCGGGCGAAGCGGTCCGGATTTTCACTGGTGCGCCGATTCCCGCGGGCGCGAGTGCGATTGTGATGCAGGAAGATGTTACGCGTGCCGGCGACGAGATTGTCGTCAACGTAGATGTCGAAGCCGGTGAGTTCGTTAGGCCACGCGGCTGCGATTTGGCGGAGGGGCAGAAAATTGTCGGGCAGGGGGAGCGAATCGGTGCTGCGAAACTCGCGCTGCTCGGATCGCAGGGTTTCGCCGATGTGGCAATCGGTGGCGATGTGAACGCTGCAATTCTCTCGACGGGAGACGAACTGGTAAAGCCTGGCGGGAAACTCGACCCGGGACAGATTTACGAGAGCAACTCAACGTTACTTGCGGCGTTGCTGCGAAATTGCGGCGCGACCGCGAGATCGGAAGAAAATTGCCGCGATGATCGCGAATCGTTGATCGAAGCGATCCAACGTGGAATCAAAAATCACCTCCTGATCATTAGCGGTGGCGTTTCTGTAGGAGAGCATGATTTGGTCAAGGAAGCACTGCGGCAAGTCGGGGCGGGAATCGAAATCTGGCGAGTCGCGATTAAGCCGGGCAAACCATTTTTGTTTGGAAATGTCGCCGGCTGCTTCGTCTTTGGCCTGCCGGGAAATCCGGTATCGGCTTTCGTAACATTTTTGCAATTTGTGCGGCCTGCGATTTTGAAAATGATGGGCGCAGCCAACCTCAATCTGCCGCATGTTCCGGCGAAGTTGACGCTCGATCTTGCGAACGACAGCGATCGCCCGCATTATTTTCGGGGCAGACTGGAAGACGGAAAATTCGCGCCAATAGGTCGTCAGGAATCTCACGCGCTTTTTGGTTTGAGCCAATCGAACGCGTTGCTTCGGCTCGCGGTGGGCGAATCGCTGAAAGCAGATGAAATTGTTAATGTTCAAATCTGGGATGCGTGACGGCGCTCGCCTTGCATTTGGAGTGCGCAGACATGTCTGCGCTTTAAAAGCGGCGAC
Source organism: Candidatus Udaeobacter sp. (assembly GCA_036499375.1). Lineage (GTDB taxonomy): Bacteria > Verrucomicrobiota > Verrucomicrobiia > Chthoniobacterales > UBA10450 > Udaeobacter. Next base: position 10,450 of record DASYDV010000052.1, read on the forward strand.
ATGTCGCCGCACTCCAAAGCCGGCAGGCGGGTTTGACAGCGCGCGCCCGCGTTTCTAGTTTTATCGCCTTGAACACGGGATCCGTTACCGCGTTTGCACGAACTCCGAGCGATGAAATTCGTGCGGATGCCGAACGGCTTTCCCATATCATTCTGGAAATGCAGCGCTGTTTTCTGCTGCACCTGTCCAAGGAACTAGCGCCGGGCAACGTTTCGTTTCCGCAATTTTTTCTTCTGGCATATCTCGATCGGAAGGAAGTGCTCAGCATGTCGGAGATCGCGAAGAAAATGGGGCACACTACGGCTGCAGCGAGCGGTCTGGTGGCGCGCTTGGAGAATCTTCGCTACGTGATGCGCTCGCCCGCGCGAGATGACAGGCGTAAAGTGATGGTCTGCATCACCCCGAAGGGCTCGGCTCTCGTATGCCGAATTCGTGAGGAAATGGTTGGGAACGTTATGAAAATATTGAACCACCTCACGCCGGACGAGCAAAAGGCGTGGCTGCACATTTACAGCAAAATTTACGACTATTGTCAGTCGAAATGATTTTGCTTTGGCTGATGGGGGTGCTATGAGACTGCGTTGAATCCACACGCTGGGTTTTGTGCGTCTAATCGCTAACGGTGTATGACAAGATTTTTTCTTTGCCTGGGAATTTTCGCAGCGTTCGTGGCTCTTGACCGTCCGAGTTTCGGCGGCAGCGAGGGAACATACCGCAGCGGAACGACGTCAATATCGGGAGGCAATATTCCTAGTTTCACTTTGGAACAGGCGATCCTGACAGCGCTACAACGCAACCCTACTCTTCTCAACGCGGAGCAGGAGATCAAACGAACCCGAGGCGTGATTATTCAAGTCCGTGCGCAGGCGCTGCCACAGATTAATGCGAATGCGAATTTCCAATGGACCGATCCGAACTTGACCGGCTCGCGCATATTTGGAACAAACACAACGCAGACAAGTACCACGTCGGGAACGACCGCCGGAGGCGCTGCATCGTTTCTTGAATCGGCCCAGTCGCAAGCCGGGGAAGCCCGGGTTCCGCTGGCCGCTCCCACGGCGACACCATCCCTTGCGAATTTCGAATCGAGCGATGTCTCCTACGCGATCAGTGTTATCGGGACGCAGCTCATTTTTAACGGCACAACTTTTAACCAGATCCGGGGCACTTTCTTTCAGCGCGACAGCGCATATTTCGCATTCCGCAACATCCTGGATTCACTCATCGCGACGGTGAAAACGCAATTTTACCAGATTGTGGTGAATCGCGAGCTGGTCACGGTGAACGAGGAAAACGTGCGTCTTTTGGAAGCTCAGTTGAAGGACCAGCAGAACCGGTTTGAAGCGGGAACCGTTCCACGTTTCAACGTGCTTCAAGCGGACGTGCAGCTGCACAATCAACTTCCGAACCTCATTACTGCACAGAACAACTTACGCATTTCGAAGTTGCAACTGGCTAAGACCCTTGGCCTCGATTTCCAGCGACGACGAGGTGACAGTCCGCCGCTGGAAGTGATTGGTGACATGCCGTACATCCCGCGCTTCATTGAACTGGCCGACGCAATCGAGCTGGGAAAGCAGCGGCGACCGTTTCTTAAGCAAGGCCGAGCAAACGTATTAAACCAGCTCCAACAAGTGCGCGCGGCAGCAGGGCAATGGCTTCCTAACATCACCACCACCGGCGGCGGCGAATGGGTCAGCTCGCCGACCAACTCGAGCTGGCATGATATTTCAAAAGGCTGGACTGCATTAGTCCAGGGCAGCCTGCCAATCTGGGACAGCGGCGCGATTGCCGGTCAGGTCATTCAGCAACGCGCACTGCTTTCCGAAACAAAGATCACCTACGACGATGACGTTCGGCAGGTGGAACTTGAGATTCAACAGGCGTATTCAAATTTGCAGCAGAACGAGGAGCTGGTTACAAGCCAGGAGAAAAACGTCGAGCTGGCCGAAGAAGCGTTGCGTTTGGCCAAGGCGCGCTTGGACGCGGGCGCTGGAGTTCAGTTGGATGTGCTGAATGCCACGGTGCAGCTGCTCATGGCGCAGTCGACGCGTTTACAGGCGCTATTTGGATACAATTCCTCACTGGCAGAATTCGATCGAGCGACCGGAGCACAGAGCACCTACTCGGAGATGTTCGCGAACCTCAAGCCGCGCGCCACGACAACAAAGACCTACTACACCGGCAGCGACGTGGATGCGATGGGCAAGCCGAAGGAAGTCTCAGAAGAACGAGTTACTACCAGGACCCGAAGGACGAGCTCGAAGTAAGCGAGGTTCAACCTCCCGAGCTTCACTCGTTTCTCATCCTGAGCAAAGCGAAGGATCTCTGATCATTTCTTAGAACTTCGCGCAAGGCGATAATCAGAGATGTTTCGCTTTGCTCAACATGACACTACGACGAGGGCGACGTAGTTTTAGTTCGAGCTTCAATGACGCGCTTGCCTTTCGAACAGTTTCCTGCGCTGAGCGCGATCGAAATCTGTCATCACGCTTTCGCGCAAAGAATTCCCGGTATCGACGTCTCAAACGACAAAGCCGAGGTATTAAAGAGGCTCGATGCCGACCATGGCGAAATTCGCAGCGCAATCGGGATCGGTGACTTGCCGCTGTTCACCGCGGAACAAGTTCACGGAAACAAAATCGCAGTGATCGATAGCTGTAGCCGCGGCCCTGTGGGCCGCGAATTTCCCGACTGCGATGGCATTATCACAAATCAACGCCACGCCGCGCTGGGAATTTACGTCGCCGACTGTTGCGCGGTTTACATCGTGGATCCAAAAACACCTGCGATCGGCCTTGTGCATTCCGGGCGCAAAGGCACCGAGCTTGGCGTCGTCACAAACGCGATCAGACAAATGATTAATCGCTTCCGCTCCGATCCCGCGAACATGATCGTGCAACTCAGCCCCTGCATTCGCCCGCCGCATTATGAAATCGATTTTGCTGCCGAAATCATCCGGCAATGCCGCACGCTCGGCGTAAAAGAAATCCACGACTCCGGCATCTGCACCGCCTGCGATCTTCATCGCTACTACTCCTATCGCGCCGAAAAAGGAAAAACCGGCCGCTTGCTTGCCATGCTTGGGCTGCATCCGAGGAATCCGATTAGACGAAAAAATGTTCGCCTTTAATTACGAAGTTTCGTCTAATTATAGTTAGGTCCTCTAGATTCGGGGCGTTCAGTGAGCAAGACTGTTCTTTTAAAAGGCTTAATCGTGCTGGGCCTGGCGTACGGTTTCTTCCTGACGTCATGGCACAGAAACCTGATAACGTATCTTTATCGGAAACACCGCGCCAGATGTGAAGCAGTTGAGCCCTCACTGTTTGAGAGGAACGGGTTTCCACAGTGGCTTTGTTGGCGAGGCTGGTCCTGGCCAAGCCTTCGTTTTTTTCTGCTAAAAAAATATGAGATCCTACAGGACCCCCAGTTTTGCCGCGGTGTGCGCCGCTTCCAGCTTGCCGTGGGAATATACTTTGTGGCATGGATTATCGCCGCAATTTTTGCGTTGTATGCAAATCCTCAATAAGCCCACTGCCACCATGAAAGACCTAACAAATCGCTCGAGCCAACCGCGGGCCGTCGTGATGCACACATGTAATTTTATGAAACGGTTCAGAGAGTTTGCCATGCTCGCCGCCGCCAGCGGCGGCTCAGCTCCGTCTCGTTAGGCCCATGGGTGTTATCATCTTCGCTACACTGTTCGGGCTGGCTATTGCTGCCGCGTTCGTTCAGCTCGCAGTGCTTCGGCGCCAGTCGTTCTCCCTCCGTACGGCTGCGGCGAGTGGTGTCATTGCCATATTGTTCGTTTTCCTCGTCGCCATCGCTGCCGGCTACTTTGTCGCGCGCGTCCGCATTGGCGATCACTACGAGATCAACTCTGAATTCATGGCCATCGTTGTTGTTGGTCCGGCCACAGCGGGAGCTGTCGTCGGAGCAATCATTGGAGGTCTTATTGCGCGCTATAGTTTCACCGCTCGGTTATGATTCACACGCATTCGCACGTCAACGGCCTAACCAATTGAAGGCCACGGCAGGCCGCTGCGCAGCAAGGATGAAGGATGAATTATGAAGGCTGAAATGAAAACAGATCGAGCCGTCGCCTGGGGTGGCTGAACTCTTTGACTCATGGTCTTCCCACCTCATTCGCCCTCTCGGGCTATCCCGTCCATCTCGCAGATTCCAAATCTGCTCGATTTTCGTTAGATCGTTTCTCGTTAGATCGTGAGTGCGCTGTTCGCAGAAGCTGCCATCGGCGAAATGGCGGGCAAAAAAATCGTCTAGAGCGATCGACGAAGAGCACTTAACCTTTCCGGCAAATGCAGGATGACGAGAAAACCAAACCGCGTCTTGAGATCGGGCATGTCTTGTTCATCGATATCGTCGGGTATTCCAAGCTACTGACCGACGAACAATCAGAAGCGCTTCAGGAGTTGAATCAGATTGTCCGCAATACCGAAGCAGTGCGTGAAGCAGAAGCAGCAGGGCATCTTATTATCTTGCCGACCGGCGACGGTATGGCCCTGGTCTTCACTGGTTCGGTGGAGCGGCCCGCCGAGTGCGCTTTAGAAGTGAGTCAGGCTCTGCGCGCGCAACCGAGCCTGCCGGTAAGGATGGGAATCCACAGCGGGCCCGTCCAACACGTCAAGGATGCTAACGCGCGCGAAAACATTTCCGGAGTAGGAATCAATATCGCGCGTCGGGTGATGGATTGCGGCGACGCAGGTCACATTCTGGTGAGCAAACGCTTCGCGGATGACCTGGCGCAGCATCGTCGTTGGCAGCGTTATCTGCATGGACTAGGCGATGTGGAAGTGAAACACGGAGTTGTTGTTTCGTTGGTCAACCTTTATGCCGAGACGATTGGCAATCCCGCGCCGCCGGCGTGTGTCGCCGTGGTACAACGGCCCGCGCCTGGCGCCAGAACGCGCAAAGGACTTTCTCCGGTTTCGCTGGCGATCTTTATCGTCGCGGGGTTGCTCCTCATACTTGCCATTGTGTCAGTGATTTTCGCGCCAGCGATCATGCGCTCGGTGGATAAGAACAGAGCGGCGTCAGCGCCTCAACCGACCGCTACTGCTTCACCTTCGCTTAGCGATGCCATTCAGAACATGGTCAAACAAAGAATCACAGATGAGTTACAGAAAGGCCTTTCCGGGAAAAGTAGCGCACCTACGCCAAGAGTAACCCCGAGTTCGAGGAGTCAACCGACGCCCCCGCCACACCCGTAGTTCGAGCGCCGCATTCCGTTCCGGTTTGATGGCGGCGACATTCCATCCGTATGGTCAGCGACGGCTCATGACTCATCGGGCCCCTGTCGTGGCTTATCTGTTTACTCGTTAGTCGTTCAGGCTCGCTTAGTCTCGGAAATTTTTGAAGTTTGTGGCGACGCCGAAGTCGCGGCTGCGCACGAATTGAATAACGCTTTGCAGATCGTCTTTCTTTTTTCCTGTGACGCGAATTTGCTGGTCCTGCAATTGGCTTTGCACTTTGAATCCCTGAGACTTGATCGCCTGGATAATTTCCTTGGCCTTGTTGCCTTCCAGGCCTTGCTTAATTTTCAATTCCTGCCGGGCATGGCCGACGGATGAGATCGCCGGTTCTTCCTGCTCCACGTTTCGCAGATCGACGCCGCGTTTGGAGAGTTTGCCGATCACGATTTCCCGCAGCGCTTTCAAGTGTGTCCCGTCGTCTGCGATCAACACAATACCGTCTTTTTCAGCAATGATTTCGGTCTTTGCGTCCTTTAAATCGAACCGGGTAGCAAGCTCTTTGCGCGCTTGATTCAGCGCGTTGTCGATCTCCTGTCTGTCTACTTCTGAGACGATGTCGAACGAAGGCATAGGTTTGAATTTCGGATTTCAGATTCAAGTTGCAAATTTGCTGATGACTGTCGTCATGTCGAGCAATGTCGAGACATCCCGGGGAGTCACCTGTGAACGCGGCTACGGAATTTGATTCGCTCACTTCCCGTTCGCTCAGCCTCCGGCCTTCACGTCGACGTTGCGGCTTCCCCAGCCGCTCCATTCTCGACTTGCTCGAATGACGTTGGCTCTACGGATTGGCCTCCGAGATTTTAATGTTTCCTTTGTCGACTCGGATTTGGATTGTCGCCGCGCCTCCGCCGTTGACCATCTGATCGATTTTCGCTCCCGCCGCAGCCGGATTGTTGGAAACCGGGAGGTCATTGAAATCATTGGCGATCGTTCCATGCGTAGCCTCGCATAGCAGATGAAAAGCTGCATCGCTGGGCAACCAGACCCAAGCGTTTCCCTGTCCGACGTTTATCTGCGTTGAGAACTTTTCCTTTTCCCACCAACCGTAGGAGAGCATGAGCGTGCCCCGGTTCATTGTAACATCCAGGTTCGTAAAACAGTTGTGGGCGAAAATCCGGCCATCGCCCAGCTGTGCATGCACTTCTTTTCCGCGCATACCGTTTAAGAGAACCTCGCCCGCGTGAAGGTCCAGTTTGGAAATGCTCGCTGTCGCCGGGACAGTAATCGTGTAATCAACCGTGCCCGACCGATCGGAGAGCGTCCAGTTTGCCTGCGGAGGAAATTTCGTGATGACTGAAACAGTGCCCGGCGTTCTGGAGACTTCAATTGTGATCTGGCTCAACCGGTCGCGGCTATAGGCTTTCTTAACTGCTCGCACCCGCAGCTCCTTAGCATATGAGCCGTAAACCATGACGGCGCCGTCGCGATTCTGAACAGTTATGTTTGTGTCAGGCTCGACCGGGTAAACCTGTTCGACGATCTCTTCGAGGACCACGCTATCCCCGCTGCCGCAGCCGTTGAGCAACATCAGCACAGAAATTATCTGGCAAAGTTTCTGGCACCTGAGAGTTCTTTGGGCACGAGCTGTCACCGGAACCGGAGATTGTGTATATCCCACCTCACGGTTCTTGCAGGGTTAGATCAGGAAAGAAGCTGCGAAAATCCTTGGTGTTTCTCGTTAATAAACCGTCGAACCGATTCGCAAAGGCGCCGATCAAAATGTCGGCAATTGGGCGTTTGCCGATTCGCCTGTCGCGGCGCTTAAGTATGTAATCGTACCACGCGCGATACGCCACAATCGTGTCTGGCCAAATCCAACCGTGCGTCCAATTCACACCGCTGGATTCCAGAAAGTCATTTTGCGCTTCGGTTACGCCATTGAATAGTGGTGCAAGTTCAATGTAGGAAACTGGCGCAAGAACTAGCCCCGCAACTCGCCTACGATCCAGGAGCCGAGCCGAATCCCTGCCGAATTCGGGGTCGTTCTCCGCCACATCGATTAGCAGACATGTGTCAGCAACCCACGCCACTACCGCTCTCCTTCGCGGAGTTCGGCCATGACATTTGCGGTCCGGCGCCCTTTTTCACCGCGGAATCGCGCGGCAAATCCAAGCATCGCCATTGCGCCCAGTGGTTCTTTCTTCCGCGGAACTTTTACCAAACACTCGCGATCGGAAATTTTCTCCCAGACCAAAGGCTGTCCCGACTTCAATCCCAATTCCTTACGGATACTGGCCGGAATGGAAACCTGGCCGCGCTCGGTCACAACCGTGGTCAATTTATCCATCGGTTCAGCCTATCATGTAAATTTATCATGTCAAACGTCAGCCTGGTGCAAAGTGCAGCGATCAAGGGGCAGGCGAGATCACACCCAAAGCGTGCGATCGAAGGTGCGATATTGGATGGCTTCGCTGACGTGCTCTGGTGCAATCTCCGTTTTTCCATCGAGATCGGCGATTGTCCGCGAGACTTTTAAGATCCGATCGTACGCGCGGGCGCTTAGGTTTAATTCATTCATGGCCACGCGAATCAGTTCCTGGGAATCCTGGCTGAGCTTACAGCACTCTTTCAACTGACGCGTAGCCATGCGCGCGTTGCAATTTACTTTGCGATCGTCGCGAAATCGTTCCTGCTGGCTTTGCCGGGCGCGGATGATGCGCTCGCGAATGGCATCGGAAGGTTCCTCGGCTCGTTCGCTGGCGACATCGCGATATTCAACGGCAGGCACTTCAATGTGCAGATCGATGCGATCGAGCAAAGGGCCCGAAATGCGTTGACGGTACCGCTGTACTTGCACAGAGCCGCAGCGGCATTCTCGTTTGAGATCACCGAAGTAGCCGCAGGGGCAGGGGTTCATCGCGGCCACCAGCATAAACTCGGAGGGAAACGTGACGCTACCCGCCGCTCGGGACACGGTGACTTTTCCGTCCTCCAGCGGCTGGCGCATCACCTCTAATGCCGATCGTTTGAATTCCGGCAACTCGTCAAGAAAAAGCACCCCGTTATGTGCGAGGCTTACTTCGCCGGGGTTTGGAAACGTGCCGCCGCCGAGCAGACCGATATCGCTGATGGTGTGATGCGGCGCGCGGAAAGGTCGCGTGGAGACGAAAGATTGTTCGGTATCGAGCAGACCAGCGATACTGTGGATCTTCGTCGTCTCGATTGCCTCATCCAGCGAAAGCGGCGGAATAATCGTTGGGATCCGTTTAGCCAGCATGGATTTGCCTGAACCAGGCGGACCGATCATCAATACATTGTGACCACCGGCAACAGCTACCTCGATGGCGCGTTTGACGTGCCCCTGACCTTTAACATCGCTGAAATCGACGTCGTAATTTTGATGCGCAGCGAAGAATTTGCTTAGATCAGCGCGTGTCGGCAGAAGTGCGAGTTCGCCGCGCAAAAAGGCGAACGTCTGGCGCAAATTCTGTACGCCGTAGATATCGATCTTATCGACCATCGCCGCTTCGCGTGCGTTTGCTTCCGGAACAAATAAGGCTCGCTTGCCTCGACGCCGGGCTTCCAGCGCAACGGGCAGAACGCCTTTTACAGCCCGAACTGAACCATCGAGCGCCAGTTCGCCGACAAAACTGAAATTCTCAAAAGGCGAGCTATCCAGTTCCTCAGTCACAGCGATCATTCCCAAGGCAATAGGTAAGTCGAAGCTTGGTCCCTCCTTTTTGATGTCGGCAGGGGCCAGGTTGATCGTTGTGCGGCCGCGCGGCCAATAGTAACCGCTATTCGCAACTGCAGTTGTAACGCGATCGCGGCTTTCTTTTACCGCCGCGTCTGGAAGTCCCACGATGACAATGACCGGGTCGCCGCCGGCGCCGTTCACTTCGATTTCCACTTCGTATGCGTCCACGCCGTAAACTGCAGCGGAGTAAATCTTAGCAAGCATTGGAGCGTCACAGTGGCAGAAAATCGCTGCGCCGAAAAGCGTCAAAAATCCCTCAAAACTAAGATGCAACGGACGGGCCAAAGTATGGTCAAATATATGAGGGTTATTTCAGGGAGCGCTGATGTGAGAGCCAGTAAAACCCCCTAAAAAAAGATTGAACGATAGACGGCCAGCGAGTGTCACAAATTCGAATATTTAACCTTGTTAAATACTTCTTGGGGTGCTACAACGCGTGATCAACGAGGCATCGACGAATATTATTTACGGGAAGTTCTCCATTCAATCTCCCCAAATGAACGATGAAAAAGAGTTATATGGCTGCTGAAGATAGCGATACCGGAATTAAGATTTACCTCCGCGAGATCGGGCAAATCCCGTTGTTGACGCCGGAGCAGGAGATCGAGCTGGCCGCTAAGATTAAGAAGGGCGATCGCGAAGCGCGCGCGCTGATGATCCGGTCCAATTTGCGTCTGGTGGTGAAGATCGCGCACGACTACGCGAATCTTGGTCTGCCTCTTCTCGATTTGATCTCCGAGGGCAACATTGGCCTGATGAAGGCAGTCGAGCGGTTCGATCCGGCAAAGGGCGGAAAGCTAAGCACTTATGCCGCATGGTGGATCAAGCAATCAATAAAGCGGGCCTTGGCGAACCAGAGTAAGACGATCCGTCTGCCTGTGCATCTCGTGGACAAAATTTCCAAGATGCGCCGCGTTTCTCTCCAAATGAGTGAAGAGCTTGGACGCGAGCCTACCGACGATGAGTTGGGCGATGAGATCGGTATCGCGAGCGGGAAAGTTTCGCAACTCAAGACTGTATCGATCCGTCCGGCGTCACTCGATGCTCCGATCAGTGACGATGATTCGACCGAGTTTGGCGAAATCGTCGGCGACGAGGACGCGCAGACGCCGTTTGAATTATTGCGGGACAAGAACCTGCGCAATGAGGTCGGCGGTCTTTTGGACGTCCTGGATGATCGCGAGAAGAAAATCATCTTCCAGCGCTTCGGTCTGGACGGCGGCAAACCTAAGACCCTCGAGGAAGTCGGCAAAAAATTCGGTGTCACCCGGGAGCGCATTCGGCAGTTGCAAAACATTGCGCTCTCAAAACTCCGCCGCGCGCTGGCTAAAAAAGAGCGCCCGGTGGACGTCGAACTGCCGGTGGAAGCTTAAATTCGACCGACGTTCAGGTTGTCAGACGCGCGGACGGAAATGTCCGCGTGTTTTGTTTTACGTAGGGCGCGTCACTCCGTGCGCGCCGATTTTGTCGATTCCAAGCGGCGGGCAGAGGACTGCCCGCCCTAGCAATCAGGCCGCAATCATTCCAGAACGCGCAGTTGAATCGAATCAATCATTGCGCGGCCCATGGTCACGTCGCTGACAATCACCATGCGGTTACCGGACGCAGCCAATTTGTTCCTGCGCAGAAATTTCTCGGCTGAAGCAATAGTTTCATCCGCGTTTCTGCGGAAGTCGATCCGAAAGGGCAAAACTCCCCAGCAAAGCGCCAGTTGACGATAAACTTCTTCGTTGGGAGTGAACGCAAAGATCGGGGCGCGCTGCGGTCGCAGATTCGAAGTGTAATGCGCCATCCTGCCGCGTAACGTAAACACGACCAGCTTCGAATCCGGCAGCGAGTCTGCCAACATAACGGCTGAAGCCACCGTTTTCTGCCGAACATTTTCGAGCAGCGCGTCTTTAGCATAACCAGCGCCGCCGCTTCGCTCGATGCGCATCGCCACGCGCTTGAGAACTTCGACACATTCCACCGGGTAGCGGCCAATCGCTGTTTCAGCACTCAGCATGAGAGCGTCCGCCTGTTCGAAGACGACGTTGGCGACGTCCGTGATCTCGGCACGCGTAGGCAGCGGATTTGTGATCATCGATTCCAGCAATTGGGTGGCAACGATGACGGGCTTGCCCAAACGAATGCATTTTTTCACGATTCGTCGCTGGATGATCGGCAGCTCTTCGATTGGACATTCGATTCCCAAATCGCCACGCGCGACCATGATCACATCGGCGCATTCGATCATCTCCTCGATCGAGCGGACCGCGAGCTGATCCTCGATTTTTGCCACGATCTGCGCCTTGCTGTTTCTCTTCACCAAGAGTCGACGCAGTTGTTCTATATCGCGTTTTTCCCGCACAAAACTCAGCGCGACAAAATCGACTCCAAGCTCTGTGCCTAGCGCAACGTCGGCGATGTCCTTTTCAGTGAGCGCCGGCAGATTCACATGAATGCCAGGCAGGTTAATATGACGTCGCGAACCGAGCACAGCAGGCGTCAAGACCTTGGTGCGCACCCGATCTCGCCCTTTTTCTAGCACGACCAATTTGATCAAGCCATTATCGACCAAAATCGTGTTGCCAACCGCCACGTCTTCCACGAATCCGGGATAATTTACGTCCACCGAATTAGGCGCCTTGGCTTTCGCGTCGCGCACTGTGAACTCCAGAATGTCACCCGGCTTCAGATGGATATTCGTTTTCAGATCGCCGGTTCGAATGGCCGGACCCTGTGTGTCGAGCAGAAGTGCGACAGGCCGGCCAGCCTTTCGAGCCAGGCTGCGGATCCGCGGCACAATCTGACGTACCCATTCGTGAGTCGCGTGGCTCATATTCAAGCGGAAAACGTCAGCGCCTTTTTCAATAAGCTTCCTGATGGTCCCGGCGGTCTCGGTAGCGGGGCCGAGTGTGCAGATGATTTTGGTTTTGCGCACGAATGAAAAGAAGTGGATTCCATTAACACTGGGCTTCAGCCCAGTGCAAATCTGGAAAACGCGAACAGCCGTTCTAGCGGCTTATCAGTGCGACCTTATTGGCACCCCAGCTACGAAGCCGCGATGTCAAACTATCGACGAAAATGCGGCACGCCTTTTAAGGCGTGCCTCATCGTGCCATCAGCGTTTATCTTATTTCAGCTTTCCCTGGGTCTCTTTCGCGAGGTCGAGATGCTCCTGGATCATCTTGGCTGTATCGTCCGCAAACTTCTTCACGTCAGGATCGCTCCCACTGTTTGCTTCCTCCTTGAATTCAGCCAGGTCCTTTTCGTGATCCTTGACCATTGCCTCCATGTAAGCCTTGTCTGACGTCCATTTACCGCTCGGCTCTTTGCTGGGAAGTTGGACTCCTTTTTTCGAAGCGATGGACTTCAGCTCATCGTTGGCTTTGCCGTGGTCGGTAACCATGCGGTTGCCGAACGATTTTACATCCGCGCTTTGCGCGTCTTGTTCAGCCAATTTCCCCAGCGTGACTTCCAGCATTCCGCCTTTCGCGGCTTTTTTCATGAATGTCTTGTCTTTAGCGCTTAAAGACGAACTATCGCCGGCTGCACTGGTCTCCGCTCTGGCTGCTCCGGCCAGGCCCATCGCCCCGATCGCCAGGGCAAGGATACATAACTGCGAAACAATTTTGATTTTCATGGTTTCCTTTAGTTGACACGTGCCGGGAAATCTCCCAGCCCATTAAGAATCGAAAGCGGACGGCTGATTGGACGCGAAGGAATTACCGTTCGTGTCTCCGGGGTCTGCGTCGTGCGCTCTACGCTCCTGAGATATTTCGTTCGTACGAGCTTTCAACGCGGTGGGCCACGTCCCGGTACCCGTAATCGACTTCGTAAATCTGCTTCATGCATCCGAGCGATTTTTCCACGTCACCCATCCGCTCGTAAACAAGTCCGAGGTTATAGACGATTTCCTTCTTCATCGCGTCCATCGATGAAATCTCCTGTGACCCTTCCTCCAGTTGCTTCACTGCGAGATCGAGCATTCCGAGATCGGCATAACAGCGACCCAGGAGGTTCATCGCTTTCAAGCGGGCGTGCGGATTTTGTCGCGCGCGCTGCAAATCCGGCACAGCCTCACGCAAACGCCCGGCAGTGAAAAGGTTCTCACCGAGTTCAAACCGGAGCTGCAGGTCGGTCGGATTCCGCGCCACCCGCTCTTGTGCGTCGACGATGAGGATTTCTGCGCGCTTGATTTTGGCGGCGCGCAGGTGCTCGGATTTTTCCGCAAACCGTTCGTCTCCCGCATTGCAGGTCGTGAGAAATTCCTCAAGCGCAGCAATCTCACGCTCGAGGCATTTGACCTTCAAGTCGGAAATCTTCCGAAGTAATGCAATGTCTCCGCCTTTGGTCAGGTCGGCAGCATATTGATACCAGCGAATGGCCGACTCGAGATTATCCTTTTGCTCATTCAATGCGCCGAGGCGTCGCGCAAAGTCCAGGTTTTCCGGCTCCGCCTGGTGACGCGCGTAAGTCTCGGCAATCTGTTGCTCGAGTGCTTCACCGGTAAGCCGGATCCGGTTCTGTTGCTCGAGTGAAATCGCTTCCTCTTTGTTTTTGATCAGGTCGCGATAACTTTCAGCCTGCGTCCAACCGCCTTGCTTCATCGAAGCGCGTGCCGAGGCGTCTTTGCCTAGACGAAGCGCCTGGGCATCGAGCGGGTTGATTGCCGTGATTTGATTGTATGTCTCCACCTCGTTCTCGTGGTCCCCGATCTCGTGGTACAAACGACCCAGCGCGCCTAGCACTTTCACGTCGCGGGGGTTTGCTTCGAGCAGGGTCCGCAGAGCGAAAACTCCAATCTCAGGCCAACCGGCGGCGAGCGCGGCTTCCTTCAGAAAAAGATTTGCCTGGTGATTGTAAGGTTCCGCTTCCAAAACTTCCTCCAGCAGTTCCACCGCGCGTTTCGGATCCTTTTTGATTTCTCGCTGCGCCTTCATCACGCCGATGGGCGCGGTGGAGATTTTGAAGAAACTTTTCCTGGCCGATTTGGTTTTTGTGACCTCCGCTCGTCGCAGCAGTTGGCGGCCGGTGAGAAATTCTGGCTCCTGTTTAAGGATTCCCTGCAACAGAGAGATCGCATAATCGAAATTGCGCAGCTCGATGGCCGCCACTGCTTTCAGCCACAGCGCATGCAGCCCCTCGCTCAATTCCTTCTCGGTTTTGGCTGCCATATTGCGCGACAGCTTATCACAAAAACGAACGCATGCGTCAGGGCGCTCGAATGGCCGTTCCATTGGCGCGGTGCAAGGTGCAGAGGCGCGAAGGCTCGTTTATAATAGATCCAGCTGCGGTTTTTGCGATTCCGGCATGGCCTTGGTCGATTTCTTTCCTCGCGGCTTTGGTTCCGCTTCAGTGCGGTTTGAATTTTCCAAGTGGGCTAGAATTTCTTTGGCGCGATCGAGGATTTCCTTGGGTAAACCGGCGAGGCGAGCCACTTGGATCCCATAGCTTTTGTCCGCGCCGCCGGGGATAATTTTGCGCAGGAAAATAACCTGCTCGTTCCATTCGCGCACAGCGACATTTAAGTTGCCGATCCCTTTCCGGTCCTCGGCGAGTTTAGTCAGCTCGTGATAATGCGTAGCGAACAGGGTGCGCGCTTTGATTTTGTCGTAAAGAAATTCGGCGACGCTCCACGCGATGGAGAGGCCGTCAAAGGTGGACGTGCCGCGGCCGATTTCGTCGAGTATGACCAGGGACCCTCCAGTGGCGTTGTTGATGATATTAGCCGTTTCATTCATCTCAACCATGAACGTCGATTGCCCCCGAGACAGATCGTCGCTGGCACCGACCCGCGTGAAAATCCGATCCACCAGGCCAATCTCCGCGCTCTCCGCGGGAACGAAACTACCGATCTGGGCCATCAACACGATCAGCGCGACCTGGCGAATGTAGGTCGATTTGCCGGCCATGTTCGGCCCGGTCACGATAGCCATGCGAATATTTTCGCCGTCCAGCTCTGTGTCGTTAGGCACAAATTTTTCCTCGATCAGGTTTTGATCGAGCACCGGATGGCGCCCATCTTTAACCATGAGCCGGAGCGATTCGTTTAACTCTGGCCGGCAATAACGGCACAGTCGCGCCGTCTCCGCGAGAGCGCAGAGCACATCGAGCGTAGCGATTGCGTCGGCGGTCTGCTGGATTGGCTTAATTTCGCGCAAGGTCTCGTCGCGCAATTTCTGGAATAGTTGGTACTCAAGGTTGTGAGCCCGCTCGTCCGCGCCGAGAATTTTTGCTTCTATCTCCTTCAACTCCGGAGTCACGAAGCGTTCACCGCCCACCGTGGTCTGCTTGCGCGTGTAATGCGCTGGCACATTCGCGAGATTCGATTTTGTAATTTCAATGAAATAGCCGAACACGGAATTGTAACGGACCTTCAGCGATTTGATGCCTGTCGCCGCGATCTCGCGTTCCTGAAGATGGCTGACCCAATTTTTTCCATCGCGTGAACCTTGCCGCAGCGCGTCAAGGTCGGGATGAAAACCGTCTCGGAAAATGCCGCCTTCTTTCACCGCAAGCGGCGGATCATCGACCAAAGCTTTGGCCAGCTTCTCAGCAAGTGCTGGCATTTCGTGAATTTCGCGCTGAAGCTGCAGCGGCAGGCGTGTCGCGTGCTTTGTTGAATCGGTTGCAGCCGACACGGCTGCCTCGACAGAATCCGGCGGGCTCGGCGAGCTCGCCCTACCAAACTCAATCCGCTCAATAAGTTTGCCCAGCTCACGCTTAAGCGAAGGGATTTGCTGTAGAGAACTTTTCAACGCGACGAGGTCGCGGGCGTTGCCGGACGCCTGGCTCAGTCGTCCGGCGGCGCGCTCAATGTCCCGTATGGATTTTAACTCAGCACAAATTGAAGCGAGCAAATCGGGCTCCTGCAAAAGGTCGGCAATGCTTTGCTGGCGTCGCTGCAATTCCGCTAGATCCCGCAACGGCTGCAAAATCCAGGCGCGCAGTTTGCGTGCGCCCATCGGCGTAATACTGCGATCCAGAACGCTTAGCAGGCTCGCGTCACGTGCGCCGCGGGATTCGACTAACTCGAGGTTAGCTTGCGTGGCAGAGTCGAGCAGGACGTAATCCGCCGGTGCGTCGCAGCGTAGGGACGTGAGATGGTCGATCTTGCGCCGCAGTTGATGTTTCAAGTAGTGCACGATCGCCCCGGCCGCAGCGACTGCCGCGGGCAGCTGCGCGCAACCGAATCCATCGAGCGATTTCACCTTGAAATGTTCGCACAACGTAAAGATCGCCTGTTCCGGTAGAAACGCATAGCTGTCGTATTCCAGCGCGTGATCGATTTCACCGATGTCCGCTTTCTGTTCCGAACTGATCAGCAGTTCGGCTGGTGACACGCGCGACAGTTGGTCGAGCAGCGATTCTTGATTGTGCGCCTGGGTTAATCGGAATTCGCCGGTACTCAGATCGGCGTATGCAAAACCAAACACACCGTTATCGACATAGACTGCCCCGAGGTAATTTGCGCGTTTTGCGTCCAGCCAGCTTAGTTCGCTTACCGTCCCGGCGCTGATAATCTGCGTGACTTCGCGATCGACAATTTTGCGGCCGCGCTGTGGCTCGCTCATCTGATCGCAAATCGCGACGCGCCGGCCGGCCTTGATCAACCGACGAACGTACCCGTGCGCCGCGTGATAAGGTACGCCGCACATCGGTACCCCATTTCTCTTGGTCAGCGCTACGTTCAGCAGTCCGGATGCTTCCTTCGCATCGTCGAAAAACATCTCGTAGAAATCGCCGAGCCGAAACATCAGGAGCGTATCAGCAGGGATGCTTTTCCGCAGCCGCTGGTATTGCTGCATCATTGGCGAAAGCACGTCCTGCATATTGAAGTTTACCTTGCCACCCTCATTTGAACCATACCAGACGAGTGACCGGTCATTTTTTTAGTAGAAACAGGAATAAACACAATGGCGAATGCGCTATGGTTCCGCTGCTGACTGTCGACGGTCGAACGATTGAAACTTCTCATGCATTACGCGTTAAAAGTCCCGTTTTGGCTTAGATTTGACGGGCAAGGCTGCGCCGAGTAGGCTCGGGCTCACTGATCTACAGTATTTCCAAAGGAGAGTGATTATCGATGCCAGAAGTGATTGTGCGCAAAGGTGAACCGGTCGACCGCGCATTGAAGCGGCTGAAAAACAAGCTGGATGCCGAGGGCATTCTCGACGAGGTCCGCCGTTTACGTGCTTTCGAGACGCCTTCGCAAAAGCATCGCCGCAAGGCGAGAGCGAACGCCAAGCGCGGCCGAATGAAGTTCCGATTCAATGCGTAACCGAGAAAGTTAAAAGAGTTACCAGGTTACGAAGCGCGATTTCTGCGAGCTGTTGTAACCGTGTGACTCTTTTAACAATTTAACCTTCCTCGAAAAGCTCCCGGATTGCCTGCACCAGCCCGTCGACATCGTGTCGGCGCGCCTCGACATCGACGTTATATCCCTGGTCACGCACTGTCTTCGACGTGATCGGGCCGATGCTTGCGATGCGCATTCCCTTCGGCCAGGGCAGGCCGAGGACGAAAAAGTTCTCCACGGTTGAAGAACTGGTGAACGTGATCAGGTCGGCTCCGTCCTGCGCGAGTTGCCGCTGTGCTCCGCTCGTGTCCCTCGTCTCCGGCACAGTGCGATACGCAAATGCTTCGTCCACGATTGCACCGGCGGCCGAAAGTCCCTTGGGCAGAACGTCTCGGGCCTTTTCGGCGCGCACGACAAGGATGCGTATATTTTCGATGCTTCCCCGTTTTTTGAACTCGCGCATCACCGCTTCCGCTACGAATTCTGCCGGCTGAAGATCGACGTGCAGGTGAAAATCCTTCACACGTTGCGCCGTAGCCGGTCCGATGGCAGCGATGCGGGCGCCCCCGATTTCGCGCGCATCACCGTAAAGCTTGAAGAAAATGTCGAAGAAGGCTTCAACTCCATTTGCGCTCGTGAATACGATCCAGTCGTAGAGGTGTGCGTCCTGCACCAGTTCCGCGAATTCGCGCAAATTTGTGGGCGGCTCGATCCGGATAGTCGGCAGTTCGATGACTTGTGCCCCAAGTGCGCGGAGTTTATTGCTTAGTCCGCTTGCCTGTTTACGTGTTCGCGTGACGACAATTCTCTTTCCCAGGAGCGGGCGCTTTTCGTACCAGTTGAGGTTGTCACGCAACGAAACAACATCGCCGAATACAGCCACTGCGGGCGCTTCAAAACCGTTAGCCACAGCTTTTTGCGCGATAGTCGAAAGCGTGGCCGTCAGCGTTTGCTGCTGACCGGTTGTCGCCCAGCGAACCAGTGCCACCGGCAAATCGCTGCGCACGCCGTGCTTCAGCATCTGGCTCGTGACGCTTTCCAGACGCTCCACGCCCATTAGCATAATTTGTGTGCCGCCAAGCTTTGCCAGCGCAGCGTAATCGATTGCGGTTTCTGTTTTCGTTGGATCTTCGTGGCCGGTGAAAAATGTCACGTGTGAGTTATGCGCCCGATGCGTTATTGGAATGCCTGCATAAGCCGGTCCAGCGATGGCCGAAGTGATTCCAGGCACAATTTCAAATGGGATTCCCGCACCGGCGATCTCCTGCGCTTCTTCGGCGCCCCGGCCGAATACAAATGGATCGCCGCCCTTTAGCCGGACGACCTGCTTACCTTCGCGCGCCTTGTCGACCAGCAGCGAGTTGATTTCCTGTTGAGTCCGGCTTTCGCTCGGCTGTTTCCCAGCATAGATGATTTCTGCGTCATCTCGCGCCCAACCGAGCATGTCTGGATTTACCAGATGATCGTAAACGATCACATCCGCGGTCTCGATGCACTCTTTTGCGCGCAGTGTGACGAGCCCAAGATCGCCTGGCCCGGCACCCACCAGATAGACTTTCCCATTTTTGTTCTCGGTCTTGCTCATGCGCTCACTCTCGCTCGATTCGTCGCAACAGTTCTTTCGCCAACGCCGTGCCTTCTTCGCACCCACCTTCTACTTCGGCCTCTCGCGGCACCGGTGATTCAGCGAGGAAAACCTGTGCTCGAATTTTCATTTTGCCATTGTCAATATTAGCAAGAACGCCCACTGGGAAATTGCAATCCGCATGCAGTTGGCGCAGAAATTCTCGCTCCGCCTTAAGACAAAGCAACGTTTCTCGGTTGTTTATCGGATCGAGCACAGCCTTTGTGCTTTGATCGTCGGCGCGAATTTGGAGAGCAATGATGCCCTGACCGCCGGCTGGCAGAAAGGTTTCGCGGGGAAGGATCTCAAGAAAAAACTGACTCCCATCAAAGCTGAGTTCATTGCTGGTTGGGGAAAAACCGAGGCGTTCCAGTCCCGCGCGAGCTAACACGATGGCGTCCCACTGGTTGGTGGCGAGTTTTCGCAGCCGGGTGGGCACGTTGCCGCGAAGATCAACGAGTTTGAGATCTGGGCGTTTCCACTGCAGCTGACGTATCCTTCGTACACTACCGGTTGCCACCGTCCCGCCACGGGGAATGGAGGTGAGACCGCGCGCATGTTTTGAAACGAGCGCGTCGTCCACAGATGCCCGAGGAAGAACCGCCGCAATTTGTGCGCCCGGATTGGTTTCACTCGGCAAGTCCTTTGCGCTATGAACCGCCACATCCACCTCACAGGCGAGAAGCGCTCGCTCGATTTCGGCCGTGAACAACCCCTTCCGGCCCGCACGCGGATCCACAAGTTTTGCATCGTCACCTGATGTTACGATAATTTTGGTCTCAATGGCTATACCCGCCTCCACTTGTTGAATCGCTTTCTCAACAAGCCGGGCCTGTGTTCGCGCGAGCTCGCTGCCGCGTGTGCCGAGGATGAATTTTCGAGTTTTCATAATCTGCTCTGTAGCGGGTGTCTATGACCGCCGATGACGCATTACTCCGAGTGATATTCCAATCGAAAGACGTCGCCCATAAATGGCCACTGCTCCGCTTTCTGGACAACGTCCGCTCGCACGGGATTCTTTCGAACGTAGTTCCATTTCTCTGAATAGGATTCGGTGCTCCGGAGCAAGTGATCGAAGAACGTCTTCTGTCAATGCGGCGCATCCACTCCACTCAGGCACAGAGTTTTCGAGATCGTATTCTTCAATGACTTCATCCATTCAGACAGTGTGACCTTCTCGTTATCAGTCGCTACAAACAGGTAGAAATGATCCGGCATGATTACGTAAGCCCCGACCCATGCGCCATACCGAAAACCTTGTTGTGCAAAGTGCAGAAAGGTTTCATTCACTGCTGCGCTCGAAAGCAGCTTTCGTCGTGCCTCGGTACATGCTGTTACGAAATAGATTGGCGATTCGCACGAACACTGACTCAAAGCGACGCAGGCGCTGCTTTTGATTTCCGGCGGTCATAGACCGCCGCTACAGCTCAGATACGCGAAGGGAGGTTTCTCCGAGCGAAGGATGCTCGCTGGTCTGGGAGACACGACTTAAGCCACCTAACATTGAATCGACGAACTCTGTCACGTGATCGGCGATGATCGCCTCGGCTGCGGCGACCTGCTGCCGTCGCAACGCCAGCGATTGTTCCGCGACGGAGCGTATTGAATCGATGTCGTAAAGATAAACGCCTTCCATTTCGTTTACGTCCGGCTCGACATCGCGGGGAACAGCGATATCGATGATGAAAAGCGGGCGATCCAAACGCTCGCGCAGCATCGGTGCGAGTATTTCGGACCTCAGTAAGGGCGTCTCCGACGCCGTTGATGTGAGCAGAATGTCGATCTCACGGCATTGCGTCGTCCAATCGTCGAACGGCACCGCCCGGCCACCTACGGTCTGCGCCAGTTCGCACGCGCGGTCGAGCGAGCGATTGCTAACTCGAAGATCGGTGACGCCGCGCGAGACAAGCGCGCGGGCCGTGCGCTCGCTGGTTTCACCTGCACCGAGCACAAGCACCTTGCACTCGCTTAATTTGCCAAAAATTCTTTGGGCTAATTCGACCGCGACAGAACCGACCGAGACCGCGCCGCGCGCAATATCGGTGTGCGTGCGCACCTGCTTCGCTACGCGAAAGGCGCGCTGAAACAAACGATGCAAGTATGGACCGACCGCTCCGGATGTTCTCGCCGATTCGTACGCCTTCTTTGCCTGGCCGAGTATCTCGCTCTCGCCTACGACCATTGAATCGAGCCCGGAGGCGACCCGGAAAAGATGCTGCACGCATTTGTTGTCCTCGTATCGATAAAACGGAGGCGCGTAATGCGGGTCGCTACTCGTCTCACCTACCAGGCGACGCGCAATTTCATCAGTCGACACACGGTTGTCTGAGACTGCGTAAACCTCCACGCGGTTACACGTCGCCAGCAGCAACGCCTCGGCGCAAGCCGCGTTGTGCACGATCGATTCAGCCGTGGCGTTGCCAACCAACTGCTCACGCGTCGCTACGTTCGCGGTGTGATGACTCAATCCGATGCAGAAAAGGTTCATGGCATGGGATACAGCTCTGCGGTGAATGTGATTCCCCACAGAAGCGCTAAAGCAGCGCTAAAGCCGACAATGCATAACGCGGCCACACGTTTTGGCGCGAGCCATTTTAAATGTCGGGCTTGCAAGATCGCCGCGTAAAGCAACCAAAGCGCAATCGCGGCCACGACTTGAGTGCGGGGCAGGGGATGTCCGGTAAAAAACCCTGTCACGATTCCTACCGTGTAAAGCACGAAGCCCCACCACAGCAGGCGTGTGATCGCCGCGAATAGATTTGTTAGCGGCGGCAGATGATAAAAAATCGAATGCAACTGGTGTGTCTTGAGTTGGCGCTCCTGCAGGAGATACATCACGCCGGCGATGCAAGCGAGCGCGAACGCACCATAGGCTATCAGGGAAATCGATGCGTGAAATTCCAGCCAGGAATTCGCGGAGAATTGCGCGGGGCGCCGTACATCGATCGGCGCAATGAGGGCAAAACCTTGGAGCAACAATACCAGCGGGGCGGTGAATGCTCCCATAAGCGAAAGACGATACGCCGGGCCCACCAGCATATAGATCAAAGCCACCGACCACGCGAGAAAGACAAAAACCTCAAAAAGATTTGTAATCGGACAACGTCCCAATTCATGGCCGCGGACCGACAAAAAGGCCGTCTGGAAAATAAAGCCCAGTCCGATTGCGAAAAAATTGAACCGCAGCGGGCGAAACATTTTTGCACGCAACTCGATGACCGTGTGTACAACCGCGGTCAGAAAACAAACAGTCGAAGCAATAAGAAGATAACGATCCACTGGGACGGCTTATTTTAGATTGCCGCCCCGAATTGGCAATTATGCAATAGTGCCCGCCACGTTGGGTGGCGAGCACTATAAACCGCAGGCAGTTTGATCGGAGATTAGCGATTGTGGGCGACTAATTCGGAGCGGATTTGTTCAGCTCGAGCACTGACTTTTTTAATTTGTGCCGCTTGTTCTTCCAACTCTATGGTGAGAGCGCCGAGCGCGTTCTGCATTTCCTTGGCCTTGCGATGTTTCTTCAGGAATTCATTGAGCAACATTGCGTTGACTGTGTCGTAGCTGCTCGCGAAGGAAGGGAACCAGAGCCTAACGAAATCTACCGGCTGGGTCATGATTGACGTTTTTATCCCGAACCGTTAGCGTTCGCGCCGGTGGCCTCAGGAATCGTTCAACAGCTTCGCGACGCGGTTCGCGACGTGCCCGATTTTCCAAAGAAAGGGATCGTGTTTAAAGACATCACACCGGTTTTGAGTGACCCCGTCTTGTTTCGGGCATCGATTGATTTGTTCCTGGAGCGTTGCAGAGGGAGAAAAGTCGACAAAATCGTCGGCATCGATGCACGTGGTTTCCTTTTCGGATCGGCCGTGGCATACGAACTGGGTATTGGTTTCATACCGATCCGGAAACGCGGCAAGCTCCCTTACATGACCGAGGCTGCGAAGTATTCGCTCGAGTACGGTGAGGCGGAAATGGAAATGCACACCGACGCCATGACAGCGGGCGAGCGAGTGGTGCTGGTGGACGATCTGCTGGCGACCGGAGGAACCTCGGCTGCGGCGGCTGTGCTCATCCGCAAATCCGGCGCGAACCTCCTCGAAGCGCAATTTCTAATTGAGCTGCAATCTCTTCACGGCCGAAAACAACTCGAGCCGACACCGGTCACATCTTTTGTGAAATACTGAGCCGGTACAGCGCAGGAGAAACGGGCCTCTCGCATCAAATTCCCTCGGGTGTCATTCTGAGCGAAGCGAAGAATCTCGGATCAATTTTAGCTCAAGCGGATAGAGGTAATCAGAGATGTTTCGCTTTCGCTCAACATGACAGTGCCATTTATGGAAAACGGCACAGAATACGGTGCCCTGTTGCGGCAAAGTGCAGATTTTGGCTTTTAGGTTTCCGACTCTAAATTGTTTCGCACCTCAAGAGCGCGATGAAAGGATCTCGAGAGCTGGAAAAAGTTCTGGCGCACGCCGAAAGCCGCCTTGCCCCTACAGGAATGAGGCGTCCGACGGAAGTGCTTCCGAACTACAAAAAATTTCTCAAGGTTGAAGAACACCGCTTGCGCCTGGGGCACCAAGCCGGCGATGGCGGGCGCCAGAGCTGTGCACGTCGCGCCGAACTGGTCGACGTTTTGTTGCGATACGTTTTCGGTGCCGCGTCGTCCAGCGCGGGTCGCGGAAATGGCAAGTCTGACGCTGCTCTGGCTCTGATTGCTCTTGGCGGATATGGCCGAGGCGAGCTGAATCCGTTTAGTGACGTTGACGTCATGCTCTTGCACCGACAAGGCGCCGAAGTTTCGCCGCGCCTTGAAGAGATGGTAAACCAAATCTTATACCTCTTGTGGGATAGCGGATTCAAAGTGGGACACTCCACGCGTTCGATCAAAGAAGCCATCGCCCAGGCCAACAGCGACATGCGAACAAAGACTGCCATGCTGGAAGCGAGATTTCTCGCCGGCGACGCAGAGCTGGCGCAAGAGTTTCGGAGACAGTTTCGCTCAAAATGTGTCGTCGGCCACGAACGGGACTACGTCGAGATGCGTATGCAGGATCAGGTAGCCCGGCACAAGAGATTTGGTGACAGTGTTTATCTCCAGGAGCCCAATCTAAAGAGCGGCTGTGGTGGATTGCGCGATTATCAAAATCTCCTTTGGATCACCTACTTTAAAGAGGGTTCGCTCAGCACAAACCAGCTCGTTGGTAAGGATTGGTTGAGCGAAAGCGACCAACGCCGGATAGAGAGGGCGTACGATTTTCTTCTGCGCTTGCGCACAGACTTGCACTATGCGACCGGGCGCGCCACCGACATTCTGCATCTTAATTTGCAGGAACAAATCGCGACTCGGCTCGGTTATTCGCCTCGAAAAGGGCAGCTCCGCAGCGAAGCGCTTATGCGCGACTACTACTACCACACGCGGAATATCCTGCGGGTCACGGAGCGTATAACCGAGCAATTTGTAAGTGGACATGTTACCAGCAAGACTCGCGCGCTTTTCAGTTTTCTTCCACTAGTGCGAGCTCATAAAACTCCCATTGGTGACTCTTTCTTTGTCCGTAACAAACAACTGCATCCGGCGCGTCGCGATGTGTTTCGTAACGACCCTGAGCAGATGATGCGCGCTTTTGAACTCGCTCAGGAACGCGATCTCGATCTTAGCCCGGAAATGGAAGACTTGTTGAGCAGAAACCTGCGTCACGTGACCCGGACGTATCAGTATGCATGCGGGCCGCGTATGATTTTCAAATCGATTCTGTCTCAAAAAGGCAGGGTGGGGCGCATCCTGCGAATGATGCATCGTGCCGATTTTCTTGGCCGTTACATTCCCGAATTTGGGCAGCTCACCTGTCTGGTGCAGCATGAGTTTTTGCACCGGTACACCGCCGACGAGCACACGCTCGTATGCATCGACAAACTTGATGCACTGAAAGAGACCGATGATCCGAAGCTGATTCATTACCGCAAACTGTTTGAGCAACTGGCGGACCCGCTGGTCATCTATCTGGCACTTCTCTTGCACGACAGTGGAAAGGCAGTCGGCCGGCCGCACTCCGAAGCGAGCGCCTTATTTGCCCAGCGCGTCGCCTCCCGTCTGCAATTATCACCCGAGCAGCGGAAATCGCTGATCCTGCTGGTCGATCATCATCTCACCTTATCCAAGATGGCGCAGCAGAGGAACCTGGATGATCCGGCCACGGTGATGGAATTTGCGCAGATCGTGAAAGACCAGAAAAACCTCGACGTCCTCATGCTGCTTACCCTTGCCGATGGCCAGGGCACGAGCGCCGAAGCGTGGTCAGATTGGAAAGAGTCGCTGGTGTGGCAACTGTTTCACCAAACCTCACGTTACCTTGCCGACCGGAAATCCTATTACGAACAAACCAGAATCGCGCGTGAAACCTTGCGTGCATCTGTCGCTGAGAAGCTTTCACCGGATTATGCAGAGGAGATCGAGGCGCATTTTGAGTCCATGCCCGATCATTATTTCCGCGCGACCGATGTGCCGGAAATCGTCGAGCACGTGAAATTGTTTCGGTCATTTCTGGAGAAGGTTTCCAATGCGAGAGAATTTCCACTCGCTGCGGCAGTAAAATGGAAGATCGTGCCAGAGCAGGGGCACACCGTTATGACCTTCTGCACGTGGGAGCGCGAACGCCTCCTGGCAAAAGTCGCGGGCTCCTTTTCCGTTGTCCCGCTGAACATTTTGACCGCCGATATTTTTCCGCGCGCCGATAACGCGGTGATTGGGGTGTTCCGCGTGTGCGACACGAAAGCGCAGCCTGTTTCGCACCCGCGCGATTTCGAGCTTGTAGAACAGACTTTATGTCGGGCACTCCAAGAGGAGAGCTTCGATTTTGTCCCGCTGATCGAAAAGGCGAGGGGCTCGAGCCGGCCTACCGCAGTGGGATTTGAATTTCCGACGCGGATCGCTATCGACAACGAAACTCATCCGACTTACACGCTTCTTGAGTTTCAAGCGCCGGACCGTATCGGATTGCTTTACGATGTGCTGAGCTGCCTCGATCGGGAAAATGTTTTGATCCCGCTTTCTCGGATTAACACCCAGGCAGGCGCGGCCATTGATACGTTGTACGTCGCGAACGGTTCAAGTCATGGAAAGATCACTGATTCACACCGGATCCGGACCATTCAGCAGCATCTGAAGAATGCGATTCTCGGAGGCTCGGCACAACCGTAGAGAAAACACGAGCGTTTCCCTGCTTCGCTGCGAACTCCTTTGGTCTCATGAACATTCTGATCCTCGCTGCCGGATACGCCACCCGCCTGTACCCGTTGACGCTGAATAAAGCGAAACCGTTGCTCGCAGTCGGGGGCAAACCAATCATTCAATGGCTGGTGGACAATCTCGCGGGCATTCCCGACCTGGAAACGATTTATGTGGTGACGAACGACAAATTCGCAGCGGATTTCCAAGCGTGGAGTCAATCGTATCAGAAACGCCATCCCGAATTTAAATTCAAGGTCGTCAACGACGGTTCTACCAGCGACCAAGACAAGCTGGGCGCAATTGGAGATATCGATTTTGTTGTCAGCAAAGAGAACCTGTCCAAAAGCAGCTTGTTAATCGCCGCCGGGGATAACCTGTTCACCGATTCACTGGCAGATTTTGTCGCCGGCGCCAAGGACACCGAAGTAACCGTCGCCGTCTACGACGTTGGCGATATTGAAGCGATCAAAAAATACGGAAACATCACCGTTGATACGGAAGGAATCATCACCCGGTTTGAGGAAAAACCGCAAAAACCGCAGGGAACGCTCGCTGCGATCGCTCTGTACTATTACTCGCCAGCGGTTCTCTCGCTTTTGGGCACGTATCTGGCTGACGGGAACAATGCGGATCAGCCCGGCCGTTTTGTGCAGTGGCTGTACCCGCGGAAACCGGTGAAGACATTCCAGATCAAAGGCCACTGGCTCGACATTGGAAGCAAGGAAACGCTGGAGAACGCAGATAAGGTTCTTAGCGGCGCCGAGCCAAGGGCGAAGGGCTAAGCGCGAAGCGGCCGGGAGCCCTATGCTCTCTGCTCTTCGCGCTCATTTCAGGCGTCCTTCATCAAATTCGATCAGGTCGAAATAGGTCCGAATATCCTTACGGTCTGCACCGCCGGCTTCTTTAAGAAAATGCACGAAACGTGCTTTTTTGGCGGCCGTATCCGGGTGACGCGAAATCATCGCCTCATTCCATTGTTCGATCGATTCGGTCGAATGTTCGGCACCGTTTTTCTGCACCCAGTCCAAAATTGCCTCGTCATTTTCCAGTTTGTTAGCCGCCTCTTCGAACGCGTCGCCGTCGATTTTGAGAAACGCGAGCAAATGTTTGTCGAACCCAACCGTTTTGTAGTTGTAACCGTCAAGCAAACCTTTGCGGTGCAGCCTCGCCTTATCGATTAAACGCGGCAGATGCACATAACCGCCGAGTCTCTCGTACGGACTGCGTGGATGCAGTCTTCGCATTGAAGCCGATCGCCGCTACGTTGCCGGCAGCGGTTGCGCAACCGGATCTGGGAACTTGGACTCGGTGTTGGGCGAAGCTGTCGCCTCTGGTTGCCCGAGCAATTCTCCTTGTGTCAGACCGATCTGACCGATCGCGAGTTGGCCGGAAAACATCCCGCCTTTTTCCACACTGATGGCGCGTGCTGTGACGTCTCCTTCCAGGCAACCCCTCTTATGCACCGTGACCGTTTGAGCGATGATCTCTCCTGACATCCTACCTTTGATTTCAATGTTCTCCGCCCGCACGGTTCGAAAGCAGTGAATATCAGCTTTGCGATCCACCACTATGTGTCGACCACTGATTCGGCCGGGAATTTTGCCTGAGTAATTGATGGTCGCAGTATCGTCACAGTGCAGGTTTCCCCGCAGTCTCCCTTCGATCAAAGCCGATCTGCAAACCACGCTGCTGCTGCCGAGATCGCCCCTGCCGGATAGGTGCACGTTCCCGCGGGTGCGAATACTTCGGCTGAACCCGCTGGTGATCTTGTAGTCGCGCAAATCAATGTGCGCGCTGCATGAGGGACAGATTGTTGAACTCGCTGCGCCAGAGACCTGTTGTCTTCGTTTACAGTCGAAACACTCGATGACAGAAGTGGTTTGCCGCTTCCAAAAATCCTCGAATCTGCCAAAGATGGAAGAGGAAGTCTCTTGCGCAGGCGCTTCTTCCGTATTCCTCAGCTTCAGACCGGGTTTCGGCCCGAAAGGAGAAAAGGAACGGCCGCACTGCCGGCAGATCGAACTTTTCGCCGCTGCGTATTCCATCTGCTTGAACCCGCAGTGTGGACATTCCGCACTGACTTTTGCAGGCGACGGGTTGGCCACTGGATGTTTGCCGGAAGCTTTCTTTTACGCGCGCGCTCCGAATGCCCCCTTGATCGGCTCACTGGATCGCACAACTTCAGGCCGCGGTGCGGCTTTGACGGCTCCAGTGGTGACTTCCGATTTTCCGATAAAAGTTGCGCCTTCTTCAATTACAAGACGCACTGCCTTGAGATCGCCCTGCAAAACGCATTTGGATTTTAGCTCGCAGCGCTCGGAAACGGTGATATTACCGTGCACCTTGCCATAGACGGTGATCGATTTGGTTTTGATTTCGCCCCGAATCTCAGCGTTTTCACCGACTGTCAAAACGCCGTCAGAGTTAATGTCTCCTTCGACTTTCCCGTCGATGAGCAGTTCTTTTTGGAACTTGATCGAGCCTTTGATTTCGACATCGCTCGAAAGGATGTCTTTGCCTCCGTGATCTGCCATAGGATTAGGTTTTGGATTTGGATTATCGTTTATGGTTGGTGTTAATGCTGGTTCTTCTCGACTCGCAAAATGATTATTGTCATCGGGAACCGGATTCCGCGGTTCTTCTCGAATCGGCGGCGCCGGCCTTTGCGGGACGAATCTTTTGAGCATCCGATAGTAATGTGACACTCGTCGATGCCTGTCAACGGATTCTCTTTTCTAAGCGAAAAGTTTTTTGTCCTTTTATCGTTCAGCATTCACCCGGTAGAGCTTGCAGGCCGCGTTTTGCGCGAAAAATATCAGGAACCGCGGCGCCTGGTTCGGCGTTCGATCCAACACCCGACATAGGGGGTGAGGGGGCACTCGCTCGTTCACGATGGCCGCGGAGTTTTGTGCCAACCGTTCGGAATCGTACGCAAAAACCCATGCTGCTCGGCGTTTCCGGAGAATCTCGCGCGCCTGTGGCAAATCCTCCGAAAGAAAAAATCGCGCGCTGTCCTCGATCCCATTAAGACTTTCATGCGAACTGCCCGCAACGCCGGGCTGGTCGGACCAATACGCGATCGAAGGCGAAAGCCACCACGGAGCGAGAAACGGTTGCACCTCTGACGATCGCAAACTGAGCGCAAGCTCTCGAATCTGCGCCGATTCAATTCGTTTTTCCATGCGACTCATCAATCGCTCTTCGTTCGGCCAAAGCTTCTGATCCCAGTCGCGCAGGATCGGGAAGATCGACAAGACAAACACGATCCAGACTGCTGTGCGCGACTTGATTGGCGCCAGCAACGCCGGAAGCGCGAGCGCAAAAATCAACACAGAAAAGTATGCCCAGCGCACCTGCCAAATCGTCAGAACATAGGTGGCGATCAAAAGCACATAAACCGGTAGGGCGTGCAGTCCCTGCGCGCCGTCTTTTTTCGTTTTAGCGTTCATCCAAATCAAAAACGGCGCGACCAAAAGCAGAAATCCGCACCAACGCAGCCAGACTGGATTTACCGGCGACAGGTGCGCGAGTTCGCCAATCGTGCGCGCCCAGTTTTCAAAACTCTGGTTTGATTGAAAGATCGCGATCGATGGAACGCGTCGCTCAATTAGAAGCGCGATTACAATGATCGCGGCGAACCAAATCCATCCCGCCCGACGATCGCGCGCCAAGAGCGCTCGGCGATTCATCAGAAAAATCGTGACCGTTACAAGCGCGAACAGAATGAGCGGCTCGTAAGCCGATACCCAGATCGCCAGTGCCCACGCGGCTCCGCTCACGATGCTCCATGTGCCGCGATCTGTAGAGGCAGCCGTGTCGGCTGCTTTTATTTGCAAGCCCCACTCTGCGCAAATCGCGATCGTCACCAGCAGGATCAATAACGATTGATGATCGGGGCGGCCAAGCTCGGTCCCGTGAACAAGAATCGGGCTGATTGCGTACAGAATCAGCGCCACCCAGCGATATCGGAATCCCATCCGACGCGACCACCACCACAGAAACCAGCCGCCAAACAGCGCAAGCAGCGGCGAAATCAGCGCTCCCGCTAAATCGAGATGGTATGGCGCGACCAGCGGGCGGGCCGCAACGATTATCAAGGATAATGCGAGAATCAGATAATCGAACGGCGCAGTCGTATGTGGCGTTGTCCCCTGCGGAAAATTTTCAAAATCATGATGCCGCACGATTAACCCGGGATTTTCTGCGCACATCTTGACGCGCCTCATTCGCGCGTAGCAATCCGCATCGGCAAAGTAAATGTTCCCGCCGACAAAGACCTCCTGATAATTCGCGCAGCGGGTCGCCAGAATCAGTGCACTGAGAAATGCGATCTCAATTGTTCTGACAATTCCGCGAACCACTGCACTATCCCAAATCGGGGATCGGCGATGCGCAATCCGAAATTTTATCAAACCAGCTATGTCATTCCGCGCGAAGTTGCGTGGAAGAAAGCAAAAAGTTTGGACGTTCGACGTTTGGTGTTGAATGTTCGCGGGTCAGCGCGCGCTGGGCCTGTGGCTGAGCGGTTAGAGCAGCCCCGAACGCATTCGGGGTTGGTCATCAGCGATTCGCATGATTAGATTTGGAAACAACGCGGGCCTGTAGCTCAGCGGTTAGAGCAGGGGACTCATAATTCAAGCAAGCCTTTTTGCGCGGCTTTTCAGGACGTTGCGCAGCCTGTTTTTCAGAGCTAACGCGAGGGAAGCTGATTCGCGCCGCGTTGCGCAGAGTTGCGCGATTTTGCAGCAAAAATTTCGCAGACCGTAGAACCGACCGTGAACGGGCCCCCCCAAGGGTTTTCCCAGCGCGGGGGCCCTACCCCTGCCCCGCCGGGTGGTGGCTGTTCGCACTAGGCCGCTGCCCTCCCGGTAACGTTTGACTAAAACTTTGGACCGAGGCGAATTCATGTCCGCTCCATAATTATGGAGCGGACAGCTTGAGCCGGAAAGTTTGGGCGCAAAATGGGCCGAAACGAATTGGCATCGACAGTTACTACATGCCTGGAGGTGAAGGAAAGTTGCTAGACGAAGCGAGCACACACCGTCGGCTTCGCGCGCGCGCGAGGCTGTCGCATCCTGGAATTACGTGACGTTTGTGCAAGGTAGCAAAGCGCTCTGGTCGCCAGCGTGCTCATGCGTTTCGATTACGTGCCAGCAGTCGTCACGCTGTCGTCAAATGTTGTCAAATGTCGCTAAGTGTCGTCAAATGTCGTCAAATGTCGTTAAATGTCGTTAAATGTCGTTAAATGTCGCTAAATGTCGTTAAATGTCGTTAAATGTCGCTAAATGTCGCTAAATGTCGTTAAATGTCGCTAAATGTCCTCAAAGTCGTCAAATGTGCCTGATTCGCTTAACCTCTCGCTATGGCCCTCTCTGAAGATCAAAACCTTATCGTTGATGTCTTAAGAAAATTTTCGAAACCAGCATCGTTTGGTGATGTCTATCGAGCACTTCCAAATGTGGTTCCGCGCACCCTTCAGCGCCGTTTGCAGCGGCTAGTGGAAGCTGGAGTGGTGCAGATTTCGGGAGGCGGCAGCGGAACTCGCTACACCTATGTAAAGGATAATTCGTCGCTTCCTTTATCATCTGAAGGCTACGAAATCCGGCGCATTGTGCGTAAACCTCTTACACGACGCCATCCTGTGGGCTACGATCGGACTTTTATAGAATCATACATTCCGAACAAAACGTTCTATTTGTCCCTTGAGCTGCGAAAATATCTAGCAGGGGTGGGGGTGACGCGATCAGAGGTGATGGTCGCTGGCACGTACGCACGCGAGATCCTAGATCGGCTCCTCATCGACTTGTCTTGGAATTCAAGCCGATTGGAAGGAAACACATATTCCCTTCTAGATACTGAACGCCTCATTGAGGCTGGAGAAAGCGCGGAAGGAAAAAAAGCTGAGGAAACACAAATGATTTTGAACCACAAAGCGGCGATTGAGCTACTGGTGGAAAACGCGGCAGAGGTAGGATTCAACGCCTACACACTCCGCAACCTGCACGCGATTTTGGCGAATAACCTTCTCCCCGATCCAGGCGCAGGCGGTCGACTCCGTGCAAAGGATGTCGGCATAGAAGGAACCGTGTTTAATCCACTAAGCGGTCCCCAAGTGATTGAAGAGTGCTTCAATCTGCTACTAACCAAGGCATCGGCAATTGAAGATCCCTTTGAACAGTCCTTTTTTGCAATGGTTCACTTGCCCTATCTTCAGCCTTTTGATGACGTAAATAAACGTGTTTCCCGGCTTGCTGCAAACATACCTCTCATCAGACAAAATCTTTCGCCATTGTCTTTCGTAGAGGTTCCCAAGCGTGACTACATTGATGCCATGCTCGGTGTTTACGAGTTGAATCGCACCGAACTACTTCGCGACGTGTACAAATGGGCGTACGAACGATCGGCAGCACGATACGCTTCAATCCGACAGTCATTGGGTCAGCCCGATCCATTTAGGCTTAAATATAGACAACTTTTGTACGATACAGTGGCGGAGATCGTTCGGCTTCCTATGGGTCGAAAGTCCGCCGCGGAATTTATCAAGTCGCAAGCGAAGGCGTCAGTCGCTCCTCAAGACAACGAGCGATTTATCGAAATTGCAGATGCCGAGGTTCTTGCCTTACACGAAGGTAACATAGCTAGGTACCGGCTGCGGCCTTCCGAGTTTACGCGGTGGTCTCAAACGTGGGAGAACGACCGCAAAAAGACATGATCCGGTTTGCATTGGGGTTCGTACAGATACCGAAATTCTGCGGCTTCTCCAGTATCTAAACCCGCCTTGCCTTTGTTAACGATGTCGATCAAGCCAAGCGTGGAGAGCGCGCCGGTGACCTCGTATGCTTGCTGATGGGTCAATCCATCAACAACCTTTGCCGCATCGCGGTAGGCCAAGAAATGCACTGGCTTGCCGCATAGACGGGATAACTCGCGATGGAGCGCCGCGAGTCTGCGCCAGCGCTCTGGTGCATTCGGTTTGTTGGGTATTTCGGGGACCTGATCCGGCGACAGCTTTGCTACGTTCTCCAATGCAGTCGCCAGAGTCCCTTCGCCTGTTGCGAAGCGGACTTTTCTAAACTCGGACAGGAATTTTGCCTCATAGTTGTCGCGCGTCTTTGCAGGATCGAGAAACGGCAATGAAAGCCGGTGCCACTGATCAAAGGCAATCGTCAACTCGCTAATCTGCAATTTACGTCCGGTCGTCTTCTGCACTGCTTTCAGATCACGCAACAACTTGAACCGCCTTGCCCGTGCAGTGTTGACCTGCGTGCACGCGTTCTGTGCGGCCAAGCGTTCGAGCGCGCTGACTTCTCCATCAACGGCTTGTCCTTCGGACACAGGAGACTCAGGACGCGCAGGAGACGCAGGACGCGCAGGATATTCACGAGACTTAGAACAGTCAGCGGCAGGGAAACCGGCCATCTCCAAGTAAAGGTTCATCGCCTTGGTTAGCGATTGCCCTTTCAGTTTCGCGAGGAACGTAATT
Source organism: Candidatus Udaeobacter sp. (assembly GCA_036499375.1). Classification (GTDB taxonomy): domain Bacteria; phylum Verrucomicrobiota; class Verrucomicrobiia; order Chthoniobacterales; family UBA10450; genus Udaeobacter. The sequence goes on from DASYDV010000052.1 coordinate 44,045, forward strand.
TCATCGCCGTCTCCGCATCCAGCAAAACACGTCCAATGCCAGAAATCATCGTTGCCCTTGAACACTGAAAACGATTTGTGATCGTCCTGATGAAACACACAATGCGCGCTTTTCTTCGTGTGCGCTCCCAGTCCAAGCCTTTCCAGTAGCGAAGGCAGGGGCAACCGTCGTTTGGCTTCGTCAATTTTCTGTCGCAAATCGCCATTATCGCTCATGGAACATTCTCCGGCCCTCTTGACCTTTCTCGGCGATTCCGACGCGATAGCGGAGGTTCCCGGTCGGAAAACTTGCCATTAGGCACGCTTACAAAACGAATCACGAGGCGCTTCGCATCGCACGGCCAGATTCTTTCCTCAAATATGCGGAGATAGCCGCCGTCAACTGAATAGGCTACGAGTCTAGCATTGCTCCAATGCCTGAATTTCTCCGCAATCTCAGGCGACCTTGTTTGAAACCGGCAGACGCGATCCCCGGCACTCCACATGCAAAGTTCCTGCGTGCCGAACGTCTCGGCGTCGGTTACTAGCGCCTTCAATGCGCACCTCCGTTCGGCACCGGGTTGTATTCAGCTTTTCGGGCGAGGAACGAATCGACTTCTGATCGCGGAATTAACAGTCGACCACAATCGCTGATTGGCCTTATCCGACCGGCATAACACTGTCGGTACGCCCAAGTCGGCGAGCGACCAAACAACGCTCCGAACTCGCCGGGGCTATAGCCGAGCCGTTCGTTTAACGAAATTGGTTCACGCGCAACACGCGATTGCGTTTGCGCCCGTTCTCCATGCGATGCGTTCTGTTGCATGGAGGATTAAAATATACATAAAAACAATCCCGCAACCACCGTCGCGTAACTCCAGGCGCGTTTAGCTAGGTAAAACCCGCGTATATGAATCGTAAAACAGCGCGAATCCTTGCGCACATTTGCGCCCAAGCTCACGAAGGCGCTGAGAAGTGAATAATGTCGGCCCCTTTAACGGCAACCGGCGTGAATGTCACTCGCTGTGCCTGCGCGATGCTGTGCTCGCGCCGCAAGTGACCGTACGTTCTCATGGCCAACGTACCGCCGTCTTTGTGTCCAAGCCACCGAGAAACCGTCGGAATGTCTACGCCACTTTCGATGCAGCGCGTGGCAAACAAGTGTCGTAAGTCATGGTGTGTAATCCGCTCCGCCTCGACTTTGTTGCATGCGCCATCCAGAGCCTTTTGCGCCTCGCGGACACCGAAGACCCTTGCGTCTAGCGGTTCGTCAGCACGCTCCGCCCGCATCCGGTCGAACAATTCACGTGCTTCAGGAATCAAGGGGACGCGGCGCACGGTCCAATTCTTTGTGGCGGTTTCCGGGTCGCCGCGCACGACGATCTCACCAGCATCAAAATCAACATCTCTCCAGGTGATCTGAGCGGCTTCACCTTTTCGGCAGCCAGTGAATGCCAAGCCGCGGAGGAAGTCCGCGCAATCTCGCGAACACCACGCGCCCGCGTGTTCTACGGCATCAACAACTTGTAAGAACTGCTCACTGCTCGGTAACGTGACTTGCTTCGCACGCACCGGCACCCGCCCAAGGTTTTCTGCCGGGTTGGAGTAGATTATCCCCGCGTCCTTCCCGACTTCAAAGACATGCCGCAATCCCGACACGGTGTTGTTATATCGTGTCGATGATGCAGCTTTACGAAACCCGCGTGCCCATTCCTTGCAATCCGTTTTCGTGACGCGGCGGATTTCCCGATCTGCCAAGCCCGACCAGCTTTTCAGCAGTGCAACGAAAATCTGTTGCCAGTAGTGGCGCGTTGCCGGTTTGATTGTCACGTTATCGGCGAGGTTCTGCTGATGGATTTTGAGCGCCTCGCCAAAGGTCATTTTGGCCGATACTTCGCCGTTTCCGTTGTTCACGCGCTCGCGATGTTCTTTGAGAAACTCCGCGAGCTTGGCTTCGGCCACGCTGCAATGAGATGTCTTGAGTGACTTCCAAACTTCTTTGCCGCCAGCGAAGGCTCTGCCATAATAGCGTCCGGACTTATGACGGAGAAGATTGGGTTTTCGGGTTTTCTGCCATGTTTTCGTGGATTTGCGCAGTTTCATAAGGTTCACCGTAGAATATCACCGTGAAAACAGAACACAAACTCTTTTTCGTCATGCGGATTCGACTATGAAAACGGGCCTGTAGCTCAGCGGTTAGAGCAGGGGACTCATAATCCCTTGGTCCCAGGTTCGAATCCTGGCGGGCCCAATTCGGAAGGTGTTCGGGTCGCCACGCTCAGAATTTGTCGAGAATCTGTCGTAACGGACCACTTCCGCGATTGGCACACTGACGTGGCCAGTCGGGAGCGCCCCGTACAATTAGGGAGGAATCTGCATCCTATTGCGGCGGACCGCTTTTAAGTTCGACAAGGATCAGATGCATCGTCGTGTCGCCGATGTTCTCTCCGGCATGAGTTAAAGGGTCGCGATAAATAATATCGCCCGTTCGCAGCGTACCTTCTGTAATTTTACCATCTGCTGCGTAGTTGCGATATCGACCGCCTTCCAAGACATAAATGACGTTGGCGGGGTGCGAGTGCACCTGCTCTTTGGTGCCGGGTGGCAAGGTAGCTTCGAGCACGCGGACACGGTCGTTTTCAAATCTGACGTGTATCGTCTTGGAATTGACGACAGCCGGATCCTGCGCGTAGGCAGTCGTCGCTTGGAGCCAGACGAATAAAGCGGCTGTGATTGTAAAGATGATTAGTGATCGGATAGGCATCATGGTGACTCTCCCTACATTGTGATTTCCATTCCTTCGCGAGCGAGTACCGCGTTGGGGAACCGTTCTTGACATAGTTTTTCGATGCGCTCAAGAAACTCGTCGTCGTGTTCGGGGTCGTGATGTGTGAGGGCCAGGCGCTTCACGCCGGCCATTTCCGCAACTTGTATGGCTTGATCGAAGCTGCTGTGTCCCCAGCCGCGCCGTTTCTGCAGTTCCTCGGCCGTGTATTGCGCGTCATGGACTAACAAGTCCGCGTTTCGCGCCAACTCAACCAGCCGCAGATCGATCTGCTCGCCGTGTTCGACATCGGTGCAAACGACGAGCGCTTTGCCGTTTCGCTCGACCCGGAAGCTATACGCTCCACCGGGATGGTTGTGTCTTTGAGCGCTGACGATGGTTTCCACATTGTTGATGCCGGTGAAGTGTTCGCTGGCACCAGCGATTTGCAGGAACTCGAAATTGGCCCCCATGTGATCCAATTGCACCGGGAAATATTCCGCCTGCATTTGGACTTCGAAGATCTCCCGCAAATTGCTGATTGTCTGGTCCCGGCCGAGCGTCAGCAGCGTGATTTTCTGCTTGGGATCATAAGCCGGGGCAAAGAACGGAAAGCCCTGGATGTGGTCCCAGTGAAAGTGCGTAAACGCGATAAAGATTTGGTCCTGCTTGTGGCCGATGGCGCGGAGGTCTCTGCCCAGATTTCGCAGACCCGTGCCCGCGTCGATGATGGCGATGCGGTTCGTATCGGTGAACGTGAGCTGCAGACACGTGGTGTTGCCACCGAATTTCTGAAAACCGGTATCGCAGATGGGGATGGATCCCCGCGTCCCATAAAACTTGAGCTTCATAGAATCATCTTCATGAAACTAAGTCCGCGGCTCGCCAGCATCAAGCTCGCAGGTGACTTTCGCTGCAAGGCGATGAG
>DASYDV010000053.1:0-40580 GCA_036499375.1 Candidatus Udaeobacter sp.
AGCGTCGTGAGGGCTTCGCCTTCGACGTCCTCGGCGATGATCAACAGCGGCCGGCCGGAGTGGGCGACCTTCTCCAAGAGCGGAATCAACTCGCGAATGTTGCTGATCTTCTTCTCGTGGATGAGGATCAGGGCGTCTTCCAGCTCGACATCCATCGAGGCCGGATTATTGATGAAGTAAGGCGAGAGATAACCTTTATCGAACTGCATGCCTTCGACCACGTCGAGCGTGGTGTCGATCGAGCGCGCTTCTTCAACCGTAATCGTGCCGTCCTTGCCAACCTTGTCCATGGCGTCGGCAATGATCTCGCCGATCGTCTTGTCCCAGTTCGCTGAAACGGTCGCGACCTGCGCGATCTCCGTGCGGTCGCTGACTTTCTTCGAGATCTTCTCGAGTTCTTTCACGATCGCTTCGACGGCCTTGTTAATGCCGCGCTGCAGTGAGGTCGGGTTCGCACCCGCGGTGACGTTGCGCAGACCTTCCTTATAGATCGATTCCGCCAGGACCGTTGCGGTCGTGGTGCCGTCGCCGGCAATGTCGGAAGTCTTGGAAGCGACTTCGCGCACGAGCTGGGCGCCCATATTTTCATACGGATCTTCCAGCTCGATCTCTTTCGCGACCGTCACACCATCCTTGGTGATCGTGGGGCTGCCGAATTTCTTGTCGAGAATGACGTTGCGGCCGGACGGGCCAAGCGTGGCCTTTACGGCTTTCGCCAGTTTCTCGATACCGCGCAACAACGTGTGCCGCGCGTTTTCATCGAATTGTAATTGTTTAGCTGCCATAGATTTTAGTTAATAGCTGTTGGTTGATTGTTGATCGACGGGTCTATCCGATGATCCCAAGGATGTCGTCCTCGCGCATGATCAGATAATTTTCGCCTTCGATTTTGATTTCGGTGCCGCCGTATTTCGAGATCAGCACTCGGTCGCCCTTCTTCACCGTGAAATCGATTTTTTTTCCTTCCTCATTGACTTTTCCGGTGCCGAGCGCGACGACCTTCCCCTCTTGTGGTTTTTCCTTGGCGGTATCGGGGATAATGATCCCGCCTTTTTTTACTTCTTCCTCTTCAATCGGATGCACCAGCACTCGATCTCCGAGCGGTCTTACGTTAACTCCTGCCATAGGTTTTTCTTTTACTCCTTGGTTTGTTTTTGGGTTAAGCCGGCGACCCCAAAAAATTCGGGACCGGTCGGCAAATTGTTGTCAGCAATGCGTGGAACATCGCTGCTTACTTTTTCTTGTTCTCGTCCACGACTTCGAACTCCGCATCCACGACGTCGCCTTCGCGTTTCCCTGCGCCCTCTTCGGCGCCACCGCCCGGTTGCGTTTCAGGTCCGGGTTGCGGGCCTGGACGCGGACCAGCCTGCGCCGAGGCCTGCTTGTACAGCTCGGCGCTGACGTCCTGGAATTTGGTCTGCAGATCGTCATAAGCCCGCTTGATCGCATCGGTGTCGTTGCGATTGATCGCATCGCGCACGGCGGCAATGGCGTCTTCGACCTGCTTCTTTTTGTCGCCGGATATCTTGTCGCCCAATTCCTTGAGCTGTTTCTCAGATTGATAAGCCAGCATGTCGGCGTTGTTCTTGATCTCGATTGCTTCCTTTGCCCGTTTGTCTTCTTCCGCGTGCGATTCGGCTTCCCGCTGCATGCGCTCGACTTCGTTCTTGTCCAAGCCGCTGGAACCCGTGATCGAGATTTTCTGCTCCCTGCCAGTTCCGAGATCCTTGGCGCTAACGTTGAGGATGCCGTTCGCGTCGATGTCAAAGGTGACCTCGATCTGCGGAACGCCGCGCGGCGCTGGCGGGATTCCATCGAGATGGAACACGCCCAGCTGTTTGTTGTCGCGCGCCAACGGTCGCTCGCCCTGCAGCACTTTGATTTCCACACCGGGCTGATTGTCACTGTAAGTGGAAAAGATCTGCGATTTGCGGGTCGGAATTGTGGTGTTGCGCGGAATCATCGGGGTAGCGACTCCGCCGGCAGTCTCGATCGCCAGCGTCAGGGGCGTGACGTCGAGCAAGAGCACGTCTTTGACTTCGCCCTTGAGCACGCCGCCCTGAATCCCTGCGCCGATCGCGACAACTTCATCCGGGTTCACGCCTTTGTGCGGTTCCTTGCCAATCAGGTCGCGCGCCACCTGTTGCACTTTCGGCATGCGGGTCATGCCGCCGACGAGCACCAGCTCATTCACATCGCGTTCGGAGACCTGCGCGTCTTTCAAGCACGCCTTGACAGGCGGAACAGTGCGCTGCACCAAATCATCCGTGAGCTGCTCGAGTTTTGCGCGAGTAAGCTTCTTCTGGATGTGCTTCGGCCCGCTCGCGTCCGCAGTGATGAATGGCAAATTCATTTCGTATTCCTGCACGCTTGAAAGCGCGATCTTCGCCTTTTCAGCTTCCTCCTTGATGCGCTGAATCGCGTCAGGCTGCTTGGTAAGATCAATGCCGGTGTCCTTTTTGAATTCCTGCACGATCCAATCCATGATACGTGCGTCCCAATCGTCGCCGCCAAGGTGGGTGTCGCCGTTCGTGGCCTTTACCTCAAACACGCCGTCGCCGATTTCGAGCACGGAAATATCAAACGTGCCACCGCCGAGGTCGTACACGGCGATCTTCTCGTCCTTTTTCTTGTCCAGACCGTAAGCCAGCGATGCGGCGGTCGGCTCATTGATGATGCGCAAAACTTCAAGACCAGCGATTTTGCCTGCGTCCTTCGTTGCGTTGCGCTGTGAGTCGTTGAAATACGCGGGCACAGTGATCACGGCCTGCGTAATTTTTTCGCCGAGCTTAGCTTCCGCATCCGCGCGCAGCTTCGACAAAATCATTGCCGAAATTTCCGGCGGAGAAAACGTCTTAAGTTGACCGTTCACTTCCACCTGCACGTGCGCGTCGCCGTTGGCGGCCTTCACGATCTTGTACGGAACGCGCTTCTGTTCGTCGAATACTTCGTCGAACTTGCGGCCCATAAACCGCTTGATCGAGGAAATGGTGTTCTGCGGATTGGTGATGGCCTGGCGTTTCGCAGCCTGGCCGACCAACCGCTCACCGCTTTTTGTAAACGCAACCACCGAAGGCGTGGTGCGTGCGCCTTCGCTGTTTTCCAATACTACCGGGTCGCCACCCTCCATCACAGCCATGCAGGAGTTGGTGGTCCCTAAATCGATACCTAAAACTTTTGCCATAAATTGAAAATTTCCTTTCTACTAAAGTCTCCAGCGAGTGCAGAACTAGCAGTGACGAGACACTGACCCATGCTGTTGTTTAGCAAGCGATGGGCCAGTCATCGCGGTTCGTCATAAAGCGCTCTCTACGAGCGGCTAAACGGATAACGCATTCGAATTCGATTCGTCGAGTCGAGACAACTCGACTCAATCCCAATCTCATTCCCACTCGCGGTCGCGCCAGTCCGGCACGCTTGCTCTGGGAGCACAGGCTGCCAGCCTGTCCGCCTCGGCAGCTTGCCGAGGCCTGCACAAACACGCGGGTGTGAATCCGTCTGTTCATAAGTGAGCTCGTTACGCGGTGGATGAAATGCATTCGGCGCAGCGGCCAAATGCTACAGGTAGGCAGCCTGTGCTCCCCAAAAATTAATCCCGAAGCAAATCGCCTGTCGGGATCAGAAATTCGCGAGACTGAGAAAATTCTGTTTCGCGAACGCGCGCGCCGCGATAAAATTTCGTGCGTGCGACAATATCACGATCTGCTCCGGCTGGTACTTGAGAACGGTCGTGACCGCACAGATCGCACAGGCACAGGAACGTTATCGGTATTTGGCGCCCAGACGCGATTTGATTTGCGCGAGGACGGGCCGGGATTCCCGCTGCTGACGACGAAAAAACTACACACCAAATCGATCATTTATGAGCTGCTCTGGTTTTTGCGTGGCGACACCAACGTTCGTTATCTTAAGGAACACGGCGTGACCATCTGGGATGAATGGGCTGACGAAAAAGGCGACCTTGGCCGGGTATACGGTGCGCAGTGGCGGGATTGGCGCGGCGATAACGGAGTGCGCGTTGATCAAATCGATAACCTGATTGCACAAATAAAATCCAACCCGCAAAGCCGACGCCTAATTGTGAGCGCATGGAACCCAGCTGAGATCGATCAGATGGCGCTGCCGCCGTGTCATCTGCTGTTTCAGTTTTACGTGCAGGACGGCGAATTAAGCTGCCAGTTGTACCAACGCAGCGCCGATCTTTTCCTGGGCGTGCCGTTCAACATCGCGTCGTACTCGCTGTTAACGATGATGATGGCGCAAGTCGTCGATCTTAAGCCCGGCGATTTCGTTCACACGTTTGGCGACCTGCATCTTTACAACAACCATCTCGATCAGACGCGCGAACAGCTCTCGCGTGATTTCAGGGCCTTGCCGCGGATGAAACTCAATCCGGCCGTCAAAAATATCCACGACTTCAAATTCGAAGATTTCGAGCTCGCCGGCTACGATCCGCACCCATCAATCAAGGCGCCAATTGCCGTGTAGGTCTGCGACTTTCACCGGCGCGCGGGTTTAAACGCAGTATGAGGGTTGTCTTCGGGTTGGCTATGTTCTTCTGCTCAACCGCGTTGTTGCATGCGGAAACTTCCGTGGAGATCGATTTGCAGGAACAGATGGCGTATCTCCTGGATAATGGACGTCCGGTTCTGGCCTCGCCGATCTCGAGCGGGCGTTATGGACATCTGACGAAGACGGGTTCGTTCAAAGTTCTGGAGAAGGAGCACGCACATTACTCGAGTCAGTATGGGAAGATCGTTGATGCGCGCGGAAACACCGTTGTAGCCGACGCGGACGCAGACATGCAGGTCCCGCCAGGCGGAAAGTTTGTCCCTGCGCCAATGCCTTATTTCATGCGATTCAACGCCGCAGATGGTATGCATGCCGGTTATTTGCCGGGTTATCCTGCGTCGCACGGCTGTGTCCGCATGCCACAGCAATACGCCGTTGCGTTTTTTAATGCGGTTCAGGTCGGAACTCCGGTCACAGTGTTCGGGAGGACGCCCGCGAACCGCTACTACTCAGGCCAACCGCAACGCGGTTTTTCGCAGCGTCCGCGCTTCGGACCGCAGATCGGGCCGCGTTTCCCGCCTCCGCCTCCTGGAGTTTGGTGGCGGTAAATCGAACTGTAAGCGCCCGCTGTCTCAGCGCATGGGGAGCTTGTGGCGAAGGCCCGGCGGAGCCGCCTTGCTGGTGGCCAAGAAATTGCAAAGCTGAACCGGCCGCAGGCCGGTGGCTACAATTTAGTGATTGGTGCTGGCGCTGGCTGTTTTAGGCCCGTTCGAAAGCTGGACGAGATCAGCCAGGATGTTAAGCGCCTCGTCGCGTTCCCCATCGATTAGAGGATCTTTGCTGTCGCCGTCGCCGGTAGCGCCGTCAGTCAGATCGGAATCCGCATCCGGAGCGGCGTCGGAATCCACCTTCGGCACAGTGCCGTTCTTTTTCGCTTCGGCCAGTTTCCCAGGATACATGATCAATTGCAGATTTGGTTTATCGACCGTATCGAGCGTCACACGATAGATTGACGGTTCCTCCTGGTTTCGCGCCAAACGCTCTTTCGAACGCGTTTCCTTGCGAGCCTTATCGTCAGTAAGCTCTTTTTTCCGCAGGTCTTCGTTCAGCGAGATTCGGTTTTCGTCGATTTTATGACGCAGGCGATCCATATCCTCCATGACGTAGTGGAATTCGGGATTGCTCTTCACGCGTTCTTCGGAACGTCGCCGAAGCTGGTCAATGAACAAGGAATGGTTGTCCGACCATTTGGTGTATTTAGCCTTTGCGACTTCGTCGTACGGCAACGCATTCTTGAGCGCGCTTTCGCCGAACTCAGGAAGATCGCTCAAACTGGGAAGGACAATGTCGGACGTCACGCCGTGAAGCTGAGTGGAGCCGCCCGCCACGCGATAGAATTTTTGGATTGTTAACTTTAACGCGCCGTCTTCATCAGAATGACTGCCCAGCAGCGAAGCAAACCGGCCGATCGGAAGAATCGTCTGCACAGTGCCTTTGCCGAATGTGCTCTTGTCGCCGACTACCACTGCGCGTCCATAATCCTGGAGCGCGGCTGCAAAAATTTCGCTCGCCGACGCGCTTTGCCTGCTGGTCAGGACAATCAGAGGCCCGGAGTAAGCAATCCCCGAATCTGGATCGGACGAAACTCTAATGGTTCCGTTGTAATCTTTCGTCTGAACGATCGGCCCTGATTTCAAGAACAAGCCCGTCAGGGAGAGCGCTTCTTCCAGCGACCCACCGCCGTTTTTGCGCAAATCGACAACCAACCCGGCGATGTTCTCTTTCTTCAGCCGCTTAAGCAATGCCAGCACATCCCGGGTAGTGCTCTTCTGGTGTTTGTCCATGTCCGCATAGAAAGAGGGCAATGTGAGCCAGCCGAGTTTTATCGGCGCGCCGTTCTCGTCATTTTTGATAATGATGTCGGCGCGCGCTTCCTGATCTTTCAGCTTAATTTCATCTCGCACCAGCTCGACATTCTTTCGGCGGGAGGGATCGGTAGCGTCGGAAGGAATCATAAGCAGGCGAACGCGTGTGCCTTTCTTTCCGCGGATCATCTCAACGACTTTATCGAGTCGCATCTCGCGAACGTCGACATAATCTGCCGGGCCCTGCGCCACGGCAGTGATTTTATCGCCTACCTTTATTCTGCCATCCGTTTGCGCGGGTCCACCCGGCACGAGGCTTTCAATCTTCGCGTAACCATCTTCGGAGCGCAGCATGGCGCCTATCCCCACGAGCGAAAGGCCCATGTTGATACTGAAATTTTTCATGTCCGCTTTGCTCAGATATTCCGAGTGCGGATCGTACGCCTGGGCGAGCGCATCGAGATAAAGTTTCATCTGCTCGTCCTTGTCTTGCTCGTGAACATTTTTGTCCAGGCGGTCATAGCGACGGGAAACCACTTGCGCAGGTGAGTCGATTGGATGTTCGCTCAGATGTTCCTGGAGCAGCTCGTTTGTGATGCGGCCACGCCAGAGTTGGTCGGCTTCGGCCACGTTTTTCGGCCACGGCGATTTTTGACGGCTTAATTCGACAGTCGCATTGCTTTTGAAGTCGATCGGCTGTTTCAAGAGCTCTTTTATCTTCGCCACCCGTTCGTCAACGCGTTTGGTGTATAGCGCGTAAATCTCGTAGCCGGGCTTAAGCGTGCCCAGAAGAATGTCACCAGCCATGTCCTTGCCGTACTTGGCAGTGATCTGGTCAACGTCTTCCTGCGTAAAAAAGAGATGGCTGAAATCGAGCATCTCCAGATAGGTCTGCAGGAACTTCTTAGAAAGCTCCTCATTGAGCTTTTGTCGGGTGTACTGGCCTTCCTCTAAGAGCCGACCGACGGACATCGCCACCGTTTCCCTCGAACTCGCGGGAGCCGGTGTGGCTGCGAGTGCAGCTGTAAAGAGAATGGTGCAAAATGCCAGTGATCGGCGTACAGATGGTCTCATTGGTCAAAAAAGAGGTTTCGTATATTCGCAGACTCCGGCCTGAAGCGCAAGACGACGAGACAAAATCTGCATTGTTGAGTAAGGATAGACAATCGACAGCGCTGAATATTCAAATACTTCGTCACTATGCAATCTGCGACTTACAAGACGTTTTGCGGCGGGATTTTCGAGACCAATTGCTACCTGTTAGAAGCACCGGACGGATGGATTCTCTTCGACGCGCCTGAGGGCGCCTGCGAATGGGTGCGCTCGCTCGATATTCATCCAAAGCTTTTGCTCCTGACACACGGGCACGTCGATCACGTCCAGGACGTTGCGAGGGTTAAGCGCCAGTTCGGCTGCCAAATCGGGTGTCACCCCCTCACGGCACCGATGATTTCTGATCGCGATTTTTTCCGCAACTTTGGGTTCGCGCTCGAAATCGAACCGACGGAACCAGATTTTCTTATCGAAGAAACGCCAGAGCGAAACTTTCTCGGCATTGATTTCAAGATTTTGGAAGTGCCCGGGCATTGTCCGGGCAGTCTCTGTTTTTTCTCGCGCAAGGACTCTTTGCTCATTGGTGGCGACGTTCTTTTCGCCGGCAGTATCGGCCGCGGGGATTTGCCCGGCGGAGACATCGATCTGTTGATCGACGGGATCAGAGAAAAGTTATTCCCGCTCGGCGACGATGTGACTGTGCTTTCTGGCCATGGACCGCCGACCACGATCGGACGGGAACGCCTGACGAATCCATTCTTGCAAATGTAGCGGATGTCAGGCTGCCAGCCTGACTCGGCCGGCGGTCTGCCAAACTGCCGAAGCGGAATCGCCAAGCTGGCAGCTTGGCAGCCGAGTCAGCCAAGCTGGCCGACCTCCGCCTCAAATCACCACGGAATCTCTTTGCGATCACGCAGGAATTTACCGGTGAGATCCTGTGGCGCTTCGCTGGCGAGCCACACAATCGTGTCCGCGCCTTCCTCTACTGAGCGGCTCGCGTTTTCTCCTCCCATGTCTGTCCGAACCCAGCCGGGACAGACCGAATTTACCGCGACTTTCGGCAACGCCGTCGCCAGCTGGGATGTGACGCCATTAAGTGCCGTCTTGGAAATGCGATAAGCCGGCGCCCAGCCATCCGCGCCGCCAGTCAATTGCCCGCCGCCACTTGAAACATTGATGACCCGCGGCGCGTTGCTGTTCGTTAGGGCCGGCAAGAATGCCCGCGTAACACGTAATGCACCGAGCGTGTTTGTTTCCAGAGTCTTACGCAGTAGCTCGTCACTGATTTTCAAAATCGAATCATCGCCATCGACAATGATTCCCGCGTTGTTGACAAGCACATCGAGACGATCGGCAGTTTTTGAGAACTCACGCGCCGCGGTTGTGACGCTGTTGCTGTCGGCAACGTCGATTTCCAAAAATGTCGCCTTCCCACTCTCCTTCTCTATCTCCTCCGCCGCTTTGCGCCCAGCCTTTGCATTCCGCGCACCCACAAACACATGAAATCCTTTCCCCGCGAGTTGACGCGCCACTTCGCGCCCGATGCCCTTGTTCGCTCCAGTAATCAACGTCGTTTTCATTTCCTATTCATCGAGTGTTTCCGCATTATCGGTCTGCAAAAAATCCTTTAGCAATGGCTGCGGATTTGATGGCAATTCTTCGACTTTGTTCAGCTGCTTCGTGATCGCACGCGATCGCACTGCGACCTTGTCCATGTCAGTTGAGGCTTGATCGAGTTTATCTTTTACTTTCGCTAACGCGTCCCCGAATTTTCCGAACTCAGTCTTCACTGTTGCGAGCAGGTTCCAGACTTCGCTGGAGCGCTGCTGGATCGCAAGCGTGCGAAAACCCATCTGCAGACTGTTGAGTAACGCCGCCAACGTTGTTGGCCCGGCAAAAATGACGCGACACTCGCGCTGCACTTGTTCCACCAGCCCCACTCGTCGAATTGCTTCCGCGTAAAGACCTTCGGTTGGTAAAAACATAAGAGCGAAATCCGTGGTCTTCGGCGGATTAATGTATTTCTGACAGATGTCCCTGGCTGATTTTTTTAACTGAGCTTCGAGACTTTTTGTGGCACTTTCGACAAGATCAAGATCGCCTTTCTCCTGCGCTGCAAGCAGCCGCTGATAATCTTCAGTTGGAAATTTGGCATCGATCGGCAACCACACCGGCGCACCGTCTTCGTTGCCGGGAAGTTTGATTGCGAATTCCACGTTCTCGTTGCTTTCATCGCGGGTTCTGACGTTGCGCGCGAACTGCTCCGGGGTGAGCACCTGTTCAAGTAATGCGCCCAACTGCACTTCACCCCAGCCACCGCGCATCTTCACGTTCGCGAGCACTTTTTGCAGCCCGCCAACGTCACTCGCCAGTTGCTTCATCGCGCCGAGGCCCTGATGCACCTGCTCCAGGCGATCACTTACCGCTTTAAACGCTTCGCCCAAACGTCTCTCGAGTGTACCTTGTAATTTCTCATCCACCGTCGCCCGCATTTTTTCGATGTGCGCGGCGTTGTCCTCCTGTAACTGTCTCAAGCGAAGATCGACAGTCGATCGCACTCCTTCGAGCGACGTGGTTAGTTCTTCACGCTGATTCTTCGCTGCTGCGCCTGCTTCCTCGCGATTGCGCGAGAATTCATCGCGTAATCCGCGATCGATCGTCTCGAGACGCTTCGCCAGCTCAGCCGTCACATCGTCATCTTTTCCGCGGCTTGCGAGCAGAACGATCGTTGCAGCGACGAATCCCCCGCCGAACAATCCAATCACCAGATAAACCAGCGGACTCATATTCGATGGCTAAAGATTCCTCGACGTCGTTCGGAATGACAAGGCGACCACGCGCACGCCTATCTTTCAAACAGCAGCTCGCCGGCGCGGTTGGTCGCTTTGACCACGGCCTTGATGAGCGTGACACGAAGTTTGCCTTCCTCGAGCTCAAGGATGCCATCGATTGTGCAACCAGCCGGGGTAGTGACAGCGTCCTTGAGAAGCGCCGGATGATCGCCCGTTTCCAAAACAACACTCGCCGCGCCCTTCATCGTCTGCGATGCGAGCAGAGTCGCTACATCACGCGGCAAGCCAACTTTCACCCCACCTTCGGCCAACGATTCGAGAATGATGTATGCGAACGCGGGCCCGCTCGCTGAAAGGCCGGTCACCGCGTCCATGTGCTTTTCATCAAGCACAATGGTCCGACCAACAGCGTCGAACATGCTGCGAGCGATTTCGAGATGATCGGGACTTGCGTGAGGTCCGCCACAGATGGTCGTCATGCCGCAGCCGACGGCGGCCGGTGTGTTCGGCATCGCCCGGATGACCGGTACTTCGTTAGCGTTGCCGCCAGTGGCCGCGGCGAGTTGCTGCTCGACGAAACCTGTCGTCACGGAAGCTGCAACCGACACAAGCAGCGTGTCGGCGCTAATTTCGGGAGCGATTTCCTGCAACACTTCCGCCACCGTTTGAGGTTTCACTGTGAGCAGAATGACATCAGCGTCCTTGACGGCTTTGCGGTTATCGGTAGTCACCGCAATCCCGAGCTCTTTCGAGAGCACCGTTGCTCGCTCCGCATGTCTCACCGTGGCCGTGACGCGACTGGGTTCAAAAAGTCGCTGCTTCAAATAGGCGCGCAGCAGGATGCCACCCAGTTTGCCGGCTCCAAGCACAGCCAATTTCTTGCCAGACAGTTTCGGGGCCATGGTGAGAGAGTAGCACACGCACCTCGCTTGTGACTCGAGAAACTCGCAAGCTCGCCGCGGCGACCGGACCAGAGGCTCGGGCTAGTCAGAAGCGCAGCTTCACGCCACCATATGCGGCACGGCCGAGCGCCGGGAAACCGAAGACTTCCGAGTAATGCTCGTTTGCCAGATTGTCGACGCGGTCGAAGAGCGAAAGGTGCGGATTCACCTGGTATTCAGCTGCGATGTTTACGAATGAATAGTCTTCAATGTCGAAATTCGGGCCGCCGAAATTTAATTCCTCGCGGGCGTTCACTAACTTGGCTTCAGCGGTGGTGCGCCGCTTTCCACACCAGAGATATGAGATGGAATCGACCGGTTTGGAATCGAAAATTGTCTTCGAATGCCTTATCCGCGAGCGCATACAACGGCGCGAAACCGGGCGTCTTCCGGTGTGGGGAAGCATTGACCTCAAAGTGCCTTGTTAGTTCGAACACCGCGTCGTCCCGCCTGGATCGAGTATCAGATCGGCGAAGAATCTTCCTCCGCGTTCTAGTGTCTTTCCTGTTCTTATAGGAATCGGTCTTTTGAAGATCGGCCCGTCGCAAACAAAGGAGTGAAACTCTCCGTTCTCCCCACAAGGATCAATTCCCGGAGGCAGCGCTTCAAGAAGTGCCTCGTCGAAGAGTCGACCCGCAAATGCAGGTCCGAGCGCTGCTCCAACGCAGGAGAAATAACTCTCGAAGCCGAAAGCGATCACAGTGCGTGCCAATTCGGCCGTGTCCCGTTTCCAAATGGGAAAGATTGCGCTCATGCCCACTTGGCCGAGTTGCGCTTCGCGCCAGTCGCGGAGGTCTTGCAAGAATAAGTCGCCGAAAGCGATTGCTTGCACACCTCGGGCGCGACAGCGCGCCAAGGCAGTTTCCATAAGTGCATTGTAGATTTCGTTCGTACACCCATTCGATTCTCCGGATGGCAGATAGACCTTCTCAAGAGAAAGGCCGATTGCCGCAGCTTGCTCGTCCAGGAGTGCTTCGCGAACGCCGTGATGGCTGATGCGGCGAAATTCCTCGGAAACGGTCGTGAGAAGACCCACGACTTCGTAATCATTGGCGCCGGCGATTTCGTGCAGAGCCATCGCGCTGTCTTTGCCTCCGCTCCACGACAGCATCACTGGTGTTGGCATTGCTGTTTCCTCTAAAATCGCAATTTTACGCCGCCATACCAAGCCTGGCCGAGATTCGGATAGCCGAAAACTTCTGCGTAATGTTCGTTCGTTAAGTTGTCGATACGGCCGAAGATCGATAGGTGCGGATTGATTTCGTATTCGGCGGCGATGTTCACGAAGCTGTAATCTTCGATGTCGAAGTTTGGTCCGCCGAAATTTAACTCTTCGCGCGCGTTCACGAACTTTGCTTCGACTACCGTTCGCAGTCTTTTCCACCAAAGATAAGAGGCCGAAACGTAAACTTCGTTGCGCGGCCGGCGCGGCAGGCGCGCACCTTGCAACTGTGAAACGTCTTTTGAAGAAGTTTTTTCCGCGTCGAGGTAGGTGTAGCTCGCGCTGAAGACAAGATTGGGAATCGGTTGTGCGCGCAGTTCCGCCTCCAGACCCTGCGTCTCCGCGGCGCCCAGGTTGAGCGTTTGGAAAAGACCATTGAAGCCGATCAGGTTCGAAAGATCATTGTGAAAGTAAGTCAGGCCCGAAGTGACCCGACCACTCCAAAGCTCCTGCCTGATTCCAATGTCCCAGCCCAGATCGCGTTCCGGCTTCAGTCCGAAGTTGTTACCGAAAATTTTATCCTGACTGCTTGGCGGACTGAATCCGGTCCCAACGCTGGAATGTAATATCGTGTTCGTCTTCTCGATCTTGTAACTGCCGGCGAAACGATATGTCCAAACGGCGCCGAACTGATTGAAATGATCGAAACGTCCTCCGGCCACGAAGATCAAATTTTCAATTGGCGTGAGCGTCGTCTGCACAAATCCTGCGATCTCCTCAGTGAGATCGCTAATGAATGTCGGTCCAAACAGAACAAAGGGGCGTTCCTCGCCCGCATTAACTTCGCTGTAGTAAAATCCCGAGGTCAACGTCAACCAAGACGTTGGGCGCAGATCGTTCTGGTAATCAATTTGTGTCCGTTCAAACAGCGCGCGGGTCGGCCCGACAAATCCGTCCTCGTTGGGGTCGTTTATTTGCCGCTCGTGATCGTAACTGAAAATGAATTTATGATCCCACCACTCCGTCGGCTTCCAATCAATGTGCGGACCAATCAGCCAGCGTTCGGTGAGGAAATGATCGATCGGACGCGGATCAAAAATCGTGTTTGGATTTCCCGTGTCGCTCACCGAATAAGTAAACAAGCTGCCGATGCGCAGTTGAGCGTTCGGTGACCAGCCAACGTCGGTAATCGCAGCGGTGTTGCGGTAATTGTTATTAGGTCGTGCATTGTCCGTATCCAGACGGCTCGCGCCGACTGAATAATCGAAGTTGTCGATTTTGCCGTCGCTCTGGCCCCATTCGTGAAAGGTGTCGTACGATCCGCCCTCGGCAGCCAGCATAACGCCCGGCGTTCCCGTTCCTTGTTTGGTGAAAATTTGAATGACACCTGCCAGCGCACGCGGACCGTAAATGGTGCTTTGCGGTCCGCGCACAACCTCGATCCTGTCGATATCGTCCGTGGTGATATCGGCGAAATTAAATGCGCCCTGCAGACCTTGATTTATTGGGATGCCATCTAACAGGACTTGCGTGTGTTCGCTGCGCAGTCCGCGGATGAAAACAGATGTCAATTGGCCGGCCGTCCCGGTTTGAACGACGGATAATCCCGGCGGTTCTCGGAGCGCGTCGCTCACGCGTTGGATCTGCTTTTGCTCGATATCTTGCGACGTGATTACGCTCGCGCTGGCAGGCGATTGATCCAGCGGTATGTCAAAACGCGTCGCCGAAACAACGACTGACTCTGCCTCGCTTTCGACGGGTGAAGGAGTGGGCGTGATTTCCTGCGCCAAACAGATGATGGGGGCAACAAAGAGCACGAACGGTAGCGCACGCTTCCAGCGTGCCGTGTCTGGCATCTTGCCGGACACGAAAACTTTTCGGCAGGATACCGAAAAAAGCACCCAAGATGCGTGCGCTCCCCGAAACCAGACTGGACGATTTAGCATACAAGTTACCTCCAACTCCGAGAGTCGGACTTGTTTGGCCGAGGCCGCATCGCCCAGCTCTCATTCTTCTTTTTGCGCAGAAGTTTTTTCGATTGTAGCCACGGCGCTGTGTGTCGCCGTGCTGTGAAACGCCCCGACACAGCGGGGCGGCTACAGCCGAATGAGGTGGACCGGACAAATATTCTGGCTCCTGGCCTATGATGCCTGTGCGGGCACCGCACCTTCTTCCCGCCTTCACCCTCCGAGATAGTCTCGGGGATTGGCCCAATGGGAAGTCGTATCCAGTTACAGCAGCGCAACTGCTCCCGATTCTCACAGGATTTCTTGCGCCGATCCACTTTTCCAAGCTCGCAAAGAACCGGAACGAGGACTAGCGGCTTGCACTCGGTGCTGCAAGATTTATTTTGCGGCTATCGGACGGGCGTCGCTACAAATCGCCGGCCAAGCGCGACGATTGAGCCGTCAGCCGCCACCGTTTCTTCCTGCTCAGCGAAAGCTTGAAGCAGTGCGTCGCGTGTCGCAGACGCAGTAATCGCATGAACGATGTAATGAAAATAGCAGGCGGCGTTCTCTCGACCAACCCGCCCAAAGACCTTTTTGAGTTCGGCGTCGATTTTGGCCGCTGTGTGCAAGTCACTTCCGTGATCCTGCCGCCAAGCTTTCACCAGCTCCGTTTTGGATAACGCAGCTTCCAGAAACGCATCGTTCGCGGCCAGGTCGCCCGTCGCCTCGAGCAGACGAATCGCGCTGGTAAACCAACGCAATGTTTTCTCGTCGGCAGACTCATATGCAAAATCTTCCACGATGACGCGCCCACCGTCCGCCAGCATGTCCGCGCTGTGCCCGACTGAATAATCGAGTGGATGAATGTGATGAAGCGAGTGCGTGAACAAGATGGCGTCGAAGCGGCCTTTATTGAAATCAGGCCAGGTCGCAAGGTGCGCATCCACGCCGCGCCGACGCGCGGCGGCGACGGCATCAGGCTTGGCGTCGATTGCCACAACAGAATATCCGTTCTTCGACAAGTGAGCTGCCAGCTCGCCCTTACCGCAGCCGACCTCGAGGATGCGTCGGCATTTGGAGGGAAGGAATCGTTTAATGAAACCGTATGTATAGCGCGTTGGGAACCGCATTTTACGTATCTTAGCTCGCGGCTTGCGCTTGTTCGCCCAAGATTTATCTATCTCTGCCAATTTGATTCTTCCATTGCACTCTTCTCCCAATTTAGTTGTCACTGGCGGAGCCGGTTTCATCGGCTCGAATCTCACACTGGCGTTGCAGGAAAAATTTCCCAATGCGCGGCTGACGGTGATCGACGATTTCCGGTCCGGTAATTTCAAGAATCTCACCGGGTACCGCGGAGATTTCGTGGCGGAAAACCTGGCGAACCTCGATTGGCGGGAAAGGTTCGGCGATCCGGCAGCAGCCAGATTTGACGCGATTTTTCATCTCGCGTCAATCACGGACACGACTTTGCACGATCAATTCATTCAGGTGCACGACAACGTGGAAAGTTTCCGACGAATTTTGAATTTTGCACGGCCCACGAACACACGAATCATCTACGCTTCCTCTGCGGCAACGTACGGACCAGCAAGTGAAGCCAGTGTGGAATCAAACGACGCCGCGCCGGCAAACGTTTACGCGTTTTCCAAGGTGATCATGGACAACATCGCCAAACGCGCGGCTGCCGAGTCGCCGGACTGGATCATCGTCGGGTTGCGTTATTTCAACGTTTACGGACCGCGCGAGGCGCACAAGGGCGTGCCCGCGAGCATGATTTATCATCTCGCGCAACAAATGAAGGCCGGTCAGCGGCCACGCATTTTCAAACACGGCGAACAGAAACGCGATTTCGTTTACGTGAAAGACGCTGTCGAGGGCGGCATGCGCGCGCTCGACGCAAAGACGAGCGGAATTTATAATCTTGGCACGGGCCAGCCGCGCTCCTTTAACGAACTTGTCGATGTCTTGAACAAGTGTTTGAAAACAAACTTTCAGCCGGATTACATCGATAATCCCCACGCACATTATCAAAATTTCACGCAAGCCGATCTCACCAGCGCGCGCACCGCGCTCAGATACGAGCCGCGGTTTTCGCTCGAAGACGGCGTGCGCGATTACATGCAGTGGCTCTACGGAGGTCAGGCTGCCTAGCCTGACGGGGCCGACAGGCAGCTTGCCTGTCGAGTAAGAAACCAATCTTCGGCGGGCTGGCAGCCCGCCGGCCGAGACAGGCTGGGCAGTCTATCTTCCTTCCCAGAAGAATTTCGTCGGGCGATGGATTTCCGGCGGAAGACTTTTGTGCACGGGGCAATTGAGCGCGGTTTGCTCCAGTACTTCCCGGTGCGGATGATCGGGCGGGAGCGGAATATGAACCTCCGAAGGCAGACCGACGATCCGGCGCGGTGGATCGTTCGACATTTCCTTCTGCACCGACACGGTCAAGCCGCGGAGATCGACTCCGAGGTCCTCCGCTCGAATTCCCATGGTGGTGCTCATGCATGTGGCGAGAGCTGTAGCGACCAGATCGGTGGGCGAAAACGCTTCGCCTTTCCCCTTGTTGTCGCTCGGCGCGTCGGTGGCGATTTTTGATTGCGAGGGACCGTGCGTAGCGTCGCAATGCAAATCGCCCGTGTACTTAACTGAGACTTCGACCATGAAAAATTATGTGGCCGCTCTCGGCTTTTGTCATATTAGATCGAATCGCTCTTTCGACCGACGCGCACCGCGTGTTTTTGCGGCAGGATGCCTGAGCCATACCGCCGGGTGTAAATCTGCGTGAACTCCGCCCCAATAAAGACGATCAGCGTAGAGTAATAGACCCAAAACAGGAGAACAACGAGCGAGCCGGCCGCTCCGAACGCACTCGCCGTCGCCGTGTGACCCATATAAATTCCAATGAAATATTTTCCTCCGGTAAAAAGAAGCGCCGTTACGGATGCTCCGATCCACACGTCTTTCCATGAGATCACGACATCGGGCAGGAATTTGTAGATCATGGCAAAAAGAATCGCGACTACTGGGAATGAGGCGAACACGTTTGCTGTCTGCCAAAACCACGTCATGCCTGGCAGCCAGTTGTTCATGTAGTCCTGAAGCGCGGTGATGACTGCGCTGATTACGAGCGAAACGAGAAGGAGAAATCCCACGCACAAGGCAATTGAAAACGAGCGCAACCGATCGACGACCAGCGACCCAATCACACTGCGGTCTGGTTTCGATTTTACGTCCCAGATGTGGTTCAACGCCGCTTGCAACTGTCCAAAAACCGCAGTCGCGCCGATAATCAGCGTAACAACGCCGACGCTCATTGCCCAGATCCCCTTCCCGAATCCGCGAGAAGATTCGATGACCTGCCGCACCGCGCGCGCTCCCTGAGCTCCGACCAGGTTTTGCACTTCATCGACAATCCGATTCGTGGCTGTTTCGGGGGCAAGAAAGAAACTGGCCACGCCTACAGCAATGAGTAGCACGGGGGCAATCGCAAATATCGTGTAAAACGCTAGCGCCGCGGCGAGCTCGAATATGTTGTCGTTCCACCATTCCACAAACGTGAGCTTGAGTAGTTGCCAGGCTGCTTCCGACTTGTTTGCCGGAACCTCTTGAGTCTCGCCTGGCGACACATCTCTCATCCTATATTAATCGCCGCGAAAACGCGTCCTAATTGGGATGAGTTCGCGGAAAACTCGACCGATTATGTTTTGATGAGCGGCGGAGGAATATCTTCCGTCATGCCGCTGTCGATGCCGCGGCGGAGTTTGCTGTGGCGTACACTATAAAAGAAATAAATCAGCAGCCCAATTGCCAGCCAAACGACAAAGCGTCCCCACGTTTCCAACGGAAGACTCAGCATCAAAATAAAGCAAAAAAGGACGCCGAGAAGCGGGAACAGTGGGACGAGCGGTACGCGGAAGGGACGATGACGATTTGCGTCTTTGCGGCGTAAAATGATCACGCCGAGACAAACCAGGATGAAAGCGAACAACGTTCCAATGTTGGTAAGGTCGGCCAGCGAACCAATGTCCGTAAGCATCGCGACGACGCCTACAGCGACGCCGGTCCAGATTGTGGTGATATGTGGCGTGCGAAACCTGGAGTGAATTCTGGCAAAATATTGTGGGAGTAAACCGTCGCGCGCCATGGCCATGAAAATGCGCGGCTGACCAAGCTGGAAAACCAGCAGCACTGACGTCAGCCCTGCGAGCGCACCGGCACTGATCAGCGCCTGTGCCCAGGGTCGGCCAGCAAACGCAGTAGCAACGGCGGCCGAATCACCAAAATAAGTGGTGTATTTTCTCATCCCTGTAATAACGCCCGCCATTAGGACGTAAAGCACCGTGCAAATGATCAGGCTTGCAATAATTCCGATGGGCATGTCGCGCTGAGGATTTTTTGTCTCCTCTGCGGTTGTCGAGACTGCATCGAACCCGATGAACGCGAAGAAAACGATCGCAGCGCCGCTCATCATTCCACCTACTCCATTGGGGAGAAACGGATGCCAGTTTGATGGGTGAAGCATGAATCCACCGAACGCAATGACAAAAACAACCACCGCCACCTTGGTAACCACGATGGCTGTGTTAGCGCGTGCGCTCTCCCGAATCCCGTAAACCAAAAGGACAGTCACCCCTGCAACAATCAGGAGCGCGGGCAGGTTAATGGCAATCTGGTGACCGGCAATAACCGGCAACGCCGTGGACGAATAGTTGTTCAACGATTCGCCTCCCGTGGACAACAGATTGCTCGCCGTCCGGTAATCGCTGACCAACCAAAGCGGAAACTTCAGGTGAAAAAAACTTCCGCATAGTTGCACAAAATAACCCGACCAGCCTACTGCCACGGCCATGTTCCCAACGGCGTATTCCAGAATGAGGTCCCAACCGATCACCCACGCGACGATCTCACCCAATGTCGCATAGGAGTACGTGTAAGCCGATCCTGAAACAGGAATCATCGAAGCCAACTCGGCGTAACAAAGTGCGGCGAAACCGCAGGCAACGGCAGCGACCACAAACGAAAGCATCACCGCGGGGCCGGCCCCCGGCCTGCCATACACCAGCTCAGCGTGCGTGAGATGCGAAACGATGAAATTGAGCACGGGAGTTTTCCAAAGAGATGCCTCGATTTGCTCACCTGCAGCGGCAGTCCCCGCTAATGCGAAGATTCCCGCTCCAATGATTGCGCCGATGCCTACGCAGGTAAGATCGAATGCCGAAAGGGCTCGCTTCATCTGACGCTCTGGCATTGCCGCTTCGGCCAGCAAATGGTCGGGACTCTTGGTTCTGAAAAGATTCGCGGGCACTTCGCCGCGAATGCTGTCACCCAGCCAGCGGCGCGGTCAATGCTTTTTGTAGTAATCCATCTTCTCAATGGACGCGCGCATTGCGTTTTCTTAAGCTCCGACAATGGGCGATGAAGAGACAAAGTTTGTCCCGGCCGATGCCGCGATCCCGGCAATCGAAGGGGCATCGTCGCGCCGCGGGCGTTTCTTCGGTCGCAAAAAAACGCAGCGCCCGCCGCCCACGCAGTGCGAGAATTGCGGCGCGCCACTCACCGGCCATTACTGCGGGCAGTGCGGACAGGCCGCCGTCGACTACCGCCGCTCGTTCCGGCATGTCATTGCCGACCTTCTCGATGAATTCCTGAATTGGGATTCAAAGGTTTTCACGACAATCGCTCTCCTCTTGGTTCGTCCATGGAAACTTACGAATCAGTTTCTCGCCGGGCATCGGGTACGTTATGTGCATCCGCTGCGACTTTATCTTCTCGCAAGCATTCTCTTTTTCTTTGCCGCGAATTACGGCATCAAGTCGGCGCACCTCCAGCCGATTGACCTTTCACCCAGCACTCGCGCGGAAATTCACAGCGAACTGGAACAGGAAAACGTTCCACCTGAAGTTCGAGAGAAAATTGAGCAGGCTCTCGGCGGCCAGCCGGTCCCGCCCGAAAAACGCGCTGCGTTACAAGAGCAGTTGAAGAACGAGAAGCTGCCGAAAGAAGCCCGGGACGCGATTCAAGAACGTCTGGATTATGGCGACCCTGCACCACTGGATGCAGTCGCGAAACTACAAAACGCAGTGAAAGGTTTGACGCCCGACGTGCGGACGAAGGTGGAGGAATCCCTGAAAAAAGCGCAGGACAAGGCGGTCATTTTCGAAGCTCCCAAAGAAGAAAAGCCTAACGACCTTCCGAAATGGTTCGAAAAGCGCGCCCGCGAAAAATTCGGTGCGCACGGGACGAATATTCAACTCTTTCTGGTCACGCTCATGAGCAACCTGCCCTACATGATGCTCTGCTGCATCCCGCTCTTCGCTTTGGTTCTGAAAATCCTTTACGTTCGTCGCCACATTTTTTACATCGATCACCTGATTTACGCACTGCACATCCATTCATTCGCTTACACCGGGATCATGCTGATCGTGCTCGCGACGATCGGACTCAACCGGGTCGTGCCCGGGCCGATCGCCGGTTGGACAATCGCGCTTCTCTGGGTCGCCTTCGTGACCCAAATTTTCTTGTCGATTCGCCGCGTTTACCGACAGGGGTGGTTGTTCAGTATTTTTAAATTCTTTTTTGGCGGGTTTGTGTATCTGATGGTCCTCCTGTTCGCGCTCGCCATCACCTTTTTCGCCACACTCGCATTGCCATGAACAGAACCATCCTCCTCCTTTTTGTGCTCGCAACGTCTCCCGCCTCAGTTTTTTGTGGTGATCGGTATATCGCCTTTGAACGAGACCATGCAAGCCGGGCGCGCAAAATGAAGTGACCCGTTACTCGCGGATTTGGGCGCGCGATGGCCAATCGGTTTTTTGTGAGGACATGACGAACATTTGCGAGATCGGGCTCGACGGCTGTGCCACCTAGCTCAGAAGCTCTCGCGCTTTCGCAAGCGCCTCATTAACTCTGCTCGCCTCTTTGCCAGCGCCTTGCGCGCTCTCGGGTCGGCCGCCGCCTTTTCCTCCGACGATTGGCGCAATCTGTTGGATTAGCTTATTCGCCTGAATTTTCGCGGTCAGCGCTGAAGGGACATGAGCGACCAAAGCGACTGATGCGTCTCGCGTGCTGACAAGAAAAATCGGGCCGTCGAATTTGGACTTCAGCGCATCGACGACTGCTTGCAGCAGTTTTCCATCGGCATCCGATACTTCCGCGACGCAGGAATTTTTTTCATCATGCGTTCGCGCCAGTTCGTTCGCGATTTGAGCAGCCCTGCTCTTCAGTTCTGCCTCAGCAGATTTCGCCGTTTTCTTTTCCCATTCGCGAACATCGGATTCGACTTTTTCGAGATAAACGGCGCGTGCATCGATCTGTTTGAGCATCTCAGCGGCGTCAGCTTCGATTTCGAAAACTGGCAACGTCGCAATGTCTGGTTTTCTGCGCACGAGAGCATCAAACTTCTCCTGCTGACGTGCGGCTTCCTGCTTCGCCCAGATGCGCGCCGCGTCGCCGGCGACCGCTTCAATCCGGCGGATTCCTGCCGCGATCGCCTCTTCCTTCACGATCCGGAAAGGCCCAATCTCGCCCGTCGATTTCACGTGCGTGCCGCCGCACAACTCCATGGAATAACCATTGAGCGCCTGCGGGGCCCCGCCAATCTGCAATACGCGCACCGTGTCGCCGTATTTCTCGCCGAAAAACTGGATGATATCTTTTCGTTCTTTCGCTTCGCCGAACGGAATTTCAGTCCATGAGACTGGCGCATTCTCCGCGATCTTTTCATTCACGAGTTTTTCCACATCGCGCTTTTGCTCCGGCGTGAGCGGCGCGCTTGAAAAGTCGAACGTGAGTTTGTCCGGACCGACATAGCTCCCTTTTTGCGAAGCATCGCGTGAGACCACTTCGTGCAGTGCCCAATGTAACAAATGGGTCACAGTATGATGTCCCTGAATCGAGTTGCGTCGATCAACATCCACTGAGATACGCACGGCTTCGCCCGGTTCCGGCGCGCGACCTTGGATAAGCTCTGCGCGATGAACAAAAACGTCGCCGCGTTTTTGCGTATCAATCACACGCAACTGACCGACTTCTGTCCAATCGTGCCCGGGGACATGCAGCAGTCCGCGATCTCCGACCTGTCCGCCCATTTCTGCATAGAGAGGAGTGCGATCGACAATGATGTTTACCTCCTCTGATCTTTTGCCCGGCAAGACGGCTTCGACAACTGCTTCGGTCTCCAAAAAATCATATCCAAGGAACTTGGTCGGCTCACTTCGAAGGGCGCCTTCTTCAACAGTGATTTCCTCCTTCTTCTGTGCCTTCCGCGCCCGCTCGCGTTGTTCGTCCATCAGTTTCTCGAAACCGGCGACATCGACAGTGAGTCCGCGTTCCCGCGCCATCAGTTCTGTCAGATCGAGCGGAAAACCGTACGTGTCGTAAAGTTTGAACGCAAACGCGGCGGTAATTTGGTTTTTCTCAAGCGGATCTTCAGGTCCAAGCGCTACACTCATTAACGCGCCGCGAGGATCAATGCTCTCTTTGATCAAAACTCGCTCTTCGAAGATTTCGATCCCTTTATCCAGGGTTTTGTTAAACGCTTCTTCTTCGCGTTTAATTGTGTCCTTGATCCTCGATTGCCTCGCGCGGACTTCGGGGAATACGTCGCCCATCGTTTTCCCAACGACATCGACAAGTTTGAAAAAGAATGGCTCGTGAAAACCCAGCGTGCGGCCGTAACGGACGGCGCGGCGCAAAATGCGACGCAATACATATCCGCGGCCTTCGTTCGATGGAATGATGCCATCGGCGATTGCAAAGCTTAGGGCGCGGATGTGATCGGCGATTACGCGAAAGGCGATATCGATCTGGATTTGTTCTGGGGAGCGCACGCCGATCGCCACACCCGAGGCGGGTGTGCTCCCCTGCGCGTCCGGCAGCGTGCTCGCGTATTTCTTGCAGCTCAGTTTTTCGATCTCATCAAAGATTGGACGAAAGACGTCGGTTTCGTAATTCGAAGTTGTTCGGGAAAAATCCGTCAGATTTTTCGTGCCCTGAATAATCGCGGTTACGCGCTCAAAACCCATTCCGGTATCGACATGGCGCTGTGGAAGCGGTGAGAAACTTCCGTCGGAGTTCGCATTGAACTGAATGAACACTAAATTCCAGATCTCGATGCACCGCGGGTCGCCCTTGTTTACAAGTGCGCCACGCGTGTCACCATCCGGCGTCAGATCCATGTGCACTTCGGAGCATGGCCCGCATGGGCCTGTGTCGCCCATCATCCAGAAATTGTCGGCTTTCCCGCTGCTGAGAACGTGAATTTTTGGATCCAGATCGGCTTCGCGAAACAGACGCGCCCAATGATCGTACGCTTCCTGGTCGAACTCGCTCGGCTCGCCAGGGCCGGGCTGATATACCGTCGCGTAAAGACGTTGCGCAGGAAATTTCCATCGTTCGACAAGTAATTCCCACGCCCATTCGATTGCTTCCTTTTTGAAGTAATCGCCGAAGCTCCAGTTGCCGAGCATCTCGAAAAACGTGTGGTGATAGGTGTCGAGCCCGACGTCTTCGAGGTCGTTATGTTTTCCCCCGGCGCGAATGCATTTTTGCGTGTCAGCGACGCGCGGCGGTTGCCATGGCGGCTTCTGTTGCCCAAGAAAAATCGGAACGAACTGGTTCATCCCCGCGTTGGTGAAGAGCAGATTCGGGGCTTCGGGTAAGAGCGACGACGACGGCACAATGGTATGCTTTTTCTCGCGAAAGAAATCGAGAAATGATTGCCGGATTTTAGCCGAGGTCATCGTAAGCACGAATAAACACGAATTTCAGCAAACCTGAAACCGCCGCTCTGTATCGTGGCGTCTATTGGTGAATGTCTGCAGGCAGGATGCCCGCCCGCCCCACAGCCAGGATGGCTGTGCTACGATGCTAGCTTTTCTCTTCGTCCAGCTTCGATTTAACGGCCGCCTCGATTTCGTCGTAAAGCGCCTTGTCGTTCTTCAAAGCTTCCTTCGCGGCGTCGCGGCCCTGGGCAAGTTGCGTCCCTTTGTAATTCAACCAGGAACCTCGCTTCTCGATGATTTGCTGTTCTAACGCGACATCGAGAAGAGCGCCGACTGACGAAATTCCCTCGTTGTACATGATGTCGAACTCGGCCTCGGTAAATGGCGGCGCTACTTTGTTCTTCACCACTTTAACGCGCGTGCGATTTCCTGTGACCACGCCGTCGGTTTGCTTTATTGCGCCGATCCTGCGGATATCGACTCGCATGCTGGCGTAAAACTTCAAAGCTTTGCCGCCTGGAGTAGTTTCCGGATTCCCAAACATCACTCCAATCTTTTCGCGGATTTGGTTTGTGAAAATGCAACAGGTCCGCGCCTTTGAGATTAGCGAGGTAAGTTTGCGCAGCGCCGCGCTCATCAGGCGCGCTTGCGCACCGACTGTGGTGTCTCCGATCTCGCCTTCGAGTTCCGCTCTGGTGACCAGCGCTGCCACTGAATCCAACACGATTACGTCCAGAGCGTTGGACCGGACGAGCGTCTCGCAAATACGCAGCGCTTCCTCGCCGGAGCTTGGCTGTGAGACGAGTAAATCGTCAAGATTGACGCCGAGTCTTTTGGCGTAGGCGGGATCGAGCGCATGTTCGACATCGATAAACGCTGCAAGGCCCCCGCGCTTTTGCGCCTGCGCAATGACAGTGAGCGCAAGCGTTGTTTTGCCAGACGACTCCGGGCCGAAAACTTCGACCACTCGTCCCCGCGGAAAACCACCTACCCCCAGCGCGCGGTCTATCAAAATATTGCCGGTCGGGATGACATCGATATCAACGATTTTCTCTCCGCCCAAACGCATGATCGCCCCTTCGCCGTAATCTTTCGCGATCTGCTGGATCGCCAGATCGAGATTCTTATTTCGCGCAGCATTCAGTTTGTCACCGGCTATTTTCTCTTCGGTCTTCGTCGCCATATCAAAAGAATGTAAGTACGATGCCGCCGACGATTCGCCAAGCACAAAAGCGAGCGCCTTTCACTGGGAACAACGAAAAAGGCCCCGGGTCTGGATCCTCGCGGCCCGAACTGTACCACTAGCGAAAATTTCGCTGCGTCGGTTTCGGCTGATGTCGCGTCTTGACAGTTCAACAACGGAGCGGCTAACGATCGATCAATGAATCGTCCAGACAATGCCCGCCGCGAACTCGATTCCACGGTTATCAACATCGAACTGACTCTCGTCAGCATCATCCAAGGCGTGGCGTTGTTTTTTCTGACCGACAACTCTCGAGCGCTTCTGTCGATACAACATGCGGATGCGTTCGTCTACATCGCCGCCGGGTTATGCGTGATCTTCATCTTTTGGTCGCGCTCGGTGATTCACACGCTCACACTGATCCGCTGGCCACTGGAGTTCGGGCATAACTTTTTCTACATCGGATGCGCCCTGGGCGAAGCGGTTCTTTTCAGCCGCCTCGACAATCCCCTCGCCTGGTTTCGACTGAGCGCCGCCTACTCAGCGATTGTTTGGCTGCTTTTCGTTTACGACATGCGACTGATTCGTGCGCGCATCGCCGAATCACACGACGATTCGGAGCGCGCCCTTTACGACCGCGCTACGTCCGATCAGTTGCTCAACATCCGATTGCTTGTTCCGCTACTCGTTTTATTCAATCTCGCCTGCGCACTCGCCATTTGGCGTTGGCCTGATCTGTTCATCGCGCGTAGCGGTCATCTCTGGTTGATCGGTGCTCAGGTCGCCTTGTTCATCGGGTACTTGATCTATACCGGCCGTTACTTCAGCGCGATTGCGACGCTAGTCCTGCGAAGCCGGCGATCAGCCTCATCCGCGCAAAGCGGACATTAGTTTCCGAACTAATTGGCAGCTTTTAGCGCGGGAATTTTGAATCGCCTGCTGCAGGGCGCGCTCCTCATCTTACGTTCGGAGCCATCGGCGCGACCGTAATTACGATCACGATCTCTGGATTTCTAACGGATCGTGTCGCCTTCACCAGCGGTTACAACTGGTTCCATATGTGAAGGTATTTCAAGTTTGCTGTCGAGATAAACGACCACAAACGCGATACCCAGCAATGGCTGGAGAATTTTTTGGACCACGCCCAGAGCAAAAGCAGTAACATCAAATCCCGCGCCTTTCTGCGCCTCAGTCATTTGTTGGAGAAGTGCCTGCGGGTCCTGCGTGGTCAGCAATTGATTGAAATAGTGCTGCAGCATTCCCCATTGTGCGCCCAGGGTCATCGCCAGTACGAAGGCGAACCAAATCGACGCGATGAACGCACCCCGCCACAATGGACGTTGAAACCACGGAAGATCCCGCCCGCTCCGCGCAAGATCCCGGCTCTCGCGCAATGAGTCGATAAGTCCGGCGTTCTCAAGGACGGCAAACTGCTGCCAGAACAGAACGTTCGCGAAAAAACGGCCGAACATCCAAACCTGCAAGATGAGCAAACCCATCGCGACAAGGGCCAACAAGATTGAAGATCCCCCGGCAAGAGCCATCGCTGCGATCAACAATCCGAAGATCGTGAGCAGGAAAAACACGCCGTAAACAAAGATGCACAATGCAGCGATGCGCGGCCAAAACTTGACCGCTTTATTGAGCACGGCGATCAGGCCGGGACGGTGTCCTCGCGCAATTTCCGCGGTGAGAATTTGAATTCCAGCGATGTACACCGGCCACATCACAATCGAGAGGATGAACATGAAAAAGGCGAAACCCCCGGCAAGGATCGAGGGAAGATTGACGTTGGAGCCGTGCGGCGGTTGCACGAATGCCGTCGTTAATTGGCTGCATATCGACGGCAATAAGATCAACAGCGTGAGGCCAACGAATTGCAAAAAACCTGTCCGGTAGATTTGAAATGTCCGCGCTAGGATCTCAGTAAAGCTGCGATGCGAAATTTGCAGCGGCGGTTGCGTCAATTGCCGGGGGATAGGCGGGGCAAGCGCCGTTATATCAAAGAGCCCCGGGATTTCTGCTGCTGTTGTCCAGAGATCGACGTCGACTCGGCGCGCTTCATTGGCCGGGAGCAATCGTCCGTCTGCTTTCCACTCGCGCAGAGTCTCGATGTCGGCCGGGCCGTATTCCCTGCCCTCCACGCGCACTATCCATTCTTCGGTCATTCCTTGATCATCCGACATCATGCATTCAGAATCCAGCATCAGCCTTTGCAATGAAACTGCTGCTTATTGACGGTCATTACTACGTTTACCGGTCGTTTTTTGCCATCCCGAATCTGTCGAATTCACGGGGAGAACCGACCAACTCTATCTTTGGGTTCACCAAAACGCTGCGGCTAATGGGGAAGCATCTGCAACCTGACTTGGGCGCAGTGATCTGGGATGAAGGCGTGCCGCAGAGAAGAGTGGAGCTGCAACCTGCCTACAAGGAAACGCGAAAGGAAATGCCTAAACCGATGATCCCGCAGCTCGACTTTATTCAAAAACTGACCCCTTTGCTGGGCTTCCGAAATATTTCGCTTCCGGATACGGAAGCCGATGACCTGATGGGTTGCTACGCTATTGCTGCTTGCAAACGGGCTGGGATGGAAGTCGTTCTCGCAACCAACGACAAAGATTTGTTTCAACTCGTGGGTCCTTGCGTGAAAGTCTATACGACAGCGAAAGCAGATCTGGCATCGCCCAAGGACGCGTTCGCGTTATTGGGTGAAGACCAGGTTATAGCGAAATGGGACGTTCCGCCCGGGCTTATTGGTGACGTGCTAGCGTTGGCTGGCGATTCTGTCGATAACATCCCGGGAATTGGAATAGGCCGTAAGAGTGCCGCCGCATTGATTCGCGAATTTGGTAGTCTCGAAGGCTTACTGAACAACGTGGACAAAGTGAAAAGCGTGCGCACCCGCGAGAAACTGGCGAACGCTCGCGAACAGATATTGCAAAACCGAAAAATGGTCGATCTGGACTGCGGCATGGAATTGCCCGTAGCCATGGATGACCTGCGAATTGCGCCCGATTATCCGGCCCTGATCGCAGCCTTGGAAAAATGCGAATTCAAGTCGCTTCTGCAGGAGGTGCGCGACGAAGCAGCCCAAGCTGCGAACCTCGTGCAGACAAATCTTTTATAGGAGACCGTTGAAATACCGCGCCGGGTCGTGCGCGAGTGCAGGAACATAGACCTGCAGGTCTGTGCGCCCAGCGGAGTTGAACTCAGCTGCATCGAGCGAGACAGCGAGTTTCAAACCTGCTGGGCGCACAGGCTACAAGCCTATGTTCCGACCCTGCCCGGGCGAATAGGCAACGAGCGAAATGAATGTTTCAGTAGCCTGCCACGAGCGAGACGAAATTCTGCGCACTAGCTCCGCAGGTGCGAAATCGGCTGGTTCGGCTCGTATAATCTCCTGGATTTCAGGAACTACAGCCCAGATACGAATTTTTGGTAAAAAACTTCGAACGCTCGCTACTGCACGTTGTCGAATGTAACAGGTTAAGGCGATTCGGGCGGTTGCACGAGTTCTTCTGGAAGGTGTTTCTCCTTAGCGTGCGACGCCCGAATCATTTTCTGTACGCCAACGGCTGAGAAGCATCGACGGCCGCCTGTTCCAGCGGACTCGTTGCGATGTTCCCTGTTTAGCAAACGCCGACTGCTTGCGTGTATAATAGACGGGCTTCCATTTCGCACGTATCATTCAGCTTCTGCCCTTCGATGACGCCTGACGATTACGACCCAATTGCTGCTGCGTTAAAAGAAGACATCGGCAACGGCGACATCACGACCGAGTTTTTCGTACCCGAAGCGCTGCACGCAACCGGACGCATCGTTGCACGTGAACCAGCGATCGTTGCAGGGACTGGGACGGCCACGGACGTTTTTCGGATGGTCGATTTGGCGACTGGTTTGCAGACTGTTCACCCGGATGGCGATGCTGTAGTTGCCGGCGACGTTGTTATCGAACTGCGCGGCAATGCGCGTTCCATTCTCAAGGCCGAGCGCGTTGCGTTAAATTTTCTTCAACGGCTCTGCGGCATAGCAACCCTCACTCGCCAATTTGTTGACGCCGTTGGAAATCATCCAGCCAAAATACTGGACACGCGCAAAACGACTCCTGGGCTCCGCGCATTGGAAAAGGCGGCTGTAGTCGCCGGTGGTGGCATCAATCACCGCTCTGGCCTGTACGACATGGTTCTCGTAAAGGACAATCACCTTGCTGCCCTTGGAGGGCTTTCGGGATTTGCCGATCAAATTCGCCGCCTTCGCAAGGAACGGCCGAACATCCGCATCGAAGTGGAGGCAGACGATTTGGAGCAGGTGCGTGCTTTTGTCGAGATCGACGGCGTGGACGTTATCCTGCTGGATAACATGGTGCCCGCTCAAATTCGGGAAGCTCTGGCGCTGAGAAGGAATCACATCAAGTTCGAAGCCAGCGGCGGCATCACGCTGAAAAACGTCAGGCGGATCGCAGCCACGGGCGTTGATTACATTTCCATCGGCGCTCTAACCAAGGCCGCACCTGCGATTGATCTAGGGCTGGAAATGACTCATGGCCACGGCTGAGAAGTTGGACTGGTTGATCGCTGATCAACTCAAAGCCAAACTCAGCGACGCAATCGTAATTGGCGGGGAGATCATCGTGCTCAAACAGAGTGGGTCTACCAACGATGCCATTTTGCAGTTCTCATCGACGCACGTCCCGCTTGGAAGCGAGGGTTTGGTTCTTTTCGCCGAACATCAAACCGCTGGACGCGGTCAGCGTGGTAACCGTTGGGAATCGACGAAGGGAAAAGGTCTTTGGTTTTCAATTCTGTTACGACCCGAGATCCAGCTCCGCGATTCGGGGCGGCTGACGATTTGGGCGATCGAAGCCATCTCGGACGTGATTCGCTTCGAGTTCGGCCTCGAGACCGCAATCAAGCTTCCCAACGACGTTCAGCTTTGTGGACGCAAAGTAGCCGGTGTGCTGGTGGAAATGCGCGCCCAAGAGAACGCGCCGCATCTGGCAGTTATTGGCATCGGAATCAACGTGAACCAAAGCCGCAACGATTTTCCCGCCAAGCTTCAAGAAACGGCGATATCTCTCGCAATGGCGTTAAGCCGGCAAGTCGATCGTCAGAACTTTGCCGTCGCGCTTCTACGGCATCTTGATCTCACGTATCGCGAAAGGTTCTCGGGCGGAATTGCACCTATTAAGTCTTCGCCTGCTCGGACAACCACTCGCGATAAACGCGGGGCGAGATTTCCGACGGTTTGATCTCGCTGCGCCCGCCCCAGAAGACGTTTGTGTAAGAAACCGGTATATCACTCGCGCGCAGGTGCTCATCAATGGCGGCCTTATGATCGAGGAGCAATCGTTTATCTGTGCCGTGCGCGACAGCCATGATGTTGACGTTTCTGAATTCCGGGCCGGCTTCGCGCCAGTAGCAGTGCGTTAAAATGTGATGACGGCCGACCTCGCCGCCGGTTTCAATTTCGCGGCCTGTCGGCACGGCCCAATGAAATAGCGCGTTGAATCGCGTGACGCGCACACCGCCGGCCGACGGCTTTACGTGTTCCAGAAACGTTGAAAAACGGCCGACGATTTTTCGTGCATTCAAATCTTCGGCCACGCGACAGAATTCCTCTACCGATACGCCGGCTTCGTTTGCCCGCCCAACCCAGGGCGACGGCGTGATTTCCTCCGGAGTGAATTCGCGCTTGAGCGCAACCAAAACATTCCACTCGCGCTCGCTGAGTTCGACAAGCTGCACGGGAATCATTCTTGCCGGCTGATCCGCTTTACTTCCCGGCTCAATCGTCTTCCGCCGAACGTGCCCAACCCCAAGAGTAAAGATTCCTTTCGCCGGCATCAGACGAAAACGCTCCGCGCCGACTTTCTTTGTCAGTAATTCGCAATGCGCTTGCAGCGAAAATCCCTGAGGAACTTTTAAAGTCGTCCAAAGCTTGTAGTCCGATCCAGCGCTAACCGTGTCGGTGGAGCGCAGCACTACGTGACCGGAGAATGGATCGCGTTGAAACATCCAGTCGAACGCTGCATCGATCTTATCTTCGGGAACTTTCCACGCCACCAGCGCGCTCTCAGCCAGGTTCGTTGCAAGCAAAGTCTGACGGACGCGCCGAATCGTGCCCGCGCGCAACATGGCGGCGATACGCGCCATTACTATCTCGACGTCCACACCTGAGCGATTCGCAATCTCTTCGAACGGTTCGCGAACAAATCCTTCAATCTTGTCTTCCGAAACCGCGAGAATTCTCGCGTTGATCGGATCATTGTGTTCGATCGGCAGCATCTTAATTAATCCGCCGTGCCGGCAAGGTTGTCCAACCCCACACGATGCGATTTCCCCAACGGGAATCTGGCTGCTCGTCGCTAAACCGCACAAACAAGCAGCGCCGCAAAGTGACAGCTGGTGCCTGTAAGGACGAACAGGTGCCAAACGAAATGCCCGAAGCGCAGACGTTCGTTCACAAAAAATAAAACGCCTGCGGTGTAAGCGATTCCACCGGCTACGAGCCAGAGCACGACCGACAACGGGACCGCTAGCGCAAGCGGGCGAAGAAAAACAACCGCAAGCCAGCCCATCCCCAGATAAAGCGCCATGGCGAATCTCCGGTGGCGGTCGGGACCGCGTGTCATTTTCACGAGCGCGCCGATGGCGGCCAATGCCCAGATGATTCCCAATAGCGTCCAACCCAAAGCTCCTCGAAGCGGCCCCAGCGCAAAGGGCGTATATGTTCCGGCGATTAACCAAAAAATTGCCGAGTGATCGAGGATTTGCAGAAACGACTTGGCCGGCGTGCGAGGCCAGGCGTGGTAAAGCATCGACCCCAGATACAACAGCACCATGGTTCCAACAAAAACGATCGTGCCGATAAGAAAGAAAAGACTGCCATGGCGGAATGCGGCCAACAGCAATATCGGGGCGCCGATGATCGCTCCCACGAGTCCGATTCCATGGCTGATACTGTTCGCCAGTTCCTCGCCATTTGATTGGGTGCGTGTCGGCAAACCCTGCGCCTCGTCCACAATTTTCATCGCCGGCATCATGCAACGCGCATCGAACAATTTTGCAATCCAAAATTGGCGGGGCATTGCGACATTTCGCGAAACATTGCAATCAGCGCCGAACCAATCTTCCGTGGAGCAAGGACATCCATGGCCACTGAAAACAAAGCCAAATTAA
Organism: Candidatus Udaeobacter sp.; assembly: GCA_036499375.1. GTDB lineage: Bacteria > Verrucomicrobiota > Verrucomicrobiia > Chthoniobacterales > UBA10450 > Udaeobacter. Next base: position 32,358 of record DASYDV010000053.1, read on the forward strand.
TCAAAGCTATCTTTTTTGACGCCGCAGGGACGCTCTTTCACCTGACGAAAACCGTCGGCGATCATTACGTGCTCGTCGGTAGGGAGATCGGGTTGAAGCTAGACGCTAAGCAACTCGATCATGCATTTCACACGGCTTGGAAACAAATGACACAGCGACATCCAATCGACGGTCCGCGCGAGAACGACGACAAAGGTTGGTGGCGTGAACTCGTTGGCAACGTATTCGATGAGGTCGCGCCTTCAGTGAGCGAAATCGATCGCGATAATTTCTTCGAAGTCGCTTACGAACATTTCGCTGAGGCCGGCGTCTGGGAGCTTTATCCGGAAGTTCCCGGCGTACTCGAAGAATTACGTCCGCGTTTCCAGCTCGCGGTGATTTCGAATTTCGACGCCCGCTTGCGATTAATCCTTCAACACCTTGGAATCTCGAAGTATTTTGCCCACGTATTCATCTCCAGCGAGATTGGCGCAGACAAACCCGATTCGGAAATTTTCCGACGCGCACTGAAGGTCATCAATTTAAAGCCAGACGAGGTCCTTCACGTTGGCGACGATCCAGAACGCGACTGGCAAGCAGCCATCGCCGCTGGTTTGTCGGTATTTCAATTAGATCGGCCAAACAATTCGCTGCGCGACTTGCTCGCGGCTTTGAGGCTGTAGGGCAAGCGCATCGCTTGCCTAACTTACGATTGGCAGGCGGAGCGCCCGCCCTACAATGTTGCCATTGGCTGCGATGTACTTTACAGAACCATTCCCGTAGGGGTCGGTAGCTCAATCGGTAGAGCAGCCCCGAACGCTTTCGGGGTTGGTTCCGAATTGAAAAATCCTTCAGCTAATACAAACTGAATCCTCACGGGTCGGTAGCTCAATCGGTAGAGCAGCGCCCTTTTAAGGCGTTGGTTCCGGGTTCGAGTCCCGGCCGACCCAGTTTTCTATGGCTTGGGTCTACATTTTGCAAGGCTCCCGACGATATTACATCGGTGCCACTGAAAATGTGGTTCGCCGGATCGCCGAACATAGACGTGGAAGTAATCACACCACTCGCCGCCTCGGCGAACAACTCCGGCTCGCAGCGGCGAAGCAAGTCCCCTCGATGGCTGAAGCGCGTACGCTTGAACGCCAGCTCAAACGGAAGAAGAATCCGCAGCTCGCGATCTCCGCATTGAATTCAACAAGAAGCTTGCATCGATGAGAGCAGCCCCGAAAGATTCGGGGTTGGTTCCGGGTTCGAGTCCCGGCCGACCCATTACTCCAGTGCTCCGATACTCCAACCCAAAGCGGTGATCTCGCATAAACATAAATGCATCTTTGTCGAGGTACCGAAGACTGGCTCAACGAGCGTCAGGGCGATTCTCGGTAAAGCCTGGAAGCCCCACTTGAATTTGTGGCAGATCAAAAAACTGATGGAAACATCGTGGACGCATTTCGGCGGAAGAAAGAACCGGATATTGGCCGCGCTTTATTTGCTGCTGCCGGAGAAGCGCCGACAAGAAACCGGGGGCCGGCAATTTGAGACCTACTTCAAGTTCGGGTTTGTTCGCAATCCATGGGACCGGGTTGTCTCGCTGTATGAGCGCACGGAAGCGTTGCAACTCAGGAATGAGATGAGCTTCGAACAATTTGTCGATTGGATCGAGTACAGCAGCGCCACTTGCGTCCACTCCTCTCCGCACCGGTATCAGCTGGACTGGTTCGTGGATCCGAACGGAAAACTGCTCGCCGATTTTATCGGGAAATTTGAAAGGCTCGATGAAGATTGGGCTTTTGTGGCGCAGAAGCTGGGCTTGCAGGAGAAGTTGCCGCACCGGCGAGCCAATCCCCGGGAGCGCCATTACACTGAATACTACACTCCGCGGACCAGGGATATCGTTGCAGTGAAGTTCAAAGTGGATATTGAGCGTTTCGGTTATGAGTTCGCCGGATAAGATAAAAGCGATTGTGCTCACCTGTGACCGCTTTCGAGCGATTACGCGACATGTCATTCTTAAATACGAACAACTGTGGCCCGATCACCCTTTCGTTTTTCATGTTCCATACCAGGAGTTTCGCGGAACCGACACCGATCGAGTCAAATATCACCCGGCGCCGGAGGACATTAAGGGAACGATCTTGCATTTGTTGGCGGACATTGACGACGAAGACTGGATCTATTGGTGCGTGGACGACAAGTACCCGATAGAACTCCCTACCGACAAGGTCGCCAGCTTGATTTCGCACGCAATGCGTTCACCGGGAATCGATGGCCTGCTATTCTGCAGATGCAGGGCGCTATTGAGCATCCCCGGGCTTACACTCCATCCTAAGAAAGTGAAAAACCTGTTCGGCGATGTTTATCTCGAACGTAAAGGTTGGTGGCAAATATGGATCCATCAACTTATGCGGGCCAAGGTGCTTCGATATCTCTTCAAACATTTTCCCGACCACATTCCCAGTGCAAAAGCGATGGATGATATGAAGGACGACATACCGAAACTACCCGAGCACAGGTTATTTGTGACGGAGAAAAACTACGCGGTCTTTGGCGAAAGCACCCGGCGGGGCATGATCACGCAAAACTGTTACGAGAGTATCGTGGACTCAGGCATCGAGCTGCCAGAATGGTTCCAGCAACCAACCGGCGAATACGTGACTCTCGGAAAATTGTGAGCGAGACGCACACGCCAAAACTGAAAATGTTTGCCCCGGGAGATTTTCTCGACCTCGAACACACGGCTCATCCGAAACTGTTCGAGAACCAGAATCACGTCTGGGACGCGCTCAAGCAGATCGCGAGTTATTTGCAATTTCGGCTTAAACCTGCTGTGTTGGGCGAGCTTCTTGGGAAGCCTTTCATCAGCAATCGCGTGTTCATTGGCAGAGGAACGGTAGTTGAGCAGGGCGCGGTGTTGAAAGGGCCTGCTTGGATCGGCGACAATTGTCAGATTCGCAGTGGTTGCTACGTGCGCGAGAACGTGATCGCCGGTAACGGCGTTGTCATGGGCAATTCGTGCGAATTCAAAAACTGCATTCTGTTCGACGAAGCGCAGGTGCCGCACTTCAATTATGTCGGCGACTCCATCCTGGGTCATCACGCGCACCTTGGCGCCGGCGTGATTCTCTCCAACGTAAAGCTCGACCACGGCGAAATCGCGGTTGTAACGCCGGATGGCAACATTCCGACAGGCCTCAGAAAATTCGGCGCGATCGTTGGCGATAGAACCGAGATCGGCTGCAACGCAGTGATCAATCCCGGCTCGGTCATCGGCCGCGATTGCATGATTTATCCCAGCGTAAACTTTCGCGGGGTTCTCCCCCACAGCAGTGTGGTCAAGCTGAGACAAGAACTGCAGGTAATAGAGAAAAGGGGCTGCTGACAGCTTGAGCCACTGATGACAGGAGCAAGAGCCAGAAAGAGAAAGCTGGCGGATCGGATCCTCCGCGTCAGAAACGCGTGTGCATCATCGCTTCGCCTCGTTCGGCGCAAGCGAAGCGACGATTTCTTCAAAACGCGGATCGCCGCGCAGCGTGTCCCACACTGGATTGAGTTTGAGGTCTCCGTAGGTCGCGCTAAACCCGGAACCACCAGGGGCTGGATTATGTGCAGCGGTTGCGAGCTGCTCGACAGCAGAATCCTTATTGCCAGCGTAAACGGCGATTCTCGCTCTAAGATAGGCCAACCCGCCTACATTGAGTGCATCGACCTGCACCTGATCAACAATTGCTAAGGCTTTACGTTGGTCACCGAGCGCCGCATCTGCCGCAGCTAATACACTGAAACCAAACCGCTCTTCTTTCATTTGGCGGCGCGAGCTCTCGACTTCGTCCCTCAATTGCTGCCATGCAATCCGGGCGCCAATCGTGTCACCGGAGAACTGTTTGAGATCGGCAAGCGTCCAGCCGTAAATTGCTTTTAGCCGAAAAGGTTGATCGCGGGTTGCAATAGCATCTCTAGCCATTGCAATAGCGTCGGCGAAGCGACGCTCGTATATTCTCTGCTGTATCTGGAGGAGGAAGTATTCGCCGCTTGGATCATAACGCATCCGAGACAACAGCGTGGCTGCCTCAGAAAGATTTGCGGTCGATTGATAAATCTCAGCTTTACTTCCGAGCGCATCGGCATTGTCCGGACTGATCTCGAGTATTTGATCATAAATTTTCAAGGCGAATGAGTATTCGCGCAGCTCGACATATGTTTCCCCATTCGAGGACAGTAGCGAAATGTTTCGCGGATCGATTTCGGTAGCCTGCCGAAAGTATTCTAAGCTTTGCCGCCCCTCGCCTTTTCGGCGGGAGACGAGAGCCAGAGCCCCGAGGGCGTCGCTCGTTTTAGGCGCCAATTGCTTCGCTTTTTCAAACGATGCTATGGCGGCATCATAGTTTTGTTCGCAGTAGTAATGAAAATAGCCCTGTGCCAAAAAAGTTTCTCCAAGATTGGGTTGCAACTGGGTAGCTTTGGCAACGGCATCCTTCGCCGTTTCGCGCAACGCAGCAACGTCACTCCCTGCTGAATTAAAGTATCCGAGAGCACTCACGCGCGCGAGCCACGCCCAAGCAACAGCAAACTTCGGGTCAAGCTTTACCGCTTGGCTGAAGTGCTCAACGGCGGCGAGGGTATTGCGTTCGGAATAGCCGGGACGAAGAGCATACGCCAATCCGCGCAAATAAGCATCATAGGCTTGTGGACTGCTCGTTGGCTTGTGCTCGAGAGCCTGCTCTTCCGCGCCTGTCAATCTCGCCTTCAGGGCTTCGGCGACCGAAGTCGCAACTTCGCCTTCAACACTGAAAATATTCTCTAGTTTGCGATCATAGCTCTCGGCCCAAAGGTGTTCATCCGTTGCTGCGCGAATCAACTGCACATTGATGTGCACTTGATCGGCTACTTTCTGCACGCTGCCTTCGAGAACATTTGCGACACCAAGCTGACGAGCAATCTCACGCAGTTTGCCCGGCCGCGAGGGATATTGCTGCGTCGAGGTATGCGAGATCACCTTGAGCGCAGCGATCTTCGCGAGGCGGGTTAGGATTTCATTCTGAATGCCTGTGGCAAAATATGCGTTGTCGGGATCGCGACTCAGATTTTCAAATGGCAAAACCGCAATGCTTTTCTGAGAGATCGACTCGCGAGTCTGCCGGTAAAACGGGAGTCGCCCAACGATCAGCATTGCAATAACCAGCAGCAGCACCCCGATGATGATGAAGTCGAGGATCCGTCCGGTGGTGCGCTGACCCGACCTCGCTTGTGCCGGATCGAGATCTTCCGTCCGCACAACTCCTTCTGGGGTAAATTCGTAAACCCAAGAAAGAAGCATCGCGATCGGAAATCCGACCGCGAGCGCAATGACAACAAAACGCACTGCAGAATTTGGAATTTCAAAAAACGGGAAGACCTGTGTCGTGAGCTGCGTGAGGAACCATGCGACAACTCCGTAGGCTACGGCTGCACGGTAAACATTGCGCCGCTTTAGCTCACCGAAAAAATTCGTAGGGTTCACTTTGCGCGCCTTGACTAAGCGCTCGTTACACCAGCAATTCTATCCGGATGCGCGTGACTTGAAAAGCGCGTGCGGGGCGAAGGTTAAAGATTAACGAGTAAGAGCAGGAGCACGATCAAGAGCAAGAGATCAACCGCGGATGGGGGGGGATTCGAACCCCCGGCTGATGCGAAGGGCGATAGAAGCCTTCGTTGCTTAGGTATCAGCGACATCAGCGGCAATAAAAAACCTTGCCGATGTTCTTACTGTGGTTCTTACTGAGGCCGTGGCAAGCCTCTGGAAGCATCCTAATTCGCCGTTTTGGTCGGCGTGTTTCACGGTGCGGCCATCGAATCTACCGCCGGAACGCTGGAAGCGGAGTTTGCGGACCGGAGATCGCAAGCTTGCACAGCAGATTGCCGATGTGCTCGATGACGCTGGCCGAAATGTTCTCTCGGAACACGTGATCACTGCCTTTACCGAAAAAATTCGCGACGCCAAAACAAAAGCCGCAGTCGCACAGATTTTCGCTGACGTGTTTCGATCTGCGGCGGGCCGCGAATTTGGCGCAGGTTCATTGCGCGCGTTTGCCGATTCCTGGTTGACCGGTATCAAGCCGCAACTCTCGCCGCGATCTTATCCGAAATACAAGCTGACAGTCCAATCGTTCGTGAGTTCCCTCGGTGGGGCAGCCGATCGGGATCTGATCGGGTTTGGCGCGCGTGACGATATTCTCATTCTTCGCTTCCGGGATGATCTGGCGAACCGGCTAGCGGCGGCATCGGTCAACACGAGATTGAAGATTGTGAAGCAGATGTTCAAAGCTGCTGCGCAACGCTTCAAGATCGAGAGTCCGGCGCATTTCGTTTCGGGCGTGAGAAAGACCACGGCAGAAACCGAGCGCCGTGCATTTACTTTGCCTGAGCTCGGGCGGATTTTGCGAGCCGCGCGAGCCAGCGAATGGGAAGGAATTATCCTTGCCGGACTTTACACTGGTCAACGCTTGTCTGACGTAGCGATGCTTCGGTGGGAGAATGTCGATCTTGCCCGCGGTGAAATCGCTTTAACAACCCGGAAAACAAATCGGCGTGTCCTGCTCCCGATTGCCGCGCCATTGCTCGATTATCTGGTCGATCTCCCGGCGACTGACGATTCAAAGGCTTTTGTGTTTCCGAGAGCGGCAGCACGGCTTGTGCGATGTCGAGAGCAGCACAGCGGCGGTCTCTCGAATCAGTTTCATGACATTCTCGTGAGCGCGGGCTTGGTTCAGCGGCGCTCGCATAAGAAAGCAAAGGATGGGAGCGGCCGGGCAGCCCGGCGTCGATCCAGTGAAATTTCATTTCACTCGCTGCGACACACATCAACGAGTTTGCTAAAAAATGCCGGTGTTCCGCAATCGGTGGTCATGGACATCATCGGCCACGAGAGCCGTGCAATCAGTCAGATTTACACGCACGTCGGCGAAACGGAGAAGCGGCAGGCGATGGCGGCTTTGCCGTCCCTATCGACATTGCTGCGAGCTAGCGACCACCACCAAAGCAAACGAGCAAAAAACAACAAGCGAAAGAAGGCAGCATGAAAAGTCGGTTCTCACACGACCCACCATTGTATGACTTGGATCTGTATAAGAGCTTTTCGGCCCACGGGCCGAAGGATCAATTAACGCAAAGAGATTTGCGAAATGCCATTGCGTTATCCGAGCACCTCCTTGCGTGCCATCGGGCCGCTTTAGAAGTGCCTGGAATCAGTTCTGCGTTAACGAAGCACCCCTTTACATCAGACTTCGATGGCAAGGTTTATCGTGCTGGCATTCACTGCGATCGCGCATACGGATTTATCGAGAGTTTGCTCTGCGCTGCGCAACGTTGGTGTGCAGAACGCATTGAGGAATCGCGATCGGGAGAATCGCCGCAAGCGATTAGTGCTCCATTGGAAGCGCCACGGCTTCGCGGGCGGCGTGCGAAACGTGATGCACGAAGGCTGAAGCAATGAGAGAGACTTTACTGATCTCATATAGGGGAGAGACGATTGCGGTTGAACTGGTTGAGGAAATCAGCGGCGATCACGACGATCTTTACGAGTTCGAGGATTATCTTCTGCGGGACTCTGACGGTCGTTACTACTTGCGGCAAACCCGTTCAATGCAGATGCCACCGAATGCCGAGGAACTTTATTCTAAGAGAATGTTCGCGCTGCGAAGTGATCGCGCCGGGGACGCGCTGGAAATCCGCCGTTTGCGTGCCTGGCGGCGACAACTCACCAAGCGGCGCACGACCATCAAGCGTATAACGGAAAAGACCGCGCTGCTGTGGCTACTTCATCAGTCGTTCAACGATAAGATTCTCAAGGCGCGTTTGCGCGACGCTGTGATTGCTACATTTCGTAAAGGGGATCATGCACTATGAGGTCACCGCGTGATGCGAATGACCAAGATTGTTATCCGAGCTGATGCCGGGAAAAATGGAATGTGAACCCAACGCATCCTAACAAGCCCAAGTCCGCGTTTTGCCGGCGATCGGCGCTGATGCGCTGGACAGGATGGAGCGAGAAGGAGATCGCTCATTACGTGGCGAAAGGGAAACTACGAATCCATAGGGTTCCCCCGAATTCTTACCCCCCCGCTACTCGGTGCAATCAGCACAGGAGTTGATTGATGAAATCGAGAGCGGCAAGAATCCCGCCGCAGTTGCGTTTGGGGCGCGCCAAAGCACAGTGGAAAAATAAGAGAGAAAGTGATTTGAATATTTGAGCCGTCAATCACGAAAGCCGTG
>DASYDV010000054.1:0-14281 GCA_036499375.1 Candidatus Udaeobacter sp.
TATATTTTTATATCTCACTTTTAAAAACATGGCGGCTTATGGTGGGAACATCGGCGATAAAGGCATCGAGGAAGAATATGTGGCCAGGAAGGTAATCGGTAGCACCGAGGTTCAGAACAAGGCCAGAGTGGCCCGGACTGCGTACAGAAAAGTTCTGGGCACTGAATTGATTCGTGAAATTATTTTAAAATGAAATTGTTATACGGGTTCAGAGAGCGCGCGCCAATATCTATAGAGCACTTTTGACACTTGATTCTGACGGGCGCGGACTCCTCGATCAAACGATGGGCCCAATGTGTAAAGTCAAGATGAGACCCCAATTCTCTTCAGTCGCTCTTCGCCTTCTTTAAGTCAGACCTTCTCCCAAGCCCGGTCGGCGACGGGGTCGCGGCCTTCGTCGAATTCGATGTGGTCGATGAGAGTCTCGATCGGGTTGCCGGTGAGGCCACTCTCTTGGATCCGTTGCGGTAGGACGTGGCTGCGTTCGTCGCGCCAGCCCAGCTTCGCGATGAAGCGGTTCCAAACGTGGCATTCTTCGTCGGTTCGCGGGGTGCCGTGGGCGTGCGCCCAATTCAACACGGCCTCGTCGGTCTCACCGGCGAGTGCGTGGCTCCTGATCTCGGAGTAAGGAACGCCGAGGAAACGGCAGCAGCGTCCGTCAAGAGTCGTTAGGTGTGGCTCGCCGAGGTTCTCCTGGTAATCCTTTGGGAGCTGGCCCGCGGCGTGCAGCCGAATCTTGTCCAGCATCCGGCCGAAATAAATTAGGCGGCCAACTTTATCGTAACAACTGCGCAGGCCGGGGACAGAATTCGGCATGAGCAAATTTAAGCCGTGGTGCTGAGATTTAGCAACTCGGGGTCAGTGCCCATTATCGACGAAAGGGCGAGCCTGGCCGCCCTCGCCTATTAGCGGCGGGTGATTGTTTGTCGGACCGGTTCTTTCGCTTGCGAGCAGAACCGTTCCGCCGGTTTCCGGAAGGCGGTTGCTCGTCTTCTACGCCTCTTTGCTTATTAACATCGTCTCTTCGCTTGTTAGATCCGTCTCTTCGCTTGTTAGCGCCGTCTCTTTGCTTGTGAGCAAAGGCATGGCGCTGGTTAGCAAAGACGCATTGCTTATTAGCGCTGCCTTTCCTCCTGTTAGATCCGGCGTTCCGATTGTTTGATTCACGCTTTCGCTCATTGCATGCCTCGTTTCTGCGGTTGGATGCTTCTCTTTTCCTGTTGGCGAAGCGTTTTCTCTTGTTAGGGAAACTATTTTATTAACCGTTTCGATCTTCCCGGTCTGGAGGAAGAACGCCGGGCCTGTCACTCTTGGGGCTACGCGCCCTACGGACAAAGTAGATGCTATGTGTCAGATCGTCGCGATGCTTCAAAAGGAAACGGTGTGCGGCGCGCAAATCTTTTGCTCGCTGTAAGCGTTTTTCTGAATGTCTTGCCCTATTCAGCGGATCACTCCGCGAGTGACTTAACGCTCTTTGTTTACATTCGCGAGCAAGGGCGCGTGAGAACTCGGCCCCAAGCGGCGGCCGGTCTTCGCTTGGATATTGATAATCGGGTAGATCTTCGGGTGGTGGGTAATGGACTCCGGCCCCTAGAAAGAGAATACACTCTCGCCGACTAACGGCATCGTACAAGTCATCAATGTTTGCCATTGCGAAGGCTTACTGCCATTCCTCGCTCTCCACGCCTCTGGGCGGGCGTCGATCTCTTGCTTGTGACCGCTTCGTATCCGCGGTCGGATCCGCCTTGGAGAAGCTCATTTCAGTTATGTGTCTGAGTCTCAGAATCGCCTGCTTGAAAAACCATCCGGTGATCGCGGACAGAGTAACGAAACCAAACAGGGTTATTTGCGGAGAATTCGATCGCGGGGAAAAGAGCCAATCCGCGTCCGAATCGGTGCTGATCGCAGTTTGATCGTTGCGAGCCATAAAGGGGTCAGCGATTTGAATTGACCTTACGTGTTTTCGAAAAACTCAGTCAATCTCATTTTACGTTTTCGTCAGGCATAAAGGGGCTTATCGCCAAAGCGATTCGACTCTGGTTCTGGTTTTTCGCGGCGCGCCTCTGCTCGTTCCCGAAAATCTGCAAACTGGTTAAACAAATGTGAGACCAGCTTCAGCCATGACCCGCTGCACGTCCGCTTCTTTTTCATGATCACTCAGCGCGTGCGCAGCGCGCAAAGCCTCCTGAAATGCGGGCTTCGCTTTGTCGACTTCGCCGCGGGCAAGGTAAACTCTGGCCGAACCAAATGACGCTTCAAAGCACATCGGTTCATCACCCACGCGTTTCGCGAAGGAGTCCAGCACGCCGGCCCAAAACAAAAGTGCGTGATCAGAATCGCCAACGCGCGCACTCAAGTCGGCAAGGGCCAACCCCGCACCCGCGCGTCCGCGTTCATCGCCGAGTTTTTTAAACAGGTCCAGCGCCGACATCAACATATTAAACACTTCCGGTGAGGGCCCGATGCGGAGAGCGTTGCGCCCGCAATTCACCATCAGGTTGGCGCGAATTAGCGAGCCGGGGGAGGATTCCTTGATCGCGATTTTGTATAAACGATCCGCCTCCTGGCGCCCTTCCGGCGTGCCTTCGTGGGTCCGTAAGTCGGCCAGAATACCCAAACCGCGCACGGTGTGTGTGCGATCGACTCTGGCGTAGAGCCCGAAGAGAATTGAACGTGCCGCCATCCTCGCGGCAGCGGCGCTTTCTCCTACGTTATCTAGCACGTCGGCGAGACCGTAGAGCGTATCTGAGTAGTTGCGCAAGTCGTCAGCGGGCAGATCGACCTTGGGCGCAAGTCCGACGACAGACGGACTGGACGGATTTCCGAATCCAAGTGCGTGAGTGGGCGGAACGCCGGATTCATCATCCGCCTTTAACACCAGTGTCTCGCCGTTCCATCCCCACGCAAATTTCCAGCGATGCTGCGGGTAAGTCTCCGCCAGTTGTTCGAGAGCCACTCGCGCGAGCGGTATTTCGCCGCAGGCGTCGGCCAATTCCGATATGATCAACGCACATCGTTTTTCGGGAATTCTCAGCGACCAACTCTTCGCAGCTTCGGCAACATCCACCGCTTGCGCGGTCGCCGGAGAGTCGGCCGTGATTCTCTTGCCTGCCAAAATCGGCAGCACTTCAGCGAGATTTCCTGCAACGATTTCGGCCTTTGCCTTCCAGGCGTCCACGAGTTTTTCAACGCCGGTGCGCGGCGGTTTGCCCGTTTGGACCAGCCACGTGAAACCCTTCCCGCGGCCAGCACCGCGCGCCAAGCCGAGATAATCCGGCTGCGTCTCCAGATCAGCTCCGGAAAACCCAAAGAATCCCCAAGTGCCGAATTCCAGCAGTCGCTGAACGCATTCGAGAAAGGCTGGTGGCGTGCCTTTCGCCCGTTGTGCGAGCGTGTCAATGATGGTCTCGGGACGGTCGGCCGTGCCGTGAATCTTGATGAGCTGGCAGGGAAGTCTTCCGCTTACAAATTCGTCCCAGTGCGCGAGCAAATCTCCCGCAGCATCCGCGTCGGCGCGCGCGTCGAACGCAACCTGCTGGACATTGAACGCCGCTTCGATCGTGCGGTCAAAATTCGTGGTGATCACCGCGCGCATTTTTCCGGCGGCGGCCAACTCTGCCAGCGAGAGGTGATTTGCATTGGGTCTGTCGCTGTCAATGCAGCGGAGCACTTCGAAATAAGTAGATCCGATCGAGTGCACGATTTTCTCCGCTACCCAGTCCGGCGGAAAGCGATCCGAAAGTTGTCGGGCTACGATCAGCTTCGCTAAAGAATCGGAATCGGACACAACACTCGCCGCGCGGGCGGCGATGGCCCGCACGACGCTGGCGTTCAAATCCCACCACGACGGCAGCGCCGTGGGCGGATCAACGGAGATTCCAGCACCCGCAAAAAGCACTAGGCGCCCCGTTTGCGCAGCAGCAAGTAATCGTGGTACCGCGACGGCTGCCGCCGTTATTTTGTCGCTTTTCTTTGGCGTTTTGTTCTCCTAGTTGAAGCGCTTTTCCTCGCGCGACGCCGTGACGTTCGGTGTGGATTTCCCGCCCCGCTGTCTTTTGATCCGACGGAGTCGCGTGGGATGATCCGAAAATTGGGGTCACCGTAATGCTGATATGCACCCCAAGTTTGCATTCCGCCGGCGCCAGTGCGGGCAATCTCCCGGCGCGCCTCGCGCATCGCTTCGTGCAATGATTCGACAAACGAACCTTCGCCCAGAAGCCCGAGAATGCCGCGATAAAAGCGGCGTGCAAACTCAAGCGCTGCCGTGTCATCGACCGGCCACGCTGTACAAACAAAATTCGAGACTCCACGAGCGAAGAACGCTTCCGCAAAACTCGGCGCCATCAATGCCGACCGCCTGTCAGCGCGGTCCGGCGTAATACCCGACTCGCATGCGTTTGAGAAGATGAATCGAGGAATGCGCTCGACGCGATCCAGTTCGTTGGCGCTGAGAACTTTTTGGCCGGTGAAAATCCATCCAGAGAGCGGCGGATTCTCCTTGTTGAAGAAGCAATGACCGGCATAGTGCATCAGATCGAACCTTTGGTTGATCAGGTGATCCAAAACGTTGACGCGCGTTGCCTGGCTGGGTCCGAAGAGCCTCACCGCGTCTACACTTCGCCCCGGCTGCTGACCAAATTCCTCGAAGATCGCCGCGACCGCCTCGCCTTCCTCTTGCGCACCAGCAAGCGGTGCGTCCTCAGCCGGATCTGCGACGACGAGTACACGCAATGGTCGATTCGTCAGAATTGGCGGATCAGGTAACTGCGCAAAGGTGGTCCGCAATTGGCGTGTTAGCCCATAGGATGTGCCGAGGAACTGTTCGGGGTTAAAGTCTACCGCAGCGCCGGCGGCTTCAGCCGCCACCATTTCCCAATGAATGCGCGCCGTGGTCGCGTCGAGGGCTAAAACAACCGGTACGGTCTGTTGCAGAATTGCCTCTCGCATATCGCGCGGCAGGAGCAGGCGGCCGAGCAGATTTCCGTGATCCAATTGTTTCGCGAAAGACTCTGCAGCCGGCAGTGCATCGTTCGATTCCTCCACGAGCGAACGGTCGATTCGGGTGTTCCGTTGTGGAATCGAAGCTTCTGCGGTTAGCGCCGCAAACTCAAATGAATCTGCCTGCAGTTGAATCGTCAGTCGCATCGGCTCGGCGTCCGCTGTACTTCCGGTCACGGCGGTAAATGATCTGCGCTCATCGCGTGAAGCGCGCTGTGCTGCTTCCTTTTCAGCCGCTCGTTTCGCCTCACGCAAGGCCGACTCGGCCGGTCCGCGATAAATGATCTTCAATGGTGCCTCGGAATCGTTCTCAAAAACAGCTACCGCCTTTTTAATGCAATGATGGGTGCGAACGAAATTGCCGGCAGAAAACTCAACGAACGTGATGCTTTGGAGCCGAGGGTCAGAAGCTGCTTGAGCGTCGTGCAAGGCCCGCCGCACACCCCGTAACCAAGCCCAAACCGCATCCTGCGTTTCCAAATTGCCTGCGCCAGCGCCAATCAAAACCGACGCCAGATTCTTGTGCCCGGTACGGCCAAGCGCCCAGACCAATTCTCGCGCCAAAATTGCAAGCTCAGCCGCGCGGAATGTTCCCGGTTGGCCCATGCCGGCGATGACAATGATCCGTCCCTTTTTGCGAGGATCCGGCAACATGAAATTTTGCGCGAGTTCACCTACAATCACACCCCGCCGGCACAATTCGGTAATCATTCGTTTACCACCTGCGCGCTTCGTCTGATTCCCTGCTTTGCTGATTGCGCGATCAATCGCAAGTTCCGCATACTGCGGCGTCACACCAACGTAGTGACCGACGGCAATCGCATCAGCTGCGCTGAACTTCTCAATACGACCGCGCACGAGCTGAATTGCAATCGTTACTGGCGGCGTTTTACTGCGCGGCGCTGAAGCCGGCGAAAGCCGAGCGGGCGGCGGAGCGCTTGTTGCTGGTGGCTTCATGTCCGAAGCCTGATTGACCGAAGTGTCCCCGAGAAAGCTTCGCACGAGCATTTCGCTTGCTACCATCTCATCGCGTGAAAGCGGCGCTTCCTGAATGGTACCCCTTGCTCGCGATCCTTCGCGCACATGCCTGCTAAGTGCGCGCAGCGCTTCTTCCTCAGCCCGTTCGCGGACACGTCGCTCGACGGCTCTCGTCCCAACCACCGCTGCTCCGCGCATCTTAAAAGCGGTAGTCGGCAAGCTGCATTTCCCAGTAGAAAGGATCTGTTTGGTCCCATCGATCACATCAGCGTGATTTGGCAGTGCCCCATGTGAGCATTCCACAAAGTATGTCGGGATTTGTGTGCGGCCCTCACGAAGGAATCCAAGCCTGTGGGGCACTGTTCCGTCCCCATCGAGGGAATCAGCGTAAGCGTCTGCATCGTCTAACCGACGCCAGTCATTCACGTCCACCTTTGTCACCTGATTGAATCCGGCGATATAAGACATGCGCGATCCATCGACAACAGGTGCGAGTCGTTCATGGCTGGCCCTTGCAATATCAAGGATTTTCTGCGGCACACCCCAGGTGGACCATTGCGAGGCGTGATACATTCGCTCCATGGTGTTCATTTCCAGCGGCGATGGCAGCATCTGCATAGACCCGGGAAACGTATTGAGGATGTCGCACAACTCGCGCAGACTGTGCGTTCCATCGACGATCGCCAATTTACGAATTGTGTCGTAGGCACCGGTGATCACTTGCGGGATGGCAAACGACCCGTGATTTGGAGTACCCAGCATAATCAGGCGACTTGTTTTCCCCCAACGTTGCGGGTGTCGCAGAATGTAAGTCCTCGAAACGAGACCACCCATGGAATGGGCTACAAGATGGACGGGGGCTTCTGCTCCGAACCATCCGTCAATCTGCCGGCGCAAGCTGTCGGCGATCAAGGCAAGATCTTGTCGCCAATCATACCAGAATGCTTGCACGTTCCAACCATCCTGTGCGAGACCGAGCAGTTGTTCGGAATACCACTTTTTCAAAATACCGGTGGCGCGCACATCGAATTGTGATTCGAAACTCTGAGTCATCCGCAGCCAACCGATTGCGCCGACCACTATGCGCAGGAAATTTAGCCATATGAATTGACTGTCCTCATTCTTTGGAAAAACGGTCAGTTCTCCACCCATTATGCCGTGAAGCACTACGACGTTCCCTTTAGGTAAGGCCCGCCGACGCGTGCTAAGAGCGAGACTGCGCAATCGGCGAAGACGGTCAGCGCCAAAATAAATTTCTAGGACTCGCTCCTCATCTGCGGTAGGCCGACGCAAAATTTGCGAAAGCTCTTCCGTATTGGCGGACTCGAGTTGCGCGAGGAAAGCCCTTTCGTTAATCATCGAGGGAGAAGTTTTCCGCCAGATTAAAACAAGTTAGGGTCGAGCGTCAATGCGCGAATCGGCCTCGTCGCAAGGGCGAATTGACTCAAATCAAAAGACACCGGGCGTTGTCTCTGAGTGAGTGAAGAGTTGATACGTTGACTCACAGTCGAGGGCCACGGGGGATGTCCTCGATATGAGTAGAGAAAGTAAGGAAGAAGTACTGGCGGTGATGCGGCTGCGCTATGCCGGGCAGGGGTCGATCACCTGCGCGCGGACGGAAGCGCTCAGTCTGACTTAAGCCGGCTTGCCGGCGGGACAATGCCGTTCATGCGCAGGTACTCGACCATTTGTCCGTAATGATTAAGGATCTCTCAGGAACGCTCGCCACGGCGAGTCCGTCCTTTGGCGGACAGGAATGAGTTTCAATCGAGGATTGGCCACAGATAAACACAGATTTGGAAAGCCCGGCCGTTGCTTCGCATCTGTTACGGCACGGATGGATCAAAATTGGAACGCAAGGAATCGAGGAAGCGGGTTTTCCGAGATAGAAGGTAAAGCTGCGAGGGTAGCAGCGAGAGGAGGCGGGAGCCAAGCAGGTTTCAATGGAGCGAGTGGGATGAGCGACATGGCCTGTAAAGCCGCGAGATAGCGGTGCGGAGCTGGGCGAGCAAAAGATCAACCTCCGAACGGAGCGAATCCGTTAACCAAAACTATCCGACTGCGGATTCCAAAAATCGCCTCCCAATCAGAGGCCGTGAACATGGAACGCATCTCTTCGGGCTGAGGACGCCTCAGGCGAGAATGTTAGTAGTTGATAGCTGAGAGTTGAGAGACCGAGGTCGGAAGCCGAAAAGCGTGTTGGTTCACGCAACTGGCGCATTGGTCGAGAAACTTAGGGTCACTCTGGTTAGCCTTCATGCGCCCCGCCCCAACTGACAATTGACTAGGACTACCCAATTATGCCAATAAATTTCTAGTTGACGACGCTCGCCGATTTTGAGAAAAAGCCAAAGAGAGGTTGCACGCGAATGTCCCCCCGTCGGCACTATTTGAGAGCTCTGCGTCGGCGCTTGATCTATTTCGCGGGCGCAATCGTTTTGGTTTCATACCATGATGTCCAGGCCGGGGGCCGGCGAACACTCTTTCGTTTCTGGGACCTGTTCGCTTGCCACCAGCAGGCCACCGGCTAAAGACGATGCATTGTGCGCAATAACGAAAGGACAAACATATGAGCAAACCAGTAGTCGTTGACAGCAAAATCACCCTTCCTGACCGATCTGGAAAAGTGACCGTCGCTCTGAAGGAGCGAGGCGCAGTTCACGTCGGATTCGGAATCGATCTATTTCTTGGGCAGCACCTAATACGTCACGTAGTCGTGTTTCCAGATGAGGATGACGTCGATAAATATTTTTCATTGGAGACCGTTACTGCTCTCCGTGCGCTCGGCATTGACTGCTTCGGTCGTGCATTCTCAGCAGCGACTGACGACGTCGAGCTAAGACTGAGCTTTGCTATTGCCGGAAAAGAATTTGCGACTTCCAAGCCGGCGACATTCTCATTGAATCCTTCCAATCCATCACGGGAGTTTCACATTCGATGCCTGTTCGCCTAATGAAAAAGATTCTCTTAATCACGCAATTATTGATGGCGTCCATTGCCGTCGCGGCCGTTAACACTTCCAGTTCGGGTATCGACATCGAGGATCCCCCGGGGATGCAATCGGTTGTCACGCAAGAGAATGGCGTTACCCACATCAGGTTTGTCCCCAAACCCGCAGCCTCTAGTGCTACAATTCCAAGCAAGAGTACGCCGACTGTTAGTTCTGAGGCGGAATCAGCCCTACCAACGAATAGCTCGAGCACCTCACCGGCAATTGATACAGCCGTATCTAAAGTGAACCTTGATTTGCCGATCAGTGCGGTGCCAGCGTTTATGGCCCTCGACCTCTCGCCCGAGACCGTTTCCAATCCATCAACTCCTCGGGATTTTGCCGCCGCTCTGCTTAATGGTGTCGATCGTGGGGGCGTACTAAACACCGGCGTCGCTATTGAGGCGACACCATTCCGCTGGATACCGAACGTTCGGACCGATATCAAAGCGTACTCTGAGAATTACTGGAATCGATTACTTTACAACTTCAGTTTCTCCCTGGCCACCGCTAAGGCTTCTAACAGCGATAGTGACGCTGTCCGACTTGCCTTGGGCTTCAGTGCTCTGCTTTATCAGAATGCCGAAAGTGATCCTCGACGGAGCACTGAACTGAAAAACGCATTTCACCAAGTTAATGAGAGCTACCAGATGAGCGGCATATCCCCGGGAACGCCTGCTGCGGAAATTGAGGATGAAAATCCGATGGCGCAAAAAGCTCTGCAGCAGGCGGTAAAAGATTTTCGAAACAGGAGTTGGGAAGGAACTATTTGGTCCGCCGCGATTGCTCCAACATGGAGTAGCGAGTCAGGTCAGATTTCAGATCTTGGAAATTCGGGATTCACGGCTTGGACTACAGTGGCATACGGACCTCCGGGCAAGTTTTTTGGCGATATGTTGCATTGCCAATTAGCCGGACAACTAAGGTATAGAGAAAACGAACACGTGGTGGACTCGGCAGATAGCACGCATACCGCCGACCAAAACACATTTATAGCGGCTGGGAAGCTACGATTGGGAATAACAGACTTTAATGGATTTGCTGAAGGAGCTTACGTGAAGGTTTGGAAAGGTCTGAACGGAGACGAATCGGGCTGGCGCGGTGCTTTCGGGGTTGAGAAAAAGATCAGCGAAAATATGTGGCTTGTGCTCAGCGCAGGCGAGCAGTTCGGCGCTGCCACTGCCGCCGGTAGCAACGAGTTGTTCGCGGTCGGCAGTTTTCGGATTGGCACATCGCAAAACGCGGAATATCCGGCTGCCACAAACGCAGAACGTTAGTGGATGGGTCGTTGTTTTTCAGGGCGAGATCCTTGTTAGGCGATGGCGAGCGAGCGTGGCCAGTTGAGCGCGTTGAAGTGTACCAGTTTTTCGTGTTTCGCTACGATGTCCGCGTCGATCCTCTTTGGCAAAGCGTTCCGCTTTTGCTTTCGAGCCGAATGCGTCGGTAAACTCCCCATTGATAAAAATTATCTGATAGCCGCCAGTCAAAAGTTGAAATGGCCTCATTATTCTGTTCTCGTGGTCGAACTGCACAGAGCGAGGTTCGTGAAACACCTCAAAATACGCTGGATAGACGAAGTCACTCATTTCGACACCAGCGACTTTGAAGGATACTTCTTCCACTGGGTCGGCACTCTCGTAGGCATACAGCGCACCAACCTCGTATTCGAGCTTTAGCTCCGTCACCGGATCGCCATGCTCATAAGAATATGTGGAGGTGATTATCGGATTGGGACCAGTCGTATACATGTTGATTGCGGGGTCCACCAACATCTCGACCAATTCGTGGGATGCCGACACGCTGACTAACTCGCCATAGTCGATAATCGTTTTAACAAATACTTTCGAGAGCGGCAGTCCGTCCGGAGTAAGGTCGTGGTAAGCGAGCGCGCCGGGCTGGTCGGCGTCGTCAAGGAAAACCATTGCCCAGTCATCTTTTACGAAATCCTTGGACTTAATTAATTTCGCGGGCGTGCCCCAAACTGGTGCAACGTGTTTGTCCACGTACTCCTGCATGGCGTTGATCAGAGTATCGAGATCCATGCCTAGAGGGGTTTTGGCTTTGTTGAAGCAAGCGATCGTCGGCGTGACGCCCTGGTTGAATGCACGGAGTGCCGTTTTCGTTTGGCTTGATTGCTTAGTGATACTTTTTTTCATGTTCGTGAGGGTTGAGGTGATACTCACGCCCGCAAGGATTAAGCTTTCGTTTTAATCAGCGGGGCGTGCGTTTCGCGATTGTGTTAATCAGGGAATTGCCCGTCAAGACAAATTTCGACTGTACCGGTTTGGTTGCGGTCGCGACTGTTTCCAAACATGACACCAATTCTTTCGGTCGTGAAGCACTCAGTCTGCCTTAGGCCGGCTTGCCGGCGGGAGAGCGTAAAAGCTCCGTTGGAGCCACGCACCCTTTACCGCGTAAAGCTGCGCCACGCGGCGTATCGGGAGTGACGAGATGCCAGGCGACACGCCTGCCGCTACAGGGAACGCCCAACTCCGATTAGTCGCGAGCGGGCGCCCAACCCCGTAAAAGGAAACACGGGACAGTCTATCCAACCCCGTAAAAAAAGAGACGGGGCAAGGCTGTCCAATGTGAGAGATCAGAGGTCAGAAATCAGAGCTTCGGTTCGGAGCGCGCCGAGTGCCGAGTGAATATTAAAAGTGACCCACCGTCGCCGAAGGCTATGGCGTGGCAGGCAAGTGGTGAGTGAGCAGCCTTCGCGCAGATGCTTCCATCTCCGCGAAAGCTACGACGTGACAAGACGGCTTGGCGGGCCGGTGATCCGCCTTCGCGCGAGGTTTCTGTCGACGCTAGCTAAAGGTATCGCGGGACCAGCCTTCGCACGGCTTCGGTGCGGCAGGCAAGACGACGGACTGGCGCGTGTGCATTGCGCAAGCGTGACGTTCGAGCCGGGTACTCGCACCGCATAGCGAGGGCGGACGTTGCGTGGGCTCGGCCGCCACGATTGATGTAGTCGAGGTTGCTATACGTGATTCACGTATAACCAGACCGGGCAGAGCCAACACCGATTGTTGGGATGCCAGAATCCCACCGGCATTTGTCGGCGTTTGTCAGTGAAAAGAACCGTGCTATACGTGATTCACGTATAAGATTTTCCCAGTTTGGTCATGAGCTTTCAAACCCGTCGCAGGATCGTTCGCCGCAAACGGCGTTCGTCGGCTTCTTCGGTGAAGAGTTTGAGCGAACGACTTTGCGAGTGGCGCGAGAGGAATGATTTGTCGCAGAGCGAAGCGGCAATAAAGTTGCGAGTTTCGAAGCGCACTTTGCAAGAATGGGAACAGGGCCGCGCGGAACCCCGACATCTGGCGATGGACGCCATTGCGGCGGTTATTGGTCGGTAGAGCAGAGCTTTCTTATCCAAGTCGATTATGCATGAGTGCGCAATCATATACGTGATTCCCGTATAGCATGCCTCTTCATCCGGCTCGGAAATAGGGTGATTGCAAAAAGTGACAAGTGACAAGTGACCAGCCGTCGCCAAGGCTACGGCTTGGCAGGCAAGTGACGAGATTTTACGGCCCCGTGTGGACGCAAGCGCTCAGTCTGATTTGGCCCGGCTTGCCGGCGGGACAATGCCGTTCATGCGTAGATACTCGACCATTTGTCCGTAATGGTTACGGATCTCTCAGCAACGCAGAAATTCTTTGGCCCCAGATAAACACAGATTTGGAAAGCACGGCCGTTGCTTCGCATCCGTGGCCGCACGGATGGGTCAAATTGGAAAGCAGCCGTACATATCATTTTGTCGTTGCCATGTGGACACGAAAAAGGGCAAAATCCCGCCGCGTGAAGTATTGTGGAACCTTAATTTTGGCAGTCCTGTTCGCGTCACTAGCACTTTCGGAGGATTTCAAAACCACTAACGGCAAGGTCTACAAAGACGCGACGGTGACCCGCATAGAAGGGGATGGGATCGTGCTTAAAACTAAAACGGGAATCTTTAAGGTGTATTTCACCGAACTCCCTCAAGAGGTTCAGGAACGGTTTCATCGGGCGAAACCGGTTGCGCCCCGCGAGCCTTTCTACGGCCGCTGGGTAGCGGCAGCCGAAGATCCGGCTGCTCTAGCAAAAATCATCGCTGCCGGGGCTGTTGTCATCGCCGGCGTGGGGCTTGTTATCGGTCATATCCGTTCTCGGCGACAGCCGAGAACGCGAGCAAGCCGCGCATCGTCACGGAAAGTGGGTCATCGTGCGCGCTCATGAAAAATTGACTGCGTTCGCGGAACTGGAGAAGGCGATACACGAGAGCTGATGGGAGGTTATTCGACCGGATGTCGCATGCAGTGCACGCTTGGGCTTGGGTCTTAGCGGTGCCAACCGTGCCTTGGAAAATATTTTTCTTCGAGTCTTAGAGATCCAACGCAATCAAACGAGACGATTCTTTAAGTTGTGGGCGATGAGGGTAGACCGTTTATTCTTGCTGGTGATCCCGCTTTTGTTCTTGAGCGGATCCTTTGTAAACGCCGGGCCGGTGGGAGACTTCTTCAAGAAAGTTGGTCACTCGATTTCCAAGCCTTTACAGCATCAGCCTGAGCCTGAGCCTCAACCGCCGCCTCAGTCTCAGCCGACGCGCCCTCAACCTGCGAAGACATCGCACGTTACGCGGCGAACCTCTTCGCGAACAGCACCTGCGGGCGCCGCTACGACACCCGAGCAGGCACAACCATCACACTCGCCGAAAGAAGAAGAGCCTAGTGGCACTGTGCGGCATGTCTCGGCGGCGGATTTGGAAAAGGCAAAAGCTGGTTTGCCCTATGGAATTCCGGTCCCAGGCCGGAAAGGCATGGTCACGAGTCCTTATACACCGGGGGAGGAAAAGTATGTCGATGTCACCGGTTTTGCGTCCGGGTCCGTCGTGAAAGATCCATACACAGGAAAGTTTTTTCTGGTTCCGTAAACTTGGGAATAATCAGGAATGGAGCCGACGGATCAGCGACATAGAAGGTAAAGCCGCGAATTTTGAAAAGGCGGTTCACCGAACCGCCCGAGGCAGTTCTATGCGGCGGGCAGCATCGAGCCGGGGTGGACACTCTCTCGCCTTTACCCACCAATTTTACCGATTGGTGAAATCTTTTCGGCGCACTTTGGCTTAACGTAAGATTGTGTCATAAATCCGTCATAAAAAACTGCTGTTTCGCATGTTCTCATCTAGCAGCGAGGGTATGGAGCCTACGGGATTCGAACCGGTCACAGCCAACCTCGTTACCAGCTAAGGCTCGCGGAAATCGCCAGTGTGCTCGTGCATCTCAATCACGTTGCGAGCTCCATCGTAAACGCGGATCACGGCATCGTGTGAAC
>DASYDV010000055.1:0-51573 GCA_036499375.1 Candidatus Udaeobacter sp.
TCTGTTCAATCTTCCCGCCGGGCCGGTCTCCTTCGCGGCTGGGCTAGAGTATCGCGGGGAGAGATGGAGGAACGATCCTGACTCGGAGAACGCCAGTTTTGACGCGATCGGTACCTTTAATTTCCAGGCCTCAAAGGTAAACCGGCATGTTTGGGGAACCTATCAGGAAGTGCGTATTCCGGTGACCAGCCCGGCGTGGAAGTTGCCGGGAGCGTACAGTCTCGAGCTCGGCATCGCCGAGCGCGAGGAATGGTACAGCCAGAATACATCTGCGACTACTGCTCCTTTGTTTTTGCCTGAGGAACACTCCCAGTATGACGCACAGAAGCCCAAATTTTCCATTCGCTGGCAGCCGCTTGAGCCCAAGTGGATTGGCGCTCTCACTTTACGTGCTTCTTACAGCGAAGGGTTTCATGCGCCGACACTACCTGACCTTACGCCAGCAGGGACTGAGATTTTCGTAGTTTACGGCGTCAGTGCGGGTTTTGTCGATCCAACGGGGAAAACACTCCCCGGCACCACAATCCGGTTACTCTTGACCGGAAACCCGCTCCTGAAGCCGGAGGTTGCCTACGAATGGTCTTACGGAGCGGTTTACAGTCCGAAATGGATCAGAGGTCTTACCCTGAGCGCTGATCTTTGGCATATTGACCTTCGATCAATTGCCGCGTTATCCAGTGGGCAATTCATCGTCGATCATGAAAATTTATTTCCGGGGGATCTAACTCGTGATCCAACAACTGGCGCAATCACGACCCTCATCAATCCTAACTTAAACCTCACCGGCGCGGTGGTGGAAGGTCTCGACTACGAAGCGATCTATATCCTGGATTCAGCGATCTTTAATCGTGGCGATTTTGGCAGGTTCACCTTTACTCTCAATGGGACCTACCTATCCCGGTTCGAGCTTCAGATAACTCCTGACAGTCACCGAATTGGGCTCTCAGGTTCGTATGTGTTTCTACCGACCTTAACCGGGTCGCTGCCGCACATTCGAGCCTTTGCCAGCGCGTTCTGGGACGGGCCGGCTGACACCTGGCTCGCGGGCTTCGATATCGGAGCGACCGTCCACTACACCGGCCAGTATCAGGATAACAATATCGACTTGGCGGCACCGAAAGAGTTCGGGGGCCTGGGGCCTAACGGTGCCCGCAAAATACGGGAGTGGACCACGCTCGACCTGATCGCTTCTTATACGTTTAAGTTAAGGGCGCCGGTGGCTCAGCAAGGTGTTCCTGGTTACGCGAAGGATGGCCGTAAGAACGTGAAGATGCCCGATGGCAAGGAGAAAGACGTCATGCCCATCTCCACTGCCGGCTACAGTCCGTGTGGATCGCGCGCCTGGTTGAATGGCACAACGATCACGCTCGGAATGCAGAATGTGTTCGATTTCAATCCGCCATTCGTCGGCGGCGGTTTCGGGAATGGCTACGACCCATCCCTTGCCGATATCAAAGGCCGGTTCTGTTATCTCCAGTTAAAGAAAAAGTTCTAGCCAGTCAGAACAGCTTAGACTCCTGCATCCGCTGCACAGCGAGCGGTGCTTTCGAAAAAATCGCCGCCGCTCTCGCGCGGAAGTAATCCAGCTGTAGCGGCAGGCGTGCCGCCTGCATCTTATTACAAAGCAGCAGGCACAGCTATCCCTACAGTCCTAATCCGTGACATCCGCGAAATCCGCGGCCTGCCGCGCCGTAGCCCCTGGCGCGCCGAAGCTTAGCGAAGGTGGCTCGGCGAAGGCACGTGTCTTCAAAAATTTCCAAACTTCCCGCGTAAGGGATCCAAGAATTTTACGCAGTACCTCAGTGAACGGCCAGAAATGACAACTCAATGACGAGAAATCACGCAAGGCCAAATGAGAGAAGGAAAAACCTATGAAAACAACAATGAATACCATTTACACCACGCTTGCGCTCGTGAAAATCGATTTCTGGCGTCTTGTCCTACTCTTAGCCACGGCTGTTTCCCTTATCGGTTATTCCAACCCAGCAAGCGCGGCGACATTTACTGTAACGGTCGGAGTCTACCACCCCCCGCAGATACCTTGGCCGGGGACATTCGTGCCTTCGTCGGTGACGATCCACCCTGGCGATCAGGTGAAGTGGACTTGGGCTTCCAGCGGGCACAGCACAACGTCACCTAACGGCATATGGAATTCTGGAATTCGTAGCCAGGGAGCAACTTTCACTCACACGTTCAACACGGTGGGTACGTTTCCGTACCATTGCACTCAGCATGGTGAGGCAGGCCAGGTAATAGTGATGAGTGCGACCCCTCCCCCTACACCTACGCCGACCCCCACGCCCACGCCCACACCGGTTGCTCGCGCTGTGGTAGGCGACTTTAATGGAGATAGCTCTCCGGATTTTGTGCTTCAGATAGCGGCCACTCATCAAACCGTGGTAGGGTACCTTAACAACAACATTGTCATTGGTGCTGGCCTCGGCCCTACGCTTCCCGCCGGCTGGCGTTTGGTAGCTGCGGCTGATTTTGATGGCGACGGCCAGACTGATTATGTCTTGTTCAATCCCGCGACACGCGAAACATCGATCTGGTACCTGTCAGGGCCAGCGTTGATCGGGAGCGCTTCTGGACCCACACTTCCCAGTGGCTGGGAATTGGTGGCCACAGCCGACTTTAATGGCGACGCTTACCCGGACTATGTGCTTTACAACGGCACCACGGGTCAAACCGTGATCGGCTATCTGAACGACACTGTCGTCGTCGGCGCTGCCTACGGCCCGACTCTTCCACCTGGCTGGAACTTGATAGGCGCGGCGGATTTTAATGGGGACGGCCATCCGGATTATGCGTTGATTATTTCCGGCACTGGCCAAACGGTCATTGGCTACTTGTCAGGACCAACAGTAATTGGAGCTGCAGTTGGGCCGACCCTTCCAGCGGGGTGGCCGCTCGTGGCTGCGGCCGATTTCGATGGAGACGGAAATCCGGACTACCTGCTCTACAACGCCAACAGCCGTCAAACAGCGATAGGGTACCTCAATAACAATATTGTGGTCAACGCAGCGTTGGGCCCGATTCTACCGGCTGGGTGGAGCTTGGCCGGGCAGTGAGCGCCCGAATGCTTTCGGGGTTAGCCCGCACCAGGCTTAGAAGCCATCTCATAAATGCTGTAGCCACGCCCCTGTGGGGCGTTTGCATCCTCGGAGCCGCATGTCCCGGACGGCACACAGCGCCGTGGCTACAGCGCTCCGCATTTATGAGATGGCTTTTAGTAAGCGTCAGCCGGCTTCGCAATCTTTGTCGGCCGGTTTGGGCAAACCCAGAAGCGAAGCCGCAACGGCGGCATCGACGGCAGCGCAATCTGCGAAGTAATCCAGCTATAGTGGCAGGCGTGCCGCCTGCATCCGACGCAAAGCAGCCGACCCGCCTTTGCTAAGCTTCGGCGTGCCAGGCACGGCTGCCCCCACAGTCCTAATCCGTGCCATCCGTGGTGGTCTCCAAAAATTCCAAAGCTTCCCGCGTAAGGGGTCCAAGAATTTTACGCAGTACTTCAGTGAACGGCGAGAAATGACAACTCAATAACGAGGACTCAAAGAAGGCCGAAACAAGAAAAAAACTATGAATAAATCTAACATTCTGAAACTCAATCTCCTTCTTTGCGTAGCCGCGTGCTCCGTTGGCACAGGGACTCTGCTTGCTTTCTTGGGTGCCGAAGGGCCTTCGAACGTTTCTCAGAGAATGCTAACCTTCGCCGATCGCGTGGCTTATCAGCGAGCAATCGAAGAAGTTTACTGGCGGCATCGGATCTGGCCGAAGGAGAACGCGAAGCCTAAGCCGTCGCTCGATGAGGTGATGTCGCAGGCGCAGATCGAGAAGAAAGTGGAAGATTATCTGCGCGACTCGCAGGCACTGGAGGTTTACTGGCAAGGGCCGATTACACCCGACCAGCTCCAGGCCGAGATGGAGCGCATCGCCAGAGATACAAAGCAGCCTGAAGTTTTGCAGGAACTGTTTGAGGCTCTCGGAAACGATCCCTTTGTTATTGCCGAGTGTCTGGCCAGGCCAATACTAACAGAGCGTTTGACCGCCGACCTTGCTGTAGTGGCAGGCGTGTCGCCTGCGCTAGCTGTTGTAGCCACGCCCCTGCGGGGCGTCGCGCAAAACGTGCCACAGGCACGTGACTACAGCGAACGACACGGCACGCAACCGCCGGTGACAATGGCAGTAGTGAGCGCAAACTACGCCCTCCCTGCAATATCTGGTCAATCGGATAACTGGACTCCCTCAGGTCTGTGCACCGATACGTGGACAGCCACCACCCTCACCAACGCGCCCGCTGGCCGACATTACCACACGGCAGTGTGGACCGGCAGCGAAATGATCGTCTGGGGCGGGAACAACGGCAGCCTTTTTAACACCGGCGGCAGATACAATCCCAGCACCGACAGTTGGACAGCGACCAGTACCAACGGCGCGCCAACTAGCCGATCCGGTCATACAGCAGTGTGGACCGGCACCCAAATGATCGTCTGGGGAGGATTGGGCGGCGGCGATTTTAACACTGGTGGGCGATACAATCCCAGCACCGACAGTTGGACAGCGACCAGTACCAACGGCGCGCCAACTGGCCGAAACTCTCACACAGCGGTGTGGACCGGCAGCGAAATGATTGTCTGGGGAGGGTTGTGCTGCTATCCGCCGGGTGCGTTGTTAAACACTGGCGGGAGGTACAATCCCAGCACGGATAGTTGGACAGCCACCAGCGCAACCAACGCGCCCGCTGGCCGATACCTTCACACGGCAGTCTGGAACACGCCCGGCAGTGAAATGATAGTCTGGGGCGGGAACAACGGCAGCTATTTGAACACCGGCGGCAGATACAATCCGGGGACGGATAGTTGGACAGCCACCAGCACGACCAACGCGCCCGCTGCCCGATACCTTCACACGGCAGTCTGGACCGGCACCCAAATGATCGTCTGGGGAGGATTCAACGGCAGCTATTTGAATACCGGCGGCAGATACTGCGCGCAATCCGGGCCAACACCTACACCTACACCGACACCGACCGCTACAGCTACAGCGACACCTACAGCTACACCAACCCCAACGCCAACAGCTAGTCCAACACCCACGGCTACACCAACACCCACCCCGACACCGACCCCATGCACTGGGAGATGTGCACCCACGCCAAGGCCGCACCCCACTCCGGCACCGCGCCCGTAGCAGACAGGTGGCTGGTAACAGCTAGTAGGTGGGAACTCGCGAGAAAACCTCGCGAGTTTCCCAGCTGAGGCCGGGGGGAGCGATTTGAATACTGTCCGCAAAGAGAAGAGGCGACTCCGCTCTTATCCTGACGATCGCTTCATCATGCCAGTCGAGCATCCATTGTAGGACGTTGGAGGTCAGACGCCAACGAGGAAGCGCCCGGCGACATTCGTGTCATCCGCGTAACCTGCCACTCCGTAGCCTCTCGACCCGCGGTAGCTTTACGCGAAGGCTGGTTGGCGAAGGCGAGTCCACGGTTTGTCCGGTTCAACGCTTTAACGCTTCAACGATTATGTAACGTGGCGAAGCCAACTTCCCGCGTAAGGGATCTAAAAATTTTACGCAGTACTCCTGTGAACGGCCAGAAATGACAACTCAAAGACGAGGAATCAAAGAAGGCCACAACAAGACAACTTAAACAGAAAGAAACAACAACTATGAAGACAAAGTTAACGAAAATTATAATGAGCTCCCTGGCCTTCGCCTGTGCATTGGTGTGCTTGGCTGCCACTATGGCGCCGAGCACGCCTGCTACCGCGCAGGCAGCCGACGCGCGAGTTTGCAGCGTGGGCACGCTTAGGGGCTTGTATCTGTGGAGCTTCGACGGGTACCAAAATTTCGGTGGGAACTTCGTACCGAAAGCTATTATGCAAGGCCTCCGGTTCAACGGAGATGGTACGACGTTCAATCCATTCGGCACGGTGAACATCGGCGGCACGATTATCATCGACGCCACCGGAGGGGTAGGAACCTATACGGTCGCACCGGACTGCACGGGGACCGTATCAATCACCGACGGCCCAACTTTTAACATATACGTCGGGCCGGGTGCACAGCAGGTTTGGACTCTCGAGACCTCGCCCAATCCTGCCGGCACGGCAGTCAGCTTGGGAACGGCGGTGCGCGTGCCGTAGTAAAAGCTCCGACGAGGTTCGACCTCAGCAAGCGAAGCCCTAAAGGCCGCGATTCACAACTGGCCGTCACGCTTTCATTAGCGTGGCGGCTTTGTTTTTGTGGGCGGCACATCCAAATTTGCGTTGAAACAATGAAGCAGCGATTAACATCGGTGTTGCGGGTTTTCGTGCTAGCAGATACGCACAATCGTCTGCCGGATAGCGTCAAGGAAATCGCCAAAGATGCTGATGAGGTTTGGCATCTTGGCGATCTTTGCGCGGAAGCGATTCTTGATGAATTGCGGTCGATCGGGCCGCGCGTCCTGCTTGTGCGCGGAAACTGTGACAGCAATTTTGACTGGCCATTGGTTGTCGATCTTATCCGCGGCGGATTGAAATTTCGTCTTCAACACATTCCGCCCGATCAACCGCCGCACGACATCGATGTTCTCTTGCACGGCCACACCCACGTTCCGCGACACGAAAGACGCGGTCGCGTTCTGATTCTCAATCCCGGCTGCGTGACCCGGCCGAATCGCGGCGCGGCTCCAAGTGTGGCGTGGCTCGAAATCGCAGATGGCAAAATCAGTTGGAAGCTCGTGCCGCTGCCACAGCCACGTTGAAGAGTTGAAGCGTTGAAGGGTTGAAGCGCTTTTGCGCGCGAAGCGCGCTTTGGACTGCGGCGACTCGGCGCCGCTTTCATAACTCGTACTTGCGATTCAGTCTTGATTAAACGACCAGGCACCGCTTTTCTTGCCGGGGATGATTTCGGCTCTGGATCAAATCTTTGTCCATATCAAGCACTGGCTGCTTTCCTGGATTGCGGTTGCCCCGAATTGGATGATCCAAATCGTGTCCAGCCTCATCAATATTGTTGCAGTCCTTGCCGTGTTTCTGACGCTCTTCGCCCTTATCTCTGTGTTAGAGCGAAAGATTCTGGGGCGAATGCAGAACCGGTACGGGCCAAACCGCGTCGGGCCATTCGGTCTGTTTCAACCCGTTGCTGACGGCATCAAAATGTTGATCAAAGAGGACATCGTGCCGGCACGTGCAGATAAGACCGTGCACTTTCTGGCGCCAGTGATCCTCGCTGCGGTGGCGATCCTCACTTTGGGTGTGATTCCGTATGGGCGAAACATGACCCCATTTACAATCGACGGGGGCATTCTGTTTTTCTTTGCGGTGGGATCGACAACGGAACTCGCGGTGTTCATGGCCGGCTGGGCAAGCAACAATAAGTTTTCCATGCTCGGCGCCATGCGTGCCATCGCGCAAATGTTCAGTTACGAACTGCCCCTGATCATCGCTGTGCTCCCGGTGGTGATGGTAGTCGGCTCGCTTATGCCGGACCGGATCGTTGCTGCGCAGGGCGAATACACGCTTGGCATTGTGCCGCGCTGGTTTGTCTTCACCCCATGGGGCTTTACAGCATTCATTCTGTTTTTCGTCTCCGGCCTTGTGGAATCAAACCGCACTCCATTCGACGTGCCAGAGGGCGAATCAGAAATTGTTGCCGGTCACATGACCGAATATTCGGGATTTAAGTACGCGACGTTTTTCATGGCAGAATATCTCGGGATGTTCGCCGTTAGCGGATTGGCGGTCACATTATTTCTCGGCGGCTGGCATGCGCCTTTCCGCGTGCTTGAATTTATTCCCTCGTACGTCTGGTTCTTCATAAAGCTGAGCGCTCTGCTTTTTGTTTACATTTGGCTCCGCGCAACACTTCCGCGCATACGCGTCGATCAAATGATGAACGTGGCCTGGAAATTCGTGTTGCCAATGGCGTTCACGTGTATCATCGCCGCCGCGACGTGGCATTATGCCGGCCGTGGCTTGCGCGGCTGGCTATGGTCGCTGTTCGTAATCGTGGTTGTTTACAGCGCACTGTCGATCCTGCTCGACACGCGAAGGAAATTCGCGCCACGCGTTTATCGTTTCGCTGAATGAACAGCATTGCGTTCGTTGTCATCGCGGTCTTGACGCTCGTCGCCGCCCTTGGGGCAGCGACCTTGCGAAATCTGATGCATGCTGCGCTTTGTCTACCACTCGCGTTGGTCGGGCTCGCGTCCTTCTTTTTTCTGCTCGGTGCAGAGTTCGTCGGACTTGCTTTGGTGTTCATTTACGTCGGCGCAGTGGCAGTGCTGATCGTTTTCACCATTCTTCTGACCCGCCGAGGTGAGGAGAAGGATCATGCTTTTCGCTGGACGGGTGTTTTCATCGCCTTGGCTGTGTTTGGCGGGTTGATGTGGTCGATTCTACAGACGCACTCGCTTTCGATTGTTCCGCCGCACATTCGCGCGCTCACGGTGAGAAAAATCGGCGAAACGTTGATGACTGGTTACGTGTGGCCATTGCAATGCGTCGGGCTACTCCTGACCGCCGCGCTCATCGGCGCGCTCGTGCTCGTCATGGAGGAAAAAAAGTGAGGCCGGAATGGCGCATCTGGGGAGCGCACGGTTGCACCGTGCTGGTTTCCGCATTCTGCGGAGACGAACTTCCCCGACGCGTAGTCTGTTTGCGGCTTGACAATGAAAGTTCGCGATCGCCTGGAGTCGATCGCCAGCACGCCAGAGGCATGCGCTCCCCAGACGTCAGATATACCGCATTATGACACCGACTCTTCAACTCTTCCTCATTGTCTCTGCGGCGCTGTTTTCTATCGGCCTGCTCGCCGCATTGACCCGGCGTCACGCCATTTTCATCCTCATCGGAATCGAGATGATGCTCGCCGCGGCGAATTTGAATTTTATTGCATTCTGGCGTTTCGCTCCGCCACCACACCCGCTAACCGGCGTGATGATCGCAATTTTTTCCATCGCCATCTCGGCCGCCGAAGCGGCTGTTGGCCTGGCGATGGTTATCGCCGTTTATCGGCATTATCGGACGACGAATGTCGATCAATTCGACCAGCTCAAAGGATGACATGAAGCAGGAGAAGCAAACGCTCAACCCGCCTTCGCCTGGCTACGGCGCGGCAAGCGCTCAACGTTCAACGCCAAATGTCCAATTCAGACAATTGAGCGTTGGGCGTTGGACGTTGGGCGTTGGACGTTTGCTGTTTGTAGGAAAATGAGTGCTCCGATCATCGATCATCTCTGGTTGATTCCCGCCGTGCTGTTCGGGGGTTCGCTCCTGATTTTGAGCCTGGCAAAATCGCGGCACAAAACTGCGGCCGCACTCGCAATCGGTGGCCAAATCGCCGTGCTGGCAATCTCGATCGTGGCGTTCCTTGCTACGCTGCAAACGCAGGGCTTTCGTGCAATCCAGAATTTCACCTGGTTCATATTCGGCGACCAAGTATTGCGGCTTGGATTTGTTCTCGATCCGCTGGCGGCAGCGATGCTGATGATGATCTCATCCGTCAGCCTTTGCATCTTTGTCTTCAGCGTCGGCTACATGTCCGACGACAAAAATTTCACCCGTTTCTTTGCGTATTTGTCGTTCTTCTCCGGCGCGATGCTCGGACTGGTTATAGCCAACAGTTTGCTTCTGCTTTTCATGTTTTGGGAGCTCGTCGGACTCGCTTCGTATTTGCTCATCGGCTTCTGGATCGAGCGACCCAGCGCCGCGGCGGCTGCAAAGAAGGCGTTCATCACTACCCGCATCGGTGACATGGGATTTTTTCTCGGAATGCTCTGGCTCTACAATCGAAGTGGCACACTCCTTTTCTACGATGGCGGGCGCGGCTGTCTTGAAAATGCCGGTCTCGCATTGCTTGGGGCAAGCGCCACGTTCATCGCGCTCCTGATTTTTTGCGGCGCAGTTGGCAAGTCCGGACAATTTCCGTTGCACGTCTGGTTACCGGACGCGATGGAGGGCCCCACGCCGGTCAGCGCGCTGATTCACGCGGCCACCATGGTCGCGGCCGGTGTTTTTCTTGTCGCGCGTGTTTATCCGCTGTTTTCGTTAGGCGCGATCAACGGCGTGACGACCTCGCTCACCGTTGTTGTTTGGATCGGAGTAACCACGGCGCTCATGGCTGCGCTCATCGCCATTGCTCAGGCGGATATCAAGCGCATCCTGGCGTACTCAACCGTCTCACAACTCGGTTTGATGATGGTTTCGTTAGGCGTCGGCGGTGTTGCGGCGGGCATCATGCACTTACTCGCCCACGGCTTTTTCAAAGCGCTTTTGTTTCTCGGCTCCGGTTCCGTAATTCACGGGTGCCACGGCGAGCAGGACATTCGCAAAATGGGCGGTCTGCGGCGCCTCATGCCGGTGACCTTTTCTACCTATGCAATAGGGATGCTGGCGCTCAGTGGCGTTCCGCTACTTTTCTCTGGCGGCTGGACGAAGGAAGAAATTCTTCACGCCACTGCACATTGGCCGCGATCGCATGCACCGTATTTCCTGATGTTAGCCGGCGTGGTTCTTACCGCGCTCTACATGACACGACAAGTGATCTACGTGTTTTTTGGCAATCGCCGCCATGCCGCTGCGCACGCGCACGAAAGTCCGCGTGTGATGACGATGCCGCTGATCGTGCTGGCGATTGGCACAGTTTTCCTGAGCGTCGTGCTCACCCCCGCATGGCCATGGCTGCATGATTATCTGACCGGGGAACCTGTTCACTTCGAAATCGCGGACCTGATCCAGCCGATGCTTTTCACTTCGCTCGTGCTCGTCGGCGCCGGAATCGGACTTGGCATCTGGATGTATCGCAGGGCTGGCGCGCAAGATGGGAATCGCCCAGCCGACGTCGATCCACTCGAATACACGCAACCGGCGTTGTTTCGATTTCTTGCAAACAAAATGTGGATCGATGAGCTGTACGCGCGGACGGTCATTGCCTTCGCTTGGGCGAGCGCGCGTTTGTCCGACTGGATGGACCGTTATTTCTGGGATGGTTTGGTGCGCGGTTTTGGCGCAATCGGCCAGGTTTTTGGAATGTTTACAGCCGGTGTCGACAAGCGCGGCATCAACGCGGGCGTCGACGAAACGACGGTTGGCGCTCGCGGTTTAGGCCGTCTGTTGTCCGGCGCGCATTCCGGGCAGATTCAAATTTACCTCAGTGTCGTCGCTGTTGGCATGCTGGCGCTGCTTCTTCTGTACGCATGGTTGGCTTAATCACGACGATTATTTTGATTCCGCTGCTCGGCGCGGTGGCCGTGTGGACATGGCCAGAACGGAATGGCCGGGCGATTGCGCTGATGTTTAATATCATCTCTGCGGGATGTGCCCTTGCGTTGTGGCGAAATTTCGATGCCACCGCGAGTGGACTCCAGTTCATGGAACATCATGCGTGGATTCCGGCTATTAACGCCGAATATCTGGTGGGCGTCGATGGTTTGAGCCTGCTGCTCGTATTACTCACTTCCGTGATCATTCCATTCGCCTTCCTTGCGCAACCGGCACCCCATGGAAGCCGCGCGTTCTACGCGATCATGCTAGTCATGCAGTCGGCCCTCTACGGCACTTTCACTGCGCAGAATTTTGTTCTCTGGTTTCTGTTCTACGAAATGAGTCTGATCCCGGGTTTTTTGCTGATCAAAATCTGGGGCGGTGAAAATCGCGATCGCGCCGCGACCAAGTTCTTTCTCTACACATTTCTCGGAAGCGTAGCCATGTTGCTATCGTTTCTCGGGATTTATCTCGCGAGAGGCACATTCGACTTCGCGGCTCTGGCGAGTCTCGGAAAGAGTGGATTGCTTAGGGGAAATATCGCCTGGCTCGCTTTTGCCGGAATTTTTCTTGGACTCGCGGTAAAGGTGCCGCTGTTTCCGTTTCATACCTGGCTGCCAGACGCCTATCAAACTGCGCCCATCGGCGTGTCGATGGTGCTGACCGGTGTGCTATCGAAAATGGGCGTTTACGGTTTCGTGCGCCTGTTGCTTCCGTTATTTCCTAATGAAATCAAGATAATCGGCCCGTGGCTGCTTGTGCTAGTGGTTTGCTCGATCGTTTTCGCTCCGCTGGCTGCGTGGGCGCAGCGCGATTTGAAGCGAATGATCGCGTACCTCTCGATAAACCATCTCGGCTACTGCATGCTGGGCCTTTTTGCGCTGACCGCGTCACCCGCTATTGCTGCGCAGATCGATACACACGCAGCATTGAGTGGCGTGTTCATGCAGATCTTCAACCACGGAATTACCGCGGCCACTCTCTTCTATTTTGTCGGGTTACTGGAACAGCGCCGCGGTCTGCGCGGAATCAACGACTTCGGCGGCCTGATGCAGCGGACACCGCTGCTTTGCGGTTGGATGAGTGTCGCCATGTTTTCGTCGCTGGGTTTGCCGGGGCTGAACGGATTCGTCGGCGAGTTTCTGATTTTCAAAGGCTCATTCGCGATGGCGTCCGTGTTTACGGCGATTGCCGTGATTGGCCTTCTCGTGACAGCCATCGTTTTCCTGCGAGCGATGCAATCTCTGTTTAGCGGACCACTTGCAGAAAGTTGCAGCGCGTTCCCCGATCTTTTGAGCCGCGAAAAACTGGTCATCGTTCCTGTAACTTTGCTCATGTTCGCCATCGGAATCGCGCCGCAATTCATCTTCAACATCTTCAACGCAACCGTCGTTCAAATGGCGCGGCTGTTTAGTTGAAAATCATCAGCAATGGGCAAAGAAGTTATTCCAATCGAACGCATCGCTCGTGCGATTCTCGTCATCCGTGACGGGAAAGTGATGTTGGATTCCGATCTGGCCGCGCTATACGGCGTGACCACTGGAAATTTGAATAAAGCGGTGAAGCGCAATGCTGACCGCTTTCCGATCGACTTCATGTTTCAGCTTAATGCTGAGGAAGTTGCAAACTTGAAATTCCAATTTGGAATATCAAGTTGGGGCGGACGTCGACGACTGCCATACGCCTTCACCGAACAAGGCGTCGCGATGCTTTCGAGCGCGCTGAAGAGCGACAGGTTTGGGGAGCGCACGCGCCTCGCGTGCTGGCGATGGCGCCCTCGCCATCGCGAACTTTTTCTTCTGGTCCCAATTTCTGTCTTCTACCTCGTGTCCAGACCTCGCTTTTCGGCGAGGCGCCGAAAAGAGCACGCGAGGCGCGTGTGTTCCCCGGTATGATCGCCTGGACGATTTACCTCACGTTTGCCGGCGCAGTGCTGGTGCTTGTTTTGCCTCGCACGTTTGCGCGCTGGATTGCACTGCTTACGACCACTGCAGGACTTGTCTTAGGCCTGACCGTGTTCGTCCGCACGCCCATTGCGGATCTGGCGCATTTCACAACGATCGTGCGCGTACCGTGGTTTCCGGCGCTTGGGATGTATTACCATCTGGCGATCGATGGCGTCAGTCTGACCATGGTTTTGGTCACTGGCATCTCAGCGGTAAGCACGGTGCTGTTTTCGTGGGATGTGGAACATCGGCAGAACGAATTCTTCTTTTGGCTGCTGCTGGTAGTCGCCGGGTGCTATGGCGTTTTTCTTAGTGCCGATCTGTTTTTGCTGTTCGTGTTCTACGAGTTGGTGATCGTGCCGAAATATTTTCTCATCGCCATCTTTGGTTCGACCAACAAGGAATACGGCGCCATGAAGCTGACGTTGTATTCATTTTTCGGCGGCATGTTCGTGTTCGTGGGAATCCTTGTCGCATATGTAAGTGCAGGCTCGCTGGATCTGAATCAGCTCGCGCAATTCCAATTTTCACCGCAATTGCAATGGTGGGCGTTTCCCGTGTTGTTTCTCGGGTTCGCCGTGCTCGCCGGCATCTGGCCGCTGCACACATGGGCGCCGACCGGTCATGCCGCCGCGCCGACTGCGGGCTCAATGCTGCTGGCGGGCATCGTGATGAAGCTCGGTTCTTACGCGGGTCTTCGCGTCGCGATGAATCTTTTCCCGCAAGGATTTCAGATGTGGAGCAAATGGATTGCTGTTTTCGCGGTAATCGGAATCGTTTATGCGGCGACAGTCGCGTTGCGGCAAAGTGATCTGAAGTTCGTCATTGGCTATTCCAGTGTGAGTCACATGGGCTTTGTGCTACTCGGTTTCGCGACTGCCAACGTACTCGGAGTTTCCGGCGCGGTGCTGCAAATGTTTTCGCACGGCGTGATCGCGGCCCTGCTGTTCGCCGTTGCCGGACGCATGATTTATCGCCGCACGCACACACGCGAACTCGATACTCTGGCCGGAATGAATTTGAGCCACGCATTGCCGTTCGCAGCCTTTACGTTTGTTGTTGCGTCGGCTGCATCGATGGGCATTCCGGGTTTCAGTGGATTTGCAGCCGAGATCACAATTCTCATTGGGGCATGGAAAAGTTATCCCGTTGCAGTCTGGATTGCCGGTGCGGGAATCGTGCTGGTTGCTGCGTTTACGTTGCGTGCGTTAAAGCAATCCTTCTTCGGTGAGAACGACTCAAGCGTGCTGATGCAGGATGGCCGGGTTGGGACCGATCCCGATTTGAATGAGCAACAGACTATCACGATTCCCGAGAAAATCGGCGCCTGCATGCTAATGCTCACAACGCTTGCCATAGGCCTTTATCCGAAACTGTTGCTCGACCGCATCATGCCCGCGGTCGAAACGATGAGATTTCTAAAATGAAGATTACGCAAACGCCTCAGGCGTCACCGATTTAACGATGTCGTATTTGGAGCTTCTAAGACTGGCTTCTCCTGAAGCGGTAGTGACGCTCACCGCGCTGGTTGTTCTTTCGGTTAGCCTGCTAGCCAAACGGGCAGGTACGGCGTGCGCATTTGTCGCCGCGCTTGGACTCCTGATTGCGATAGGCACGGTTCTACTCTTGCCGCGCAACGCAACACTCTTTAGCGGGATGCTGGCGATCACGCCGCTGAACTCGTTGTTTAAAATTATCTGCCTCGCCCTCGCATTTTTCACAATCCTGTTGACGCCGGCAGAACAAATGCCGCGTCATCCTGGCGAATACCTGGCCATTATTCTTCTGGCGACCGTTGGCCTGATGCTGCTCGTGGGGAGCGAGGAACTGCTGATGATTTTCATTGGTCTCGAGCTGCTCGGGCTGTCGCTTTATGTCATGGCGGCGTTCGACAAGACAGACGTCCGGTCGGCCGAAGCGGGTCTGAAATATTATCTGTTTGGGAGCACCTCGAGCGCATTCACACTTTTCGGGATCAGCCTGATCTACGGCATGTTGGGAACAACCAGTCTCGCCGCGATCGCTGCAAAACTCGCTGCTACATCGGTGCAGCCATTACTTGCGGTCGGAATTGTGATGACGCTCGTTGGTTTCGCCTTCAAGATCGCTGCCGCGCCGTTTCATCTGTGGGCGCCGGATGCGTATCAAGGTGCGCCTGTACCGAGCGCGGCGTTCATCGCTTCCGGTTCGAAGGTTGCGTCGTTTGTGGTGCTGGGAAAAATCGTTCTTGTCGGGTTTGGTCCTGTGCAGGGCAGTGCCGGATGGCACGCGATGGTGGCCGGTTGGTCGCCTTTGCTCGCAGCGCTTGCCGCATTGTCGATCGTCATCGGCAATCTTGTCGCGCTGGCGCAATCGAACGTGCGCCGATTGCTTGCCTACTCCGCAGTCGCGCACGCGGGGTACACATTGATCGGAATCGTGGCTGGCGGACGCGACGGTTTTTCTGCCGCTTTGTTCTACACAACCGTTTATGCGATTACGCTCGTCGGCGCATTCGGCGTCGTTGGCGTAGTGCGACGCGAAACCGGCGGCGACGATTTCTCTAATTTTTCCGGGCTTGCCTCGAGTTCTCCGTTGCTGGCGGGATGCATGGTAATTTTCATGTTGTCGCTCGCCGGAATTCCTCCGTTAGCCGGATTTTTTGGAAAATTTTATTTGTTTAGCGTCGCGCTGCGTGCTGGTGGAAACCAGGCGCTTTTTTGGCTGGTGGCGCTCGGCCTCCTTGGCAGTTTCGTCTCCCTCTACTATTACCTTCTTGTGTTGAAAGCGATTTTTGTCGATGAACCGGCGATCCCGCGTGCACAACCGCTCGAGCGCGTCCCATCCGGTAGTTTGCAGCAAGCTACCGTGACTTTTGTTGCCGCAGCAGTTGTTTTTCTGGGGATAATGCCCAGCGTTCTCGCCTCCCGCATTCTGGTCGCAATTCCGTGAGATATTTCAAAAAGATGCAATTAACGCTTGACTGGCGCGTTGAAAGTTTCGCATCAACAGCAATAGACCCCCTTGTGAGGTTGGTGGTGTGAAGATGGTCAGCATCAGCCAGTTTATTGAGCGCAATTTCCGACATTTCAACGCGGCGGTGTTGAAAGACGCGGCCGACGCGTACATCGCGCATTTGGATCGTGGCGGAAAGATGATGATTACTCTTGCGGGCGCCATGAGCACGGCCGAATTGGGCGTCTCGCTCGCGGAAATGATTCGCAAGGATAAAGTGCACGCCATTACCTGCACGGGTGCGAATTTGGAGGAAGACCTCTTCAATCTCGTGGCGCGCAGCAAATACGAACGAATTCCCAACTATCGCGAGCTGAGTCCGCAACAAGAAGAGGAGTTGCTGCGCCGCCACCTCAATCGCGTCACGGACACCTGCATTCCAGAAGAGGAGGCGATGCGGCGAATTGAGCGGAGCGTACTCGATGAATGGGTGGCCGCCGCGGAAAGCAATCAGAGAAAGTTCCCCCACGAATTCCTTTATAAGATTTTGCGCGAGTGCCGCCTGAAACAATTTTACGAAATCGATCCCGCCGATAGCTGGATGATCGCCGCCGCGCACAAGAACCTACCGTTGTTCGTGCCGGGCTGGGAAGATTCGACCTTGGGAAATATTTACGCGGCCCGCTGTATCACCGGCGCGGTTAGCACTGTGCAGGCGATCCGATCTGGAATCGAATATATGATCGAGCTCGCAGAGTGGTATCGGCGCGTATCAAAAGACTCGTCCATTGGCTTTTTCCAAATCGGCGGCGGCATTGCAGGGGATTTTCCAATTTGCGTTGTTCCCATGTTGAATCAGGACGTGGTCAGCACGCCTGTGCCGGAGTGGGGTTACTTTTGCCAAATCAGCGATTCAACTACCAGTTTCGGCTCATACTCCGGTGCGGTGCCCAATGAGAAGATCACGTGGGGAAAACTGAATGTCGATACTCCGCGATTCGTGATCGAATCCGACGCGACGATTGTTGCGCCGCTGATTTTTGCGAAGGTTTTAGGCTGGTAAGCTTTACGCGGTCTCGCGCTATTGCCAGTGGCCTGGGACCCATACCCAGCCGTTGTAACGAGGCACCCAATGACCTCCGACCCAGACTGCGCTTACTCGGGGGCGCACCACCCAGGTTCCCGGCATCCACACATACGTGTTTCCCGTCCACCGCCAATAACCGGCTGTCCACACGTATCCTGGTCCCGGTGCCACCGTCTGGGTTTCAATGCGAACCGGTGGCGGCGCTCGTGTGACCACGACGTCGCGCGCTGGGCCGGTTGTGGTCACTGCCTGTGTGGTCGTTGTCGTTGTCACCGTGGTTGGTTCTGTCGCACAGCCGGATAAAATCAGTAGCGTTA
This sequence comes from Candidatus Udaeobacter sp., assembly GCA_036499375.1. GTDB lineage: Bacteria > Verrucomicrobiota > Verrucomicrobiia > Chthoniobacterales > UBA10450 > Udaeobacter. Next base: position 17,534 of record DASYDV010000055.1, read on the forward strand.
GAATGGATAAACAGGCTGTTGTTCTCATGTTTCCCTCCATTTACAGATTCGTTTGGTGATAGCCCTTTGGTTTTGTCGCCGGGTTAAGTCCGTGCGATAGCGTAATCCCAATTTTGAACCGATGATCTGAGATGCTTTACGTCGTCGCCACGCCGATCGGAAATCTGAGCGACATCACCTTGCGGGCGCTCGAAATCATCAAACAGTCGGACCTTATCGCGGCCGAAGACACACGCCATTCCGGACTTTTGCTCAAGCATTTCGGAATCAAGAAGCCGTTTGTCAGCTATCATGAACACAACGAAGCGGCACGCACAGCAGAGCTTGTCGAGCGCCTTGCTCGCGGTGAAAATATTGCGTTGATTACCGACGCAGGGATGCCTGGAATTTCCGACCCCGGGCCTCGACTCATTCGCGAATGCATCAAGCGCGAACTGCCGTTTACGATTATCCCCGGTCCATCTTCCATCCTGACGGCGCTGCTCGGGTCCGGATTTTCGACTGACAGATTTTCGTTTCACGGATTTATTCCGGTGAAAAGGGGGCGACGGGAGCGCGAGTTGCGGGCAGCGGCCGAACGTCAGGAAACCACGATTTTTTTCGAATCGCCTTATCGATTAGTCAAAACGCTCGAAGCTTGCGCTAACATCATGCCAGATCGGCAACTTTGCGTCGCGCGCGAGCTGACAAAAAAATTTGAGGAATTTCGTCACGGCACTGGCGCGGAGTTGCTGGTCCATTATCAGGAGCATCCTCCCAAAGGCGAAATTGTACTGCTGATCTCCGGGTCTTAGCAATCTTGCGAGCGGACAACGAATAAAGGAATGGTCATCGACGTCCAATCCAGCCAGCCAAACCAGCTGGAACCGATGCGACTCACTACTGCCTCTGCCGAAAGCTTCACAAATTCTTGGCATTCAGCTTCTCCCGAGGTCGCCATCGGGATGACCGAACTGCCTTGGAAACACAGCTTTACCGCGAGCAGATTGGGCAACTTCTGCGATTATGATGTGATGACCGGCCTGCCACGCTTCGTTATGCCTTTACTGGCGGGATTCGCCGTTACGTTTTTGCAGCTTGTATTGGCCGTCGGGTTGCTCGCTCCTGACGAACCCCTTGCCGGCCGATATTTCGCACTGGTCCAGCACGACAGCTACTGGTTCATCAACATTATTGACCGGGGATACCAAACGATCGTCCCGCCGGCCGATCAGAAGGTGATGGAGATTTCGAACGTCGCTTTCTTCCCTGCGTATCCTGCGATTGCAGCTCTGTTTCGGCGTGCTTTCAGCATCAACAGCGGCACGGCGCTATTGATCACCGCTCAGCTCGCTGCTTGGGGCTTCTGGTCTTATTTCTTTTTGTTCTGCCAGCGGTGGAATGTTTCGCCTGTGCTTCAAGTTGCCGGCGCACTGCTCATCCTCGCCCATCCGGCGAGCTTTTTTTTGGTAGCTGCGTACTCGGAGTCGCTCTTCCTGGCGGCGCTGCTCGGTTTCATTTACTGGAGTACTGTGAAGGGTCGCACCGCGAGAGTTCTGGCAGGGTTGCACGGAATCGTCATGTCCACAGCGCGCATCATCGGAATCGTCTGTGCCGCCTTTCCTGTAGTGCGCTCGATTTTTCAAAGTGGGTGGCGCGGTTTGCTCAAGCCGCGCAAGTGGCTTCGTGACAACCGGGCAGCCGTCGGTCTAACGACTGTGGCAGCCGGCGGTACGATCGCATTCTTCGCCTACTGTCAGCTGCGTTGGGGCCACTGGGACCTCTACATGCTCACTCAGGCGGCTGGGTGGGGCATCAAACCCGATTATCTTGCAGTGTTTAGACCTGAGAGTTATCGCTGGCTCGTCCCCGCTCCAAACAATCCGACCGAGGCGAGCCAAATGTCGATGACGCTCGGCGCCATTCTTCTAGTCGGGGTCCTGATTAGCGAAGTGGTTCCAGCGTTTCGGCGTCGAGCATGTTTGCCGGTGCGTTTCGGCATTTACTTCTGTGCGGCCGTAATTTATTACCTCTCGGTGAGCGGAGTCGCCTGCGTCGATATGGAAAGCATGCTTCGCTACCAGTTCTGCGCGTACGTTTTGATCGTCCTGGCATTTTTGAATTTTTTGCGTCAATTTCACTCGGCGCCAGTATGGGTGCGGGCATCGGCGATGGCGGCAGTAGCGCTGGTCAGCGCTGCCGGGTTTTGCGTACAGGGATGGTATGTCTGGAATTTTACGCGAGGCAATTGGGTCGCGTAGCAGAACATGAAGGCGAACGTTATCATTATCGGTGCGGGTCCGGCGGGTCTTACGGCTGGCTATTTGCTGTCGAAAAACGACGTGAATGTTGTCGTTTTGGAGGCCGATCCCGTTTATGTCGGCGGTATTTCCCGCACGGTGACCTACAAGGGTTTTCATTTTGACATCGGCGGCCACCGTTTCTTTTCAAAATCGAAAGCCGTCGAAGATCTATGGACGGAGATTTTGCCAAACGGCATGCTCATCCGACCGCGCTCGTCGCGGATTTTTTACGGCAGCAAATTTTTCTCCTATCCTCTAAAGCCGATTGAAGCGCTGCTGAAGCTTGGGGTCTTCAGGTCCACACTTTGCATTCTGTCGTGGCTAAAAGCGCGTCTGTTCCCGGTGCGAAATCCGCGCAATTTCGAAGAGTGGGTCAGCAATCAGTTCGGAAAACGCCTCTTCAACACTTTCTTCAAGAGCTACACGGAAAAGGTGTGGGGGATGAGCTGCAAAGAAATCTCCGCCGATTGGGCTGCGCAACGGATTAAAGGTCTTTCGTTAGGAAGCGCAATCAAAAATGGTCTTATTCCTCAGCGTTACAATGGCGACCGCAGCAAGGTCATCAAGACTCTGATCAATTCATTCCGTTATCCGCGGCGCGGTCCCGGCATGATGTGGGAGGCGTGCGCCGAAAAGATGAGAGCGTTGGGCGGCAAGCTCGAGATGGGCTGCAGAGTAACTCAGTGTTCTTTCGACGAAACGTCCGCCAATTGGATGGTCGAATACAAAAATCAACTCGGCCAAGCACAGACAATTGAAGCCGAACACGTCATTTCATCTGCGCCGATGCGAGAACTCATGTGCGGTCTGTCGCCCGCTGTGAGTGAACAAACGAAACGCGCAGCTGAAAGTCTGAAGTACCGCGATTTCCTGACTGTGATGTTGATCCTGAAAGATCGCCAGATGTTCGATGACAACTGGATCTACATTCACGACCCGAGCGTGAAGGTCGGCCGTGTTCAGAACTTCCGTTCATGGTCGCCGGAGATGGTTCCGGAATCGGACAAAGTTTGTTACGGCCTCGAATATTTCTGCTTCGAACACGACGGCCTTTGGAATTCGAGCGACAACGACTTGATCGAGCTTGCCAAGCGCGAGCTGATTCAGATCGGCCTGGCGAAGGAAGGCGATTTTGTCGATGGCTGCATCGTTCGCCAGAAAAAAGCGTATCCGGTTTACGACGACGATTATGCGCGGCATGTCGCCACGATCCGGCAGGAACTGGAAACACGTTATCCGAACCTGCACCTCGTTGGACGCAACGGCATGCACAAATACAACAATCAGGACCACGCCATGATGACCGCGATGCTGTGCGTGGAAAATATTCTCGCCGACGCAAGGCTTTACGATCTGTGGCAGGTGAACAGCGACGCTGAATATCACGAGGTCGGGTCTGCGGCAGCCGAGGAGACAAATGGCTGTGCTTTGCGCCTCGTGCCAACACGTGTCGTCACTACCTCCGAACTAGCGACCGAGGGATAGCGATCGCGTCAGGACGCGGGATGTGGGCGTTAGCCGTTTTCGAATTCTTCCACCGGCGGGCAGGAGCAGAACAGATTTCTGTCGCCATACACATTGTCGATGCGCGCGACGGCAGGCCAGAATTTGTGGTCGCGTGTCCATGGGGCGGGGAAAGCTGCTTGTTCACGTGAATAGGGGTGGTCCCATTTTTCCGAGGCAATGTTGAGCGCAGTGTGCGGCGCGTTCTTAAGGAGATTGTTGTTTTGATCCTGTTTTCCGTCGGTGATCGCTTTCATTTCTGCGTGAATGGAAATCATCGCTTCGCAAAAACGATCGAGCTCGTGTTTTGGTTCGCTCTCGGTCGGCTCGATCATCATCGTTCCGCCAACCGGCCACGAAACGGTTGGCGCATGAAAACCGTAATCGATCAAACGCTTTGCCACGTCTTCAACTTCAATGTCTGCGCTCTTCCACTGGCGCAGATCGACGATGCATTCGTGCGCGACCAGGCCGCGTTTCCCCTTGAAAAGAACGGGAAAGTGCGAGTCGAGCCGTTTGGCGATGTAATTTGCGTTTAGAATTGCGACTTCGCTTGCCCGCTTCAATCCTTCCGCGCCCATCATCCGAATGTACATCCATGTGATGGTCAGAATGCTGGCGCTGCCCCACGGCGCTGCAGCGATCGGACCCACGCGATGTTCGATGTTCGATGTTCGATGTTCGATGTTGACAGCGCTGGGTAAGAAAGGCGCCAGATGCTTGGCGACACCGATCGGCCCAACACCTGGTCCGCCGCCACCGTGTGGAATGCAAAAAGTTTTGTGCAAATTCAAATGGCAAACATCGGCGCCGTAATCGCCCGGACGGCAAAGACCGACCTGCGCATTCAAGTTTGCGCCGTCCATGTAAACCTGGCCACCGTGCGCGTGAACGATGTCGCAGATTTCACGGATCGTCGGCTCGAACACGCCGTGCGTTGAGGGATAGGTCACCATGAGCGCGGCAAGATCGCGCGCGTGCTCGTCCGCTTTGGCGCGCAGATCGGCGAGATCAATATCGCCATCTCTCAGACATGCGACCGAGACAACTTTGAAGCCGGCCATTACCGCACTGGCGGGATTCGTGCCGTGCGCCGACGTTGGAATGAGACAAACGTTGCGGTGCGCTTCGCCGCGCGACGCGTGATGTTCGCGAATCGCCAGTAGACCTGCGAATTCGCCCTGTGATCCGGCATTCGGTTGCAATGAAACCGCCGCGAACCCGGTGATTTCCGCAAGCCATTCTTCCAACTGCCGAAAAATCTGCAAGTAGCCTGCCGCCTGTTCGACCGGCGCGAAGGGATGCAATTTGGAAATCTCCGGCCATGAGATCGGAAACATTTCCGCGGTGGCATTGAGCTTCATCGTGCATGAGCCCAGCGGAATCATCGAAGTCGTGAGCGACAAATCGCGCGATTCGAGCTTCTTCAAATAGCGCAGCATTTCGGTCTCTGTGTCGTGCGTGTTGAAGATCGGATGCGTGAGAAACTGGCAAGTGCGGGCCGCAAACATCGGAATCCGCAACGGCGGCTCGCCGAGTTCGTCATCGTCAAAATCGCGCACATTCGTGCCGCGAAAGATGGACATCAGCAGTTCGATGTCCCGGGGCGTGGTCGTTTCGTCGAATGAAATGCCGACTGCGCCCGGGCCGAGCGCGCGCACGTTGCAACCCGCTTGCGCTGCGTGCTCCAAAATGACTTCGCTCGAATCCACTTCGACCCGGACAGTATCGAAGAAATTCTCATGGGTAATTGTGCAGCCAAGGGCACGCAGGCCATCTGCAAGTCGACTGGCCAGCTGATGAACACGCTCTGCGATTGCACGCAAGCCATTTGGGCCGTGATAAACCGCATACATCGATGCAATGACGGCGAGGAGGACTTGTGCTGTACAAATGTTGCTGGTTGCTTTATCGCGCCGAATGTGTTGCTCGCGTGTTTGCAGGGCGAGTCGGTAAGCCGGGCGGCCTTCAGCATCGTGTGAAACGCCCACGAGCCGTCCGGGCATGTGACGTTTGAATTCGTCGCGCGTGGCGAAATATGCCGCGTGCGGCCCGCCGAATCCCAACGGCACTCCAAAACGTTGTGTATTTCCGACGGCAACATCCGCTCCAAAATCCCCCGGCGGTTTCAGTAGTGTAAGGGCAAGAATATCTGCCGCGACGACAACCAGTGCGCCGGCATTATGCGCCTCCCAGACGAAATCAAGATAATCCTCGATCACGCCATCGGTAGCGGGATATTGGACAAGTGCGCCGAAAACTGTGTCATCAAAATTGAATCGCGAGTAATCGCCGATCTTGATTTCGATCCCGAGCGGCTTCGCGCGGGTTTGCACCACAGCAATCGTTTGAGGGTGACAGTTATCGGCGACAAAGAAGGTTTTGCGATTCGGGACCGCTGCGTGACAAAGCGCCATTGCTTCAGCGGCGGCTGTCGCTTCGTCCAGTAGTGATGCATTTGCGATATCAAGCGCAGTGAGATCGATGATCATCTGCTGAAAGTTTAGCAGTGCTTCGAGCCGTCCTTGCGCAATTTCGGCTTGGTAGGGTGTGTATGCAGTGTACCAGCCGGGATTTTCCAGAATGTTTCGCTGAATAACCGGTGGCGTAATGCAGTCGTAATAGCCAGCGCCGATAAAGGATCGCGCGATTTTGTTCTTCTTCGCAATTTCCCGCAGCTCAGCCAACGCTTCGGTCTCCGACTTCGGTTCCGGCAAGTTGAGCTGTCGTTCGAAGTGAATGTTCTTCGGAACAGTGGCATCGATCAACGCGTCCAGACTTTCAAACCCTAATTCGCGCAACATCGCACAAACTTCTTCTTCGCTCGGGCCGATATGGCGGCGCGCGAACGAATCAATGTCGATCTTTTGTTCGCACGTTTGCATCGAAAAAGACTACGGAGCGCGCGATGCGCTTCAACTCTTGAGCGCTGCCTGCGCTGCCGCCAATCGCGCAATGGGAATCCGGAAGGGACTGCAACTGACGTAATTGAGACCGAGCCGGTGACAAAATTTTACGCTGTTTGGTTCGCCCCCGTGTTCGCCGCAAATTCCCAATTTGATGTCTGGCCGCGTCTTTCGACCGAGGTCGCAAGCAATTTCCATCAAGCGCCCGACACCTTTTTGATCGATTGAAGCGAATGGATTCGTATCAACGATATCAAGCTCGGCGTAGGCGGGGAGAAAAGTGCCGGAGTCGTCGCGGCTCATTCCCAGTGTGGTCTGCGTCAGATCGTTCGTGCCGAAACTAAAGAACTCGGCGTCGCGCGCGATCTGGTCGGCGACGAGCGCCGCACGCGGAATCTCAATCATCGTGCCGACTAGATATTTAAATTTCGTTCTTCTTTCCCTGGCAACCTGGTCCGCGACGCGCCGCACAATGTCGATTTGTAGCTTTAATTCGCGCGGGAATCCCACCAGCGGAATCATGATTTCGGGATGAACCTTGATGCCCTTGGCTTCGACTTCGGCTGCGGCTTCGAAAATCGCGCGTGCCTGCATTTCGGAAATCTCCGGAAAGGTGATTCCCAGCCGGCAACCACGATGACCGAGCATCGGATTGAACTCGTGCAGTTCGTGCACACGCCGGGCAATTTGATCGGCCGGCATGCCGAGTTTGTTTGCCAGCTCCAATTGTTGATCCTGATCGTTCGGGAGAAACTCGTGCAACGGCGGATCGAGAAACCGGATCGTGGCGGGCAGGCCTTTGAGCGCCGTGAAGATGCCGATGAAATCATCGCGCTGGTACGGAAGCAATTTCGCCAATGCCCGGGCTCGCTCATCTTTTGTTCCTGCGAGAATCATTTCCCGCATCGCGTCGATCCGGTCGCCTTCGAAAAACATGTGCTCCGTTCGGCAGAGCCCGATCCCTTCGGCGCCGAATGCGACAGCGTTTTTGACTTGCTCAGGCGTATCGGCATTTGTGCGAACACCGAGGGTGCGGAATTCGTCAGCCCACTTCATCAATTTCGCGTACTCCTGATACGTGACGCTTTTCTTGGCATCTAGCGAGCCATCCACGAGAACCTGAATGATGTCGGAAGGCGCGGTGGCGACTTCGCCGGCAAACACTTCGCCTGCTGTGCCATCGATGGAGATGTAATCGCCTCGATTCAACGTCGTGCCGCTCGCGCTGAGTGTGCCCTTCTGATAGTCGATGTGAATCCCCGTCGCGCCACACACACATACTTTTCCCATTTGACGGGCGACCAATGCCGCGTGCGAAGACACGCCGCCCCGCGACGTGAGAATCCCTTCGGCCGCGATCATGCCACGTAAATCTTCCGGAGACGTTTCGATCCGGGCGAGCACGACCTTCTCGCCTCGTTCCGCGCGCGACACAGCTTCTTCGGCGCTGAACACGACGTGGCCGGACGCCGCGCCTGGTCCAGCGGCCAGCCCGGTCGCAATCTTTTTTGCATTCTTGACGGCCTGCCGATCGAAAACCGGCGCGAGCAGATGTGAGAGCGAATCGGCCGGAACACGACGGACGGCGTCCTCCTTGGTTATCAGTTTTTCGCCGACCATATCCACGGCGATACGCACCGCTGCATGACCAGTGCGTTTGCCATTTCGGGTTTGCAAAATGTACAAGTGATTTTCTTCGACCGTGAACTCGAGGTCTTGCATGTCCTTGAAATGCCGCTCGAGGATGCTGCGAACCTTCATGAGCTCCTTGTGCGCTGCGGGCATTTCTTTCGCCAGGTCAGCGATTGGATGCGGCGTGCGCACTCCCGCAACAACATCTTCGCCTTGGGCGTTGATGAGATATTCGCCGTAGAATACTTTTTCGCCAGTGGCCGGGTCACGCGTGAAAGCCACTCCAGTCGCGCTGGTGTCGCCCATGTTGCCGAACACCATGGTTTGAACATTTACCGCCGTTCCCCACTCGCGCGGGATGCCGTATTTCCGCCGATAAACGATGGCGCGGTCGTTCATCCACGAACCGAACACGGCGCCGATTGCGCCCCAGAGTTGTTTGTTCGGGTCCTGAGGAAAAGATTTTCCAGTGCGCTCGCGGATCAACCCTTTGAACCGCTGTACGAGCTCTTTGAGATCGGCGACGGTCAATCGCACATCGGGGAAGTCGTGCTTCCCATACCGCTCGTCCTTCAGGCGCTCGATCACTGCCTCGAAAGGTTCGTGATCTTCGCCGGGCCGTTTTTGAACGCCCATCACCACGTCGCCGTACATCTGAAGAAATCGTCGATAAGAATCCCAGGCAAACCGCGCGTTGTTCGATTTCCTGGCGACGATCTCCACCACTTCGTCGTTCATGCCGAGATTGAGAATCGTATCCATCATTCCCGGCATCGAATCGCGAGCGCCGGAGCGCACGGAAACCAGCAGAGGTCGTTCCTTGTCGGCGAACTTTTTGCCGGTGGATTCTTCAACCTTCACCATTGCCCTCGCGACTTCCGACTCCAACCGCGGCGGATAAGAGCGATCATGATCGTAAAAATAACTGCAAACCTCCGTAGTGATGGTGAACCCCGGGGGCACAGGCAGACCGATCCGCGTCATTTCGTGGAGATTTGCGCCTTTGCCGCCTAACAAAGGCTTCATCGCGCCTGTTCCATCCGCATGGCCATCCCCGAAGTAGTAGACATAACGCGGTCCACCCTTTTTTTTGGCAGTCGCAGCTTTTCGGGTTTTGGATCGCGATGGCTTCCTCGCGCGTCGAACTCGTTTTCGAAGGTTAAGCTTTCGTTTTGTGGCCATAAAATTTAGCAGCGGCGGCAGCCATCGGAATGACGAATCGCCAAACTAAATTCCGGCGTCGGGATGTCAACGGATAGGGTGCGCTGCACCGACTCCCGCGCCTGCGGGACAGCGCGGCGTCCATACCGATTGGAACGAGCGGTTAAGCTGGCGCGGTTTCGCCGTTCGTAAGAACTTCAGCTATCGTCGCCGTAAAGTCATCGATGCCGGTGCTGGGCACGATGATGCTGTTACGGCGGCCATGAGCTTCCTCGGTGATGCGCAAGAACCGCCCGCGCTCATTTTCTCGGAGCTCGACGTAGAAGTGCTTGCGCTCAATCTGCAGTTCTCTCGCCTCGATGATGTTATCCATTTTGCCTTGAGGCCGCCGAGTTTAGGCATCGGCCGATGGAAATGGAAGAAAAATTCGCGGCTTTGAGGAAATTTATTACCGGGCCATTTTGCCCCTTTCTACCGGCTACAGGACGATACTACGCCGCCTTTGCGCTCCTCCCGTTCCCGGTTGCGCAGGGTTGCCGTGCCGCCTGCTCAATCTACACTCTGGTGCGCGTTCTATCCTGCGCAGTCGAGAATGTCTTCTTCAATCGATCCCAGCTCTTATCGATCGCCGGATCAGCAGCGTGCAGCCACTCCCTTGCCGATCGAAAATGAGCCGCGAACGCATGACCCGTACGCCGCGTTCCGCTTTGGCGATTTCGCACTGTTTACAGCTGGTAATTTGCTGTCGATCACTGGCCGGCTCATGCTCGCGGTAGCAGTGGAATGGGAGATTTATGCGCGGACGCATTCCGCCACTGCCCTTGGCCTGGTTGGTTTAGCCATTGCCCTGCCCGTCGTCACGCTGTCCCTGCCGGCTGGGCATTTGGCGGACCGGTTCAGTCGAAAACACATTATTCTGGTCTCGCAGATCTTCAGTGCGCTCATGTCGCTGGCTCTGGCATTGGTGTCATGGAAACATCTTGCCATTCCTCAGATTGCGCCGTTGCGTGAAGGCAATCGCGTCCTGGCTGGGGTCGCTGCGATATTTGAACGGCATCATCCGATGTTCCACTTCGATGACGCCTCAGTCCCGCTCATTTATCTGCTTCTGTTTATCGGCGCATCCGCGCGTACATTTGGTTGGGCGGCTCGCAGTTCGTTCTTTCCCACACTGGTTCCGCGTGATGTGTTCGCGAACGCAGTGACATGGAACAATAGCATTTTCCAAATCGGATCTGTTGTCGGACCAGCCCTGAGCGGATTACTGGTCGCGTACATTGGATTCGCTTTTGTATACTTGCTCGATGCGCTGTGTGCGGTCGCATTTTTTCTTCTGGTTTTTCCGATACGCCGCAGCAAACAGGTGCGGGATCGCTCTGAGGCGAACACATGGAAAAGTCTCATTGCCGGTGTGCGGTTTGTGTTTGGCAGAAAGGTGGTTCTGGCCACTATCACTCTGGATTTGTTTGCTGTTCTATTGGGCGGCGCGACAGCGTTAATGCCGATCTTTGCCGATCAAATCCTTCACTGCGGGCCGGTCGGTCTTGGCTGGATGCGGGCGATGCCGGCGATCGGTGCCTTTGCAACTGCATTGGCAGTGGCACATCTGCCGCCCATGAAGCATGCGGGCAAAACTTTGCTCTGGTGCGTCACGGGGTTCGGTCTTGCAACAATCCTTTTCGGATTATCGAAAACATTCTGGTTATCGCTCGGGTTGCTGTGCTTCGTCGGGGCGTTCGACAGCGTCAGCGTGATCATCCGCGGTTCGATCGTGCAATTGGTCACGCCGGATGAAATGCGAGGGCGTGTTTCGTCCGTGAACAATATTTTCATTGGCACATCGAACGAATTCGGCGCGTTGGAATCGGGCTTGACCGCAGCGCTGTTCGGCCCGGTGATTTCTGTGGTCGCCGGAGGAATCGGAACGATTCTTGTAGTGTTTGGTGTTGGATTGCGCTGGCCGGAGACGCGCAAAATCGGTGCGCTGGATAGAAATCTGCGCTGAGTTGCAGGGACGACGGCTGCCGAAGCCGTCCCTCCTTGAGCGGCTGCTTTAGAACGCGCCGTGCAGTGAAATTGTGCCGTACGGAGCACCGCCATTCTGGTGGTAGCGCACTTCAGCGCGATAAAAATCGAAATCCCTGTAGGGCTGATAGCCGACCTCACCCGTGAACGTGACGATCGGCGAGATCTTCCAATCAAAGCCAGCACCGGTACGAATCTCGGTGTACGTGATGACTGCGTGGTTGAGGCGCGGAATTCCATGAGAATCTCCAAAGTCATCGTCCACACGAAAGGTGGCGTCTCTGACGGTTGCTCCCGCATAGAGTGATAAATCATGAGTCATCTGATATTGCAGACGCGGCGTTGGCAGGACGGCATCAAGCAACCACTGCGGCGCTATTTCCCAGCGAACACCTGCGGCAGGAATGACTGGGTATTTTCGTTCCACATTAACGCTTACACCCAGGATAAGCTGGAGGTTAGGACTGAAAATGTAAGTGCCGCCGACGAGGAAAGGCATATTGAAATTATCCCAAAACAAATGACCCAGGCCTGAATTGTAGAGGCCAGGCTGAGCTTCCGCTCTGATGAGAATGGAATCGGACAACTGCGTATCGAGTCCGATAATCGTGCTGAAGGACTGCAAGGTATTGGGCAGAGCGGCGCCATCTGGAAGGCCAAATGAGAACCGCTCCCATTCTGCGCCTAATCGGAGTACGCCGAGCTTCATCCGCGGCGTTAATACGAGGCGGATATCTGAGTCGATCTCGTCAAAGTCGTTGACGTGTTTGCCGCCGCGTTCGACATCCCCTTCGCCAACGTACGTGCCTTCGGCAGAAAATTCGCCCGACAGAGGCCAGAACCCGTTGCTTTCCTGGGAAAGCGCCGTCCTGACAAAGAAAACTAGCGCCGTCAAAGCCAAAACAAGCGATCGCTGCACGAACATTCTCATTTGTTCATCGCCCTCCGGTGTCGCGGCGAAACGCCGTAACAGCTTTGGTGATATTTTTCATCATTACTGACTCCGAGCCCAGCCGCTCGACCCCATGCAGCGATCCCAGTTCGGCCGACGAAATCATATCGCCGCGCCAGACTAGCGTGGAAGGTTTTCCTTCGACCGTAACAGGCCACAGCTGATGAAGCGTGAGTGCGACATAATAACCGCCACTGGCGTAGTACAGGACGTCCGCGGCCTGATACGTTCCCGCGGCTCCGCTACGGCTGTAAGACGCTCCCAGCGTCACAACGCCCTGGTCATTCGCGTCGAGAAGTTCCCAGTAAAGCTCGGGTGTGAGTGATCCAGGCCCCCGCCCAATGCCCGTCGCACCAAGCAGTCCGGAGAACTGGCGTCGAATCTTGTCTTGATCGCGAAATAAACCGTTTACTTCGTCGCTTGCTCGTACAGACGGACCAGCGTGATTGTACGGCGGTTCCGCAGCCATGCCACCGGATACGAAAGCCTTAGTGCGCGCAGTGAGCACATCCGCCCAGAACGCTGCAACTGCCGGCGGCATAATGCCTCCCGCTCCTCCTGCACCGGCAGCGGAGAATTTCTGCGCCTCTTCCTTGCTGATTTGCAGATCGGAACTCAGCTTCTGCGTCGCGGTGACGAATGAACGCACGGAGGCGTTCGCCGGTGCGTTCTTCAGTTTTTCAAAATTGGCGGGCGTCGGGTTCGATGGCAGATCAGAGTGCAAGAACACCTTCAGTTCGCGATGGCGTGTGGGCTCCCATCGGCGTAAAGCCGCCATTAATTGGGTAGGCGAGCCAGGCACGACATAGCAGCTTTGTACCGCCAGAAACCGCGGGTTCTTCATTGGTGCCCCGTGCGCAGTCTTCACGTCGCTCTTTGCGAGTTGCGCCAGATCGACTTTGTCGAAGATTGAGAAAGAGGCGAGTTCGGCTACAGGATCGGCGTACGCGCCTCCCGGACCGGCAATCAGCGCAAACGAAAAAAGACCGGCAAAAGCGATCAACTGGAGACGTGGAATTGGTGCAATGTTTTGAACTTTCATGTCAGATAACCTGTTGCGGTATGAGGCATGGTTGCAAATTTAAACCTTCACTGCAACGAAGATTGAGATGAATACACCGGTCATCGCGCTTGATCATTTGAGCAAAAGCTACGGGAACGTCCATGCGGTGCAGGACCTCTCTCTCACAATCGAGGCTGGCACCATATTCGGTTTTCTCGGTCCGAATGGAGCGGGGAAAACGACCACGATGCGAATGTTGTGCGGCCTCACGCACCCCACCAACGGCCACGCTACGATCGAAGGTGCGGATGTCTGGCAGGATCGGCAACATATACGCACAAAATTTGGCTACGTTCCCCAAAGCTTTAGCCTGTATCGCGACCTGACGGTTCTGGAGAATTTTCGCTTTTTCGGCGGCGCCTATGGTGTGCCGGGAGCAGAGCTTGAGGGTCGAGTCGAGCGGCTGCTTGGCGTCATTGATCTGAAGGAAAAAAGAGACGCTACCGCGGAAAATTTATCCGGCGGAATGCGCCAGTTGTTGGCGATTGGTTGTGCGCTGGTCCACAATCCGTCGGTGCTGTTCCTCGATGAGCCCACACGCGGGCTCGACCCGGTGCACCGGCAGCAAATTTGGGATCTGCTTTACGATCTGAGCAATGAGGGAAAAACGATTTTTGTTACGACCCATTATATGGATGAGGCGGAACGATGCACCGAGCTTGGTTTCATTGAGAATGGCCGGTTGCTGGCAAAAGCGTCACCGCGCGCATTAAAGGAGAGCTTTCGCGCACGCCTCCTCGAGATCGATGTCGAGCCTCTCATGCCGGCGCTGGTGCAATTGCGAGACCTGCCTGAATTGCTTGGCGTCTCTTTGCGCAGTGGAAGCTTGCGCCTTTACGCGCCGGAAGCCGAAGAGTTGATCGTGAGGTGGCGCGAAAAGTGGCCATTTCCTGAACTGCGCCTATTACGCGAGCGCTGGGTTGAACCCGATATGGAAGATGTTTTCACGGCTTACTCGCAGGGTTATGACGGAGTTTTGAAGCGACCCACTTCATGAGATGGCTATCCTTCGAAGCGACCGCGAGCGTCGCTTACAAAGAGTTCCTGCACATCTACCGCGATCGGCGGGTGCTGTTTCTCGTCTTACTGCTGCCCCCGCTGTTTACGCTTCTGTTCGGTCACGCCTTTGAAACGAGCGAGTTAACCGGCGTGCCGAGCCTCTTAATTGATCGGGATAACACATTGCGCTCGCAGGAGTTCATCGACATCATTTCGAAGAACAAGACGTTTCAGTGGCACCGTGCATCGCCCGATATAAAAGACGAATCAGATTTGCTCAAGTACCACGTGAAGGCGGCGCTGGTTATCTCCAAAGGGTGGAACCAGAGCTTGGAAAACGGCGATCCGAAACCGTTGCTGCTTTATCTCGACGGTGGCGACATCAATACGGCTGACGCTGTCGAAGGCAGTGTTCGACAGAGTCTGGGAGATTTCCAGTTGAAACAACGCGACCGCATGATCGAGACCTTGCCGGACGAGGTCTTCGAGCTCGGCAAGCAACTTCCGGTGCAAATCCGCAAACGATTTGTCTCCATGATGGAGATGTGGTCGGTGGATCGCAAACTGCTCTACAACCCGAAATCGCGCGTGATCGATTACGTCGTCCCCGGGATTATCGGGTTAATTTTGCAATTGCTGACGGTGACGCTGATGGCCTGCACGATTGCACGAGAACGGGAGTCGGGCACGCTTTACCAGTTGATGGTAACAGCGCTGCGGCGTCGTGAAATTGTGATCGGGAAAATGTTGCCGTATCTCGTGGTATCAGCCTTGCTGGTTGTGATCATCATGCTGGTGAGCGGCTGGCATTTTGGAGTTGTGTTTCACGATCTGCCGGCACTGGCGCTGGTGTGTCTTCTTTTTCTTCTTTGCTCGCTCGGGCTCGGGTTGCTGATCTCGGCCTTCTCGCGAACTCAAACCCAGGCGATCCAGTTTTCGGTTTTCTTTTTGTTGCCGGTGTTCGTGCTCTCGGGAGCGTTTGCGCCACTCGAACAATTGCCCCAGGCGGTTCGCTACATTGCCGAGCTCTTTCCGCTGACACATTTTTGCCGCGCCTTTCGGCTCGTGAATATGTACCACGCAGGTCCGCAATTTTATGTCAATGATCTTGTTATTCTCCTGGCTGGGGCGGTGATCACGTTTCTTGGCGCCGCTTTTCTCCTGAAGCGAATTGAGCAATGAGGTTCGGCGCTAGACACATCTTCCTTGTCGTGGTGGCCATGTGCGCCAGTGCAGCGATCACCCTGGCTGACCGCGCTGAGTCGACGCCGCAGGAAGGGTTCGATGCCATGCGCGGCAGTTTTGAACCGGCAAAAGCAAAAGGTGTGCACGCTCGTTATCAATGGGACTTGAGCGGACCGAACGGCGGCCAATGGTGGATCGAGGTAAACGACGGGACCTACAAGATGGGCAAGGGAAAAATCCCCGATCCAAATGTCACTTTCATAGCTAAGGACAAAGATTGGGTCGCCATTTGCCATGACCAACTCAGCGGTACGTGGGCTTATTTAACCGGCCGTCTAAAGGTCCGCGGCGATCAGGGAATAGCCAGAAAGCTCGGCGAAATGTTCCCTTAAAATTTCGCTTCTGCTGCGATCCTGAGGTACGGCGCGGGGTCAGTTCGCTTGGATTGATTAGCGCGGAAGAAATCGAAATCTCTTTGGACGGTAACGCCTGCGCCGGCAATCAACTTGAGGTGTTTAATGCCGGAATAACCTACCTGCACGCCGGCGCGATCCTCGCTGTATTGAACCACAGCATCGTGCAAATTCAGTTTGTGCTCGGTGTGGGACACGACATCGTCAGTCCGAAAGCCGGTGTAGTTAAGCTCACCGATGAGTCGCAAATCCCAATCATCATTTGGTTGATAAATTAGCGCCGGTCTTGGAAAAACACCCTGCAAGCGCAATTTGTCGCTGATTACCCAAATAATCCCTCCACCCGGCGCGACGGGCGGATCTTGAAATTGCCCCCAGCCCAAACCGACGACCGCAAAGACCTTGTCTTTCTTTAAGGGAAACGTGACATAGACTTTCCCCGGCACATCAAAAGCGTTCCACGTGGCGTTATCTTGAAAGTAAACCCCTGGGTCGAGTTCGATGCTTAAGCCTGGAAAATCTTTCACAACGTACTCGAACGCAAAGTGACCGGTGGCTGCCTGCAGATGATCTGGTAAGCCATTGTTGGTGCCGTCGAAGTCATAGCGTTCGTATTCCACTCCGAGGCGGAGGTACCATTTGCCGGTAATCAGGAAGCGATGATCGTAGCTGAAATCGTTGTAGAGCGAATCGCCATGGCCGAGTTTGGATTCCTTAAAATCGCTGTCGAACGTGTAGGTCGTTTCGTACGAGAAAAGATCATGTGAGTTTTCGTCGGCTGGCGCGGGTGGAGGCTGAAGCTCGACATTCGCTGGGCCGGCCACGGCGGATGCAACTCCGACACAAGCGAAAAGAATAAGAAGCCTTTGACATATCTTCATAAGGTAAGGCGATTCGGACATCGTGATATCGGATGAGGGAAGTAAAAGTGATGTATGAGAAACGAACTATTTTAGCAAGACATAATTCACGCCGCCGGATCCTATGAAAGGTGACAAAAAAATCCGGATCGTGTTTTACCTGCTGGTCGCTACTGGTGCTGCGCTGTTTACATTCCTGCTCATTCGGCAGGGGGCGCCACAGGTTGTCGCGGCATTTGCCTCCGCTCGCTGGTGGATTGCAGGAGTAGTGATCTATCACGTGGCTGTTCCGCTGTCACTCGACGCGATTGCTTGGTGGGCGCTTTTTCCTAAGCCGGAGCGTCTGTCGGTATGGCAACTGTTTTGGATGCGCTGGATCGGCGAATCGGTGAGCACCCTCGTGCCTTCCGCCGCTGTCGGCGGCGACGTGGTTCGAGCGCGACTTGCCGCGGTGTACGGCGCATCGATCCCGACCTCAGCAGCGAGCGTTCTCGTGGACATCACGCTCGGAGTTTTCGTCCAGATTGTTTTTACGCTCCTAGGTCTAGGCTTGATTGTCAGCGCAACCGGGCACCAAGGGTTTGTCCGCCCGACGCTGATCGGATCAATCATCGGAGTTCTCGCGATCGTCGGATTCTATGTCGTGCAACGCCTGGGAATGTTTCGCTTTATCGGCCAGATGATTTCGAAGCTCGCGAACGCGGATGATTGGCATTCGTTGGTGCACAGCGGCCGGACCCTGGACGAGGCGATTCGGAAGTTGTATGCCCGTCGACAAGGAGTGTTCGGCTGCTGTCTGTGGACGGCGACTTCACTGGTCCTCGGATCAGGCGAAATTTGGATCGCGCTTTACGCGCTGAATCTGCAGGCGACGGTCGTCAACGCGCTCATCCTGCAAAGTGTGGTCCTTACGATTCGCTCGGTAATGTTCCCGGTCCCGGGCGCGCTTGGCGTACAGGAGGGCGGCTACGTCATCATTGGTAGTCTCCTCGGAATTCCTGGCGACGCCGCTTTCGCACTCTCTCTGATTGCGCGGGTCCGGGAATTGGTTTTGGGAATTCCCGGCCTGATTGTCTGGCAGTTGATTGAAGGCCGCCGCGTCTGGCGCGCCCGCCTGGCGGCGAATGCCCGGTAGTGCTCGAGTTCGTGCTCGTGATCGTAATCGGAAAGGCAAACTAACGCCTTTCCCGGAAGGCTGTTGCTAGTAATTTCACGAACATGTACTTTCGAATCTTCCTTTTCCTTCTTGGGTTTCCCCTGGTCGCGCAGGCGGGAGATGTCGATTTTTCAAACTATGATGTGCCGCTCTACGCCCAGGTCGTAGATCGGATCAAAGCCAAAATCGCGCCTCGCCTTGGCGAGGGTACGCTTACGCACGAACGCTATTTTATAATTCCGTTTGCGTATCAAGATCGCGGAAATCACCCAGAATTCTCTCATTCATTCATCTCTGTCATTCGAGTATTCGCGGACAATAAACAACGAAAGCTGACCTCTGGGCTGACAAAGCGAAAATATAAGAATCGGGAATTCGAAGCGTTTACCATCAGTTGGTTACCTCGCGATTTCCTCACCAATCCTCACCTCTGCGTCTTTGACGGGCCGGGCAGCCGGCTCCTTCCGAAGAACAACAAGTGCCCCATTTCGCCCGGCCGAAACTTTACTCTCGCAGAAACGATCAAGCTCGCGGTGGACGCGAAGAATGCGGTTGCAATGTGGGGACCGTACGAAATCCGTAAAGAAGCTTTTGATCTAGGAGTCAGGCGCAAACGCTTGCTCGACGGAGGAACCATTAAGTACCGCGCCGATGACCGGCTTTATCGAAAAGACAAGGTCGCGATTAGTTGTTTTCATGCCATGGCCGGTTTGGACGAGCTTTACCCTAATGGGGGGCTGTTCGGCACCGGATTCATGATGTGGGGGTTCAACGGAACTGCGCGAGTCCTGATCGAATATACCGAGAAGGCGAGTAACAAAGGCTTACTTCTTGACCCGGTAGATGTGAAAAAGGACCGATTTGTCTTCGTTTATGCTCCCACCGTGGGTGGCCCAGTGCCATACAACCCGGCCAAATCCGCCACCGGTTATCACAGATAAGCTGCAGCTGGCGGCCGTTGTTAGCCACCGAACCGATTCCTTTGTGGCGCGCTTGGCGCCGTCTTGTCTAGTGCGCATCATGTCGGGATTATTCAGCCTGTATTTTCGGGTCAAGACGTTCAAGGCCGCGCTTATCCGAACAATCGTACCTGCGATCTTTGTCGTGACCTGGCTCAGCGGCTGCGCAATTCCGAAAGCGCGGCCGGAAAGTCCGACACGTGACAAGGCTTTCATCGAATACTGGCCACCTTCAAACGACAGCAAGAAATTGCGACTGGCGGTGAAGGATTTGATCGACATGAAAGGCGTGGTGACCACGGCCGGTTCCGAATTCCTCGCCAAGCACGCCGCGCCTGCGAAGCGCGATGCAAAATGTTTGGCAATCGCGCGCCAAACGGGAGTGCAATTTGTCGGAAAGACGAATTTATCCGAGCTGGCGGTGGCGGTTTCCGGCATGAATGCGTACTACGGCACCCCGCGAAATCCATTAGATCGAGGGCGCATTCCAGGTGGTTCGTCCAGTGGGTCCGCAGTGGCGGTAGCCAACGATGAGGCCGATGTTGCGTTCGGCACCGACACAGCGGGTTCGATTCGCGTGCCGGCTGCTTGCTGCGGAGTTGTTGGTCTGAAGACCACGTTCGGGTTGGTCCCGATCGACGGCGTATATCCGATTGCTCCGAACCGCCTCGACACCATTGGACCACTGGCCAAGGACATTGCCGGCACAGTCAGAGGCATGGACTTGCTGCAGGCGGGATTCTCAGGGCGCTATCGACAAGCGGTGGCCGCCAAACCTGCAGCCGGCCGGATTCGAATCGGGCGCGTCTATATAAAAGGAACGAACCCCAACGTGGATCGCGCAGTGGATGACGCCCTGGCAGCGACTGGATTCAAGCTCGTAAACCTGGGTTCCGAATTTACCGAAAAGTGGATTCAGGCTCAAAAGGACGCAGCGACGGTGGCTGCGGTGGGTGCCTGGCTTTATGACCGAAAATTCCAAAACGAATCCCAGGTAACTATTCGGACAAAGGCAGTCCTCGCCCTCGGTGGGGTTCAATATAAGACCGCTTATCCTGAAGCCCTGCGGAAACAGGCCGCGTGGAAATCAGAATTGCGCCGCGCCTTCGAACAGGTGGATTTCATCGCCTTACCGACGCTCAAAAATGTGCCGCCCCATGTTCCGTTCTTTGGTGGCACCGTTGTCTTTGAGGCGCAAGCACTGGCTTTGCAGAATACGCAGGCCGTGAATTTTGGTGGTGTTCCCGCCCTAGCGATCCCGATCCCTATTGCCCACCAATCGGTTCCAGTTACTAGTTTGCAACTGGTCGGTCCGCGATTCGCCGAAGCGGATCTGCTGAATGCGGGAAGACTCGTTGAAGCCGCCGTGAAAAACCGTTAAACCGGGCCGCAGTCGTTTTGCGCCGCGGCACCGGAATACCGGAGACTCCGCGACTAATCGTGGTCGTCGAGTTTATCCTTGGCTTTCTCCAGTGCCTCCTTCTGACGCTCGATCTGTTCTTTCGCGGCTCTCCCAGGATGTTCTCGCTCCTCTTTGAGCGCGTGCTTTTCATCGTGCGTCATAGGACGGGTTGTCGTCGTAGTGGTATTGGTTTGCTGTCCGGCCGCGGCGGGCACGCTGGTCACCGTGGTAGTCGCCGGTTCCGCCCGTCGCACAACAACTCGAGACGCTACCAGGCGGTCGCCTGAACCCGCGTACTGGATTGAGAGCTGACTGCCGGGCGAAATGCGTTCGACTGCAACTGGGGCGCCAGTTTCGTCAACAATCGTCGTCTGTTTGGTTACGGAATAACGTAACGGGCTGGTGCCAGTTTCGCTTTTGATGACCATCGTCTCGGAGCCGGGAACGTATTCAGTGAATGCGCCGTTTGCCGTGGTTACGGTCGTACTGGTCTGTGCAAAAGCCTGGCTCGACAAGAAGCAGCCAACGGCGAGCAAAACTGCGGCAAGTGTTGTCATTTTTGTATTCATAATAATGGATTCGGGGCTGGGAGCAGCCGCGGTCTCGTCTCGGGACGCACTCGCCGAGAATTCGGGCCAGAAAGATTCTTAAGGGCGGCGTCAAGACCGCGAGGATGCGTTCAGTCGATGTTAGCATAGTGTCCCTGCACGACTTTCTGATGAAATCCCTGATCTACCCGCTCTTTGCCGTAGCAACAGCAGCGTTGCTATTGGTTGATGTCGCTTCCGCCGCTGAATCAGGCGACATTCTTGTCGAAAAAGGAAAAGTCTTCGAGCAAAAATTTCAGGCTAAGGATGCGTTACCGCTCTATCTGTCGGCGGAGAAAGTGGAGCCGAAGAATCCGGAATTGCTTGTCCGGATCGCTCGGCAGTATCGCTACCTCATGACCGACGCGTCGGACACGCGAGAAAAACTGCGACTGGGCCACATCGCACTGGACTATTCCACGCGCGCCGCAGCGTGTGGACCAAAGGACTGTGACGCTCAGCTTGCACCCGCTATCACACTTGGAAAAATGCTGCCTTATCTGCCTACGAAAGAACAGGTAGCCGCTTCTCCGCGGATCAAGCAATCAGTGGACAAGGCGCTGGCCGTCGATTCGCACAATGATACCGCCTGGCATGTTCTTGGCCGATGGAATCGCGTATTGGCAGAGGTCAGTTCGGCAAAACGATTTGTGGCCGGGCTGATTTATGGCCAACTGCCGAAGGGATCATACGAGGAGGCTGAACGGGCAATGAAGAAAGCGATCGCGATCAATCCACACCGTCTGATGCACTACATTGAGCTCGGACGGATTTACGCGCAGATGGGTAGAAAAGAAGAAGCGCGTCAATTCATCAATAAGGGTCTCGCGATGCCCGACACCGAAAAAGACGATCCCGAAACAAAACAACGCGGGCGGGAGACGCTGGCGAAACTTTAACTTTTCATTAGGGGAATCGCTGTCGATGCGGCGGCGGCTTCAACCGCCGCGGGCGTCGGCACGGCTGACCACTCAGGCAAATCCGCCAGCCCGCCGCCCATGAAAAGATGATGCCACAGTTGCGTCCCCGCGACTGCCATCAGACCCATCTCGACCGAAAGCCGCGGCAGCGATCCGGCGCGCATTTTACGAAAATCGGTCCGCCATCGAGCAACAGCGGCTGAATCAAAATAGCCGGTTTTGCGGAGTGATTCCTCGCTGAGAAGCTGCGCCACAAACGGCGGTTCCGGCTCGATGTGAAAGCTGTCCAGCGGCGCACGGAAAATAACTTTGTGCCGGCGTGCCACAGATTTTGGCACCCATCGTTCAGCCAACAGACGCAGAAGGTGTTTATCTCGAAACCCGCGAAGACGCCAACGTGGATGCAGTTTCGAGAGGAAATCGAAGACATCTTCGTCAAGAAATGGGTATCGCACTTCCACTGAAGAATGCATCGCGACGCGATCGCCTTTGGCTTGAAGGAGATGTCCGGCTAAGAGAACGCGCGCGGCAATCCAGACTCCGCGATGGAGCGGATCCCATCGCCTAGCGCGTTCCACCGGAAAATCCAGTTCGGTCCACGGATTCGTGTGGGCGAGCGCTTCACGCATCGGCTCGCTATAGAAGCGCAGCTTCGAGATCGCCAGTAATCCGTAGGCATCGATCCAGGCATTCGGACCGCCAACCGAATTCTCGACTTCCCGTCGCCAGGCATTGGGAAAATGCGGTACCTTGTTCACGCGCAGATAGGCGTTACGCGCGACATTGCTCACACCGAGCCCGGGAATCAGGTCGAGGTAACCCATTAATTTCGCTGCTTTGTACCACGGATAGCCGACAAGCCATTCGTCTGCGCCTTCGCCGGTCAGCACTACTTTTTGTCCGCAGCTGTGAACGCGCCCTGACAGTTGAAGCAGGGCGGCGCAAGCTGTGTCGATCACGGGCGCTTCCGCGGCGATGATCAATTTTGGATACGTCGCGAGCGCGTCTTCGTCGCGGAAATCTTGCACAATCGGCGGCTTGGCGCCGATGTGTCGAGCAGAGAGACTTGCTGCATCCAATTCATCCAGCTCCGGCTCGTGCACGCGCACGGTATATGTGTTGATTGCCGGACCTTTCAGCTTGCAGGCCAAAGCCAGGATCATGCTCGAGTCGACACCGCCGGAGAGATAAGAGCCGACCGGAACATCGGCCCGCAAGCGTTCCTCGACGGCTTGGAGCAAAAGCGTCTCGAAGTCGTCAACGAGTCGCTTCGGATTTTCGCCCCGTTCCTCCGCACCTTGATCTGGAAAATCCATTTCCCAAAACGCTCGCTCCTGCACCACCGCACTCGCACCGTTGCCGTTTGCTGGAGAAATGCTCAGGAAATGGCCGGGTGGCAGAAGTCGGACACCTTCAAAACAAGTTCGTGGACCGGGCACCGCCGAAAAAGTGAAGACGTGATCGATCCCCCGTCGATCCGGCCGTGCCGGGACCATGCCTGATGCGAGCAGTCCTTTAATTTCGGATGCGAAAAGAAGCCAGTCGTTTTGCCGCGTCCAGAAAAGCGGCGCGATGCCGAAACGATCGCGTCCGAGTTGGAGTTGACGTCGCCGCTCATCCCATAATGCGATGGCAAATTGCCCTCGCAATCGTTCCCACATTTGTTCGCTGTGATCTTCCCACAAATGGGGGATGAGCTCAGTGTCGCAGTGCGTGACGAACTTGTGTCCCCGTGCTTTGAGCTCCTCTCGTCGCTCGACATAATCAAACAGCTCGCCGTTGAATACTACTGAGACGCTGCGGTCTTCGTTGAAGATCGGCTGCTGCCCATCAGCCAATCCGACAATGCTCAGCCGCCGTGCAGCGAGAGCTAGTCCGGGACGAATCAAAAAGCCCTCTTCGTCCGGACCGCGATGCAACAGTGCCCGCGCCATTCGTTGAATACTCCCTTCGGGCACGGGACGTTGTCCCCCCAGGTCGATCATGCCTGCAATGCCGCACATGAGGTTATTGTTCTAGTTCCAAGTTCGTCGGCCAGTTAATGTTTTCTCTAATATTTCATGTTTCGCGCCGCACGCCGACCGACCGCAAGATGATTGATTTGCGAATATTTAATGGAATTTTGCCGTCTAGAGGTTACTCAATTACAGATTACTCAATAAACATCGTGAGGATCGGCGGCTCGCCGTTCGCCATAGATACAGTTTATTTATCATCGGGCTTCCGGGAAACCGGTCATTTATGCACAAAGAACGCATCGCTATCATAGGAATCGGATGCCGCTTTCCCGGCGGGGTGAACGACGCGGAGTCTTTTTGGAAGTTGCTGGTGGAACGCAGAGACGCAGTCAGCGATGTGCCTGCAGATCGATGGAATGTGGAGCGATATTACGACCGCGAGCCGGCCATTCCCGGAAAAACGTTTGTTAAACGCGGCGGATTCCTCGACCAAATCGACAAGTTCGACCCACAGTTTTTCGGCATTTCGCCGCGCGAAGCTCCTTACGTTGACCCACAGCATCGTTTGCTGCTCGAGACGTCATGGGAAGCAATCGAGAACGCCGGCATTGTACTCGACTTTGAGAAAGGCAGTGACATCGCTGTTTTCGTTGGCATTTCGCACAATGATTATCAGGGAATCCAAAGCACTGCTTTCGACCATTTCGGTATTACGCCTCATAGCGCCACCGGCTGCGCGCACTCTATCGCTGCGAATCGGATTTCCTATTGCCTGAATCTGCGCGGTCCAAGCGTGGCGATGGACACGGCGTGCTCGTCTGCGCTGACCGCAATCCACACTGCTTGCGAGCACATTTGGGCGGGACGCGGCGACACCGCACTGGCTGGCGGCGTGACTGTGATGATCACGCCGGGCGGGTTCATCGGTTTTTCACAAGCGTCAATGCTCTCGCCCGATGGCCGATGCGCCGCCTTCGATGCGACGGCGAACGGTTTCGTGCGTGGCGAAGGCGCAGGCATAGTGCTGCTAAAGCGCCTCTCCCAAGCTATCGCCGATGGTGACCCGATCCAGGGAGTAATCGTCGGCACAGCGGTCAATCAGGACGGACACACGAATGGTATCTCACTACCGAGCACTGAAGCACAAACTCGGCTGGTCCAGGATGCGTGCAGAGATGCCGGCGTTTCGGCGGCGCAAATCGGATTCGTAGAGGCGCACGGCACCGGCACGGCCGTGGGCGATCCGATCGAAGCGCACGCACTCGCGGGGGCTCTGTGCGGGGAGCGTTCAACTCCGTTACCCATCGGTTCGGTAAAAACGAATGTTGGCCATCTTGAAACTGCCGCCGGCATTGCCGGACTACTGAAAGCGATGCTGGTTCTGCAGCATCGTGAAATTCCTGGCAGCTTGCATTTCACTTCCCCGAATCCGCACATCGATTTCGATAAACTGAAACTGCGCGTGCCGACGGAGACCGAGCCGTTCCCGGAAACCGATGGTGAACGGCTGGCCGGTGTAAACTCTTTTGGATTCGGCGGCGCAAATGCGCACGTCATTCTGACGGAGCCGCCATCTTTTCCGCATGCGAATCACGCAGAAATCTGGATCGGGCGCGCTTGGCCGATAATGCTTTCTGCCCGGTCAGAAGACGCACTTCGTGGCTCTGCAATGAAGTTGGCTTCATGGCTGAGCGAGCGAGTTAACCTTAACGGCGATTCACCGGTTTTGCCCGATTTGACGTACACACTTGGCAACCGGCGCAATCACCATCCGCATCGGCTGACGCTCGTCGCACGCTCCATACCGGAACTCATCGAGGAGCTCGACGCCTTCGCGATCAAAGAGGACAGCGTGAAGGTTCGCACCTCATTTACCCCGCGGCCTGAAAGCGCGCCGCGCGTCGCTTTTATTATGAGCGGACAAGGCCCGCAATGGTGGGGCATGGGCCGAGAGCTGATGCAGCATGAGCCGGTCTTCCGCCACGTGATCGAACAGTGTGACGCGGCACTACGTGGCGTCGCGACTTTTTCGCTTCTGGAAGAACTCGGCCGCTCCGAGGAAACCTCACAATTGCATCGTACCGAGATTGCACAGCCCGCCATTTTCGCGATGCAGGTTGGATTGGCCGAGCTGTGGAAATCGTGCGGCGTGCATCCCTCCGCCGTTCTTGGCCATAGCGTCAGTGAAATCGCTGCGGCATGCGTTGCCGGTTTGTTCTCGCTGGAGCAAGGCGCGCGAATCACAGCTCTGCGTGCGCGATTCATGGAAGGTTGCGCGCGCGGTGAAGGCAGGATGCTCGCGGTCGGGCTTGGCGAAGAAGAAGCGCAAGCCCTGATCGACAAGCATGACCAAACCATTTCGATCGCGGCATTCAACGGCCCCCGCTCGCTCACCCTCGCCGGTCCGCGTCATTCTATCGAAGCAATGTTCGCCGAGCTTGAGACGCAAGGCGTCTTCGCCCGGCTCGTACGAGTCGATCATCCGTTTCATCACGCGATGATGCAGCCCGCGGCCGACGCGCTCGAAAATGCACTTATCGATATCGCGCCGCAGCCCGAAATCGTTCCGTTGTTCAGCACCATCACTGGCAACCGTCTTAACGGTGATGCTGGTGACGCGGCGCATTGGGCTCGCGGCATCAGGCAACCGGTTCAATTCGCGCCGGCCATCAATGCGATTGCTGATTTTGGTGTGGACATCTGGCTGGAGCTCGGTGCGCATCCCGCTCTCGCTCATTCGATCGCGGAATGTCTCGCCAGCCGCGGCGGATCGAAACCGATTGTAATTTCTTCTCTTCGCCGGGAACGCGAACACGATTCTCTAGTGGAAGCCGCGATGGATCTGCATCGCGTCGGAGTGGCGCTCGCCTTCAAAGCGATGACGCCATCGCGCCGTCTTCTTCCGCTGCCGGCTTATGCATGGGATCGCAGCCGCTGGTGGAACGAAGCTCCTGATTGGCGCGAAAGCCGGCTCGGATCGGGCGGCCGCGGAATGCTCGACGTGCGGCTGCCGCGTGCGACGCCCATCTGGACCGCCAGGCTGGATAGCCGGCACATGGCTTTCCTCAAAGATCACAAAGTCGAGAACCATGTTATTTTTCCAGCCGCGGGATTTGTTGATCTCGTAATTGAGGCCGGCACACAACTTTTCGAAGGCCGGCCGTTCGTGGTCGAGGAGTTTGAGATTCGCAAGCCGCTGATCCTGCCTGAACCTGCCGCCGGCGTTCACATCGAGGTTTCCTACGAGCCTAACGAGCGCACATTCGCGATCCAGAGTCGGTTCGATCAGGGAACATCCTGGTCGTTGCATGTCGTGGGCTCGATGCGCGCTGAACGGATCGAGTCGGGCTTTGCCGATTCAAGTTT
This sequence comes from Candidatus Udaeobacter sp., assembly GCA_036499375.1. Classification (GTDB taxonomy): domain Bacteria; phylum Verrucomicrobiota; class Verrucomicrobiia; order Chthoniobacterales; family UBA10450; genus Udaeobacter. The sequence continues at coordinate 44,863 of DASYDV010000055.1, forward strand.
CGACACTGAAATCCAGCCGGTTATGTCGAAACTCAAGCCAGTCGATATCGACGCGTTTTACCGTTACATGAGCGATCTGGGACTCGGATATGGCGAAACATTTCGCTCTGTTCGCGAGCTTTCCGCCGCGGATGGTGAATCGTCCGGGCGCGTGGCGCTGTCTGAATCGATTGCGCCGAGGGCCAGCGAGTATCCGTTGCATCCGGTACTGCTCGACGGCGCGCTACATGTGTTCTCCGCCGGCCGTTCGACGGTCGAAGCGCGCGGTTCGCAACTCAAATTGCCGGTCCGATTTGGCCGAATTCTATTTCTCCGCTCCCCCGGAGCCTCGGCACGGGTCCGCGCCAGCGTGGTCCAATGCACGGATGAGTTCGTCGAAGGTCGCATCGCTCTTTATGACGACTCCGGTGAACCGTGTGTTCTGGTGGACGGATTCCGCGCCATTAGTGTCGCCGGAGTGCGCCGGGGTGCTATCGGCGGAGTCCGCGATGTTCTCTATCATGTAGATTGGCAGCGCACACCAAACGAATCCCGACCGGGAACGCTGGAACCGATGCCGTTGAGGCGGCTGCGCGACGCTGCCCAAGTTGCGCTCGACGATGTGCTCGCTACCCGCGGACGCGAGCGAATTAAGAGTGCGATTGCCGCTCAGGACGATCTCGCCGCTGTCCTGCTGTGCGCTGGCCTTCGCGAAATGGGAGCAATGATCGGCGCTGATTTTACCGCCGATTCACTGCGCGTTGCCGCACCGATGCGGCCAGTTTTCGAACAGTTGATATTGAAACTTCAAAAGCGCGGCCTGGTGGAATCAAGTGGCTCCGGCTATCAACCGAAACCTGCGTTCACGACCGCCGCTGAATCCGCTAACGAAGCGCAACGACAATTCATCACGAAGCATCCGGGGCATCTTCCTGAAGCGCAGCTCGTGGCTGGAAATTGCGCCGAACTCGGTCCGATTTTGCGCGGTGAGAAGGACGCCGTGCAGGTATTGTTCGCCGGCAATGGAGCGGAATTGCTCGATCAATTTTATGGCGACGGTTTGCTGACAAGCCACTGGCTGGCAGCTATCTCCGCTGCCGTGCAGGAAGCGGCACGTGCGTTCCCCGAGGGTCGCGGGTTGCGGATTCTCGAAGTCGGCGCCGGCACCGGTGGCCTCAGCGCGCAAGTACTCCCGGCGTTGGAGCGGGGCCTGCACTCCTATACATTCACCGACGTCTCCGCTGCTTTCTTCTCGGGCGCGCATCAGAAGCTCGCGAACTTCCCCGAAGTTGAAACCAGGATTTTTGATCTTGAAAAATCCGCCACTGAACAGGGCTTCGAGTTCGGCTCGTTCGATTTCATTATCGGCACCAACGTACTTCATGCAGTAGCTGACGTTCGCGCTGCCCTGCATAACCTATACGATCTGCTCGCACCCGGCGGTTCGCTAGTGTTCATGGACGTCGCCTCGCCTCAGTTGTGGACGGAAACTGTTTTCGGCCTAACCAGCGGGTGGTGGCGCTTCAGCGATCGGGATCTGCGCCCAGTGCATCCGTTACTTGGACGTTCGCAGTGGGAAACGGTGCTTCGCGAAACCGGTTTCAAAGAAACTAGTTCGTTGCCAGGATTAATGGGGCCGCATGGTGAGGGCCAGATCGCCATTCTCGCGCGTAAAGTCTGGGAGGCTCCGCCCTCCGCCGAGCTCGGGACGGAAGGTCCTCCGGAAAAATCATTTCTTATTTTTGCCGATCAGGAAGGCATTGGTTCCTCGTTAGCCGAACGCCTGCGCGCGGCCGGTATTCGTTGCCGAATTGCCTTCCGTGGAACGGCGTTCGCAGCGAAAGATATCGATACCTTCACGCTAAGAGCCGAAGCGCCGGAAGATTGGCACAAACTTTTTGCAACGTGCGCTGACGAAGGCGCGCCGGAGCGGATCATCTATCTTTGGAACCTTGACACACAAATCGACGCTGATGCGACGATTGGAACAGACGCGCTGCTCCACCTTGCCCAGAATCTCGATAGCACCTGGCCCACAACCAAACTGCGAATCGACTCGGTCACGCGCGGCGCGCAAGCAGTCGGCCGAGATGCCAGCCCGACCCTGGTAGCGCAAGCACCCGCTCTCGGCCTGATACGCGTCATTCTGAACGAATATCCGAATTATTCGTGTCGCGGGATTGACTTGCCGCCGACGCCATCCGCGGCTGATGCAAACTTGCTTTGGATGGAACTGTTGCGCGCCGAATCGGAACGCGAAGTCGCGTTTCGCGGCGAGGCGCGATACGTTCAGCGCCTCGAACGCGGGCATCCGCGCCAGGAGCGGACACTCGATCCCGCTGTACCGCTGCGACTCGAATCACGTGAGCGGGGCCAGCTCGATACTCTGAGGTTCGCGCCTTTCGCACAGCCGTTGTGTGGGCCGGGCGAAGTGATCATCGATGTTAAGGCGGCCGGCATGAATTTCCGCGACGTGCTCAAGGCTCTCGCGCTTTATCCCGGCGAAGCGCCAGATGCGCAAATCTTTGGAGACGAAGTTGGCGGTATTATCACCGCCGTCGGATCCAATGTTACGCACGTTAGTCCGGGCGATCGGGTCTTCGGTTTGGCCGTGTTCGGGTTGTCAACGCAGACGATCGCGCGTGCCAGCGATGTGCGCAGGATTCCTAACGATCTGTCGTTTGAGGAAGCAGCTACGATTCCGGTTGTGTTCATGACCTCTTGGCATGCGCTGAAGAATGTGGCGCGACTACGCAAGGGTGAACGGGTGCTCATACACGCCGGTGCGGGAGGCGTCGGCATGGCTGCGATCCAGATCGCACATCATCTCGGCGCCGAAGTCATCGCCAGCGCCGGAAGCCCAGCCAAGCGCACGTTGCTTCAGAAGCTCGGTGTAAAACACGTTATCGACTCACGGCGCGGCGACTTTGCCGAAGCCGTGATGGAACTTACCGATCGTCGCGGGGTAGATGTGGTGCTTAACGCCCTTGCCGGCGAAGCAATTCCAATGGGCCTGGCATGTCTCGCTGAGTTCGGTCGCTTTGTCGAAATCGGGAAACGCGACATTTACCAAAACTCGCGCATTCCGCTTCGGCCGCTGCGGCGCAACGCGTCGTTTCACGTTGTCGCGATGGACGCCGTGTTCGCAGGCGATGAATCGCTTACGAGAGAGATGCTCGCGGAGATTTCTGACCTCGTCGAGCAGCGTGCGCTTTGTCCACTACCGTTCCGCGCATTCCCGGCAAACAACGTCGGTGGAGCTTTTCGACTCATGGCGAGCGGGAAGCACATCGGCAAGGTCGTCGTTTCGTTCCCGGAAACATTTGTACCGCGGCGCGGGGAACCCATGGCATCGAAGTTCGAAATCAAGTCGGATGGGTGCTATCTCATTACCGGCGCGTTCGGGGGCTTTGGAAAAGTCATGGCGAACTGGCTGGTCAATTGCGGCGCGCGGCATCTGGTGCTTTCCAGCCGGAATGGCGCATCCACACCGGAAGCTGAGGCGTTCGTTAACAGCCTGCTTGATCGAAAAGTCACAGCTCAAATCATAAAAGCCGACGCCGGTTCGCCTGATGACATCGCGCGTCTATTGGCTGAAATCCGCAGCAGCGCTCAACCTCTTCGCGGGATCTTTCATCTCGCGATGTTCATCGACGACGCGCCGCTCGCTGCGCTCAACCGCGAGCGGATGGCAAGCGTCATTAGCCCGAAAGCACTTGGGGCCTGGCTTCTCCACGAAGGGACACGCGACATTGCGCTGGAATGTTTCGTCATGTTTTCGTCGGTTTCGTCAATCTTCGGCAACCCTGCACAGGGCAATTACGCAGCGGCCAATGCGTTCCTCGATTCGCTCGCTTACCATCGTCACGCGCTCGGGCTTCCCGCCTTGAGCATAAACTGGGGCGTGCTCGGCGGAGAAGGCTATGTCGCGCGAAACGAACGCGTCGCCGAATTTCTCGCCAAACAAGGTATTCGCGAACTTTCGCCCGGCGAAGTGCTGGCGATCGTCGAGTCCTCGCTCCGCGCGGGCAGCCCTCAGGTTGCCGCCATTCGAGTCGATTGGGCCAAATGGAGAACATTCTTCAGAGGCATGCAAGGGAACCTGCTGCTCGAGCGCATCTTCGCGGCGATCGAGAACCAAAACAGCGCCGGTGTCGTAAGTGATTGGCGAAACAAGATTGAGGCCGCCGCACCGGCGGAAAAGGGAACTATAATCGCGCAGGCCGTGCGCGAAGTTGTCGGATCGGTCCTTCGGGTGAAGCCAGACACGCTGCGCGATGATCAACCGCTCACCGACCTCGGCCTCGACTCATTGATGGGCGTTGAAATCGAGAACTCGCTGGAAGCGGCCATTGGCGTCGCTCTGCCGCCGACGAGCCTGATGCGCGCTCGAACGATCGGGCAGATCGCAACTTTAATCGCGGGCCACGTAGCCGGTCTTGCGCCTGCCGCCGCGACGCCAGCTAGTGGGTCAATGCCGGTGGCACAGCCCGCGACCTCTACCGTCGAAGTCGACCTTGACGCACTTTCAACGGAAGAGATCGACCGGCTGTTGGGCGACGACGAACCCGTGCTCGAGGCAACCCCAAATGTCTGAGGACAAACGCGCTCGTTTCCGCCAGTGGCTCGAAAGAGGCGAAGCCTCTCTCCATCCGCTGACTTTGCCACAGCGTGAATTGTGGGAAACCTCGCCGGCCCCGGCTGGGGATGTGTCCAACCACATTTGCTGTGTCATTAATGTAAGGGGTCTCATCACTCCGGAAGATTGTGTCGCTTCCCTGCAGCGAGTGGTCAATCGACAGGAGGTGCTGCGGCTGTCGATATTGCCGGGAAAAAACGGACCTGTTCAGTTGATCCGGGCTGGTGCCGAGCCAGTGATGCGCTTTCGCGACATTTCTCCGCACGCACCGGCTGAGAAAATCGAAGAGCTTGCCCTCCAAACTTTCTCTGAGCTATTCGATCTGGTTCAGGGTCCTCTATATAGAGTACAGGTCCTTCGCCGTACGCCTGATGACCAGCTGATGGTATTCGCGATTCACCATGCAATCGCCGATGGCTGGACGCTCGGCGTGTTTGTTCAGGATCTATGCGCCGCCTATGTCCAACAACGCATGCGCGGGCCTGACAGGCTCACGGCAGTGCCGACTTCTTATTCCGCCTGGGGCGCCGCGGAGAGGGCGTTTTGGCAATCGGCCGAACTGGAACCACGCATCGCTTTCTGGAAATCCCGCCTTACGGGCACACGGCGTCTTTGGAGCGTGCCGGACGAAGCCGACGTCGTCTTTCGGCCGCGACGATTAATTTCGCAATTACCGGCGGAGATCAGCGGACCCGTGCGGGAATTGGCCCGTCGCAGCGGTGCCACGCTTTTTAGCACTTTGCTTGCAGCCTTCCAAGTTACGCTGTCGCGGTGGACCGGTGCCGAAGACATTGTAGTGGGAACGCCGGTCGCGAACCGCACGAGGCAGGATGTCCGCGAGACAATGGGATATTTTTCCGGTGTCGTGCCACTGCGCGGTCAGGTAGAACGAGGCCGGCCATTTTCAGAGCATTTACGAATCGTTCACCAATCCACAGTCGATTCATTTGCAAACGCGATACCATTTGCCGAACTTGTCCGGGCAATCGGCGAACGTCCGTCGCCAAAACACAACCCCATTTTTGAAGTGCGATTCGCTTTACAAAATCATCCCGTGCCCGACGTGGAAATTCGAGGGCTCTCACTTAAGCTAAGGATGCGCTCGACCGGAACGCCCCGATTCGATCTGGGATGCGAGATAACAGAACTGGGCGATGCGCTTGAAGTGGTTTGGCTGTTCCGGGAAAATCTCTTTTCACAACCTGAAATAGAAGAACTGGGGCGTCTATTCAGGACAGTGGTGGAAAACATTTGCCGCGTGCCGGAGAGGCGAACAGCCGTCCTGACAAACTGAGATGGCAAAAATAGCGACAACTGCCGAAGGCGTTCCCGAGCTGCACGGAAAGCACGACGTGAGCTGCGTCGCATTCCAGACCCTTGTGTTCTCGCTCGGTATCACAGAAGTCGCGCTCTGGGCTGTGGTGTGGAGTGGATGGTTTTGGCTGGCCCTGCCTCTCATCCTGATCGCGGCCCATCTCATGCACGGACTGTTGATTGGCTTTCACGAGGCCTCGCACGGTCTGTTGCGAAAGAGCCGTCGTTTGAATGAATTCGATGGTGTGATCCTCGGCGTATTTAGTTTCCTGCCGTTCAGCCTGTATCGGGTGGTGCATCAAATGCATCACATGCACCTTGCCACCGAGCGCGATACTGAGCTTTGGCCGTTAGTCATCACCAAAGCGCCCCGTTGGGCGCGACGCTTGGCTGCTCTCCTCGAACTCACCGTCGGCCTGTTCTATTCACCGTTGATCTTCTTGCGCGTTTTCCTGCACCGACCCTCGTTAGTCCGCAGCCGCAAGGTGAGAAGGAGAATTTGGGCTGAGCTTGCCCTGGCGGCTGTCGTCTGGACTGCCATTCTGACTGCAATCGCCTTTTTTGGGGTGTGGAAATATTTTCTCTGGATGTATTTGGTCCCGGGATTGATAGCGGCAAATCTTCAGAGCTGGCGCAAATACATCGAACACGTTGGCCTCCCGGGCAATACCGTGAATAGCTCTACCCGAAGCATTGTTCCGAAGAGCTGGCTCGGCCATTTGTTTGCTTACACGTTGCTTCACGAACCTTACCACGGCGTGCATCATCAAAATGCCGGA
>DASYDV010000056.1:0-10284 GCA_036499375.1 Candidatus Udaeobacter sp.
TCTTCCTCATGATATCTACGCATTTCACTGCTACACCATGAATTCCAGTCTCCTCTCCAGTCCTCAAGCACCGCAGTATCGAATGCAGTTTCGGAGTTAAGCTCCGAAATTTCACATCCGACTTACGGCGCCACCTACGCACCCTTTACGCCCAATGAATCCGAACAACGCTTGGGACCTCTGTATTACCGCGGCTGCTGGCACAGAGTTAGCCGTCCCTTCCTCTTCTGGTACTATCAATGCACGTGCAGTAAACACGTACAACTTGTTCCCAAATGACAGGAGTTTACAACCCGAAAGCCTTCATCCTCCACGCGGCGTCGCTCCTTCAGGGTTTCCCCCATTGAGAAAAATTCTCGACTGCTGCCACCCGTAGGTGTCTGGACCGTGTCTCAGTTCCAGTGTGACTGGTCGTCCTCTCAGACCAGCTACCCGTCATAGCCTTGGTGAGCCGTTACCTCACCAACAAGCTGATAGGCCGCGGGCCCCACAAAAAGCGCCAGGTTGCCCCGGCTTTGATTTCGAGACGATGTCGCCTCTGATCACATGCGGTATTAATTCGCCTTTCGGCGAGCTATCCCCCACTTCTCGGTAGATTGCCCACGTGTTACGCACCCGTTCGCCACTAGAACTTTTCTAGTATTGCTACCAAAAAAGTTCCCGTTCGACTTGCATGTCTTATCCACGCCGCCAGCGTTCGTTCTGAGCCAGAATCAAACTCTCCGTTAAAAACGAATCGGTCCCCCGTGAGGGAAACCGAAAGTTTGAATCCCGCTTACGCGGGACGATCTGACTTTCATTGCCTGAACTGAAACCACCGGCTTGTGGCCGGTTTCTCGAATTCAGGGTTTGTCCGATCTAAATCTTTCATTTCAAAGATGATCGACAGATAACGCACAATTCAATGTTTGCTGTCTTTCCACTCCGAAACCTTTCGGAGCCACGCTGTCAAAGATCCCAATTCTTTCAGTACAAGGCAAAACCCGACCTAGCCATCAATCTGACCAAAGACCGGCTCGAACCTGAGCCTGTAAGAACACTGCCTCCCTGCATGGAGTCAGTCCGCTTGTTTTCGCGGGAAACGGAAGATACGGGGAACGAAACGTTCGTCAACAGAAGAATTCCAGGATTTTTGTTCCATTTCTGGAAACGCACGCCGCTAATCTGGGGAGCACAGGCTGCCAGCCTGTTGGTTTCGGCTGCCAGCCGAAACGGACCCCTCTGAAAGCAAATCGCACTGAACATCGGAATCGTTTTTAGTCGTCCGCGTATATCCTTGGATAAAGGTCTGTGAATTCGTGTCTTTTCGGGTTCATTCGTGGTTAGATTTTCTGATCAGATACTTCACGTTTGGCCTAGCCTGGTGATTCCCATACGCTCGTGTCGCCGTCCCCAGTTTGATTGCGCCAACTTTTTCCATCGCCCTTCGCGAGCGAACGTTTTCTTCTCCGACGAAGAACACAACGTTCTCAACGAATTGGAACGCGTGCGCCAGCAGTAGCTCTTTCATTTCCCGGTTGAATTGGCCGCCCCAGTATTTTCGCGCGAGAAACGTCCATCCAATTTCGATCTCCGATTTCTCCGGATCATAACCGTAGAACCGCGTCGACCCGATGATTTGCTGATTCCGCTTATCGACTACAACAAACGCTCCGCCCGATTCCATCGCCTCCTTGAAGAAAATTCTGAATACATCTTCTTTGTACCGGTCATTCTGCGGATGTTGTTCCCAAATTAGCGAATCCGAGGCGACAGCAAACAGGCCATCCCAATCTTCAGGCTTGAGCGGGCGAAGCTCGATCAATTCGCCTTTTAGGTGTGGTTGAGGGTCGAATGACATCGTAACTACGAATGGACACAAATGAACACGAATTCAAATATTCCGGGGAGCGGTCGCCGCGGCGACCTGATGCAGCCTGCCCTGAGCGGAGCCGAAGGGGCGCCTCGCCGAAACGAACTTTGCGGCAATCACCTAACCACTAATTGACACCAATGGACACGAATGGTCTAGCTGTAGCGGCGGTCGGCGCAAAAGACTTCCGTCCGTGCTATCCGCGTCATCCATGGTTCGCTCTCCCGTCCGAAAACTCTTGTCTATTCGTGCGTATTGAAACTCGTTCGGCTCCCGCTTTGACTCATGCACGCCCGCACATTCGACCTTTCGGTTTTCCCATCTATGTCGCCCGCCGCCCGGCGACTCCATTCACTCGCTGCTACCCTCGCAGCTTTACCTTCTATCTCGAAAATCCCTTTCCTCGATTCGTGGTTACGAACTCTTCGGCGTTTTCTGAAACGACGGAAGCGATTCGTCGATGACGACCCAGGGCAATTTATCTTCGAGGAAGATCGCTTTCTGCGGCGCGAACGGAGTCGGATTGTCCAGCGACGCAATCGTCACATCGATGTTGTCAGAATCTTTGCTGTCTTCGAAAAACGAGTGAGTGCCGCAACATGCGGCAAATGAACGAATCCGATGCGCGTACGGAATCTTGCGGGGTTCACCCTTTGTCACGACCAACTCCTGGCGCGGCATTGTTCCCCACGTCACATACGGCGCACCCGCGCTTTTCTGGCAATCGATGCAATGACAGTCGACCAATGCAAAAGGCCGACTCTTCAAAACGAATCTCGTCCCGCCGCAAACGCATCCACCAGTGATTTCCATACAGTTTTACGAACTCCGATCCTACTCCGTGCTACGTGATCGGAGCAAGTAATGGATCGCCACGGCGAAATCCATCCAGCGTGCCAAAAGATGCAATCAACCGCGCGGCGGCTTGTTACGAAGACGGGTCATTTTGACGCGATTCGTCGGAAACAATTAGCGTGCCGATTCTGAAAAAATATCGCTAAAAATCGGTTGAACGCGCTCGCGGTTTCGCCACTCCGCGATGTCTAACGCGATGAAGTTAAAAAGGAGTAACAAATATGACTAACATCGCTTTCGCTCTTTCACTTCCACAAGGCAGTCCTTGGGGGTTGGGAGGACTTGCGGTTGTGGTGTTGTTAGTGTGCCTGCCGCGGTTGCTTGGAATTGTTTACATTCCGCACACCCAGGTTGGCATCGTCGAAAAAATCTGGAGCAGCAAAGGTTCGCTGCGCGAAGGCCAGATAATTGCCCGTAATGGTGAAGCCGGTTATCAGGTCCGCTTCTTACGTGGCGGTATCCACTTCGGATTATATCCGTGGCAATACCGCATTCATAAGGAACCGCTCGTCGTCGTAGCCGAAGGAAAAATGGCGTACGTCTATGCGCGTGACGGTGTTCCGCTTGAACCGATTCAAACACTCGGTCGAACGGTGGATTCCAATCATTTCCAGGATGCGGCTCGCTTCCTCGAAGCGCAGGGTCAACGCGGTCGACAGCGCGGGATTCTACGCGAAGGCGTGTATGCCATTAACCTGGCGCTGTTCGTTGTCATCACCGAAGAGCGCGTGTCCTCCGGACCGGTGCGCGAATTAGCCGATCGTTACGAATCATGGAAGGCGCAGCTCGCTTCGATGCGCGCCTTTGATCCGGTGGTGATTGGTACCGGCCTCGGCGGTCAGAGCCATTTTCGCTCTGGCCTTACTGAAACTAGCGCAAGCGAAGGAGGTTCGGCTCCGTCGTTAGCCGTAGCCACGCCCGACTTCGATCCAAACGTCGACACGATCGGCGTAGTTAGTATTCAGGACGGACCAACCATTGGTTCGGGCGAAATCATTGCTCCCGAAGCCAAGGCGACCGATGGAAAGGATCACAATTATTTCCAGGACCCGGAAGCCTTTCTGCAACTCGGAGGAAAACGCGGCAAACAATTACAAGTGCTCACCGACGGGACGTTCTTCATCAATCGCTGGTTCGGCACAGTGGAGATCAAGGCCAAGACCCTGATTCCAATTGGCTATGTGGGTGTGGTGGTCTCGTATCATGGCGCCGCGGGAGATGACACGACCGGCGAGACGTTTCGTTACGGCGAACAAGTTGAAGCCGGTCATCGTGGTGTCTGGCGCTCGGCGTTGGCCCCGGGCAAATACGCGCTCAACCCATATGCGGTGAAAGTTGAGCTCGTGCCGACGATCAACTTCGTCCTGCGCTGGATCAGCGGCCAAACCGAAGCGCACCGTTATGACGAGGACCTGACCAGCATCGACCTGATCACGGCCGACGGTTATGAACCGCGTCTCCCACTGTCGTTAGTCTTGCATATCGACTACCAGAAGGCGCCGTCGGTAGTGCAGCGGTTCGGCGATGTGAAGAGATTAATTACGCAGACGCTTGATCCGATTCTGACAGCCTACTTCCGTGACGTCGCGCAGACATCACACATGCTGGATTTGCTGACGAAGCGTGAAGAAATTCAGAGGCGCGCCACGGAAGAACTGGGCGAACGCTTCAAGCGCTACGACATCAACGTCGTCGCGGTCTTGATTGGCCGGCCGGAATCGCGAGAGATCGCCGCCGGAAAAGCCGATCCGATCGAAACGTTGTTCGACCAACTGCGGATGCGGCGGTTGGCGGACGAACAGCGCGTTACCTATGCGAAGCAAGAGGAGGCTGCGCAACAACAGGTCGCCCTCAATCAGGCAAAGGCGAAAGCCGAACGCCAGACTGAGCTGACGCAGAGCGCGATTGCGGTTGAGATCGCGAAGAACCGTGGCCAGGCTGAATTCGCCGAGGCGGAACAACTGGCCAAGAAACAGGTAACGCTGGCCGAAGGCGAGGCGCGATCGAAAGAGCTGATCGGCAAAGGCGAATCTTCAAGGGTCGCGCAGGTTGGTTTGGCCGAGGCGGCGGTCACATTGCAGAAGGTCGGCGCTTATCGCGACCCGCGCCTCTATGCCTTGAACGTTTTCGCGGATCAATTCTCGAAGAGCGTTCAACCGCTGGTACCGAGCAGGCTGTTCATAAGCAATGCCGGAGGCGAACCCGGCGAAGGTCAACTTGGGGGAAGCGTTCTTGAAACATTGCTTAAGCTGATCCTGAGCGAAAAAGCGGGGATCAATCTCCAGGAAAATACCGGCAACTCGAAGCCGCTGGAGGATTTTATCCGACAATTCACAGTTAGTGGCTCAGCTGACAACGGCGACCCCTTGAAGAAGGGAACGGTCGCCGCTGCTGAGAAGGCGGCATCCCGCTGAATAAGAGAAGGGGGTCATCTCGCACTCGGCGTGTCCGGGTGCGAGCGGCTACTCCTTCGGACTTTGAGCCGAGCTATTTCAACAAAGTGTCTGGTCGAGGCTTGCGCCCACGGCCGCGGCACACAACCAATCCACGCAAGACTTCGTCGAAAGCTACCGAAGTCTTTTTTTCGCTGCGCGGATTGGTTAGGGGGTGCCTTGAACCACCTGAAATTTACTCGGAATCCACGTGGATTTGATCTACTACGGTATGACCTCCCTCCTGCACCAAACGGATGTGGACCTTGGCATTTTTCTTAACATCGGTGTTCGCGAGTACTTTGCCGTCCGGCCCGATTACCTGGACCTTGTCACCAATAACAAAGTGCACCGGCTTTCCCGTGCCAGGATCGATAGTGATCGTTGCCCCAGGCATATAATCGGTTACCATCCCCGACCTGCCGTTGGTCGAGGTTGTAGTGGTGTTGCTCGTATTCGAGGTCGTCGACGGATTTGAAGTCGTCTTTGACGACGTAGTGCTAGTTTGAGCTTGAGCGTAGGCGACGACCAGGATCGCGCTGCAGATGATAGCCAACAATGGTTTCATAGTATTCCCTTTCATTTTGTTTTCCGTTTTGCCTGCATGCCACACCGAAATCAATGTCGGCAGGCGTTCCCCAATAATCGCCCGATTACCGGTGGTTCCTGCCACCTGTCGGGCAAATAAATGGATCGTCAGGTACTTGAGTACCGAGCCTCGAGCGAGAATTAGCCCGGTAACTAAAGTTGCGAAAACGAATCTCTCTTCGTCGCGTATCCTGTCTGCGCCGGTAGCCGCATGTTCGGGTCACACCTTCGTGGGTGTCGAAGCGTCAGGTCGCTTCCGGCACCATGGGAGAATCCCGCTGAAGGAAATGACGAGCGCAGCCAGAGCTGAGAAGCTTATCGTGCTCAGGAACACGACGTAGCCATATTGCCTCGCGATGTCGTATCCAAACCGATGCCCCGCTCCGAAACTGGAATCATAATCGCGCAAAGCGGGCGCGCTGCCTATTCCGCCGTGGATGCCGATCGCCGTTCCGATGATAATCAAAATAACCAGCAACAAAACAAGAAAGAGAATGCACGACGTTAAGAGACGCTTGAATAGAAGCATGGCAGGTAAAAAGGAAACGAAGCTCCGCTGCCGCATGGTTCTGCGGCAAGGCCGAGCTTTAATCGCCCGCGTCGCAGTTGGTTGAACCGGGTGAATTATGTTGGAAGTCCGAGCTAGCGACGAACTGGTACGACGCGACGATGCGCGATTGCAGCACGCTTCGTTGCAGGACGCGTAATTGCAGGACGCGCTAATACAGGATGCGTTGTTGTGATAACCCGTCCTCGTTCGGCGCCACGCCGCACGAAACGGCGCCCACCGGAATAGACGTTCCTATTTACGTTGACGTATTTGTCCACGTCCTTAAGCACGATTTTGTTGCCACTGTAATAGTAACTTGCTCCCCACCAGGGCACGCCGTCATAGAAATAACCGGAGTACACCGGTTGGTAATCCGCTGCATAATAAGCGGAGTACGTTGGTTCATAATCCGCCGTATAATAAGCGGCGTACGCTGGTTGATAACCCGGCGTGTAATAAGCGGCGTCATAGCCAGCGTGGGCCACACCGACGTCGACATAGTCAGCGCATCCAGCCATGCCAATGGCTGCTCCGATGAACAGTGCAATGATGATCACAGATTTTGGTAACGAATTTTGAGTTTTCATAGTTGCCCCTATTTGATTTGTTCCCATACAAATGATCCGTCTGTGCCTGTCCTGGTGGCCCCGTAACTTAGGTTCACTTTTTGGCGCAGGCGTATTAGCCCTGTATCATTCGACATTGGATGTTGGGCGCTTGCTCGCGATTTATCGGAGTTGAGCCTTTGACCACGATTTAACTCAGAGCGGCTCCGCCGCGAACGAACGACACGAACACGAATTCAAATGTCCGGGGAGCGCACGCGCCCTCGTGTGCTGGTTTCGGCGCCTCGCCGAAACGAGCTTTTATGCAACCCTTCCGCGCATTGTGGATTTGACCACGGATTACAGAATCAAGCGGATTCGGATTATTTAGTTGTAGTCCGACTGTTTTCAGCCGCGCGCCGGAGCCATGACGCCTGGCCGGCGTGTCGCTGCCGAAAGGCTCAACCGCGAGATGCCGCTAAAGATGAGGCTGATGCCAACCAGCATTCCAAGCACCCAGCCCGAACTGGACGGCCACTGGGACCAGATCATAATCGCAAGCACCAGCGTCACGATCGCGTCGAACAAAACCCAGCCGGCATTTGTCTTCCGGCGAATTGTGAAATAGAGCGCCGTCTCCAGCCCGGCTTCGATCAGCAGGAAAATCGCAATCACGAGTGTAAGAGTGACGAGCCCGAGCAGTGGATGCATCAGCATGTAAACGCCGGCGAACCCGTAAACCACAGCAAGGAGCAGTTGCCACAGAACACCGCCGAAAGTGTGCGAGTGGAAGACGAAAATTAAATGCCAGACACCGGCCAGCAAAATTAGCCACCCCACCACCAGGACAACTCCAATTGACGAAGCCAGCGGCAGAGCGATGGCGAGGATCCCGCAGACAACCATGAGAATTCCCCAAACCATCGACCATCCGCTCCTGCTCCGACCGGCGCCAACTATAATATCGTTAGTCATTTCTGGTGGATCGCACGCTGGCGATGGTTTGATGCGTCGGATTTTATTTTGTCCATACGAAGCATCTTAACCACGAATTTTTTACGAAGGAACACAAATCGTTGCTGTTTTAACCACGAATTGGCACGAATGAACACGAATCAAATATTCCGGGGAGCATAGGCCGCTGGCCTGTTGGTTTCGGCTGCGAGCCGAAACTGAATCTTCAGAATCCTGAACCACGGATTGCACGGATGCGTCGGATGCATCGGAATAGCGATCACTGCAATCGAATTTCACCTCGATGATTTGTTTCTCGGCAACGCATTTCTACCGCGACGGCTTTAACGAGTAGTTGCCCTCAGCGGCATGGTAACCACGAATGGACAGGAATGAGCACGAATTCAAATTTTCCGGGGAGCAGTCGCCGCGGCGACTCGGTTTCGGCGGTCAGGCGAAACGAATTTAATGCAATGTCTTTTGGCCACAGACACCGTGGTCAGAGACGCTGAAAGCCATTAGGTCGCAGCCTTCGTTAGCCTACGGCTCGCCAAGTATTTTCACAGATGGATAAGGATTCCCGTCCGAAAAATTCGTGTCTATTCGTGTGAATTGAAACTCGTTCGGCTCCCGCTTTGACTCATGCACGCCCGCACATTCGACCTTTCGGTTTTCCCATCTATGTCGCCCGCCGCCCGGCGGCTCCATTCACTCGCTGCTACCCTCGCAGCTTTACCTTCTATCTCGAAAATCCCCTTTCCTCGATTCGTGGTTAGGAAGTCTTCGGGGTTTTCCACCTTCGTCCCGCAGTCGCGGGACTAAGGCGCGACAAGAGCGGAAGCGTTTTCCCATTCGGCGGTTAGACGGGCAAGATCGTCGGCGAGAACGGAGAGCTCGCGGTTGATCGCGGTGGCGCGACCACCCGGTTCGTAGACCGTCGGATCTTCCAGAGCGGCAGCCAGTTCTTTTTGCTGCGCTTCCAATGTGGCGATTTTGATCTCGAGTTCGTGCAGGCGCTTTTCTTTTTCGCGCCTTGCTTTGGCAACCGCATTGCGCGTTTCAGCTTCCAAACGCTTCCGCGCTTTTTGCTCGCGTAATCCGGGGGCAGTTTGCTTTTCAACCACTGACTTCTGACCACTGACCTCTGACTTGTGGCCATTCGATCCGGCGGTGAGGGCGGTCCTCGCCGACGTGGCTTTCGATTTGTCCAAATAGTAATCGTAATCGCCGGGATAAGGAGTCAGTTGGCCGGCGGTTACGTGCAGGACGCTGGTGGCGATGGCGCGGATGAAATGAACGTCGTGGCTGATAAAGATAAGCGTCCCGTGATATTGCTTCAGCGCGCCGATCAGCGCATCGATCGAGCCGACATCGAGATGCGTCGTCGGCTCGTCCATCAGGAGCAGATTCGGAGGATCGAGCAGGAGTTTGACCAAAGCCAATCGCGATTTTTCGCCGCCGCTCAAAACGGCGACCGATTTAAAGACGTCGTCACCGCGAAATAAAAATGAACCTAAAACCGTGCGCCCAGTTTGTTCGGACACCGGGTTCGGCGCGTCGAGCGCGCTTTCCAAAACAGTGTGTTTCGGATCGAGCACGTCGATCCTGTTTTGGGAAAAATAACCGGTACGCACATTATGCCCGAGCGCACGCGCGCCATGCTGCACCGGCAACACACCGGCGAGCAGTTTTAGAAGAGTCGATTTCCCCGCGCCATTCGGGCCGACCAGCACGGTGCGTTGACCACGTTCCGCATGAAATTGCATTCCACGATAAACAACCACGTCGCCATAGGCATGATCGACATTTTCAAGCGTGATCACCCGCAGGCCGCTTCGCACCGGTTGCGGGAAATGAAACTTGATTGTCTTTCCGCGCGCAGTCGGCGCCGCGACTTTTTTCATGCGATCGATTTGCTTCAGCTTGCTCTGGGCTTGCGATGCTTTGCTGGCCTTGGCGCGAAATCGATCGGCGAACAGTTGCAATGCCGCGATTTCTTTCTGCTGATTCTTGTAAGCGGCGAGCTGTTGTTCTTCGCGCGCGGCTTTCTGTTCGACGTAACTATCCCAGTCGCCGCGATAACGGACGAGTTTCGAGTGCGCAATCTCGACGATGCTGCCGACAAGTTGATTCAAAAACTCGCGATCGTGCGAGATCATGACGATCGCGCCCGGATAATTTCTCAGATATTCCTGAAACCACTGAAGCGATTCGAGATCGAGATGGTTCGTCGGTTCGTCGAGCAGAAGAAGGTCGGGTTCCATCAAAAGCAACCGCGCGAGATGAGCACGCATGATCCAGCCGCCGCTCAATGCGCGCGCAGGGCGATCGAAATCAGATTCACGAAACGCAAGTCCGGCCAGGACCCGCTTCGCTTTTGGTTCGAGCTCCCACCCGCCGTGCTCGTCAAAAACATGGAGCGCATCGTGATATGCCGCGTCATTAACCTGATGCTCTTGCTCATGATCGTGTCCGGCTTCGTGCTGCTTGATCACTTTCTGCGCGTGC